>CAVCFO010000001.1:0-164109 GCA_963601575.1 bacterium
CTATGGACGCCGGATTTTCCGGCGTTCTTTTTTCGTGCAGAAGCCTATTCATTTTGCATTCCTCATTTCGATCGAATGTAACAAGTAGATTTTCCGGCACCTTCACGCTTCAGTTCACCTGTAGCAACCATCTTGCGCAATGCTCCTTCTACAGAGCTGAGACTCAAAGAAGGACACTGTTCACGGATATCCTGCTTGGTAAAGCGTCCGATCTTGTTCAGTGTTGCCTTGCGTACCATATCAATAGCAGGAAGTTTTTCTTCCACAATTGCAAATCTATCGCCAAAATCCTTATAGGCCGCCAGGATAGTGCTCAACAAATATTTGATGAATGGAACCACATCTTCGGTTCCTTCATGCCAGCCGTGCTGCGAACGATTCAGCGCGTCATAATACAAGTCCTTATTCTTGGCAATTTTAGCCTCAAGGGAGATATATTTACCCACATAAAAACCACAGCGATAGAGCAGGAGCGTTGTCAGCAACCGGCTCATTCTACCATTGCCATCGTTAAACGGGTGAACACACAGGAAATCATGGATAAAAATCGGAATAGCAATCAAAGGCTCCAGTTCCATATTTCCGATGACCTTGTTATATTCTTCGCAGATCTTATCCAGGGCCTCCGGCGTTTCAAACGGGGCAAGGGGGGTAAAAATAATCTCAGTATGACCATCCGGATAGGTGGCACTGATATAATTCTGAACATTCTTCGTCTGACCGGCCATTGGATTATTCATGTGGCTATACATGATTTTATGAAGCTGCAGAATATAATTTCCGGGCAGAGGAATGGCGTCAAAGTTCGCATGGATAATAGACAACACATCGCGATAACCGGCGATCTCTTGCTCATCACGGTTGCGGGGTGTGGTCTTCTCCTCCACCAGCTGTTTAATACGGGTGTTGGTAGTAACGATACCTTCAATCGCGTTAGATGCCTCCGTACTTTGAATCTTTGCAATCTCTACCAGCTTCTCCAGCTCGTCGGGCCTTTGCTTCAAGTATAGCTCCTGCTTTCCAGCCTCTTTGTAGATTGCAGCAATGTATCCGAGTATTTCAGAATCCCACTTTTGATTCTTGATAGCAGAATAATTAAAAGGTCTCATTCCCTTAACCTCCTTTTTTCTTTCCCTTAAATTATAATCAATTATAAGGGAATAGTCAATAGTTTGAGCGTATTTTCCCTTAAAAATCAAAGCGGAGTGAGGAAAAAGACATCAGATAAGGAAAAAATGTCGGAGGAATCCGGCGTTCTTTTTTCGTGCAAAATTTACTGAACAAATTTATTGCTTGACTTAGATGCAAAGTTTTTATATCATAGGCCTAAAGAATATCAGCATGTTAAGGAGAAAGCAAGAAGAATGAAGAAAAAATTATTGGCGATACTTTGCATTTGTTTCGTATTCGCATTGGCCGCAGAATTTTTCACTTCCGCAGATCGATCCGCCGGCGATGGCGCCATGACATGGAGCAATGCAAAATGGGACGGCGTCTCTGACGATGAGGCAGATTCTTTACCGGAAAAGAAACTGACGATCAAAGAATTACAAACAAAGGCAAACAAGGAACGCATCAATAACTTGAAGTGCAAATCTCTTCATGTAGATGCTGCAGCAGTAGCCGAAGACCTCCAAGCGCTGTCCAAAAAAGAAATCGAAAAGATCAAAGTAGCACAAATGTACGATAGCAAAATATCCGATAAAGAAATCAGCAAGGAAGATGCATGGGAGGATGCTGATCTTTTCGCAAAAATTTGCAGAAGTTCTTACGGGTCCTATTATTTATACGACCGCAAAGATTGGGACGATGCTGATAGCAAACTAAAACAATGGATCCAGGAAGCATCCGGGGACAATATCAAAGCGGAAACGCTCCAAAACCTGATCTTGGCCGCTTACACTTTTGTAAACGATGACCATTTTCGTGTAAACGAAAAATCAACATTAGACTATTCGGGCAATCTAAAGTACTATTGTTACTTAAAAGATGTTTATTTCCATGAGGATGATAAGGGATTCTATACAGTCATCAAAGACTCCAAATGGTATCTCAAAGAAGTCGGCAGCAGCTCCGATATTTCAGCATATATCAAGCCCACGATAACGGAAGAGGGAGAACTTGCGTACGCGGTCGGAACTTTTCTTCGTTCAAAGGATTCACTGGAGACCACACTGACGTTCTCGAGAGGCAGTGAAACAAATAAAGTTTCATGCAAATACACCCGAGCCATGTCTTTGCGGGAGAAAAATGCAGATTACGCGAACACACAAGCCGGGCTGTATGACGGATATTACGTGTTGGGCATTCGGTCCTTTTTGGACGAGCCTTATGAAGAGCTGTGTAAATATCCTGAAACAGCAAAGAAACTGAAAGGAACCTCTCATTTCATTATCGATTCCAGAGGTAACGGCGGAGGCGGGGATATTTGGCTTGAGGGATTTTATGAAAATTATTCCGGAACACCGCTGAAACTTACAATAAACACGACGAAAAGGTTTTCTGATTTAACCAATAAATTTTGGAAAACATTTAGTGATTTTACAGAAACGCCTGGATTATATGAAGAAAAGCAGGATGGATCGTTTGCAGAAAATACACATCTGTTTGCATACTTAATGGATAAGGACATTGGATCGGCGGGCGAAAGAGGCATTCTTTCAATAAAGCAAATGAAAAATACTTTGCTGATCGGTACCAACAGCAGAGGCTGCATGCTAGGAGACGGTACGCAGCAATACATACTTCCAAATTCGAAATTTGCAGTTACCGTTGGATGCCAAGCCTTTATCGAAGGAAACTGCTCAAGTGATATTGAGGGACTTGGATGGATGCCGGATATCTATGTTGATGGATATCTTGCGCTCGACAGAACGATAAAAATGTATCAGCACTATCATTTATTACCTGACGAGAATGTAAAAAATCTACCGACATGGGGCGAGAGAATCCAAAGATTCGAGTAATAATAAGGCGCAGCGAAAGAGGCAAGCCTGACAAAAATCCGCGCAAAGGAGATTCCTCCTGCGCGGATTTTCGTTCTATCGCTCAACTACTTCGATATTTCATGCGATTGCGTCGATGTTTTCCTGCGTAATGTCGCTGTAGTTAATCGTGATTTTGGCTGCCTGGCCGTAGGTATCTGCCACGAGTTTGTCGTAGGCTGCCCGGTCAACAGGCTCTGCGGCTTTCGTCACGTCCTCGTAAAGATAATAGACGGTCCCTGCATTGCTTTCGTCGGTTTCATCCGGATATGCGTTCCCCTCAAAGTCCTGCGGGAAAAGCTCCTTGTTCCATGCGTCGATATAGTATTGCTGCACGTAGGCGCCTGCGCCTGCATCGTATTTATAAATCGTATATGGCCAGAAATTTCCTGCAAGTCCTTGGTTGTGGGAAGCTTTAGCCGTCACATAGCCGTTATCGTAAAACTCAGGAGTCGGAAACTCAGTAAATTCTTCTTTGAGGCTGTCCGAATCCGCCTCGTATTCAAAGATATAGAAGACTTCCCCTACCGCGGGCGCGTTGCTGAAGTTTATAATCAGTTCATCTTCGCCGTCACCGTCGATATCGGTAATAGCAAATTTGTTGTCCGTCCAGATTGAGCTTTCATCATCTTCGCCCTCTGCGTTGGTATAAAGCTGCTGGCCGTTTGGAAATACGCGGCTTTCGAGCATATTTTGCATGGCTTCTTTGTATTTTTCGTGGGCAGCGGTTTGCTCCGTCTGCGCAGTCTGATTGCTTGGCTCGCTGCTGCTTTCAGCTTCCCCGTTTCCGCAGGATACAAGCGCTGTCATAAGCGCAAGCGCCGTAGCAAGCGCAAAAGCTTTTTTGATGATGTTTTTTGTTTTCATTTTCATTTCCCCCTTGATAAAATGTTCTTGCAAAGCCCCTTTGAATGTGGTATATTTGAAACAAGAGGACGGGTCAATACCCAACCTAACGAAAAATCCGTTTAGAAAAATCCGCTAGAATTGGGGTCCTGCGGATTTTTTCATGGTTATCGTGATCGTAAGTTTGCCTTTGTAGTAAGTGATCGTAACTCTCATTCTACCAACTCCTTTCTGCAAATCCAAACCCCTAAAGACTTGATTTATTCGAAAGGTTATCCGCGTCTTGACCCGCCTCTTGTTGGGTTCATTATATCATTTGAGTTCTTTTATTTCAACCACTTTTTTGTTTTAATTTTGTTTGCTTACAATATTGTTAATTTTATCCTGCATGAAGACCGGCGCCAGTATCGAAATGAAGATCTGAAACAGCACGCACATCAGCGTAATTTCGCCCTGAAGTCCGTGGATTGCCCCTAGCTTGTCGATCCTTTGGCAGCTCTTGTAAATCCAGTAATAATCATAAAAAGGTACAAACATATAGAGCAGAAGCTGGCAGGTTCCGCTTCTTTTTTCTTCTCCCGGCGTCCTGTTCAGAAATTCCGTTATTTTGTAGACCCAGATGAGGCGCCAGATTCCGAATGTGAAGAGTAGCAATAATATATGCGGGAGTATATCGAAATACCCTTCGTTATTTCTGCGGGATGTGCCATAATAATACCGGGTTTGTCCATCGGAGGCATAATCCTCTCTCGTATCTTCGCCAGAGGTTTCCTCCTGCGCCATCTCCCGGTAATCCTGCTTTGCGTGGCAAGGCTCCTCCCCTGCGGTTTCAGACGTCTCCGGAAAAACTTTTGCAAACAATTTGGGATTTAGCACCAGAATCCCCAGGAGGCACATTCCTGCGATTTGAAAGAGCAAAGTTGCAAAATTCGATGCCGCGAACACGCTGTAGCCGCCGTACCAGTTGTAGCCGAATATAGCAAAGAGGATCTGCTGAGCGAGCGCGGCCAGCAGCATAAGTGCCGGCGTGACTACCCAAATGTGTCTGAAGGCCTCTTTTCTTTCTGAAAAAGTCTTTAGCGACCCCAATGCCAAAATAAGCGCAAATGTAGCAAATGCCAGGAATTTTAGCAGCGTAGGAAGAATACAGAAAATATTAAAGTGTGCATTATATAAAAATTCGCTCCAAACAAGATATCGCCCATATATGCAGCCTATCAGAAAATATACAAGCTGTGCTGCGGTCATAACGCACGCACCCGCAAAGGCAATCATGCCTAGCGGTCTACCTGGCTTTGCGATTCCAATTGCAAGGGCTCCCCCCGCAAGGGCTAAATATCCCAGCAGGCAAAGGAAATCATATATGATATACTCGTGCATATCTATAAAATCCTGCACCAAAAGAGAAAGACTCCTGCTGGCTAGTGCCGCGAAGATCACAGTGCTGATCACGCCTATGATGAGTCTCGTATTCGATTTAGTTTGCATAATTATCTCCCTTCCATTATGGTTAAAATCTCATTCCATAAATTCTAAAGATATTTGATTATATTTTTCTGCATGCGATAACTTAGGCAAAGGAAAAGATAATACCAATTGCCGCCGAAAAGGCGATGAATATTATCGGATGCAGGTTTTTCGTAAGCTTCGGGCCACGCGTCAGGAAAAGAAGCAGTGCGGCGAGGACCAAAGCCTTGAAATTCAGGAGATCCCTTGGCATGCCCGTTTCTATAAACAAGTCTTTATTCAGAAATGTCAATTCGCAGACCAGAATGCCGGCCGCCGCAATCATCGCCGTAGATGCCGGCCTCAGGCCGTAAAACGCACCCTCGCAAATTTTGCTTTCGCGGAACCTGTCGATAAGCGACATTACGATTATTACGAGAATCGTTCCCGGTATTATGACGCCAAGCGTCGCGCATATCGCGCCCGGTATGCCCGAAACTTCGTATCCAACATAAGTTGCCATGTTTATGCCGATTGGCCCAGGTGTAGACTCGGAAACTGCCAGCATGTCGGCAATCTCGGCCGCCGTGCACCAGCCGGTTCTATCTGCCATATCCTGCAGGAACGGAAGTGTCGCCATTCCGCCTCCTATAGAGAACAGACCTATCTTGAGAAACTCATAAAAAAGCCTAAGCTCAGTCATCTTGGCCGCCTCCTTTGCCAAGTCCTGTCTTTGCTCTTGAACTCAGCAAGGTTACTGCGATCCCAAGCAGTGCCGATACAAGCACGAAAACGATCGGCGTTATGCCTGCGGCAAGCGAGGCTATCAAAACACCAAGGAAGAGGATCAGGCATTTTATATCCGTGATCGCACTTTTCCACAGTTTCAATACGGCATTGAAAATCAGAACGCATACGCAGACTCTTATGCCTGCGAAGGCGCTTTTGACGGCGGGATAATCTGCGAAGGCCGTCAGCAGCGCCGCAATCACAGTTATTATGATGAAGGACGGCACCGCCGCGCCCAGCGCGGCGAAAAGCGCCCCGAGGTTTCCTTTTCTGTTTTTCCCTATGAACGCAAGGGTGTTGACCATGAGGATTCCGGGAAGGCACTGCGCCATCGCATAGTAATCCAGGATCTCCGCTTCTGTGTTCCAACCCTTGCTTTCGACTATTTCTCTTTGCAAAATCGGCAGCATCGCATATCCGCCGCCGAATGTCAAGGCTCCCACTCTCGCGGAAGCAAAAAAAATCTCAAACAGCTCTTTCATGTTTCCCCTTTGACATTTTGCTTATTGCGGCTCCGGCTTCTTCCTATTTGAAACCCAGATTCATAATCGCTTCTTCAAGCCTATCAGGCTCGGTAATGGTATTTACCATGCCGCGAAAAGCCGCAGAGCCTGGCTGTCCTTTCAGATACCAGCCTACGTGCTTTCGCATCTGGCGGACTGCCGCATATTCGCCCTTCAGCGAAAGCATGTCGCGAAAGTGCCGAAGCATCATCTTTTTTCTGTCTTCTGGGCTCTGCGGCGGCGGAAGCTCTTCGCCAAGATAAGCTGCATTAAGCTCCCGGAATATCCACGGGTTTCCAAGCGCTCCGCGGCCGACCATTACGAAGTCGCAGCCGGTCTGGTCCATCATGCTGAGCGCTGAGGCGCCGTCCGTCACGTCGCCGTTTCCGATGACCGGAATCGACACCGCGTGTTTAACGGCGGCTATGACGGCGCGGTCCGCCCGCCCGCTGTAAAACTGCTCGCGGGTGCGGGCGTGGACCGCGACCGCGGCGGCCCCGGCCGCCGCGGCGGCGCCGGCTACCTCCACTGCATTTATCGAGTTCTCATCCCAGCCTGCACGGATCTTGACAGTTACCGGCTTGCCGGCACATTTTACCGCAGCTTCCACAATGTCAAATACAAGCTGCGGGTCCTTCATAAGGGCCGAGCCTTCGCCGTTTTTTACGACCTTCGGCACGGGACATCCCATATTTATATCGAGTATGGCATTTTTGCATCCTGCCAATTTCTCGGCGGCGAATGCGATGATTTCCGGCTCGCGGCCGAAAATCTGGTATGCCACAGGCTCCTCGCCATCCAAGATTTCGAGGAGCCTGCCTGTATTCTTGTCCTTAAACCAAAGCCCCTTGGCGCTTACCATCTCTGAGTATACAAGACCTGCTCCCATCTCCTTGCAAATCCTGCGAAAGGGCGCATCCGTAACTCCCGCCAGCGGCGCCAGCAGAAATGGGCTTTCGAGCTTAATATTACCGATTTCCAAATTTGCTTTTACCATGGCCTACTTCTTCGCATTCTCCATTCTCTGGAGTGCAAGCGCGATGGTAAGCCCAGGGATCACGCGGTTTCCCGTGATTTCGGCGCCCAGAAGGTCATTGATCTTCTTCAGTCTGTACTGAACGGTATTGGTATGTATTCCCATAAACTCCGACGTCTTGCCGCTGTTCATGCCGGCATCCAGTGCGAAGGTTTCGAGCGTCTCTAGGAGCTGCTTTGACTTGTTGTCCCCTTCTTTTCTGAACGGAGCAAGCAGATCCATGTAATTTTTCTTCAGATGACCTCCCTGAACCTGAATGCTGATACAGTTGCTCACCAGCGCGAGCTCATACTTGGAAAATACGCGCTTGTACGGGAAAATGTTTTCGACGAATGCCCAGGTCTCACCGATCAGTCTGAATCCATCTCCGGCGCCTTCTATCCTGTCGACGCCCGTTACATGGAAAATTCTAACGCTCTTGTTCTCCTTCAGCCTGTCGAAGAACGAAATGCATACCGACATTTCCGATATCTCGTCGTCTTCGGCCGTTTTCTCGCCGGCAAGAAGTACCGCGTAGCTTTCGTCATCCTCGGTTATCTTGATTATATTCAGAAGACCCTTTTCTACATATTCGTCGATAACCGTATCTGCGCTGCCGGTTTCGATGCCCCTGGCATATACCACGGACAAAATGTCCGATGCGCGTATGCCGGCCTCCTCGCGAAGCGAGTAGGCAAGGCTCTTGTTTCCTCGAATCAGCGCCTTGACAAGCTCCGCCTTTGCGTCGCGCTCCGGCGTGAATTTCCACATTCCCATGGCAAGCTCGATAATTTCGGCAAGTTTTGTAATCTCTCCTGCCGAATAATTATCGTCATTATCCACGATGATGAGATAATATTTTTCGTTATTCAGATAAAGAAGCCCCCAGTAAGTCAGCACTCCGTTTATCTCGATGAGGCTATAAATATGCCCGAGGTTGAGCGCAACCTCTCTGCCACGGCGAATCACCTCGTTTATCGTTGCCTGGTGGCGTGTTTCAACCGTGAAAACAGGATTGAATTCCTCGCTGAGGAGCACCACCTGAAAGTCGTTATTCACCGCCGCCTCGTGCAATGCCTGCTGAAAGTTCGCATGTTTTTCGAAGTTGAGCAGATGGAAAATCGTATTGTTGATGAGACTGTTCTTGAAGTTGTTGCCATAGAGCACCTGCTCCATTACCTCCCCGATGATCTTGGAGTAGTCCGTCCCTTCGCTATCTACCATGAGAAGGAGAGGCATGCCCGCAGCATCGGCGGCCGCAGTAACTTCTTTATCAACCGGTCGCATGGTCTTTTCGCGCTGAAAAACTACGATTGCGGAGATGCCGGCCTTCGCGAGCTCGCGAACGGTTTCGCACTGGGCCTGCGTATCCTTTTTCATGCCCGCAAATGTCGTCAGAATCATCGTTTCGCTGTTTCCGTTGCAAGAAAGCGCCTCCGCCGGAGTCGCCGCATCCATTACGGACACTGCCTTGACGCGGCTTTCCATATTTTTCTCGCCGGCAAGCACGATGCACTTCCTGAACGAATCGAGCTGCAAACAATCCTTAACTGTTACTTTCATCCTTTTCCTCTTCTTCCTGAGGCTTTTCCGCATCCGTCTGCGGTGCGTCATCCTCCGCTAAATAATCAGAGTCATATTTTTTTAGCTCTTCCATGAGCTTGCGCTCTTCTTCCTGACGCAATTCTTCGCTTTCCTTGGCTTCCTTCTCGTCCTGCGCCTTCTTTTCTTCGTCTGCCTTCTCCACACGATCCCTGAGAGCCTCTGCCGTAATCTTGCCGGTATAAAGGTCTTCGAACTGGTCGCCGTCGATGGTCTCAACATACAGGAGCGCCTTTGCTACTCTTTCGAGGACATCGTCTTTTTCCGTTAAGATGCGCATTGCTTCCTCATAGGCTTCGTCCACGAGCCTCTTGATCTCTTCGTCGATTTCGCAGGCTGTATGCTCGGAATAATTTTTGTGTGCCGTAAAATCATTGCCCAGGAAAACTTCGTCGTCACTGCCATAATTTACTGCTCCCAGCTTGTCGCTGAAGCCGTACTTTGTAACCATTTCGCGGGCAATCTGAGTAGCCTGCTTGATGTCACCTGAGGCCCCGATGGAAATATCCTCGAGCTTGAGTTTCTCTGCAACTCTGCCACCCATGCAAGAAACGATATGATTGTACATCGATGTCTTGGTGTCGAACATCTTATCATCCTCCGGAAGGTACATGGTATATCCGCCTGCCCTGCCGCGAGGAATGATTGTAACCTCGTGAATCGGCATGTGCCTCGGCAGCGACCTCGCAACGATTGCATGGCCTGCCTCATGATATGCCGTAAGGCGTTTCTCCTCATCAGAAACAACCTTGGATTTCTTCGCAGGACCCATCTGAACCTTGCGAATCGCCTCTTCTATTTCTTCCATTCTGATGAATCTGCCGTTTCTGCGTGCCGTAATCAGCGCCGCCTCGTTCAGCACGTTTTCAAGATCCGCAGGAGTAAATCCCATGGTTCTTCTTGCAAGAATCTTCGGCGTAACATCTTCTGCCAGAGGCTTGTTCTTTGCATGGACCTTGATGATTTCTTCTCTTCCCTTGACATCCGGAATACCGATTACAACCTGTCTATCGAATCTTCCCGGTCTAAGAAGTGCCGGGTCTAAGATGTCCGGCCTGTTGGTTGCAGCCAGAATTATGATTCCCGAGTTCTCCGAGAATCCGTCCATTTCAACGAGAAGCTGGTTCAAGGTTTGTTCTCTTTCGTCGTGTCCGCCGCCAATTCCTGCGCCTCTCTTGCGGCCTACCGCATCGATTTCGTCGATGAAAATGATGCAAGGAGCGTTTTTCTTTGCCTGGTCGAACAGGTCTCTTACTCTGGATGCACCCACGCCTACGAACATCTCAACGAAGTCCGAACCGCTGATGGTAAAGAAAGGAACACCGGCTTCTCCTGCCGTCGCCTTGGAAATATAGGTTTTTCCTGTTCCCGGAGGACCCACAAGCAGGATGCCCTTGGGGATTCTTGCTCCGAGGTCCTTGTATTTTCTCGGGTCCTTGAGGAAATCGACTACCTCCTCAAGCTCCTGTTTTTCCTCTTCGAGTCCTGCTACATCCTTGAATGTAATCTGCTTGTCTGCCCCTTTGACCATCTTGGCTCTTGACCTGCCGAACTGGAAAGCCTTGCCGTTTCCGCCCTGATTCATCATAAAATAGAACAGGAAAACCAGCGCGCCGATCATGATTATATTTGGAATCAGTGACCACAGCCATGAGCTGGTATCAGGCTTCGGACTGGAAAGACTCGTAATTATGCCCCTATCCATCTGATCAAAGATATAGGTTTCTTCCAGCCAATTTATTTCCACTATCGACGGTGCATAGGCATAGACCAGCGATGTCTGGCTGATTGCTCCCGTGAGCGTCGTTCCCTCAATGGAGATTTCCGATAGCTTTTCCTCCTTCACCATTTCTGTGAATTCTGAGAACGAAACCTCCTTCAGCGAAAGCTGATCGCTGCTCATGAATCCCTTGCAGAAATATGCAAGAGACAGCACGAGGGTGAAGACCAGAATATATATACTTAGATTTCTAGAGAATTTTTTCACTTCTTACCCCTTTCAGTTGTTTGTATTCACAAATATTTCGTTGTATTTTATCACAAATTACGCAAAATTTCAAGCATCAATATTGTTTCTGCGCCATCATTTGGCCTGAATTCTGCGGAAAATCTGCCCTTTTGTCTATATTGTTCCTTTGGAAAATGCGGCGAAGGCAGTATCCACAAAATTCGACTGCCGTATGCCAGCAAATCCACCTCGTCTCGAAGATTTTTTGCAAGCTTTGCATCCACGAAGAAGTCCTGAAGTTTCTTGTGGCGGATTTCTCCTGCGGTACGTATTGCAATGACATCTCCGTCCCGGCGCTTTCTTATACAAATAGCATCCCTTGCATTTTCCGGCAATCCGAATATGCCGACCGCCACTACATCGCTTTTTTCTTTCGGCCCGGCGGAAGGATCAAGACCCGCCGCCTCATATTCTTCTGCGCTCATAAAAATCATTTTGTATTCTGCTTCCGGGTCCTTCTGCGGGTCCTTCCTGTAAAATCTGAGCTTTTCATATTCTTTATATACCGCATATCCTTGGGTCAAATCGCACATTGCCGACGGGCTCTTGGAAATCCGGACTTTTTCTATTGCATTCAGCTGTCCCTCGGTGATATTTTCGGCAAGGCCAATGCCTGCCAGAATCAAATTATATACTCGCATCCTGACTGCTCCGTGAAGCTGCGAAAGCGTCGGGATATCAGCTTCTGCGGCCGCATTGCCTTCTGGCGATCTTGCCTTTAGCTCATCATATGCCATTCTGGCCTGCTGCCAAATGTAGTCCTTGTCCAAAGCCGCATTTTGACCGAGTCTATCGAGGGTTTCGATTATATTCGGATTGAACCTTTCGGCAAGGAAAGGCAAAAGCTCGAGCCTGATTTTGTTTCTGGTATAAATAGGTTCTTTGTTGGTATGGTCGATCCGCGGCGACAAGCTCCGCGAGATGCAATAGTTTTCGATCGCATCCCGCTGTATATCCAGGAGCGGGCGAACCACTGCGATTCCCTTCTCATATCGTTTATATGCGATGCCTGCAAGACCGTCGGTGCCTGTTCCGCGCAGCAGTCTAAACAAAATCGTCTCGGCCTGATCGTTTGCATTCTGGGCTACCGCTATGGCGATTTTTCGTGCGGGATCTTCGGATGCAAGCTCCTGTGCTACCGCAAAAAACGCCCCGTATCTTGCCTTTCTGCCGGCTTCTTCTGATGTCATGCCCTCCTCGAGCGCAAGCTTATTGCAGTCCACAACGAAGGTCCTGCATTCAAGACCCCTCTTCCTGCAGATATCTTCTACGAATGCCTGGTCGCGCTCGGCATCGCCGGGTCTTAGCTTATGGTTCACATGCACGGGATGAATTATGTAATTGTATGTGTTTTGTAGCTCGCAAAGCACCTCAAAAAGGCACACCGAATCAGGGCCTCCCGACAGTCCCAGTACGATGTGCGCGCCGTTTGGCAAGAGGTCATAGTTTTTTATTGTCGATAATACCTTTTGTTTAACATCCATATTTGTATTTTAGCACAAAGCGGCTGCTATTTCTATGTGTTTTCTGTGTAGTTTGGATTTGTCTGAGAATCAAATCCCGAAAAAGGTTTTTCCGTTTTGATAGGTTTCCTCTGCCGCTTTCTCATAGCTTATACCCTTGATTTCGGCGATTTTTCGCACCACGAACTCGACATATTGGCTCTTGCTCTGCTCTCCGCGGTGCGGAACCGGGCTAAGGTACGGTGCGTCGGTCTCTGCCATTATAAACTCGAGCGGAAGCGCTTCGACCACCCGCACCGTCTTCTTATTATTCTTATAGGTGAGCGGGCCGTCAAGCCCGATGGTCGCGCCCGCTTTCACATATTCTATGGCAAGCTCTCTGCTTCCGCTGAAGCAGTGGATATCAACCCTGGCATCGCCGCCGCAGTCGCCGAAGGCGACCTGCCGGTGCGAAAGCACCGTGCCGCCCGCGCCCAGCACATCAAACTCCGCGGGCGCGGCCGGCAGGCGGCGATGCGCAAACCACGACTTGCGCTCCTCTGAGAAGGCTCCCTCCTCCATAAGTATATCGAACACCTCCTGATCTGCATCCCTTGAATGCACCACGATCGGGAGCCTCAGCTCGTTTGCCAGCCGGATCTGCCTGCGAAACCAGTAGCGCTGCGTATCCCGCGGCGATAGGTCATAGTGAAAGTCGAGTCCGATTTCGCCTATCGCCCGCACTTTGGGCTCTGCCTTGGCCAGTTCCCGGAATCTCTCGAGCATCGCCTCGTCCATCAGCCTCGAATCGTGCGGATGCATACCGACCGCCGCATAGCACCATGGGTAGCGCCTCGCGTGCTGAACAGCCAATATGCTCGAAGGCTCATCGAATCCAACATCCATCACAAGGCCAACATCCGAGCCTTCAATTTCTGCCGCAAGAGCCTCCCGCTCCGCCTCCGTAAATCCATCATTATTCAAATGAGTATGCGTATCAAAGAGCATTACTCCCATCCGTTTTCCCTCCAATTCCGATTCTAAAAAAATTGTCCGCATCCGGCAAAGCCTCCTGCGGACAATTTTTAGTCAAAACTTATATGTGTTTAGCAAACCACTTCGCCGTCCGGCGCATCTGTAGTTACAATTTCGCAGCGCTCACCGTTATCCGCAAACAGCAGCATTCCCTTGGACTCCATGCCTCTGAGCTGGCGCGGCGCAAGGTTTGCAACAACAATTACCTTCCTTCCGACCATTTCTTCCGGCTTAAAATCCTTTGCGACTCCGCTGATGATCTGCCGGCGCTCGGTTCCCATCTTTACCTGGAAAACGAGCAGCTTATCCGCCTTCGGATGCTTCTTTGCCTTTTCGATCAGCCCCACGCGAAAGTCGATCTTGTCGAAGTCATCATAGGTGATCTCAGGTTTCAGCTCAAGCGGGATGTTATCAGGCTCCTTCTCCTTTTTTAGCGATTCGCTGATGGCATAGAGCTCCTCAAGCTCCTTGTCGATGTCAAGGCGCGGGAAGATGGCATCGCCCTTCTTAACCTGCTCCTTGCACATCATGCCAAATTCGAAGGCATCCTCCCAGACAACGTCCGCATACCACAGACCCATTTGTTTTCTGATTTCCTTTGCGGTGCTGTGCATGAACGGATAGATGAGTATCGAAATTATGCGTATCGTCTCTGCGAGATTATGCATGGTCGTATCGAGCTTTGCCTTTGCCGCAGGATCCGTATCTGCAGTCTTTGCGAGCACCCAAGGCGCTTTTTCGTCGATATATTTATTGGCACGGCGAACCACGATCCAGATTTCTTCGAGTGCCATGTTGAAGGCAAACTTGTCCATCTGCTCCTCGACCTTGGATGCTGCACCCGTTGCAATTGCCCGAAGATCCGCATCGATTTCGTCCTGTGCATCGGAAAGTGCATCCGGCACAACTCCTCCGTCATATTTTTCGATCATGGATACGGTTCTGGAAACCAGATTTCCAAGGTCGTTTGCCAGGTCATAATTCATCCTCTTCAGCATAACCTCGTTTGTGAACACGCCGTCCTGCCCGAAGGTATATTCGCGAAGAAGGAAATATTTCAAAGCATCGATTCCATATCTTTCGATGAGGATTACCGGGTCGATAACATCCGAGCCCTTCGCCGCCTTGGACTTTGAAACCTTTTCGCCGCCCATGAGAAGCCAGCCATGTCCGCGCACCTGCTTCGGAAGCGGCAGGCCCGCACTCATCAGCATAGCCGGCCAGATGATACTGTGGAATCTGACGATCTCCTTGCCAACAAGATGAACATCCGCCGGCCAATATTTGTCATAAAGCTCCGGATCGTCCGGGTAGCCCAGCGCCGTGATATAGTTTGTCAGCGCATCGAGCCATACATAGATTACATGCTTTTCGTCGAGCGGAACCGGGATCCCCCAGTCAAAGGTCGAACGCGAAATGCAAAGGTCATCAAGACCCTGATTTATGAAGGAAACCATCTCATTTCTGCGCGTATCAGGCTGCAAAAAGTCAGGATTTTTTTCGAAAAGGTCCAAAAGCGCCGGTGCATACCTCGACAGTTTGAAGAAATATGCCTCTTCCTTTGCCGCCTGAACGGGCCTGCCGCAGTCCGGGCAGCAGCCGTTTATAAGCTGGCTCTCCGTCCAAAAGCTCTCGCATGGCGTGCAATAGAGTCCCTTGTATTCTCCCTTATAGATATCGCCATTTTCGTAGATTTTCATGAAAATATCCTGAACACGTTTGATATGGCGCGGCTCGGTCGTTCTGATGAAGTCATCGTTTGAAATCTCCATCTTGTCCCAGAGCTTCTTGATCCCGTCAACGACCTCATCCACATATTCCTGCGGGCTCACGCCCTTTTCTTCGGCAATTGTTTGAATCTTCTGCCCGTGTTCATCGGTTCCCGTAAGGAATCTTACATCATATCCGCAAAGCCGTTTGAATCTTGCCATAGCGTCCGCCATCACCGTGCAATAGGTATGCCCGATATGAAGGTTCGCACTTGGGTAATAAATCGGCGTCGTGATATAATATGTTCCTTTACCTTCTTTCATTCTATTTTTCCTCCTCGTCTTCCTGCGGATAAGCCTTGGTCATAGCCTTGTCCGTGAGTGCGATAAGTGCAACTCCCGCCGCAAGAAACGCTGCCATAGTTTTTCCCAAAGTCTTTACTTTTTTCTTTCCATCTGTCTTCTTTGTTTTCTTTGCTTCAACTATTCCTCTTTTCATTCCTTGTACCTCCTGTGTTCTATGTAGGTCGCGATCAGCCCTGCGGCCTCCTCTTCGCTGATATAACTGCTGTTAATGGACAAATTATAGTTCTTATATTCGCCCCATTTCTGGTCCGTGTGATAGTTATAATAATTTTGGCGTGCCTTGTCATAGGTGGCGATAAGTTCCCGAACCTTCGAAGGATCGTCTCCATAAACCTCCGCCGCGCGCTTTTGTCTATCCTCAAGCTCGGCATGGATGAAAACATTCGTAACTCCCGGCATATCCCGAAGCACATAGTCTGCACATCTTCCTACGATTACGCCTTCTCCGGTAGCGCCGATCTTCTTGATCGTCTCAAACTGTGCAAGGAAAAGCCTTTCGTTCACCGAGAGGGGGCTTCCGCTGACACCTTCGCTGAAGCTGAGCACCGACGAAAGGTTATATGCGAAGCTGCTCTTTGCCTTCAGCTCCGTTCCCTCCATGAGTTCACGCGAAAATCCGCTGTCCTCAGACGCCATATCGAGGATCTCCTTGTCATAAAAAGGCACCCCCAATTTATCCGCCAGCAGCTTTCCGATGATTCTGCCGCCGCTGCCATATTGACGGCTTATAGTTACAAGTTTCTTCATAAGTCCTCCTTTTCGTCCACGAAAGCATCGTAAATAGCTCTTATGGCCTTTTCAAAATCTTTATTTTCAACGCCTACGATGATATTCATTTCGCTGGAGCCCTGCTCGATCATCCTTACATTGACGCCTGCTCCTGCCAGAGCCTCAAACAGAGTCGCCGAAACGCCCTGTCTATAAGCCATTCCGTGGCCCACTGTGGCGATAAGTGCCATATTTTCCAAGACATCTATGCTGTCCGGGCGAAGTCTGGTGCGGAATTCATCTAGGACTTCTTCAAGTCTACCGTTTATTGCATCGTTTGCCATCACTACAGAAACCGTGTCGATCCCGCTTGGTATATGCTCAAAATTGATGTCATAATCATCGAGTATATCAAGAATCTTTCTGACAAATCCGCGCTCGCTACTCATCATGTTCTTATAAATTGCCACAACCGTAAAGTCTCTGCTGCCTGCAATTCCTGTGATGATGCGGTTTTGCTTCTTCTCGTATTCTTCCGAAACCTCCGCCGTAATATACGTCCCTCTGTCATCGGGCTGATTCGTGTTTCTGATATTGATAGGCACATTTGCCATTCTCGCAGGATATATCGCATCCTCGTGCAGAACGCTTGCGCCCATATACGAAAGTTCTCTAAGCTCCTTATATGAAATCGCGCGGATCTGCTTTGGATTTTCGACGATTCTCGGGTCTGCCATAAGGAAGCCCGAAACATCGGTCCAGTTTTCGTATACGTCTGCTTTGACCGCACGAGCAACCAGGGCTCCCGTTATGTCCGAGCCACCTCTTGAAAATGTCTTGATTGCGCCGTCAGGCGTGCTGCCATAAAATCCCGGAAGCACCGCTCTTTCGTGCTTTGCAAGCTCATCAGAAAGCGCCTTGTCTGTCTCATCCATAAGGAGTCTGCCCTTCATGTCAAATTTTATAAGATCTGCTGTATCTACAAAATCATATCCGAGGAATGCCGCAACCAGCACCGCGCTTAGGTATTCCCCCCTGGATGCGATGTAGTCAGCAGATGGATTTTTTTTGAGATTTTCGCGAATCTCACCAAAGTATTTCATCAGGTCAACCTTCACTCCGAGGTTGATTTCTACCGCCATATATCTGTCACAGACCACCTGAAAAAGCTGGTCATATGGCAAATTGTGATCTATATGAGTCTTGCAAAGATAGAGAATATCCGTAATCTTACTATCGCCCTCATATCTCTTGCCCGGCGCCGAAACGACAATATATCGCCGGTCCGGGTCGTGCTCGATTATTTCTCTTGTCTTTGTCAATTGTATACCGTCTGCCACGGATGAGCCGCCGAATTTTGCGACTTTCACTCCCATAATTGTACCTCCTGATCAGCAAGCCGCCTTTCGCAGCTTGTCATGCTTGTCATATATGCATCTTTATATTTTATACCAATTTCTTTGGAATTTCAAGATTTTAGTCCTTGTTATTTTTGAGATCTTCAAAAAGCTCGTCATTGAGCATCTTCTGTGCATCCGGAATTTCTTCCGGCTCATCCACATCCACTATCTGCGTCGCCCAAACCCTCGAGCGGTACCAGCTGTTTGCGATGGAATCAAGCAGCGCCTTCGTGCATAGCGGCGCTCTTTCTCCTGCCCTTATCAAATATACTCTGATGACAAATCCGGTGCTTGAGGCCTTTATCTCGAAAACGCTTTCTCTCTGTCCTATCTTTTGCAATACGCCTCGGAGCTGCTGCGACACGTGGCGGCAGATCATCGTTTTTCGCTCGTTTTCGCATATAATATAAAAGGATGTGGCGGCGATGCATCCAAGAATCGTAGAGACTATATCTCCGAATGCGTCTACCGTTGCATAATACATAAATATGCCAAGGATAAGTCCGAGCCATTTGATTCTCCCGAGAAAATCCGCCTTTTTTCTTATTTTTTCCATTCTATTTCCTTTCTTTTCAATATACTCATTATATTCGCAAAGGCGCATTCTTGCAATATGTCTTTTCAACTTCGCGGATATATGATATACTTCTTTTGTGCAAAGGATGCGATTTTCGTCCTTCTTGATACGATTGGAGGTAGACAAAATGAATCTTAAGAAACCTTTGAATAAATATTTTGACCATACGCTGCTAAAACCGGAGGCAAGCACGCAGCAGATAGACAAGCTATGTGATGAGGCTCTCAAGTGGGATTTTTATTCCGTCTGCGTAAACGGCTGCTATGTATCGCGCTGCTCTGACAGGCTAAAGGGTTCGGATGTTAATGTTGCTGCCGTTATCGGATTTCCTCTCGGTGCGGCAAATACCGCTTCTAAGGCCTTCGAGACGGAGGAAGCGTGCATGGACGGTGCAAGCGAAATAGACATGGTTCTCAACGTCGGAATTTTTAAGTCCGGCGACTATGATTACATTCGTGATGACTTTTCGGCTGTCGTTGCGGTCGCAGACAAATATGGCGCAATCGTCAAAGTGATCTTAGAAACCTGTCTGCTTACGGACGATGAGATCGTCGAGGCATGTAAGCTTGCGGCCGAATCCGGAGCAAAATTCGTCAAAACTTCGACCGGATTTAACAAAGGCGGCGCTACCGCAAAGGATGTTGCCCTCATGAAGGAAACCGTAGGCGACGTCCTCGAGGTAAAGGCAAGCGGCGGCATCAGGGATTTTGAAACTGCTATAGAAATGATAAATGCCGGGGCAGACCGCATCGGAGCCTCCGCATCGGTTGGAATAATGGAGGTATATGAAAATGAACATAAGTAAGAAGTCGGCTCTGATCAAGAGCATTCTATGCGCGCTCTTCGCCTTGGGCTGCGCCTTCGCAAGGCCTCTTGGCTATGCCGAGCCTGGCGAGTACTGGTATATTGCCGGCGCCGTGATCGGCGGCATATGCGCAGTCGCCTACTTCAAAAAGTGCTTCGAACGCTAATCAAAAAACACAAAAGCGGCTCTTTCGAGCCGCTTTACTGTTTGTTTTACTCTTCTTCCATAGCTTTGAGGTTTGGATCCTTGTGCAGCTCGCATCCTGTCGCAGCCTGAAGCTCATCCCAAGTGTAGTCAGGGTGAAGCTCTGTTACCCAGATGCCGCTTCCTCTGACTTCCATAACAGCCATTTCGGTGATGATCTTTGTTACGCATTTTTCTGCTGTAAGCGGAAGTGTGCATTTCTTAAGGATCTTGTGGTTACCCTTCTGGGTATGGAGCATGGTGATGATAACCTGAGGGCATCCTGCACAAAGGTCCATAGCGCCGCCCATACCTGCAACTTTCTTGCCAGGTACGATCCAGTTAGCAAGGTCTCCGTTTTCGGCAACCTCCATAGCGCCAAGAACCGTAGCCTTTACATGTCCGCCTCTTACAAGGCCGAAGGACTCTGCTGTATCGAAATATTTTACTCTTGGAACTGCTGTTACATAAGTTCCGCCGGAGTTGATGATATCAACGTCGAGGTTGGAAGCGTCCGCAACTGCGTCGATTCCTGCGAATCCGTTTTCGGAGTGGCAGGTAACCTGAATGTCCTCCGGAAGGAAATCAGCAACCATAGTAGGAAGTCCGATTCCGAGGTTAATGAAATCTCCGTCCTGGAATTCTTTCGCGCATCTTTTCGCGATTCTTACTTTTAAATCTGCCATTTCTTTTCTCCTTCCACAATAGTATCTACCAGCACGCCTGCAACTGCGAAGTAGTCAGGGTCGATTTCACCGATTTCAACCAGCTTTTCAGGCGCAATAATCGTGTGAGTCGAAGCTCCTGCCATTACATAGTTGAAGTTCTTGGTTGCTTTTGAGCAGTAGTAGTTACCAAATTTGTCGGCAACGGATGGTCTGATGAACGAATAGTCAGCGAAGAGCGGCAATTCGAACAAGTATTTTTTGCCGTTAATCTCTACGACTTTCTTTTCTCTTCCCAGTTCGTCAAGCTCTGTTTCCATAGGTGTACCAACGCCTGTAGGAGTAAGCACGCCGCCAAGGCCGTAAGCTGCAGCTCTGATCTTTTCTGCCAGTGTGCCTTGCGGAACCAATGTGTATTTGAGAGTTCCCTCTGCGAACTGTTCGTTCAATTTCGGGTTAACACCAAGGTGGGATGCGATGATGTGATCTACCATGTGGTGTTCGAGTAATTTGCCGATACCTCTTGCAGTCTTCGCCGCAAATTCTCCGGCAGGCTGTCCTGCATCGAGTCCGCCGTCGTTTCCGATTACGGTCAGGTGCTTTACGCCTTTTTCTACTAATGCGTCCATCAAGATCTCAGGGGAACCTGTTGCAAGGAATCCGCCGACCATGATAGTCATGCCGTCTTTTACGCCGGCTACCGCTTCTTGCGCAGTCTTAATTTTGTTAACCATGTTTTCACCTTCCTGTTTAGTATTACAATATACATCTCTTATACCTTACTCTCGCCGCGGGCTTTTGTCAAGTGAGGATGTATAGCTTAAATTCACCTGCCCGGCCGAAATAGGCCGGGCAAATGAGATTCAAATCTTATCTGTCAGCAATGCTAGGCTTATCCTGCCAGCCGCGCTTTTCGACTTCCTGCATGATGTAGCTCATTACATGTTCTGCATACTTGCCCGGGCCAAAGCCTGCATCGTAGCCCAATTCCTGAGCAAGCTCGTGGGAGATTCTCGGGCCGCCGCAGGTAAGGATTACCTTGTCGCGAAGGCCTTCTGCTTCCATAAGCTCTTCCATCTTGGTGAGCTGTTTGATGTGGATATCCTTCTGAGTTACCGTCTGGGATACCAGGATAGCGTCTGCATTTACTTCCTTTGCCTTTGCAATCAAAGCCTCGCAAGGAACCTGGGAACCCATGTTGTACGGAACAACATGTTTGAATCTTTCGAGGCCGAAATGTCCGTGGAAACCCTTCATCTGAATGATTGCGTCGATACCTACGGTATGAGCGTCGGATTCGATGGAAGCGCCTACTACAACGATGTCTCTGCCGATATGTTCGCCGATCCATTCGCCGCATTCAACACGGTCCATAACGGTACCTTCTACCTTCGGAACCTTGATTGCCGTGAAGTCGATGGTTGCCTGAGCCGAACCGTAAACTACGAAGAAGGTGTAGCCCGGAGTCAGCTCGCAATAATATGTTACGTTAGGTTCTTCAAAACCCATTTTCTTTGCATACTGCTTTGCGCATTCTTCTGCTTCTTCACCATAAGGAACCGGAAGCGTGAATGCCATTTCGACTTTACCGTCGTTTAATGCGTCGCCATAAGGCTTGACACAAGTTAAATCAACCTGAGTTGTTGCTGTCTTATTATCTGCCATTGTTTCCTACCTCCTTATTCGTGATCCATAAACAGTGCGATAAACGGATTGAAGTAGTTTTCACCCTTCGTGCAAACGCCCTCAAGACCGTGGCCGCCGTCGAACGGACGCTTTACGCCGCCGAACTTGCCCTGTTCGATTGTCTTGAAAAGTCCGTCTTTTTCAACTTCTGCAAGGAGAGCATCAGCCTTGCCCAGAACCTCCTGTGCACGCTTCTGGATGATTCCGTCTTTCTTGAATTCAACTTCATCACCGATGTGCTTGCAGTTGTTGAAGATGTACTTTGCATTTTCGATGGAAAGATATCTGTCCTGCATATGCGGTGTATGGATAGCTTCCGTAAGCATACCAAGCAGCTGCAAGGACTGACCGGACCAGATTGCAACCAGGTTGAAAAGAGCATCCTGGATGTGTCCTCTGAAAATGTTACCTGTCATGAATTTTGTAGGCGGCATGTATTTGAGTCTTGCATTCGGGAAGATTTCTCTTGCCATGATTGCCTGTGATAATTCAAGAAGGAAGCCGTCTTCTGTATTTGGATCCATTTCGAATGCGTGTCCAAGACCCATCTGGTTTTCCGGAATGTTTGCAAGTACCGCAAACTGTTCGTTGATGAACTGGGAAGCTGTTACCGTGTGAGCGGACTCGATTGCATCGTCTGTTGTGAGGTAGTTGTCCTCGCCGGAGTTAAAGATGATTCCGCAGTATCCGATGATTACTCTGGACATGAACTGGTCAACCAAAGTTCTCTGCATGTTGATGTCACGGAAAAGGATGCCGTAGATTGCGTCGTTAAGCATTACATCAAGTCTTTCCAGCGCGCCCATGGCTGCGATCTCAGGCATACACATACCGGATGAGTAGTTGCAAAGTCTGATATATCTTCCAACTTCTTCGCCTACTTCGTCGAGGGCTTTTCTCATGATTCTGAAGTTTTCCTGAGTTGCATATGTTCCGCCGAATCCTTCTGTTGTCGGGCCATAAGGTACATAGTCAAGAAGGGACTGAGCTGTGGTTCTGATAACCGCAATGATGTCTGCGCCCTGTCTTGCTGCAGCCTGTGCCTGGATAACGTCTTCGTAAATATTACCTGTTGCTACGATTACATAAAGGTAAGGCTCAGGACCTTCTCCGATTCTTTCGAGGTATTCGGCGCGTTTCGCCTTTTGCATATCGATTCTTTCAAATGTCTTCTTGATTGCAGGCTTGAGAGCTTCTGCGGCTTCTTCCTGGGAGCATGTAGGAAGCTTGGTGATTTCCAGTTTCCCTGCTGCGATTTCCTCTGCGATTTCCTGCGGCTCTTTTCCTGTCTGTACGATTGCGTTGCCGATCCAGTATGCAGCTCCCGTAGGCAGCGCGCCTGCCTCTTTGATGTGGTCTACAACCACGTTAGGAAGCGGTGTTTCAAGCTCGTCAACGCCGTCGACGCCTAAAAGTCTAACGATTGTTCTTTCGGTTGACACAGTTGTATGGCGATCGATGAATTCCTGCATATCGTGTGCGATATTCGCGGCATGCTGGCGAGCGCTGTCAACAACCTTTGGGTCAATGTTAAGTTTGCTTTTCATCCTTTTTCTCCTTATCACATATATTTTTTCGCACCCTCGATAATCTCCTTGTCGATTCCCAACATGGCGGCTATGCTGAGTGCTTCCTTTGGAACTTGTGTATTGTTATCCACGCGATACAGACGATAGTCCATATGCCTAGAAATTATATTTATCCTGTCACGGCGGTTTGCGTAGCGAATTTCGCGTTCCAGAAGCTCGAAATTGCAATCGGTAAGACCTCTTACCTGCATATTTACGATTCCCTCCCGCTCGGTCACCGACTCAAAATGCGTCGTAATCAGAGAAATATACGGTTTTTCGATGAGGTAATCGACAAGACTCTTTGTGAGCGCCGTTCCCTCCGTCGGGTTTGTACCCGAAGCTATTTCGTCTATCAAAATCAGGCTTCTGTCCTGTCCGTGATCCAAAATTTCTTTCAGTTCTTCCATCTCGGAGCCGAAACTTGAAAGTCCTCTTTCAACGGACTGTGAATCGCCTATCAAAATCTGCATATAATTTGAAAGTCCGATTCTTGCGTGTTTTGCAGGAACGAAGAAGCCATATTGCGCCAGTATCGGGATTTGCCCCGCCAGCTTGAGGGAGATCGTCTTTCCTCCCATATTTGCGCCGGTTATCATGGTGACGCCATCTCCAAGCTTTAGCGAAATCGGGCAAAATTCTTTGCCTTTCTGCTTGATTATGTCCTCAACCTGTATGTTTCTTGCATCCTCGAAGCAAATTATATGCTCCTTGGCAATCTCAGGCTTTGTCATGTCGTGACGGATCGAATAAATCGCCTTTGCAAGGGCAAGATCAAGGGCGCCGATTTTCTCGCAGTTTTCGAGAAGCACGCCGGCTTTTTTTGCAATCTTTTTGGAAAGCTCGCCCCGCACCCTTTCTTCTTCTTCGTCTATCTTTTCGTTTATCTTTTCTATTTCGTTTACAAATTCGTAAATTTCTTCGGTAGGTTTCAGCTGGAGTGTCACGCTCATGTAGTCCTGGTCGACAACTTCCAGCTCAGGCAAAGCCTGAATCCTCTCAAAATCCGGATTTGACCGCGCAAGCACGATGTCAAACTTCGGTGTAAGAAGCACGCCTTGCTCTTTTCTGAGGTCCTCGCGTTTTTGCTTCTGCGCTTTTCTGATCTGAACCTCGCATTCTCGCTTCTTTGCCCGAAGCTCTGTCAAAAGCTCGCTGAACTCGTTATATATGTAGAAGGTATTCAGCCTGTCTCCCGTCGGGTCAAGCTCGTCCAGCAAATCCTCCGTGTCCGCAAGGAAATATTCTTCGGGAACCGTGTTTACTACCGGCTCGTTTTCTCCTGCCTCCACAGAAAAATCTTCCGGAGCCTGGCTACCCCCTTTGCACTCCGAAACGCAATGCGCGCCCTTGTAATCTCCGATCTCGTGCTCTATGGTGAGCTTTCGCAGCTGTCTCATCTGAAGGAGAAGCGATTTTACCTCGAAAAGCTCCACCGTCGAAAGTGCGGCGCTTCCGCTTCGCTGAACTGTCAGAGTAGGGTCCTTCATCTCCATGAAAACTTCTTGCATCTTGTCCGTCAAAACCCTGTTTTGTCTGACGAAATATATCATTCTTTCTACCCGATCGAGCTCGGCTCTAAGCTCCTGCTCCTCGCCCGGGAAAAAAGGTTTTATTTCTTTAAGCTGTTTCTTGCCGAACGGAGTATTCAGGTCGAGGCTGTACATGACATACTCAAGACCCGTTTCTTTTCTCGTTTTGACATTTGCAAGTCTTCTGTTAGTTCCCTGTATCATCTTTACATCCTCACGTCTATGATTGGAATGTCCGGGATCGCCTTTTGCATCTCCGAAAGAAGCAGGCGGTTATCGAAGGTGTAGCCCGCCGGCGCCCACGGGTTCACCGTGATTGCCGCGATCTCGATATTCTTCAGCACGCATGGGCGAAATCCTTTTTTTCGGAAAGTCCCCCAGTCCATGGCATTCACAAATATCTTCGTCGGATCCTTCAGCACGAACCTCACTTTTTTCAGATTCGCAAGGCTGATGTCAGAAATTACGCTGTTTGTGAAAGCTCCCGGTATGTATATATATTCAGTTTGCTCATTGATAGCACCGTTGATTTCCTTCGCCGCCCCAAGCCCCGTAACGAGGTCGAGCTTCGTAACGTTTCCGTTTGCATCAACGAGCATAATCTTATCGTCAAAGTTATTTTTTTCGATTGCCTCTCTTGCCGTTCCCTCTTCGAGCTGCGGCGTTCTGTAGAGGTTCACGATGTGCGCCGTTTCGTCGACCACTTTGCTCATGGTTCGCGAAAGCACCGCGCCTGTGGAAAGTATAATCGCATCCGATGTGTCCGGAGATGCGATGGTTTTTCTGTCGATTGCACCGTCAATCATGATAAGCCCAGCGCCGAGCTTTAGCATATCTTCGCAAAGCATCTTCTGCTCTGCGTTTATAACAGGTCCTGCTATCTGCACATATCCTGATTCTCTTACTCTGCATATGAGCAGCTCTCCTATTGCGGTAGAATACTTGGTCTTTGCAACTACCTCAAGCCCCGCGTCCGCAAGCTCATATAGCAGCGCCGGTACCGCAGCGAGCATTCCTTCCTCAAGGTATACTCTCGGCTTTTCGGTGCCGGTTACCAAATCCTGTGTTTCTCCGTCTCTGCCCGTCGAAGTGATTCCAAGGACGATCCCCTCATCGATTGCTTCTTCTATAAGGTAGTTGAGAGCCGTGGTTTTTCCGGCATTCTTTGCCATTCCTACGATGGAAATCGTCTTGTATTTTGTTGATAAGTCATATAATATTCCCATTCGCATTTCCCTTTATCATGCCTATAGGGGGCCGGACGGTCCCCTATAGGCTTTGTTAAAATTTTTACCGCTTCATTTCGGTTTTCGAAACTAGTGCTGGTTTCTTTCGTGTCTTGCAAGATGTGCAGGCTCGATAGTCTTGATTTCAGGACCTTCGCCGAGTGCAGATACGCCCTGATACTTGTAAGATCTCTTGCCTGTGCAGAAGTCGCACTGACAAGGAAGATCCGGAAGGCTCGGTTCTGTGTAAGTAGTGATGATGCCTTCGTAGTTTCTCAGGATTACCTTGTGCGGAGTCTGAGAAATTACGTACTGAGGCATTACCGGAGTCTTTCCGCCACCGCCAGGAGCGTCAACTACGAATGTAGGAACTGCATATCCCGAGGTATGTCCTCTGAGGCCTTCCATGATTTCGATACCCTTGGAAACCGGAGTTCTGAAGTGTTCGATACCCATCGAAAGGTCGCAGATGTAGATGTAGTAAGGTCTTACTCTGTTCTTTACAAGCTGGTGCATAAGGTCTCTCATAACGTGCTTGCAGTCATTTACTCCGCGAAGAAGTACGGACTGGTTGCCAAGAGGAATACCCGCGTCAGCAAGCTTTCTGAGTGCTTCCATAGCCGTCGGAGTCATTTCCTTCGGATGGTTGAAGTGAGTATTGAGCCAGATTGGATGATATTTCTTCAGCATGTTAACGAGGTTGTCGGTAATTCTCATAGGCATTACAACCGGAGTTCTGGAACCAAGTCTTACGATTTCTACATGAGGAATCTTTCTGAGTTCGCTGATGATATATTCCAAAGTATCGTCTTCTACGCAAAGAGCGTCGCCGCCGGAAAGAAGTACGTCTCTAACCTGCGGAGTCTTTCTGATATATTCGATACATGCGTCGATATCTTCTCTTGATCTTGCGCCGTCAGTTTCTCCTGCGAGTCTTCTTCTGGTGCAGTGTCTGCAGTACATGGAGCACTGGTCAGTGATGAGGAAGAGAACTCTGTCCGGATATCTGTGAGTCAGGCCAGGAGCCGGGGAGTCAGCATCTTCGTGAAGCGGGTCCATGTCGTCTGCTTCGGATCTGTGCATTTCTGCCAATGTAGGAACTGCCTGCATTCTGATCGGGCATCTAGGATCGTCAGGATCCATGAGGGATGCATAGTAAGGAGTGATTCCTACTCTGAAGCCGCCCATAACCTTTTCGATATCTGCTTTTTCCTGTTCTGTCAGGTTAACAACCTTTGCAATGTCTTCTACAGTTGAAAGTCTGTGTTCAACCTGCCAATGCCAGTCGTTCCACTGCTCGTCGGTAACATCCTTAAAAAGAGGAATGTCTTTCCAATTTCTAACCGCCATCTTTTATTCTCCTTTATTTTTATCAAGTATTGGTATGTTAGTAGCGGAACCTCGCAGGGAGTCCTGCGAGATTCCGTAACTATTCTTTTGCTAAATGCTTTTCGAAATTCCGAAATTATGCGTACATTTCTTCGAACAAAGCTTTGAGGCCAGGATTTTCTCTCAGGCACTGCAGAGTGATTGCTGCGTGACCCTTAGTGTAGCCGTTACCGATAATCATTGTAACGTCCTTGCCAACGCCTTCTGCTCCCAGAGCTGCCTTTGTGAAGGAAGTAGCCATGGAGAAGAAGTAAACGATACCATCGTCCTTGCAGGACAGGATGGAAGCCATTTCTGTATTTTCGATGGATACGCAGTTGATAACTACGTCGAAGAGTTCGCCGTTTGTAAGTTCCATGGACTTGTTGTAGAATCCAACAGCATCTGTAGCGTCCATGTGGAAGTATTCGTCAGCAAGGTTGAGAGCTCTTGCTCTGTCTTCTGACTTCTGGGAACCTGCTGCGCAAACAACAAGACCTGTTACGCCGGCTCTCTTCTTTGCTTCGTGGAGGCAAAGAAGTCCGGATTTTCCGCCGCCGCCGATGATGAGTACTTTCTGGCCGGACTGTACAAGCTTAGCAGTCTGAGCAGGAGCACCTGCAACGTCCAATGCGGACAGAGCAGTCTTTTCAGGCATGTCATCAGGAATGATCCCGTAGATGCCGGACTGGAATAAGATAGCCTTACCCTTGATATCAACCTGGTCGATAGCCGGTCTCATCTCGATGATTTCGTCGATTCTCAGCGGTGTCAGAGAAAGGGATACAAGTGTAGCGATCTTGTCGCCAACCTTCAGGTCGCCAACATAGTTTTCGCCGATCTGCTCAACTGTTCCCAGAAGCATTCCGCCGGAACCAGTCCAAGGATTTTTGTGCTTGCCGGCATTTTCAACGATTTCCATCATCTTAGCGCCGATCTTGTCCATTTCTTCCTTAGTCGTAACTTCTGCAGGTTTCTTGTTAAGAACTCTCTTTACGATTTCGGTGAAGGAAGCGGAGTCGATGTTCAAAGTTTTTACATCGATCAGAACTTCGTTATCATAGATCTCCATCGTGTTGTCGATCTTGTCTGCTGGCTGCGGTAATACTCCCTTCGGGGAAATTACACGGTGTGTACCATAAGGGCATCCTTTTTTCATTTTATTTTCCTCCTAGAAAAAATTTTTATCATTGATGGCCTGCCTTGCCGCAAAACCGTACGGCACATCACAGGACACAACTTACTATGTTAATTATATAACACCTCGGCCTGTTTTACCATAGGCAAAATGATTTTTTTGCCAAAGTTTGCTTGCCCGGTCTATGCATAAAGCTGCGCAAAGAGATTTCTGATTCTTTCGTCTTCTCTGAGGATCTGCAAAGCAACCTCGGAATGTCCCTTGGTATAACCGTTTCCGACCATCATCGTAACGTCTTTGCCGATACCCTCTGCGCCGAGGGCTGCCTTGGTGAAGGAAGTTGCCATGGAGAAGAAGTAAACAAGTCCGTCGTCCTTGCATGCGATAACCGATGACATCTCGGTATTCGGGATGTTTACTACATTGATTACAACATCGGCCATCTTGCCTTCTGTTGCATCCTTGATTTCCTCATACATTGCTACTGCGTCCGTTGCGTTAACAACCAGATATTCGTCTGCACAGTTTACGGACATGGCTCTGTTGATGGACTTCTTGAATCCGTCTACGCAGATAACCGTACCGTTGATGCCGACCTGCTTTCTTGCCTGCCAGCAGCAAAGGATTCCGCTCTTTCCGCCGCCGCCCATAACTACTACAGTATCTCCCGGCTTACAGATCTTTGCGGTCTGAGCAGGAGCGCCTGCTACGTCGAGTACGGACAGAGCTAATGTCTGCGGGATGTCCTTCGGAAGCTTTGCGTAGATACCGGACTGGAAGAGAATTGCCTGTCCCTTGATGTCTACCTGGTCGATTTCCGGTCTGATTTCGATGATCTCGTCGATCTTCAGCGGTGTCAGCGAAAGCGATACCATGGTTGCGATCTTGTCGCCTACCTTCAGCTCCCCTACATAGTCAGGACCAACCTGCGCGACTCTGCCGATGAGCATTCCGCCGGAGCCTGTCCACGGGTTCTTGTGCTTTCCTGTCTTTTCTACGATATCAAGGATGATTTCCTTGATCTTCTCAACATCGCCTTCTGCTCTTCTCGAAATTTCGGTAAAGGATGCAGAGTCGATATTCAGTGTATGCACGTCGATCAATACTTCATTATTATAAATTTCCATTGTGTTGTCCACAACATCCGCAGGCTGCGGCAGCACGCCCTTCGGGCTGATTACACGGTGGGTGCCGTAAATATCCCCTTTTTTGAATTCCATTTCTTCTAGTCTCCTTTTCTCTTTTTGCTTTATTCTTTAACGCCTTTGCATCCTCCGCTTATGGCCACTACGCAGAGAATTCAGGGCACATGTTTGACACTATTTCTCATGATAAAATAATAGCAAAATCTATGCCAATGCAAAATCGTTGAAAAAGCAAGCTCATCCCCTGTTAAGCGAACCGATTTATTTTCATATGCAAAAAGCGCGAACACATTTCGGTTCACGCTTCAATTTCTCTTGATTTTTATCTGCTTCGTCTATAAGTTATAAGTCGTATTTTTTCTTCTTGCGCACGAGCTGGGTCTGGCTGATGCCTATGGCCTTTGCTGCCTTTCTGGTGGAGCCGTATTTCTCGCATGCATATTTGATAAGGCCCTTCTCATACTCGTCTACGGCATTTTGCAGGTTTATCTCCGCATCCTGCTCAATAGGCTCGCCTTCCTCCCTGCCATGGGTCATTCCGCTGAAGATGTCTCCGTGGCTCTCGCGCATGATATCCATGAGAGTTATGTCCTCGGTCTGCGTCGATATTATCAGCCTTTGCACCGTATTTTCAAGCTCTCTTACATTTCCCGGCCAAGGCATGCGCTTCAGATAGTCCATGGCGCTGGCCGCTATGCCCCTCTCTGCACCGAACTTCTTGCCGTATTTTGCAAGGAAAAGGTTCACAAGAGCCGGTATATCGTCCGATCTATCCGCAAGATCCGGTATAAAAATCGGCACAACATTGAGCCTATAATAAAGGTCGCGTCGGAACTTTCCCTCTTCCACGAACTTTTCGAGATTCCTGTTTGTTGCGGAGATGATTCTTACATTCGTCTTGATGGGAGTAGTGCCTCCAACCCTGTAAAATTCGCCATCCTGGATGACGCGCAGCAGCTTTGCCTGCATCTCAAGCGGCAGCTCGCCTATCTCATCAAGGAACATGACGCCGTTATTTGCTATCTCAAAATACCCCTTCTTGCCCGTGGTGCTCGCCCCGGTGAACGCACCCTTTTCGTAACCGAAGAACTCTGATTCTATCAGGTTTGGAGAGATTGCGCCGCAGTTTATCTTTACGAATGGCTGAAGCTTTCTGTCGCTGTTCTTTTGTATGAGGTTTGCGACCTTTTCCTTGCCGACGCCTGTGGAACCGAAGATTATGACATTGCAGTCGTACTTCGAAACCTTCATTATCTCTTCCATAACATTTTGCATCTGCCGTGATTCGAATACAAAATCGTCGGAAAGACTCTTTTCCACAAGTGAGCGCGTATACGGGCTCATCTCCCACTTTTCTCTCTCGGGCTCCTTGAGGGCCGCAACCGTTGCATTTTCAAAGTATGGGGCGACTTCTGATACCAGGTCTATATCGAAGGCGGCATATTCGTTGAGGAATCCTTCTGCGCTTCTGATATCAAGGTCTTTGGAGATCGACTCTGTGATATAAAGTGCGATATTCAGGTTGTTTATGAGATTTGCAAACAGCACAGTGCCGCCCGGCCTTGTCGCAAGTATGTTGATTGTCTCAGCCCCGGGTATCTCCGCGCAGTTTACCGATAAGTCGAAAAGCTCGTCCAAATTCAGCATTTCCACAGTTTCCACGGGTTTGAGTATGTCGAGGAACTGTATGCTGTCAAATACCTTCCCGAGCAGAATATTTATGCCGCCGCCTGAGACGGAAATCCCGGATTTTTTGTCAAGCAGGCAGACGATTTCGGCATTTTCGCCCGCCTTTCTCCTGATTGCATAACCGAAAAGGAGGTTAGTAACCATGTTATTTCCAACGATGAGAAATCTCTGCTTGCCTTCCGCCAGCTTATCAAGCCTCAGCAAGGTTCCCGACTGGTCGAGGGCGAACAAGAGCAGGGCAGGGTGCGCACCCTCATCCATTTTCAGAACCTGAATGCGGTCATGCGCGATCACGTATCCTGCGGCCTCTATCTGGTTAAAGGCATAATCGATGGCGGCTATGTTCTCTATATATGTAGGCATCGACGCGAGGGAAGCATTGCAAATTACCATATCTCCCACCTTCAGACCCTGCGAGTTTTCGTATTTCGCACCGATTTCTTCGACTATGCCGCAAACGATGCCGCCGGTATCCGTAACCGGGTTATGCAGCTTGCCGCGCCGAATGGTGATATCTATGATCTTCTGCTTGATCTTTTGTTCGATATTGTTGCTTTCCGTGCAAATTTGCTTGAAACTGGTCCCTTCAAGGTGTATTCTCTTTATAGATACTCTCATCTCATCCGGATATATGTCGCGGCTGTTGTCGAGTTTCCATGCAGAGGTAGGTAAAACATGCTGCGGTTCCAATACACGTTTTGTTCCGTATGTAGTAGTCATTTGATGTTCGCCCCTTTTTTGTGAACACATTTCGGTTCGATTTTTATCTATTTTCAATGATAACTCATTGGCACACATTTTGCAAGATATATTTGCGTGAGTTTTGAGTTATTCAAAATAACTTTTCTAAATATTGATGTGAAAAAGGAGAAAGAACAATGGAAAAAATCACTTCAACTTTAAGACTTAGAATGTCAGCAAAGGATGCACACTACGGCGGAGAATTGGTTGACGGAGCACATATGGTTCACTTATTCGGTGACGTTGCTACAGAGCTTCTTATCAAACTGGACGGAGACGAAGGCCTTTTCTGCGCATATGACAACGTAGAATTCCTTGCTCCTACTTATGCAGGCGACTATATCGAAGCATACGGCGAAATCGACAAGATCGGTAACACTTCAAGACACATGACCTTCGAAGCAAGAAAAGTTATCGTTTCCAGAAAAGACATCAACGCTTCTGCAGCTGACTTCCTTGAAGAACCAATCGTAGTTGCAAGAGCTTCCGGAACTTGCGTAACTCCAAAGGAAATGAAGCGTAAGTAGTAAGATTCGATATAATTTCCTTCTCAAAAGGTCGGAAATTATGACTAAATCAGAAAACACGATAATTACTAATACATCTTTTATGAAAGAAGGGTTTGCCAAGGCAAGCTCTTTTTTCATGCTCTCCGGCCTGAATAAATTTTCAAAATATATATAACGCCTGAAGCCCTTAAAAGTTCAAGGGTCTCAGGCGTTTTTATTAGCGTTTTTGTCCTATAAGCCTAAATTTCAGGAGGCTCAGGCGTTATGTCCATCAGTGGCCCAGGGGTTTTTGCTCCAGGTGTTCCTTGCCGTTTTTCTTGTCGTCGCGCATCATCAGACAGAAGAGCAAAAGTAGCGGTGCTGCGGTTATCCACATCGCGCGGCCCTTTATCATATTGCAGAATACCGTGCCGATTATCGCGCCCAGCAGGAAGTACAGCAGCATGAATGTATGCTTGGCAAGCTTCGGTCTGTGAGTCTTGTCATCACTGTTTCTGTGGTGAAATTCCTTTGCGAGGCCGATGCCGATTTGGCGAATGTGGTTTGTCGCAAAAGTAGTTGCCATTGGCGTCCCTTGGGCTTGACGGAAGGTGTTGTACTGCATAGATGCGATGAAATTGATGGCCACCTGTGAGATCTGCACGGGAGCCGACTCCGGCACAAATCCGATGAAGATTACCACAATGATTTCTATTCCGATAAGCAGCGTGTCCCAGCGGATCTTTATCGAACGCTTGATGGGATTGGGCAGGATCTCGGAAATGAAGGATCCGGCAAGGTATGCAAATATCGGTACGAGATAATATAGACCCTCCCTAATATTCCCCGAGCCGAGAGCAAGTCCCATCAGAACCACGTTCCCTGTCTGCGCGTTACAGAATACATTGCCCCTTAGAAGGTATGTGAACGCGCCCCAAAATCCCGAGACCGTCATCAGCGTATAGTAGACCCAGTTTTGCTCGCAAAGCAAATATTTTTTATCTGAAATTAAGTCCATATTTCCCCCGTTTTAGCAGTTCTTCAGGTATTCGATCTCTTCACGAGTGAGCTTGCGATAGTGCCCGACCTTCAGGTGGCCGAGGCGGATGTCCCCGATTGCGATGCGCTCAAGCTCCTGCACGGGATTTCCCACTGCGGCAAACATTTTTCTAACCTGCCTGTTCTTTCCCTCGTGAATGGCAATTTCAACTATTGTGGAGTGGGCGCTGCCCTTGATAATTCTAACCTTCGCGGGGGAAGTCACAAACCCTCCTATGTCAACGCCTTTTCTAAGGCGAGATGCCCTTTCGTTAGACAAAACTCCCGTAACCTTTGCACGGTATGTCTTATAAACCTCGTGTTTCGGGTGGGTGAGCCTGTATGCAAGCTCCCCGTCGTTAGTCATTATGAGCGCGCCGCTTGTGTTATAGTCAAGCCTTCCCACGGGAAAAAGCCTTGCGTCGATGTCTGCCACAACGTCCATCACGGTAAGCCTATCCTTGTCGTCGGAAACGGTGGTCACTACGCCAAGAGGCTTATTGATGAGCACATACTCGAGCTTTTTTTCGGCGCTAAGCTCCCTGCCGTTTACCTCCACCCGGTCGCCCTCTGCCACATCGTAGCCCGGTTCCCGGAGAACAGCTCCATTTATCTTTACATTTCCATTGGCAATCAGCTCGTCAGCCTTCCTGCGGCTGCAAAATCCTGCCTGCGCGATATATTTGTTAATTCTCATGGGTTTTCCTTTCCCTTCGCAAATATTTAACATCATATTCTATCACGCAAAGCACGCGCCTGCAAGCCTTGCGCCGGCTTTTGAAACAAAATGAAACAAAAACAGAGAGGCTAAGCTCTCCGTTTATCTCTGAATATCTTGGTTGCAACGCTTCCGGCGAAGTTTTATATAAGCTGATAAAACAGTCCTCGCCGGGTGCTGTACCACACCAGCATTCCATGTCCGCGCCTTGGAATCCTGATTTGAAGATCCCATTCAGGATAGGTCTTATACATATGGAGCTGATCTCCGGTTAGAAATGCAACAAAAGAGATATAGTCGTCCTTTTTCATGGGATGTTGGCTTGTAATATACCAATCGTCCTCCACGATTTCCACGCAAAGGGACGCCGCATTTTTTTCGTCTTCGCTTGCGGTTTCTCCGTTTATTTTGCGTGGCTCCATCGCTTCAAGTTTTCTGCCGCAACAGGTAATGTTGGCATTTCCCGTACATACCGTCACATTCCCGCAAATCGGGCACACATAAAATTTGCTCTTTTTCATGTTTCCGGATACAAAATCATTTTCTGCGAGGCTTCCACCCAGCACTTTTTCCATATCGACGCAAAAAAACCTTGCAAGTTCTTTCATCAAGTTTATGTCCGGACAACCTGCGCCGCGCTCCCACTTTGAGACGGTCTTGTCGCTTATGTTCAATTCCTCTGCCAGCTGCTTCTGTGTAAGATTGCGTTCTGCCCGCAGTTCATATATTACTTTCCCAATTTTTTCGTAGTCCATGCTTTCTTCCTCCAATCACATCTTGCCGCTGTCTATATCTACAAGTTCGGAGTTAGCCCCCTCGCCTCCCACGGCTTTTGCATCTATGATACAATTATATCGCCTTGTCGCTGCAAGTGCAATCGACGGTGCGTAGAGGGCGAGGGTATAAATTTCTCCACCAATCACTTCGCTGACCATGCGGCAAAGCGCAAAAGACCTGCTATGCCTTGCACAGCGAAAACCCCGAAGTCTTCAGCTCCGGGGTTTTCATTTTGTTTGTGATCGGTATGAAAATCTTAATCCGTTTGTTTGTTCGTATCCTTTTTCTACAGACCCTTTACGTTAAGCAGCAGGTGGGAGGTCGCAAGCTGCTCCGGAGTTGGATCAAAGTAGATGTAGTTGGTAAGACCCGTGTATGTCCACTTATTTGTCTTGCTGTTCCATTTGTTGCTGCTGCCCGTCGTTGCGTCCACGGTTATCCAGCGGCCGTCAACATAGCACTCGTTCCACCAGTGGTCAATGCTTGTGATGCCCGTTTCTGTAGACCAGTTATTGTATCCTCTGGTGCCGAGGCTTATATGGTGACCGTTTACGATTCTGGTCGGGATTCCCTGGGCTCTTGCGAGGGCGCAGACCAAAGCCGTATATCCTACGCAGGTGGTGGCAACTTTGCCGCCTTGGCTATTTTCGCTGGTCTTTTTGTTTCTCAGGTTATAGAGGTTACGGTACGGGTCAATGTACTGTTTCTTTTTTGTGGAAAAAGCAACGTCATCGTAGTAGAAATTTCCTGCTACATATTCGTAAATTTTCAGGAGCTTGTCGTAGTCCGTGGTTGCGCCTTTTGTGATCTTGTCGGAAACCGTCTTGAAGTATTTTACTTTCTTTGAGGTAACCGAAGCGGTCTTCTTTGTTACCGGATCCGTGAAACAAATGCTCTTGACGTCGGACAGGTATTTGCTCGTAAATTTGGACGGCGCCTTTTTCTTGTCGGCGTTATTGTCGATGCGGGCGTTTTCTTTGATGATGTCATCATATTGCAGAATCGAGAATTGTCCGTTTGTTATACGAAATGCGCAGTTTTTGTAGACAACCGTTCCGCTCACGGAGCCGACTTTTTTTGTGATTACCAGAATATAGTCTCCGCTGCCTACTTTGGAGCTTGGCAGGGAGAAGGAGTATCTGCTGTAGTCCCCCATATCGGTAGGATAAGCTCTTCCCACCCATGTGGAGCTTCCGCCAACTTCTCTTACATTAAAGTTGTATTCGTCAACATTTTTTACCGGCGTTTCTGCCTCAATTTGCAAGGTGCTACCGTTTGCGGTGACGTTTACAAAATTGTGCTTCAGGTTTTCGCTTGATACAAGGCTCTGCCCCTCGGCTGGCGTGCCTGCGCTTTTGAGTGCCGCCGAAGCCGGAGCTGGAATCATTGATATTACTAAGGATAATGCAAGAACCATAACTAATTTTCTTTTCATTGTGGATAATACCTCCTTTGTCTGTCTATAGTATACCTTGAACTGTATGTCAATGTCAATGTCAATAGAAAACATAAATTTCTAAAATTCTATGGTCATCTGGCCTGCCGCTACCGGATCCTGCTTCTCGGCGGACTGGGTGTCTTCGATGTCCTCATTGATCACGCTTTCGATGTCCTCGATATCCGGAAGGTCCTTTAGACTTGTGAAGCCAAAATTTTTGAGAAAGGTATCTGTCGTTCCGTAGATAATCGGTCTGCCGATTGCCGATGAGCGCCCTACCTCTTTGACCAGGTCTTTGTTTACAAGTCCTTCCACCACTCTGTCGCATTTGATTCCGCGGATAGCTTCCATCTCGCCCTTTGTTACGGGCTGCTTGTATGCGATGATTGCAAGGACCTCCAGCGCCGACTGGGAAAGCTTCTTCGCCTTTACCGGAGTGCAAAGTCTGCGGACGTAATCCGCATTTTCCTCGCGAGTCACAAACTGAAAGGCTTTGTTCACCTCGCGGATAACGATTCCTCTGCCCTCCTGCTCATATTCTGCCTGAAGCTCCTTGAAATACCCGTAGGCGTCCTCTTTGCTTATATTAAGAACCTCCGCTGCCATCTTCGCCTCTAGCGGCTCGCCCCATGTGAACATCATGGACTCCATGGCGGATTTAATTGTCCCATTTCCTGTCATCTTTCCACTCCTCCTGCGCTCTTTCTCCTGCGCTGACCTCAATATCGCCGTAAATTTTTCGCTGTTCCACCCTTACTGCTCTCGCCTTTGCCATTTCCAGCAGCGACATGAAGGTAACCACCACGTCGTACCTGTCTTTTTTGTCCTTGATAAAATCCTTGAAGCTAAAAACCTGTCCGATTTTTCCGCGAACCTGCTGCAAAATATACGAAATTCGCTTTTCCATGCTTGCCCGTTCACGCTCGATGCGGGTGTAATGCTTGCGCACCGCCTCAACTCTCTGCTTTTTCTGTATGAAAAGGCGAAACGCCGAAGCAAATTCTTTCAGGTCGAGGCTGAGATACTCGTCAGGATTTTCAAGATACTGCGAAATATCTTCTTGGGGCTTCTCAAAAATGTTAAAACTCCGTTCTTCTCGTTCCTTTAGCAACTGCGAAAGTTCTTTGAAACGCTTGTATTCCAGGAGTCTTTCCACCAGTTCGCTTCTTGGGTCTTCTTCTATGGTGTCCTGCCCGTCCTCGGATGCCCGCGGCAAGATCATCTTGGATTTTATCTCGATGAGGGATGAGGCAAGCACCATAAATTCCGAAGCCAGCGTCACATCCTGCTCCTCCATTTCCCTTATGTACGCCAAATATTGATTTGTGATTTCGCTGATTTTGATGTCATAAATGCTCATTTCCGCATTTTCTATCAGATAGACCAGCAGATCGAAAGGCCCCTCAAAGGACTTTAGTTTGACTTTGTACATTATTTACTCCGATTCCTGTTCAAATTTGTTATATGCCAGCAGTGCGAGTACTACGATTATGCAGCCGATAATCTCCGCTACCGTCGGGATCTGGTGAACCATAACGATCGCCAGAAGCGTTGAAAATACCGGATCTCCTGCCTCCCAAGCCGACACGTACAGCGAACTTACCTTGCCCATGCAAAGGTTGAAAACAGCGTGGGAGCCGATTTGGCAGATAAATACCAGGCACAGGATATAGACATAGTCCATGGCAGGGTAGCCCAAAACAGTGGTCGCCGTGGCAAGATTCGCTACCGCAAAGCACAGCCAGCAGGAGAAGAACAGGAGCATCACATATATGCTGCCCTCCACTTCCTCGCGGACTTTGCCGCCGATTGCAAAATACACGCCCATGCCGATGCCCGCCGCCAGCGCCAAAAGGTTTCCGGAGAGTTTTCCACCGGAAAATGACGATAGATCGGAACACATAATCAGCGTGCCGCCGCAGAGCGCAACTATGATTGCCGCTACAGATTTCCATGAAATCTTTTTCTTATAGATAAATACCGTGATAAAAATTACCACCAGTGGATGGAAAGACGCAAGTACCGCCGCACTTGCAACGTTTGTGAGCTTTACCGCCGAATACCATGTATAATAGTGTACAAAAAGGAACAGTCCGGAAAGAAAGCACAGCAACAGATTTTTCCCGGAAATTTTCGCAAGCTGCTGCCGCTTGCCCTCATCCGCAAGCACCGGAATCGCAAAGAACGGCACCGCTATGAGGAGTCGCCAGAAGCCGATTACCGTGGGAGGCGCCGAGATCAGCACCCCAAAGTTTCCGGATGTGGCTCCGCAGAGGACCGCTACGATTACCAGTATTTTCGCATATCTATCGATAAAACCTTTTTTCTCGCCGATATTCTCACTGATTTTCTCGCTGATTTGATTTTTCTCGCTCATTTCGTCTCCTCAAACAGTTTCTTCAAATTTTCCTCGTAAGGCGGCTTTACAATGCCCTTTTCGGTGATGACCGCCGTGATGTATTTGTGGTCTGTCACATCAAATGACGGGTTGTAGGTCTTGATTCCCGCGGGAGCCATATCCTTTTCGTACCACATTTTGTATATTTCCTCGCCGTCTCTAAGCTCGATTTTGATGTCCTGTCCGGTCTTTGTGTCCATGTCGATAGTGGAGGTAGGAACATACATATAGAACGGGATTCCGTATTCCTTTGCGAGAATGGCAACCCCGCTTGTTCCGATCTTGTTTGCACCGTCGCCGTTTCCCGCCATACGGTCGCAGCCCACTACCACTGCGTCTATCCAGCCGTTTTTCATCACGATGGATGCCATATTGTCGCAGATAAGGGTCACGTCAACACCGGCTTTTGTAAGCTCCCATGAGGTAAGCCTTGCACCTTGAAGAAGCGGCCTTGTCTCGTCTGCGAAAACCTTGAAACCGTAGCCCTGCTCCTGCCCCAGATAAATCGGGGAAAGGCAGGTTCCGTATTTTGCCGTTGCAAGGGTTCCCGCGTTGCAATGAGTGAGGATTCCCATGCCAGGTTTGAGCAGGCTAAGCCCGTATTCGCCCATCTTGCGGCAGGCTTCCTCGTCTTCTCTTTTGATTTTGTTAGCCTCGTCCAAAAGTAGCAGCTTCGCATCGTCCACCTGGTCCCCGGCGCAGTGATCGCACGAGCACATGAAGCCGCAGGCTGCGTTGTCAAAAGCCTTGATATATCTGTCGAGCATGTCCTCGCAGCGTTTCAGCGCCCATGAAAGGTTCACCGCCGTAGGTCTTGCGCTGTTTATATAATCGCTTGTTTTTCTCACATATTCGCGAAATTCCTTGACCTTGGTTCCCGGAAAATCACGGGTCGAAACATAAAGCCCGTATGCGGCGGCAACTCCGATGGCAGGAGCGCCTCTTACTTTCAGCTTAAAAATCGCATCCCAGACATCTTCCTTTGTCCCAAGCTCTGTGTAAACCTCTTCTCCCGGCAAACGGGTCTGGTCGAGAACGAGTAGCTTGTCATCCTCAAATTTTACCGAGGCAATATCAAAATCCTTCATTTTATCTGTCCTCTTATTCTCACTTTCGCGCAAAATACGCGCCGAAAAATTATTAACAATATATTTTACCACAGTTTGCGTGGAAAATGAAGTTATTTATCCGGTCTTTATCTGTCTTTATCTGTGATTGCTTACAAGAAGGGCTGCGAATATCAGAGCGCAGCCAAGTCCCATCTGCACGGTGATGATTTCGTGATAAAAAAGCACGGAAAATAAAAGTCCGAATACGGATTCCAGGCTGAGAAGAAGCGCCGCATGGGACTCCGAGGTGTATCTTTGGGCGAAATTTTGCAGCCCAAATGCCACCGCAGTGTTGAGAACGCCCAGATAAAGCATCCCAAGCGCCGAGCGCATGCTGACGCCGCCGTCCGGCATTCCGGTAAACAGCACCGTCACTCCTGCAAAGATCGCTGTCCCAAGCACCTGATAAAATGTCAGGGGGATAATCTCGTGATCCTGAGAAACTTTTCCAATCAAAACGATTTCCACAGAAAAGGCGATAGAAAATCCTAGAGTTATAAAGTCACCGATTTGTATTTCTTGACTCCCCCTCAGGCTGAGAAGCGCAACCCCTGCCAGCGCAAGCACCGAAGCGATATAGTCGAAGCGGGTAATTTTTTTTCGCAGGAGAAGCCGCGCGATAAAGGGCGTGAAAAGCACATAGGTCGCCGCCAGAAATGACTGCTTCGCCGTGGTGGTATATTGCAAGGCGAAAAGCTGGATGAACAGGGCGACAAACTGGATGAAGCCCAAGGTAAAGCCCCATCTCATGCAGGAAGCTGCGGAATTTTTTATCTGCCTCGAAAACAGCAATCCTATAACCAGAGCCGCAAGGCCGAAGCGGATGAACAGGATCCACTGGGGAGTCGCGCTTTCCAGCGCCACCTTTCCTGCGATAAATCCGCCGCCCCAGATAATAGCTACGATAAGCAGCAGAGTGTCAGCCTTTTGCGGAGTGATTTTTGGTTGATTTTCCGAAGAAATTTGCGGCATATTCTTTTGCATTGACTTCTTTTGACCGATCTTATTTTGTGAATTTTTCATTATCTCTGCCTCCGAGTTCCCTGTGCTTACTTTGGAATATAGAACTGAATATATCACTAAAATCGCGTAAAATCAATATCTATCGTTGCCTGAACAAAAATCCGGGGAAAATTCCTACGGGTTTCTTGCTTTTGAGAGCTTGACAAAGTGTAAAAGAGGGCTTATAGTGTATATGCACGATAAGTAAAATTTATGACATCCCAGAGAAATTGCAGAATTGTCATGGGCAAAAGGAGGCAGAAAAGGAGGCAGAAAAAGAATATGCTTGAACCTGAAATGAATAGTAGCATCTGTCATTGTGTGAATATGCGCAGAGCATCTCACGCTTTGACCGAATATTATGACGATGCGCTGAGGCCCTATGGACTTTCACTAAATCAGTATTCGCTGCTGAAGCATTTGCAATGGATAGAGCCTTGCAGCGTTTCAGATCTTGCAAAGGTGATACGTTTGGATCGGACTACTCTCGTGCGGAATTTGCAGCATCTCATCGCAGCGGGTCTTGTTTGCGACGAAAAGGAAGAAGGAAAGCGCGCAAGAAAGCTTAGCTGCACACCAAAGGGCAATCAGCTGCTATCGGAAGCCATTGCCGGCTGGAGGGCATCACAGCATGACTTGGAAGAGTGTATCGGCAAAGAGGAAATGAAGCAGTTAACTGAAACATTGCTAAAAATTGAAAAAATGAATGCAAAGAGGCAGGAGAGGTGAAATGAAAATGAGTTTGTCGCAGGAAATAAAGCAATACGGTCTTGATCTCGGGTTTTGCAAGGTCGGTATTACAGATGCCGGAGAGATCCCTTTTTTTCATGAGGTTATGACTAATCGGGAGGATTATTATTTCCCTTGGCTGAATAACAGAACCTTTCCGTCTGATCCCAAGGTAGAAATGCCGGAGTGCAAGTCTATCATCGTTGCAGCATATGACTATGCAAATGTAAACTTTCCGGAGGAGCTTACGGCCCTTGCAGGCAGAGCCTATCTTGCGCGCTGCTATGTGCCCCGGAGCAATTCCATCCACGGAGCAAGATTGCAGCTCTTTGAGGATTTTCTGAAAGAAAAAGGTATGCAGGCATGTCAGATCAAATATAATCTGCCGCTTCGCCAGTTTGCGAGAAAAGCCGGTGTCACAAGCTTCGGCAAGAACAATTTTGCCTTTGTGGACGGTGTGGGTTCCTTTGTAATTCTCTATGGCTTTCTGGTAGACCGGGAGCTTGAATATGATGAGCCGCAGCCCATGAGTAAATGCCCGCCGGGCTGCACTCGGTGCATAGACGCTTGCCCAGCAAAAGCCATGTTAGAGCCATTCTTTGTCGATCCCATGCGCTGCATCGGATATAATAACTGGATGAGGCGCGGGAAAAGCGGGACAAATTTTGATCCGGTCATACCGGAAGAACTTAGACCGATGATCGGCACTCGGCTGCACGGCTGCGATGTCTGCCAGGAGGTTTGCCCGCGTAACAAGAAAAAAATGCAGAGCGATTTTCCGCAGGATGCCTTTCTGGAATTGCTGAAGGAACACCTGAATTTAAAGGACATGCTGCTTATGGACGAAGACTATTATAGGACATGGGTCTACCCTATCATGTATAATTACATCCCCGATAAGCGTTATCTGCAAAGGAATGCCGCCATTGCGATCGGAAATACAAAGGATCCTTCCTACATCCCGGCGCTGCGGGAAGCCATGGAATTGCCGGACGAAATGATCCGTTTACATGCGGCATGGGCGCTTGCGCAGATAAGCTCTGCGCAAAAGGCTTGACATGGCTGCGAGAATGGCAGATAATTGTGTCAGAGGGCAGCCGATTTGCTTTGCAATTTCTAGGCTTGCGTGAGGGAGGTCATTATGAAATTTTATATTGCGGATGCGTTTACGGATGAGCTTTTCGGGGGCAATCCCGCAGGAGTTGTGATTTTGCCGGAGGGTGCGGATTTTCCTGATGAGAAGGTCATGGTAAAAACCGCGGCTGAGCTTCGATATTCCGAAACCGCTTTTATCAGGAAAATAAACGAGAAAGAGTTCCAAATACGCTATTTTACGCCGGCGGCGGAGGTTGACCTTTGCGGTCATGCCACCATCGCATCTTTTAAGGCTCTGCTTTGCGGGGGCTATATCGCAGGCAACGCCACATATATAAATCACACCTTGGCGGGAGATCTCAATATAGACGTAAAGGACGGATTCGTGCTGATGGATATGGCAACTCCTGCGTGCCTGGCGAAAATCAGCGAAAAGCCTGCTCTTGATGAGCTTTATGGGATCATGGGTTTAAGCTACGATGCGCAGCTTGCGAAGGGACTCTCTATGATTCCCCAGATGGTTTCCACAGGGCTTCCGGATATCATGATGCCGGTTGCGGATGAGGATGAACTGGAAAAAATCTCTCCTGACTTCGGGGCGCTGACCGAGCTTTCGAAGCGTTATGATGTGGTTGGGGTTCACGCATTTACTTGCAACGGTAAGGACGGGCTGATTCATGCCCGTAACTTTGCACCGCTGTATGATATCGACGAGGAAGCTGCCACCGGAACCTCAAACGGCGCTCTGACATACTATGGCTATCTCAACGGCTTCGTGAAAAACGGGGACAGCCTGAAAATTATTCAGGGTGAAAAAATGCAGCGGCCTTCTGCGATTCTCGCAAGCCTTGAGGTCGAATGTTCCGCAGACGGCTGCGAAGAAAGAAGCGCTGCCGAAAGGCCTTGCTATATCAAGGTCGGTGGCAACGCCGTAATGCTCGCCGAGGGCGAAATCAATCTTTGATAATTATGTTTTCTATGACTTTTAGTGGGCGGTTGCGCCCTACAGTCTGCTTGCCGAGGCGTTCTCTGATGCTCGCCTCGGCGTTTTTTATTTCTGCATAAAATTCTCTTGCGGACATTCGCGCCGCGCCGTCTCCCAGCGCCGCCATCTGAACGGGTCTATCCGATGTAATGACGGTGACCCGGCGCTTTCTTCCAAGTTCAAATACGGCTTTTTCTATAAACCTGTCCGCCGTCTGGGCTTCTTTGGTATAGACTACCTGCATCTGGCCGGAATCGTCGCTGAGCTTCGTATAGGAGGTTTTTGTTCCGGGATTTCCGGCGAGCCTGTAGCCGTCGAAAATAAGTGCTATGTCTATATTCCTATAGCCCATGTAATTTCCCAGCAGGTCGATGAGCGCCTCCCGCGCCGAGTCTATATTAACCTTTGCGAGCTGGGAAAGCTCCTCCCAGGCAAATATCACATTGTAGCCGTCGATAATAAAAAGTGGTTTCTCTTGCGCGGCGGGATCTTTTTCCCGGCGGGCGGCTGCATTCTGCTGATTCCCGCTATTTGCATTCCGGGCTTCTTGGCGGGCAGCCGGCTGCGCTCCTGCGCCGGCTGCGGCGGGCCTATCCATCCCGCGAGAGAGACTTGCCCGCCGCAGCGCCTCGTCACGCTTGCTCTTTCCGTATGTTCTCAAGAAAATCGCCTCAAGTTCGTCATTTCCTGCGGTAATTCCGGAGGATTTCGCTTTTTCGCTGCTCGGGCTACTCCCTTGAGCGAAGTCGTCCTGCTTGGTTTCTCCGGCAGCCTCCCCGGTGCCTGATGCTATGCGCCGCGCCGCCGCTTCCGGCTCCAAATGCGCTGCGGTAGCCACCTCGTCCCAGTTTACGTATACCGCGCTGCCATGCTCACAAAATACGGAGCCTGCAGGGTTTTCGAGGTCTGCATCGGCATCGTAGCCGATTTGTGCTATTATCTGGTCTTGATCTTCGCATGGCATATATCCGTCCGGTACTGCAGAGAAAACTCCCTTGCCCTTGGTATATGCCGCCACTTCTTTGGCGTAATCTCTAAGGGTTCGCACCGGGCCTGTTCCCGTAATGAGTCCCGCTTCCGAAAGAGCCGCCTTTGCACCCAGCCGCGAAAGGTCGGTCAGGGCGCGCCCTGCGGCTTCCTGCGGAAGCCGCAGGCGAAAAGCGTACACAGGCTCTAGCAGGACGCTTTTCGCCATCCGAAGCCCCTGGCGGAGGGCTCTGTAAGTCGCCTGCCGGAAGTCTCCGCCCTCCGTGTGCTTCGGATGGGCGCGCCCCGCGGCGATGGAAATCCGCATGTCCGTGATTTCCGAGCCGGTGAGAACGCCCCTGTGCGCCTTTTCAGAAAGGTGGGTCATAACGAGCCTCTGCCAGTTCTTTGCAAACTTGTCCTCGCTTACAAGGCTTCCGAACACGAGGCCGCTGCCCGCAGGCAGCGGCTCAAGCAATAGCTGCACCTCCGCGTAGTGTCTCAGAGGCTCGTAATGACCTATTCCTATTACCGGCTCTGCTATGGTTTCCTTATATATGATTCCGCCGCTTCCAAAAGACACATCCATATCAAAGCGCCTTGATATTACCTGCTTGAGTATCTCCAGCTCCAGCTCTCCCATGACCTGAACGCTGATGCTCCTTCGCTCCTCGTTCCAAAGCACCTTGAGGCTCGGTTCTTCCTCTGCAAGCTGCCTGAGCTTTGCAAGTGCCGTAACAGGATCCTGCGTCGCCGGAAGAATCACCTCGCAGGCGAGCGCCGGCGCAAGCACGGGCTCCGCCCGGCTGCCCTCGCAGCCCAGTCCCTGGCCTGCGTAGGAGCCGGCAGGTCCCAAAACTGCGCAGACCATGCCGCAGCCGGCGCTCTGCACCGATTGAAAGTTCTCCCCGTTATACAGCCTGATCTGCTCGATTTTTCCGCAACCCTCGATGATCATCTTGTTTCGCACCGTGCCCCCCGTGACCTTAAGATGCGTGAGCCTGTTACCCTGCTTGTCACGACCGATTTTATATACCCTAGCGCCGAACTCGTCGCCGTACTCCTTGCCTGCCGTGAATCTTCCCAGCGCCTCGATAAACTTCTCCACGCCGGAAAGCTTCAGCGCTGAGCCGAAGAATACCGGAACGAGCTGGCACTTCTCGATTGCCGAGATGATGCTTTCCTCGCAGAAGCAGCCCTCTGTGAGGTATTCTTCCATGAGCTCCTCGCTTGCGGATGCGATTTCCTCCGCATTATATTCGTCAAAAACGCACCGCTGGCCGCCACCATTGGCACGGATTTTGCGACCCTCACCAGCCACGCGGCCCTCATCATCCACGCAGCCCGCACTCACAGAGTCATCTTCGCTCCTGTTGGCACGAATTTTGCGGCCCTCATCTTTCTTGCAGTCTTCATCTCCCGCGCGGCCCTTATTCCTATTGCTGCCATCGCCTTCAACTCGGCCCGCACCATCATCGCAGCCCGCGTCCGCAAGATCACCGAAGCCCGCGTCCGCAAGACCCCCGAAGCCTGCAAAAACGCCGCCGCCAAGCTGCTCGGAAAGCTCAGCCAATATTTCCCGCCTGTCCCTGCAAGGCAGATCCGTCTTGTTCACAAATATAAATGTCGGCACATTGTAGTGCATGAGCAGCTTATGCAGCGTCAGCGTATGTGCCTGAACCCCGTCCGTAGCGCTCACCACGAGGATTGCATAATCCATCACCTGCAGCGCGCGCTCCGTCTCACTGCTAAAATCGCTATGCCCCGGCGTATCCAACAGCGTAAACTCCTTTTCCCCGATCGCAAACCGAGCTTCCTTTGAAAATACCGTGATTCCTCGCGCGCGCTCGATTTCGTCCGTATCAAGGAATGCGTCCCTGTGGTCGACTCGCCCGATTTTTCTTATCGCCCCCGTGAGGTACAAAATCGCCTCAGACAGGGTGGTTTTTCCCGCATCCACATGAGCCAGTATTCCCATTGTGATATGTTTCGTCCGCATAAAAATTCCTTTCACTTTCTTGCAACGGGTCGTATCGCTCCGCCCCAAAGCCTCTTCGTTTCTGCGCCTTTACATCAGCTTCGTACTTTCCAGCTTCTCCGCAAGCATATCATTCAGCCTGATAATAGGCTTTCTGAGGAAAATTCCAATCACAATAAATGCCGCCGCGTAAATCGCCAGATATCCCAGTGAAATCATATAAGTATCCTCGTAAAGTCCGCCAATGCACTCCCTCATAGCGCTCATGGCATAGGTAAAAGGCATAAGCGATGCCATGTTCTGGAAGAATTGCGGCGTCATCTCGATCGGGAAGGTCCCTCCGGAGCCCGCAACCTGAATTACGAGCAGGACTACCGCTACAGCCTTTCCCACATCGCCGATGGAAATGGTAAGTGTATACATGATTATCGTAAATACAATTCCCGTCAGCCAGCCCGCCGCAAGGAACATGAGCGGATGCTGGCACTGTATTTCGAGGAAAAACAGATCCCCCAGGCATACGAGCCCGCTCTGCAGCAGCGAAATCACCAGGAAGAATACCATTCTCCCAATATATATCTGATAATCCCTGAGGTCCTCAAGCTCCCTCTTCCTCTCCTCGGTCAAATTCACCTTAAGTATTGCAACGAGCACAATCGCGCCAACCCAAATTGACAGAACCGTATAGAAAGGTGCCATTCCGGAACCGTAGTTCGCCACCGGATAGATAACCGTCTTCTCAAGCTCCACCGGAGAGGAAACGAAATCGCTTATGTCCGAAATATTGCTTCCGAGAAGCTCGCGGATTTTCTCCGTTTCTCCCGAATTGAAAGCATCTCTGAGATCAGAGGCGGTATTTTGGATCTTCTCTCCCACTTCATCCATGCTTTCCGCGGCTTCGTTTATCGCCTCCGCCGTCTCAAGAAGGCTTTCTCCGGCGGATCTTCCGCCCTCTTCAAGCTGCGCGGACAGCACATCCAATTTGTCGAATACCTCGCTGACTGCGCTGTTTGTTTCTATCATAGAGGCGCTTATCTCCTCTATTGCAGGCTCAATTTCCTCATCATATTTCTTATTTATATCGTCGATTTCCTTGCGGAGCTTATCGCATATGCTCTTTACATCTTTTGCGGTAGTCTCCGCCTTCTTTATTTCGTTTATGGCCGTAGTGATATCCTTAGATGCCTTTTCCTGCTTCGAAATCATGTCGTTTTCGGATGTTATCAGCTCCTGCACCTTTGTGCGAAGCGCGCTCTGCTCCTCAGGAATATTCTCATATAGGTTCTGAGTTGCATCGCGAAGCTCTTTTAGCACCTCGGTCATCTTGTCCAGCTTTTCTTTGATATCCTCAAGTCTCGAAACAACAGAATCTACACTTATGCCCTCTTCATTCGCCGCGCTTATTATCTTGTCGATTTCCGCAGTCACCCTGTCATATTCCTTGCCGATTTCGCTCAAGGCCTGGGTGATCTTTCTGCCGAGCTTTTCTAACTTGTCAGCCGCATCGCTGACCTCCGTTGAGGCATCCGCGAGCATGTCCTGCGCGTTTCCGGCATTGGAGGCGGCATCTGCCCCCAGCTCCGATGCTGTGATTGCAACTTCTGCTAGAGAATCCACAAGCTCTGCCAGGCTCTGCAGCATTTTCGCATCCTCAGAGACGCTCTCCCCTACATTCTCAAAATTATCCAGAAACGAATTCATGTATCTGTCACTATCGCCGGCATCTGTCAAATTTGACACGCCCTCGGCAACCTCCAGAGCAATTTCCGTAATGCTGCGAGCAAATACCTCGTCTATCTGGCTCTTTACCCCGCTGGCGCCCTTGTCCGTAATCTTGGGTGCAATAGCATTTTCCTTTTCGTTGAGATAATATATCAGATCCGAGCGATGCACATCCGGTGTGAAAAAGCTCATCATGTCCTCGCTGAAGCTTTCCGGAATGACAAGAGCTGCATAGTAGGAGCCGTCCTTTACGCCCTGCACCGCAGCATCCTTATCTACAAATACCCAGTTCAGAGCATCGTTTTCCCGTAGCGAGGCAAGCACCTTTTCGCCTATATTTATCGTAACGGAGGTCAGCTCGCCGCTATAGCCCGCGTCCTCGTTTGCCACAGCAACCTTGAGATTTCCCGTATTCGAATACGGGTCCCAGCTCGCCGCAATGTTAAACCACGCATAAAGCGACGGAACTATGGTAAGTCCGATTATCACAATCCACGCAATCGTATTATTTTTTACCTTATTAAAATCGCCCTTAATAATTTTCCAGATGTTGAAGGCGCCTTTTCTATCTACCATATTCTACGCCCTCCCTTTCACGGAATTTAGAAGCTCATCCCTGCTCTTTTCAGCAAATCTCAGCTTTCTTTCCATATTGTCATGCAAAAATTCGATAATCGTAAGGTAAAGCACAACTGCCACGATTGATGAAATCCAAAGAATCAGGAAAACCATCTTCGAATCCACGCTGAACATCAAAACAAGGAAAACCAGCGGAAGCAGGATAATGAGCAAAATCCCCGCAAACTTCATCCTGTTAAAATTTTTCTCAAATCTTTCGGCTCTTTCCATCATCTTTACCCGGAAAGCATCCTGCTCGCTCAAAATTTCAAGGAGCGTCGAGAGCCGCACTCTCTCCCTCGTCATTCCATTTTCGTCGCATATCATGAGCCCGGTTTCTTCCAGTTTTTTGTCAAACATTCTGTTGAGATTCATCATTAGCGGCCTTATGGCAAGTCCGATAATCAGTGCCGGCGGCAGGAAAACAGCCAGACAGAGCAAATATTTAATATAATAATGGTCGTACATTCCAACCATAGCCTCCCGCATTGCGTTGATTCCGTAGGTAAAAGGCAGCAGCGGGTGCAGGATTCTGAAAAACGCCGGGGTCATCTCGATAGGATAAGTCCCGGCGCAGCTTGGAATCTGCAAAATTACCAGGAGTACGCAAATCGCCTTTCCCGTGTGCTTAAAGGTGATTGCAAGGGCATAGATTATGTTCACGTATACAAATGATGCAACAAGCCCCGCCACGAAGAATGCCAAAACGTTCTCGCATTGTACATCGAATATCAAAATATCTCCCGCGCAGATTATCAAAGCCTGCACGAAGGCAAAGAGCATATAGGTCATCCAGCGCCCGAAATATGCCTGAGTCGGCGTAAGCTTTGCGAGCCTTTCGTCGCGGTCTACCTCCATCTTGAGTATGGATACCAAAACGATGCCGCTTACCCAAAGAGCGAGGTTCGTATAGAACGGAGTCATGGCAGTTCCGTAGTTTTTCACAGGATAAAGGCTAACCGTCTTTACGCTTACCGGCGAAGAAACGAATGCCGAAATCTCCTCAGAATCCAGCACATCTCCATATCCGATGTCAGAAAGCGCCGTATATATCGAGGCGCTCCTTAGCATAGCTATATCCTTGCTAACCTTTCCGAGCTCGCTTTGCGTATTCTCCAAAAGCTCGTCCGCCTGCAAAATTATGTCTGAGGACTTGTTCAGCGCAGTTTCCGTCTGCGTCAGCAAGTTTTGCATTCTGGCAAAAGAGTTGTCCATATTTTCTAGGGTTTCTGCCAGTCGCAATGCCAAAGGCTCCTTCGTGAGTTTGAGGGTTGAGGCCGCAGAGTGCGCCGCCTTCTCCGTGCTCGTAATGGCATCCCGCGCTCCCGCGAGCTTTTCGCTATTTTCCTCATCGGTTCTGTAGTGAGATGTGAGGCTAACCCTTGCATCTTCAATCTTTTCTGCGGCATCATCCACCTTTGATACTGCATCATCGTCCATTTGCGATATGTCTGTTGTGGCATCTTTTGCTGCATCCTTGAGAGCGTTCGTAACGGCCTCAGAAGCCACGGACACAAACGTCTCGTTTATCTGCTGCTGAATCGTGCTGGCGCCGGTATCGGTGACCTTCGGCGCGATGGCATTTTTCTTTTCGTTAACATAATATTCGATCTTCGGCGCTTCTATCTTGCCGGAAATTATGCTGGCAAGGTCTTCGCTGAACTTCTCCGGAATAATTATCGCCGCATAATATTCTCCGGCGCGCACGCCCTCGATTGCTTCCTTTTCATCTGTAAATACCCAGCCCAAGGTGTCATTTTCCGTTAGCGTTTCGATTATGCTCTCGCCTGCGTTCAGGCTTCCTACCACATCATTTTCTGTTCCCTGGTCGCAATTTGAGACAGCGATATGTATACCTCCGGTATTCTCGTAAGGGTCCATGTTTGCTGCGATGTTAAACCATGCGTACAGCGCCGGAACAAAGCATACGCCTATGGACACTACCACCGCCACAAAGTTCGTTGCAAGCCTCTTTATATCTCGTCTAAAAATCCACAATACATTTTTCATATAGAAATAACCCTCTCTGTCAAATTCTCACAGTCCTGCCTGCTGTGTGAAATAAATATGACCGTCTTATCCTTTATATTCTTTTGCCATAATCTATTCAAAATTCTTTGTTTCAGCCCCGTATCAAGCCCTCTGAAAGGCTCGTCCAGTATCATCAGGTTTGCCCTTGCAAGAAAGGTTCTTCCCAAAGCCACCCGGTGCTTCATTCCGCCCGAAAGCTCCTCCGGCATTGAAAAAAGCGCCTCTTCAAGTTCCAAGTCTCTTGCGATTCCTCGGATTTCCCCGTCCAAAGCATCCCCCGCGTCGTTGATTCTGCAAAGAGCCATATTGTCGTAAACGCTAAGCCATGGCAGGAGTCTATCCTCCTGAAAGAGAAATGCAATCTTCACATTTTCCGTGCCCTGCACAAGCACCTTTCCGCCGTCCGCCGCCGCAAGTCCTGCAATGATTCTTGCAATGGTGGTTTTTCCCCGCCCTGAGGCTCCGGAAAGGGCCGTAACTATCCCGGATTCAAACTTTATCGTAACATCGTCTAAAACCGATTTGTCATCAAAACTCTTAAATACATTGCAAAGGCTCACTTCCGGCGGCATCTCCTGCTCGCGGGTCTGTCCGCAAGCCTTTACCCTTACCCTTGCTTTTTTCTCCATGCAGCCCGCAAGCCCCATGACAAGCCTTTCAAAAATCAGGCTCAAACAAACTATGGCGATAATATATGCAAAGAGCCTATCCGTTTCCAGATAGTACTTCGCATTCATCATTTCATATCCCAGAGAAAAATCCGGAATCGAGAGAACCTCCGCCGCGATGACCGCTTTCCAGCTAATTCCGCACACCAGTCTCAGCGCCGCGTTTATGTCGAAGCGAATTGCCGGAAGATATATAAGCTGTCTTTTCTGCCTCTCCGTCAGTCCGTAGATCTCTGCAAGCTCGATGTACTCCGCAGAAACCGAATCCAGTCCGCAAAGGGCGCTTGTATATACGATAGGAAAGCACATCATAAAGCAGACGATTATGGCAACCCAATCTGATGAAGCAAGGAGAATCACATAGATTATAATTGCCATTACCGGAACCGACTTGAAAAAGCTCACCGGCAGCTTCAAAAAATCCCTTATCCTCTCCCGTTTATATGCCGCAAATGCCGCCGTCATTCCTGCTCCAAAGGAAAGGAGCATTGCAATCACACACCTTGCAAGGGTAGCTCCCGCATCTATGTAGAAGTTTTTTTCTGCCGTAAGGCGGAGGAGGGCTCTCAGGGTCGTAATGGGGCTCGGAAGCAAAAGTTCGCTATCTGCAAGCATCGCGCAAGTCTGCCAAATAACAAGCCAAGCAAGACAGACTAAAATTTTCCTGCCTTGCTTGCTTTTCTGCTCTTTTCTTATATTTTTTTCTTTTCCCTCGCGATTAACTAGCTTTTCCGTAATATAACTCATCGTCCGGCAAATTACCGCCTACCGAAGCAGGCTCCATTTCATACAATGTTTCGTTGAATGTTTTTAGGATATCTGCGCCCTCGCTTGCGTTTTCGCCCGAATAAAGGACGATCTTGCATTTTTCAATGGCAGATTTTGCGATTTCCTCCTTGCCGATAAAGCCTTTTTCTACGATCAAAGTCGCCGCTTCATCCGGCTCGCCGTTTACAAATTCTACCGAATCCTCGTAATCCGCAAGCAATACTTCAAGGTCGGACTGCCTTTCCGTCACGAAATCCGTTCTAGCCACCAGCACTCCCATTGGAAGTTCCTGTCCCGTGGCGCTTTGCCACTCAGCGTTCAGGTCAAAAATCTCTCTCACAGCGTCGTTTCCTGCTGCAAGAGCGGTGGATACGAAAGGCTCCGGAAGCATGGCGATGGCGCCTTCTTCACTGAGCAGTTTCTGGTTTACATCTGCATGGCTCGCAAGCCATTTAACGGTAACATCCTCTGGGTCAAGTCCCGCCGTCTCCAGTACTTTTTGAAGCACATATTCCGGGGTTCCTCCCTGACCGCTGGCATATACGGTCTTTCCTTTCAGGTCTTCGATGCTGTCAAGGGCCACATCGTTTCCCAAAACATAAAGCACTCCCAGGGCAATCGGACTTATAGCCACAACTTCGCCTTGCGTCTTGTTATAAAGCACTGCCGCCATGTTGGATGGCAGCGCCGCCACGTCAATCTCCCCGCTTATGATCTTCGCGGTGATATCCGTAGGCGCCTGATAGGTGGTTATGCTATACTTTTCGGTCATGTCCATGAGCTTTACCATTCCCATGCCGGTAGGCCCGTTAAGAGTTGCAATATCAACGATTTCGCTTACAGTGGCCTCAGCCTCGTCCTTTGCCTGTCCGCAAGATACCCCGAATGCCAGAATAAGTGCAAGGGACAGCAAAATCGCCAAAATCTTTCTACTACCCAATTTACTTTTCGCTTTCAATATTTTGTCCTCTCTTTTCTCCGATCGCATCGGCTGCGCCGGAAACTTCCTGATTTTCACTCTCAGTTTTCTCTACGTTAACATCCTCCGGATTTTTTATCTGCGGCATGATGTGATTCGCATCCGTCAGGAAAATGTATATCAGCATAAACGCAATGGCAAAAAGCCCTGCGGTTTCAACAAACAAATCCCGGCTAAAAGTCACTGCTGCGACCCCCATGATTCCGCTTACGCCGTAAAGCATAAGTGTTGCCCGCCTTTGTCCGTAGCCAAGGCGCATGAGCCTGTGGTGCAGATGCCCCTTGTCCGCCTCCATGATCGGCCTTTTGTTGACGATTCTCCTGAAAATCGCAAACGCCGTATCAAAGATCGGAACACCCAGCACCAGCACGGGTATGATGACCGCAACTATGGTCGCGCTCTTTACCGGCCCGATGATAGACATGGTCGCCAGCATGAAACCCAGATATAGCGAGCCGCCGTCCCCCATGAAAATCTTTGCGGGGTAGAAATTATATGGCAAAAATCCAAGGGCTCCTCCTGCCAGCGCAAGCATGGCTCCGGAAGCAAGATACATCCCGTGTATGTATGCCACATAGGCGATGCAAAGAGAGGCTATCGCAGAAGTCCCCGCCGCCAGTCCATCAAGGCCGTCTATGAGGTTCACCGTATTGGTAATTCCCACGATCCAAAGCACCGTAACGATAAAGCAAAGCACCGTCCCAAGCTCGCTCCTGCCGCCGCCGAAGAAATTGCCTATAAATTCGATCCTCAGCCCGTACATATACATGATCACCGCAATGACCGTCTGACCGAGGAATTTGACCTTTGCAGGTAGGTTTTTCAGGTCGTCTATGATTCCGAGAATGTAAATCAGCACGCCCCCGATCAAAATTCCCGTTATTCTGTTGTCAAGCTGAAGCAGGAACACTGCCGTAGACACGGTAGTTCCCACGAATATCGCAAGGCCCCCGAACCTTGGCATGGCTTTCGTGTGCATTCGCCTCGTGTCCTTGGGTATGTCCATGGCTCCTATCTTCGGGGCAATTTTTATCGCAACCGGCGTCATGACAAGGGACAGCACAAAAGCTAACAAAAATGTCATCCAAAGCGTACTATACATATATTATTATCTCCTGAACTCGGTATATCTTTTTCATTGTTTTCGTCTGTGTCTTTCCTTTATATTTCTCTGTTATATTTCTCTATCCGTCTTTTCGAGTTTTTCCACCTTAAGCCCCGCTTCGTCCAGTATTTCCAAAGAAAGCTCGTCTGGATATCCTTCTCGAACCACGATTCTGCTGATGCCTGCGTTTACGATCATCTTCGCGCAGATCACGCAGGGCTGATGGGTTATGTAAATAGTCCCGCCCTCGATGGCATGTCCCATAGAAGCCGCCTGAATAATGGCATTTTGCTCCGCGTGAAGCGCCATGCAAAGCTCGTGTCTCTGACCCGATGGCACGCCTAATTTTTCTCTCAGGCAGCCGCCTCTTTCTTCGCAGTGCTTGATTCCCATTGGTGCGCCGTTATATCCGGTGGCTATCGCTCGCCTTTCCTTGACGATAACTGCTCCCACGTTTCTTCTCATGCAAGTTGAGCGTTTTGCGGTAAGCTCCGCCATTTCCATAAAATATTCGTCCCAGCTCGGTCTTTTCATTTTCAATCTTCTCCTTTAAAAGCCTTCGTAATATATCCTGACTAAATACAGTCCCTCTGCCGGCGCGGTATGTCCGGCGTTTCGCCTGTCCTTGCTTTCAATGATTTTCTGAACGTCCTCCGGGGATTTTTTCCCGAGTCCGACTTCTATCAGGGTTCCTGCCATTATCCGTACCATATTGTACAAAAAACCGTCACCCGTCACTTCGATTATAACATCTTTTTCCTCATTGTATATGTCAAGTTTGTGAATTGTGCGTATCGTGGTAAGCCTTTCGTTCCCCCCTGCCGCCTGAAAACACTTGAAATCATGGGTTCCGATAATTTTTACCGCCGCCTCCCGCATTTTCGCCGTATCGAGGGGTTTTGCTACATGGCAGCAGTAATCTCGCCTGAATATATCCGGCTCCTCCGCATTGGAAATGACATATCGGTAGGTCTTGCCTTTGGAGTCAAATCTTGCATGAAATCCCATGGGCATTTCTCGAACTTCCGTTATTCTTACGTCCCCCACGGCATTTTGGGAGTTCTGCCCTCCTGCCAGAAGATTGTTTGCCGCCCTCATGATTCTTTCCGTAGGGATTCCGAAATCCCCCTTAAATGAGGCTCGCTGCCCCAAGGCGTGAACCCCGGCATCCGTGCGGCTGGTTCCGTTTATTGAAATATCGCAGGCGCAGACCTTCGAGAGCACCCTTTCCAGCTCCCCCTGCACTGTTCTTGCCTTCGGCTGCCTCTGCCATCCGCAAAAGCCGCTTCCGTCGTATTCTATTGTAAGCAAAATATTTCTTTCCATGGTAGTTCTTTGACGTTCATTTGGCGTTTCATCTGCCTATTGTTTCCTAAGCTTCAATCTTTCAGATTGCAATGCTAAATCCATTATACAATATTTCACGGAAAATTACCATGTACAAAACCGCCGCAGCCGCGATATATGGAACCATAGGTCTTTCGTCGGTACGCCTTGCCCTTTTTCGCAAAAGCAGCCACGCAAAATGTCCGGCGCTGGCGAATGTGCTTACCACGAAGATAAAGATGATTCCCTCTACCCCTGTCAGCAGTCCCAGCGTCGTAAATAGCTTGATGTCCGCGCCTCCCACCGCGCACTTCCTGTATACCAGCCTGCCTGCCAGCGCAACCGATGCGGTGAGCGCAAGCCCGATGGCGGCTCCGATGAGGCTGTCCTTAACGCCCCCGTCAAGCTGCGGTATCATACCCAGCCCACATATCAAGAGCAGCAGCACGAACTGGTCGGGGACTATCATATATTTTATATCGGCAATTGACATTTCAAGCAGGATCCACATGGCAAAGACCGCCGCAAAGGCATAGAATGGGTTTGCAAGCCCCATTTTTATTCCCACCACAATAAAAAATCCGGTAAATACATACTTCCAAGGGGCGCTTTTCACCCTTTGGCAGGTGGGATGTAAAAGTTCCTCGTCAGGTTCCTCGCCGTAATCCACAAGCCACTTTCCCGGTATTCTGTTAAAAACCCAGACCGCACCGTTTCCGAGGATGACCCCGATAAACAAAAACAGTCCGCATACGATAATCATGCTTAAATGAGGATTCATGTTCGTCTCCTTTGGCATTTATCATACCATGATTTATACAAAAATTAAACATTTTCCGGCGGAATTTTGCGTTTTTTTGGTATTTATATGGTTGAGATTCCTTTTTAATTTGTTATAATCTAAGTAGTTAATTAAATTTTGGAGGCAAACATATGGATTTTGTAAAATTCGATATAGTAGGTATAGCTTTGAACCCCTTCGTGCTTATGTTCGTGACCGTCGCGCTGGGGCTTTTGTTTGGAAAGGTGAAATTCGGCAAGTTCAGCTTCGGAACATCGGGTGCCATGTTCGTAGGCCTTGCGATAGGATGCGTGGTTTATGGATTTGCGGAGAAAATATATGTCGCAGGGGACGAAACTGCGGCAGGATTCAAGGCTGCGGCGCAGATTATGCAAGGTAACGGCGGCAAGGTCATAAACTCTTACTTTTTCACCGCGGCGCTGTTCTTCTTCGTGGCTGCTGTTGGGCTTTTGGCGTCAAAGGACCTTGCAATCGTCCTGAAAAAATACGGTTCCAAATTCGTGGTTCTGGGACTTTTGATAACCCTTGTGGGGGCGGGGGCGACCTACGCCTGCACTGCAATCGTAAAGAACACAAATTCCTTTGCGGTAGCCGGAGTTTATACCGGAGCCATGACAAGCTCTCCGGGGCTTGCCTCCGCACTTGAAACCTCAGAGATACAAGCAGGCGAGTATGCGGATGAGTATCCGTCCATGACTGCCGAAGAAAAGGAATCCGTCTTGAAGGTTCTTGCTCTTGATGCGAAATATTCGGATCTAACCGTTGAAAATACTCCTGCGCTCTCTGATGAGCAGAAACAGGCGTACATCAATCAGGCCACGGCGCAGGTGGGAATCGGCTCCGCCGTTGGTTATCCTTTCGGGGTTATCATCGTAATTCTTGCGGTAAATTTCCTCAGCGTCATATTTCGTTTTGATGTGGAGGCGGAAAAACGCGCCTATAGGCAGGAAATGGACTCTGCCCGTGAAACCGGCGGTGTCCGTCAGGTGGAAACAACGGATTTCAGCATACTTTCCTTTGCTATCGTATGCTTTGCGGGGTATCTTTTAGGCTCGGTCAAAATCTACATGGGGCCCCTCGGCTATGTCAGCCTCGAATCTACCGGGGGCATTCTTATCGGCTCGCTGATCCTCGGTTACATCGGCAAAATCGGACCCCTTTCTTTCCGCATGGATCCTAAAGTTCTGGCAATCATCCGGGAACTGGGGCTCGCATTCTTCCTTGCCATAGTTGGCCTAAATTATGGCTACGGCGCTGTGGACGCGCTCACGGGCTCCGGCATCACGCTCGCACTTGTCAGCCTCGGAGTCGGTGCTGTTGCAATCATGGCAGGGTTCTTCGTGGGTCGCTATGTATTTAAGCTCAACTGGATCATGCTTTCCGGCGCGATATGCGGCGGCATGACCTCAACGCCGGGCCTCGGTGCAGCCACAGACGCTGTCGGAAGCGACGATCCCGGCGCAGGCTACGGCGCAACCTATCCTTTCGCCCTGTTCGGCATGGTTATCTTCACGATTATACTCAATAAGCTACCGCTGCTGTAGCAAAAGAAACTTACGAATGAATATACCCGAGAGGGTATATTTTTTTGCCTTTTTGAGGCTTGTAGTCCAAAAGGGGTTATAGGATTATAGAGCTACAGGAAAAAAAGATGCCGCCCATGCCGGGCAGCACCTTGAAAAGTCTTGTATGAACTTTTTTCCTCGAAAGTTTGCGAAATCTCGCGGACTAACGCTTTGAGAACTGGCTTGCTCTTCTTGCTTTTTTGAGTCCGTATTTCTTTCTTTCTTTCATTCTCGGATCTCTTGTTAAGAAGCCTTCTGCCTTGAGCGGCGCTCTGTAAGCTTCCTTGTCGGCTACGCAAAGCGCTCTTGAGATACCGTGTCTCAAAGCTCCTGCTTGACCTGTGAATCCGCCGCCGTGAACAGTTGCGATAACGTCGAACTTGCCCTCGCAGCCTGCGACTTCGAAAGGTCTTTTAACCTCTCTCTTAACAATTTCCATTCCGAAGTAATCTTCTAAATCTTTTTTGTTGACAGTGATCTTTCCAGTTCCGGGGATGAGTCTAACTCTAGCAACTGAACTTTTTCTTCTGCCTGTTCCTTGATATTGAATCTTTGCCATTGTCTAATCCTCCCTTTCCTTAGAATTCCCAAGTTTCCGGCTGCTGAGCAGTGTGCGGATGTTCTGCGCCTGCGTAAACCTTTAACTTTTTGTACATCTGTCTGCCAAGCTTTCCATCAGGAAGCATACCTTTTACGGCATGTCTGATGATTTCGTCCGGCTTCTTTGCCTGAAGTTTTTCGAATGTGATTTCGCGAAGACCGCCGGGATAGCCGGTATGTCTCTTGTAAATCTTTTCTTTGCGCTTCTTGCCTGTAACCTCAACCTTTTCAGCGTTGATAACGATTACATAGTCGCCGCAGTCAACGTGCGGTGTGTAGATCGGTTTCTTCTTTCCGCGAAGGATGGAAGCAACCTCTGATGCAAGTCTTCCGAGAGTCTTGCCCTCTGCGTCGATAACGTACCACTTACGTTCAACCTCCGCAGGTTTTGCGATGAATGACTTCATTTTCTTTCCTTTCCGCCTACTGGGATTTCCGCGGGGAACCGCAATCCGCGCCATCGCAAGGCTATGGAGAAAATCTGTTTCGGCTTTGTCTACTGGGATTTCGGAGTTTTGAATTCTGTCCGAAATCTTTTTCGATATACTAAATATATTAGTTTTGGGTCCCGGACGGATTCCCATCCTGCGCCCGCGCACAATCGTGCTTAATAATTGTATAACAAAAGCCTTGCAAATGCAAGGCTTTTTTCGCACCGAAATTCACTGAATTTCCGGTGAATTTCCGCTGAATTTCCGCAAACTTGTCAAATATCAATAGTTTTGCGACTATAAACCGCAAAACTATTTCAAAGCAAAAGTTGTTCACATAGAGGCTTCGAGGACATAAATTGCTCTGCACTTAGTCCTCGGTGCAAACATTTCTGTTTGCACCTGCGGAATCGTGCTGCCGCAATTTTGTCTCTCCGCCAATCACTTTTCTGACTAGACGCCGGATTTTTCGTTCACCGCTAGGAAACAAGATTCCGAGGCACGGAGCGTACTTAGGGTACGTGAGTACCGAGGAAGCGCAGCCAGCACCGCGGTGGGCGAAAAAGACAAGTCTAGAACTTGCGAGTTGCGTACCTGCACTGTTTCAGTGCCGTCTTTGCAACGATTTTGCCGTTCTCGTCATACACTCTTACCTGCACCTTGTAATAGTACTTGGTGCCTTTCTTGCCGCTGGTATTGGTGTACGAGGCTGTCTTCTTTGTCAGTGCGGACTTGTAGCTTGCCGACTTCTTCGTGGAACGATAGAAGCGGTATTTTACGGTATAGCCTGCGTCCGTAAGCTCGCTGATGATCGCCTTGTCGTTCTTATCGAGGTTTGCCTGCACCTTGATGTAGCCCTTGGCGGTTTTCGCAGAGCGTGCAACCGGAGTGAGTTTTGCAACAAGTGCCGCCGCATCAACCTCGTCCTCAGTTTCAAGTCCCAGCTCGTCAGCGTCTACCAGTGCGAAGTCGGAGAAGTGTGAGGTCGTAAACTCGTAGCATTTCTTGCCGCCAACTTCTCTGCTCTTTCCAGGCATCTGCTGAATCTTGCCGTCTTCTGCGATGTGGATCGCGGCTATTCTTTTACCCTGCAACGCTGTTGAAATAGCAACGGTCACGGTAACTTTTCCGGTCTTGAAGTCCGAAATCGTCTTATCGCCGGATTTTACGGTGAGGCTGAGAATCTGACCGCTCTCGCCGGCTGCCTTTTTCTGAACTTCCGTCGGGCTTACCACGCTATTTACATCGAGAGTGATGGTCGTGCCTTTTGCCTCGTCGAGTACCGTCTTGATTGTATCTTGGTCGAGGCTTACGGTGCCGTTCTCGGTGTTTACGGTGAGCGCTGCATCTGTCTTGTCGCTGATATTCTTAACGAAGGACACATCAAGCTGTAGCTGAACGTTCTGCGCGCCGGCAGTCTGCGTGCTTGCAACTTCAAGAACGATTTCCGCAGATTTCTTGTCCGTAGCCTGTTTGATGATCTCGGTCTGGTTGTCCGTGGAAACTGTCACGGCTACCGTCTTTTCTTTCGTTCCGTCGGCATTGGTTTTCTCCGTTACCTTGGTTTCCGTCGGAGTAGTTACCGTTCCGGTCTTGGTGTCGGTGGTTACATTCCTTACTTCTTCGGTCTTGCTACCGCTGTTCCACTTTTCGGAGCCTTCTTCTTTGGTGTAGTCGTCAGTGTAGTGGAAAACTACCGAATCACCGCTACTCAGGAAGCGAGATGCAACGCCCACCTTAGGGTGCGAGCCGTTTACGGTGTACATCCATCCGGATTTGCTGCCGTTGTCAAACTCGCCAAGTTCGGTGCCGTTATATGTCACGGAATATACATATGTCCCGTACTGAGTGCCTTTTGCGTTGAAAGCTACGCCACTGTTCTTCTCGGTAACCTTTTTCATCAAATCCCAAACTGTGGAGTTCAACGGCACTTCGTAGGAAGTCTTTGAAATCCACGTTGTCAAGCCGCCCATAGCAAGTCCGTGAACCTTTTTGTCGGTGTCGCTGTTATGCTTGCTGTCGCCAAGGAGCGTGAAGTTTACGGTTAGCGTATCTTTTTTCGGGTCACCGGATGTTTTCTGTTTTACTGCGACCTGTATCGTTGTCACTGCGTATCCGTAAGTCAGGGTCAAGGTTTGAACTGAATTGCTATTCTTGTTGTAGCCTGTTGCTTTCACATTATCCTCGCCTGTACCGAATGTGGGGTTGGTTGTCGTTCCGTCTGTCCACTTCGCAGTGAAAGTCAGACCGGATAAGTCAAGCGCCTCACCGACATAATGATCTTTTGCAGTGCCCGTCACAGTAAGTTCATAGCAGAACGCTGTGTCCGGAATCGCGCTAACCGCCTTTGTAAGCTTTTCTTTGTCTGCGCCGAGCGGATCGTCCGTACGATTGTGTGCCGTTTTCCACTTGCAGCCGTTCACTTCCGGGCAGTATTCTACCGTATATTCAGTGTTTATATAGGTTGTGCCGCCCACTGCTGCCGGCTTCTTTATGTTTGTATCCACATACTGTACTGCGCCGATGCCTTTCGTCGCACCACAGCCTGTCTTATAGAAGTTACCCGCGATATTGTCATATTTGTTTAAGCTGTCATAAAAGCCAATGATACCACCGACATTTGTCTCTCCGCTGATTTTTCCGCTAAAGGAATTTCCAACAAACGAATAGGTTACATTATCCCAAACCTGTGCAACATAAAGATCGCTGCCGAGGATACCGCCGACATTGTTATTGCCGGTTACCGTTGCGCCTTCGCCAACTGTGTTGCAAAGAATATTGATTCGCTGACCGTTCGGTGCGGATACAGTCAGTGCATTATTCGTCATATATCCGCTTCCGACAATGCCGCCGACATTTTCTTCACCGATTACGCTGCCATAAAAACCGCAATTCTTTACCGTGCATGTCTGCAAAGCATTATCTCTGGTGCCGATAATGCCGCCGACAACATTTTTACCTTTTACCGTTCCATAGTTCTTGCAGTTCTCAATCGTTCCCTGCATACGGCCCGCAAAGCCGCCGATCATGTTTTGATCTCCGTCACAGCCAATTATCGCACCCGCCTCGATTGTGCAGTTTTTAATGCTCGCAACAAAGGCTGCACTGGCTCCTGCATATGGGTTTTCAGTAATGTTTGCGCCAAGCAGTCCTGACTTCACAATCTTCGTTCCGGATTTGATGGTTACATTTTCAATTGTGATAGCGTTACCGGAAAGCCCAACGCCCTCAAAATTGTTGACAAGTCCGTAGCCGTTGATTCTTTCCCCTGCAAGATTCAGGTTCTTGACAGTCGCGCCTTTTACATAGCCCAGCAGTGGCAGACCATCTTTCGGAACAGTCAGTGTATAATTACCTGTACCGTCAGCCTTTGCGCCATCAATCGTGCCTGAGAAAGCATAGAGATTTTCGCCTGCCTCAATGCCTGCATTTGAATTTATCTTGCAGCCCATCGGTGTCCAACCTCCAGGCAAAGTGATGTCAGCCGTGAGCTTGAAATACTTACCTGAAAACGATATCCCTGAGTTTACAAGTCCGGCTAATTCGGACATATTCTCAGGTGTTGCGAGTTGATAAGGGTCAGCCTGCGTGCCACTGCCAGTGAATGTAGTCGTTAACTCGCCGACAGTAACCCTTGCCTCATTCGATTGTGTCACTGCAGTCTTTCCGTCCTTGACAGTCACAACTTCACAATAGTATTTCGCAGTGCCTTTCGTGCTGCTGTCTACCTTGTATCTTGCATCCTCGGAAAGGTTTGAAACCTTTTTTGTTTCGTTAGCTGTTTTTTCGAACCATCTGTAGTAATACTGTGTTTCCTCTTCTTCATTAACAGCCACCGAAAGGTATTTTGTCTGTCCCAGCCCAATGTTTACACTTGCTTCAGGTTGTTCTGTAATGGTAGCTTCCGCTCCGGTTTGGTCGTCATAATTATATACCACAACGGTGCCTTTATCTGCCAGCTTCGTTCTCACAGTCTCTGTCGTAGCTGCTTCCCATTGTGCTTCAGTACCTCGGAAACAAATCAGTTTCGGTGTCACACTTGTTTCTGCATAGCTTGTTAAGCATGCAGGCAGCACGAGCTGTTCAAGTGCAGTACAATCATCAAATGCATAATTGACAACCTCTGTCACACCTTTCAATTCGACATACCATAAACTTGAGCAGTGAAATAATATACCGTTATATGCCGTTTTTATGGTTTCCGGCAGGCTCAGCTTCTCTAATGCGCTGCATTTATCAAATGCGTTTTCCTTTATTGTCTTAACAGTATTCGGAACCGTTACTTCACCTTTTTTTGACTGGAGACAACGAAGCAATTTTGTTTTACCCTTGGAATAGAAAACACCATTTTCAGCCTCAACTTCGTTCTCGGCGTTTGTCATTACCACATTTTGCAACGAGGTACACTCATCAATATATCCACCATCAGCTACTTTGTTTGTTGGCAGGCTGTCTTCAGTCACTTTGTTTTTAAGAGTTAATGTTTCCAAGCTTGCGCAGCCATCAAATGCACCTCCAGATACCACTGTAACTGCTTCCGGGATTGTAACTTCCTTTAATGCAATGCAACCCACAAATGCACTGCCACCTATCTTCGTCAGAGTCTCTGGCAGAGAGATTGCTGTCAATGAAGAACAATTTTTAAACGCAGAGTTACCAATAGAAACAATGCTATTTCCCAATGTAACTTTTTGCAAATTAGTACAGCCATTGAAGGCGTATTTTGCGACGCTGGTTACGCCATTCTCTATACAAACCTTCTGAATTTGCTCTTTATTTGCATGCCAAGGTCTATTTTTTGCTAACTTATAGTCTTCCATCGCACCAGTGCCGCTGATAGTCAGCGTGCCGTCTGTGCTAAGTTCCCATTTAACGCTCTCAGCACCATTCTCATTGCTTGCAGCGCCACAATTTCCGCTTGCAATAATATTGCTTGTGCTGCTTTCATTGCCGCCAGTTTCTTTGTCCACCGCCCATGCCATGCTCGGCATATAGGTAAATACCATGATTACTGCCATGAGCATGACTAGCGCTCTTTTGAAATAACTTATTTCTTGATTGTTCATTCTGTTTCTCCTTGTATTGTATTTCGCGTCGCTATGACTCAGCCCGATTGCCTCGCGCATCCAGCTTGCGATGATCTATATAAACACCCTTTTGTGTGTAGTGGGCGTCCATTTCCCCAGGGCAGCGCCGCCGCTCGGCGCCGCCCGGTAAAGGATGAAAAGTTTTGTCCGCATTTTATTCGCAAAATAAAAACTGCCCGATAAATCTATGGGCAGTCTATACTACAATGTTTCGCTTCTTGGCGGTTTTCGCCTTGATGTCGTTTCTACTATCCCAGAGATTTTAACATCCGAGCGTAACTCGTCTCCCGGCTCGGCGCTCTTGATTGCTCTCGCGCTCCACGGTTGCTGATACAGTGGGTTTTTCATCCCGTTCCGTTAGTTACCCTCGTTACTATATTTATTTTTGCACACAAAAAGACTCTCTGCGAGCAGCCTGCAAAGCGGTGCAACGCGCCCCGCCCGGCTTTCGCAAAAAGTCTTCAAAAAATCATAATTGTTCTGCTGTAATTTCTTTTATCTCACGCAAAAAATCAGTCCCTAAATTAGAACCTGCCTGCCTGCCTGCCTGCCTGCCTGCCTGCCTGCTGCAAGAGCCGTGCCAAACATCATGCAATTTTCAAATAAATTTGCGTGCATCATCGTATTTCCTTTCCGAAATCTCCAAGAAACAGTTTACACCATGCCAAGCACTTTGTAAAGGGGAATTTTCCTTACATTCCTAAATTCCACTCCTAAATTGCCCCTAAATTGCCCTTACCGGGCAGTACCACGATTTCCTGTTATTTGCCCGCTTATCCGTCAATTTCCTCGGCGGCTTCGGCTACTTTCATCATGATGGCGCATTCCATACGCTTGCGGAAAAGTTTGCAGCCGTATTCGTAGACACCGTTGATGTCCCCGGCAGCGTGATAGGCGTTTGCCGCGCAGCCTCCGGAGCAGTACAGTCTCGCCCAGCAGTCGTCACATTCTCTGCGGGAATAAACATTGCAGCTTCTGAATTTTTCCTGCACAGCTTCGTTTTTGATCCCGTCCCAAATGTTTCCCATGAGATATTTTTCGTCCCCCACAAACTGGTGGCAAGGGTAAAGCTCCCCCTGAGGAGTGACGGCAAAATACTCCGTGCCGGAGCCGCAGCCTGCGATTCGCTTGTAAATGCAAGGGCCGTGGGTCAGATCGATCATATAGTGATAGAATGTAAGGGTCTTGCCTTGCCTGCGGCGGGCAAGCATTTCCTTTGCAAGCCGCTCGTATTCCCCAAGCAACACCGGCAAATCTTCTTCAGTCAGCGCCGAGGGACTGTCCGGGCTGCAAACCACCGGCTCCATGGAAAGCTTGGTAAATCCCAAATCAGCTAAATGCAATATGTCATTTACAAAGTCCGTATTGGCGTGAGTGAAAGTCCCCCGAACATAATAGTCCCTCTCGCCTCTCTGCCTTGCAAACTCCTGAAACTTCGGGACGATTTTTTCGTAGCTTCCTCTGCCCTGATAGTCCACCCGAAAGCGGTCGTGTACCTCCGGGCGTCCGTCGATGCTCATAACCACATTGTGCATTTCTCTATTTGCAAATTCCATTACGTCCTCGTCCACATTTACGCCGTTTGTGGTGAGGGTAAAGCGAAACTTCTTGCCATTTGGTTCTTCAAGGCTTCTGCCATAAGCCACAAGCTCCTTTACGACCTCCCAGTTCATCAGCGGCTCCCCGCCGAAAAAGTCCACTTCAAGATTTCTGTGATTTCCCGAATTTTCTACGAGAAAATCCAGCGCCCGCTTTCCAACTTCAAGTGACATGAGCGCACTTTCCCCCTGGTACTTTCCCTGTCCCGCAAAGCAGTAACTGCAATTCAGGTTGCAGCTGTGAGCAACGTGCAGGCACAGAGCCTTTATGTCCCGGGAATTGTTCTTGAAGTCCCCGGAAATGCCCTCGTAAATATCCGGAGAAAAAAGCTTGCCGGATTTTTTAAGCTCCGTCACATCGCCAATACACGATTTGACTTCTTCCCTTGTGATTTCGGGGTTTTCGGCATATTTTGCCAGCATTTCTTCGCAGATCTCCTCCGGCTCCTTGCTCTCGTACAAGGCGATGACGTCGTAGGCGAGATCGTCCACTGCGTGAATCGCGCCGGAATATGCGTCTAGCACGATGTTATATCCGTTTAATTTATATTGATGTATCAATGGTTTTTCCTTTCCGAAGCAGCTACGGATTTCCCTTGCGCCCCTCCAAAAAAATACCGCCTGCACCCTCTCGAAGTACAGGCGGACAGACTTTCGCCCGATTTTATTTTTCCTTGTTTTCGCAAGGCTGGTTTGCTACGCCGCAAGAAGTCTTGCAAGCGGACTGGCAGGATGTCTGGCATTCGCCGCAGCCGCCGTCCTTTACGCTCTTTGCGAGGTCGCGTGTTTCGATAGTCTTGATGTGCGTCATTTTTGTCCTCCTTCTATCTTATTTATCCTAATTTTATCATATGGAATTTCTTCTTGCCCTTTTGGATAAGAAGCGTTCCATCGTTATCAAACATATCTGCCGTAATCGCCAGCTTTCTGTCGGTTACCTTGTTTCCGCCTACGGTAAGTCCGCCCTGCTCGATGGTTCTGAAACCTTCGCTGGTGTTCGGCACAAGCCCAAGCTCCTTGATGAGGCTTACGACTCCGATACCCTCGCCCTCGAACTTTTCGCGAGGCATCCGGGTAGTAGGCACATTCGCCATGTCTCCACCGCCGCCGAAAGCAGCGCGAGCGCCGTCGAGAGCCTTCCTAGCTTCTTCTTCGCCATGTACCAGCTTGGTAACTTCGTATGCCAGAACTTCCTTTGCATGGTTGATTTCTGCACCCTCAAGTGCGGAAAGTCTGTTTACCTCGTCCATAGGCAGGAATGTCAGCATTCTCAGGCATTTATTTACATCGGCGTCCGCAACGTTTCTCCAGTATTGGAAGAACTCGTATGGACTGGTTTTTTCTGCGTTTAGCCACAGGGCGCCCTTCGCGGTTTTGCCCATTTTCTGACCCTCGGAATTTGTAAGCAGGGAGAAAGTCATTCCATAAACGTCCTTGCCGACCATCTTGCGGGTAAGGTCAACGCCGCCGATTATATTCGACCACTGGTCGTTGCCGCCGAACTCGATTTTTACGTCGAAGTCCCGCGCCATAACCATGAAGTCGTAGCTTTGCATGAGCATATAGTTAAGCTCGAACATGGTAAGTCCGCCCTCGCGCTCCATTCTCTGTTTGAAACATTCCGCGCGGAGCATGGTATTGATGTTAAACTGGGTGCCGATTTCTCTGAGAAAGTCGATATAGTTCAGAGGCCGGAGCCATCTTGCGTTGTTTACGGCAACTGCCTTTCCGGCTTCCGGTTCCTTTGTCTGGTGTCCCGGGGTGTAAACTCCCTCGTTTCCTACATATTCCCATTCGTCGTCAAAGTCGAGGAACTTATCAAAGAGTTTCTTGAACTGGTTGCAGTTATTTTCGATGGTTTCAACTGTCATGACCTTTCTCATGTCTGTACGCCCGGAGGGGTCGCCTACCATTCCGGTGCCGCCGCCGATGAGTACCACGGGAGTATGTCCGAATTTTTGCATATACATCATGATGATGACCTGCATAAAGTGGCCTACGTGCAGGCAGTCCGCCGTCGGGTCGAATCCGATGTAGAACTTAACTTTTTCATTTTGGAGCAATCTGCGAATTTCATCTTCGTTTGTGGACTGCTCGATGAATCCTCTTTCTTTCAGGACGTCGTAGGCGTTGTCAAAATGGCTCACGCTGTCCGGTATAAAATCAAATTTCATTTTTTTCCTCCAATTATTTTGTTCCGAATAATCTGTCGCCGGCATCCCCAAGTCCCGGAACGATGTAAGCGTGTTCGTTGAGCTTTTCGTCCTGCTGTGCGATATAAATGTCAACGTCCGGATGTGCTTTCTGAAGTGCTTCGATTCCCTCCGGAGCCGCGATGAGGCACATGAAGATGATGTCCCTCCCACCGCGAGATTTGATGGAGTTTATCGCATCGATTGCCGAGCCGCCTGTTGCCAGCATCGGGTCAACCACGAAAATCGTTCTCTTGTCGATGTCGGTAGGCAGCTTGCAGTAATATTCTACCGGTGTATGTGTATCGGGATCTCTGTAAAGGCCAACGTGACCAACCTTTGCGTTAGGATAAAGGGCGAGCATTCCGTCTACGAATCCGAGTCCGGCTCTGAGGATCGGAACGATGGCGATGTCCTGTCCCTTGAGCATTTTCTGCGTGGTCTTGCAGATCGGAGTTTCGATTTCGACGTCCATAAGCGGAAGATTTCTCGTCGCTTCGTAGCCCATGAGTGTAACAACTTCCTTGGCAAGTTCTCTGAACTCCTTGTTGTTGGTTTCTGTCTTTCTCATAAGGGTAACCTTGTGCTGAATTAACGGATGATCAAATACCAATACTTTTCCCATTTGTCTTTCTCCTTATTTTTTTATATAAATTAACATTGATTTATCTATCAATTACATTTGGTCAAGCATATCAACTCTGCGCTTGTGCCTTCCCCCCTCAAATTCGGTGTCAAGCCACTCGTCAACAATAGCAATGGCAAGGGCAGGCCCTGTGGTTCTTCCTCCGAGCGCGAGGATGTTCGCATTGTTGTGCTGTTTCGTAAGATGCGCCATCTCTACAGAAGTGCAAAGTCCGCAGCGGATTCCCTTTACCTTGTTTGCGGCGATGGAAATGCCTATTCCCGTGCCGCAGCAAACGATTCCGAGGTCAGCCTTTCCGCCGGAAACAGCCTCTGCGCAGAGCTTTCCGTAAATCGGATAGTCTACGGATTCCTCCGAGTGGGTCCCCAGATCCAAGGTTTCGATTCCTCTTTCCTCTAAATGCTTTTTTATTATTTCTTTGAGCGTAAATCCGCCGTGGTCGGACGCAAGTGCAATTTTCATCTTGCCTTTCCCCTTTCGCTAAACATTTTTTATATTGTAACCTGCGGATTTGAACATTCTATTCATTACCGCAAAGCCGATTCCGTCTTCTCTGAGCGCCGATGCCAGAATAACGTCCACGCCCTGTTTGTCGCAGGCTCTGAGCCTTGCAAAGAAATCATGCGCTGCTTCCTCCGGGTGGTCGTTATCAAAGACGATAATCTCAACCCTTTGCCCGTATGAGTTTTGCTTTAGCTTTTCCTCTGCCATTGCCTGCCTAACCGCCTCCGGCTCGCCCTGATAGATTATCATTTCGGCTTTTGGCGCATAGTGCTTGTATTTCATTCCCGGAGCCTTCGGTTTGAAAGATGCGTCGGTCTGCAAAAGCCCATCTCCTGTTATATTCGGTTTTTCCAAAAGCGCAGGGTCGATTCCGACTTTTTTCCCAAGAACCGCCGACATATCCTCTGGGGTAATTACTCCGGGCCTCAAAATCATCGGCGTTTCCTCCGTCATGTCCACCACCGTGGATTCGATTCCCGCCTTGCACTCGCCGCCTGCGATTATGGCATCGATCCTGCCCTCCAGGTCGTCTACCACATGTTTTGGGGATGTGGGGCTTGGCTTTCCGGAAAGGTTTGCGCTGGGCGCTGCGATGGGCGTTGCCGCCGCGGTTATAAGCGCTGCCGCTGCCGGCTCGCTTGGAAATCTGATTCCCACCGTGTCAAGTCCGCCGGTAGTAACCCTCGGTATGATGCTAAGTGCCGGGCAGACCATGGTCATTGGCCCCGGCCAAAAGGCATCCATCAGTTTCTGCATATCTTCGGTAATTTTTGCGGTCAATTTTGTCACATCGTCTTTTGACGATATATGCACGATCATTGGATTATCAGAGGGTCTGCCCTTTGCAGCGTAGACTTTCCCCACCGCCTCCGGATTCAGGGCGTCGGCTCCCAGTCCGTATACGGTTTCCGTGGGAAATGCCACAAGCCCTCCGTCTTTGATAATCTCCGCCGCCTTTTCTATGTCTTCAGTTGTTGTTCCGAAAATTTTGGTAAACATATTTTTTACATTAAAAGTTTTTCATTTTTTCTGCCTGATCGCTGGTGATGAGTCCGTCGATTATCTCGTCGATTTCCCCGTCAAGGAAGCTGTCAAGCTTATATATCGTCATGCCGATTCTGTGGTCGGTGATTCTGCCCTGCGGGAAGTTATATGTTCTGATCCTCTCGCTTCTGTCTCCCGAACCTACCTGGCTTCTGCGCTCTGCGGAAATCTCGTCGTTTTGCTCTCTAAGTTTCATATCGTATAAACGCGATCTGAGAACCTTGAAGGCCTTGTCTTTGTTCTTTATCTGGGATTTTTCGTCCTGGCAGGTTACCACAAGCCCTGTAGGGATATGTGTAAGACGAACCGCAGAGTCCGTTGTGTTTACACACTGACCGCCGTTTCCCGACGAACGGTAAACGTCCACTCTCACGTCGTTAGGATTGATTTCAACCTCCACATCGTCAACCTCCGGAAGCACCGCAACGGTTGCCGCCGAAGTGTGGATTCTGCCGGAGCTTTCGGTGTCAGGCACTCTCTGCACACGATGAGTCCCGGATTCGTATTTGAGTCTGGAATATGCGCCCTTTCCTTTGATAAGCACGCTTGCCTCCTTGACTCCGCCGATATCCGTGGCGTTCATGTCCATGATCTCTGCCTTCCAGCCCCGCCTTTCTGTATATCTGAGGTACATCCTGAGAAGATCCTGTGCGAAAAGCGCCGCTTCGTCGCCACCGGTTCCCGCTCTAACTTCGAGGATAACATTTTTCTCATCGTTAGGGTCTTTCGGGAGAAGGAGAATTTTCAGCTCGTCTTCCAGCTGCGGAAGCTTATCCTCGTTCTCGGCAATTTCCATCTTTGCAAGCTCCCGAAGCTCCTCGTCGCCCATTTCAAGCATTTCCTTTGCCTCGGCTACGCTTTCCTTTGCCTTTTTGTATTCCTTATATTTATTTACGATGGGCTCCATTTCGCCCATTTCCTTGATGTGCTTCTGCCAAACCGGTTGGTTGCTTATCACATCAGGGTCTGAGACTTTCATGGAAAGCTCCTCGTATTTTTCCAATATGAAATCCAGTTTATCAAACATTTGGTTCTCCTTGATATATCATAAAAAAACCGAAATGCAATATTTCGGTTTAGTTTTCGTCTGATTATTAGTCGAGTTTGTATTTGTTCTTGAACTTCTCAACACGGCCGCCGCGGTTAATCATCTTGGCTGCACCTGTGAAGAACGGATGACAAGCTGAACATACGTCAAGTCTTAATTCTTCTTTAGTTGACCTGGTAACGAAAGTGTTACCACATGCGCAAGTTACTTTACATTCCTTATAATCAGGATGGATTCCTTCCTTCATGTTCGTCTTCCTTTCCTGCCTCCGCCTTTGCCTCAGCATATTTAAACTGGCTGCAACCCATTACAGCCCTTAAATGATATCACACCCTGCGGCAAATTGCAAGCATTTATTTCAAAAAATCCGCCGCATCGAGAAATACATCTTTTTCCTCGGTTTCATTTAGGGCTTCTTCTGCAATTTGAGAGAAATTTGCAAGCCTGCTGACAAGATCCGAAAGGCTGGTGGCCGCCATATTTTCCGGCTGCTGCTTTGCTTCGCCGAGAATTTTTCTCCCAAGCTCGTAGGCTTTTTTCGGAAATTCCGTGTTCAAAATATCCTCCGGTGTCTGACTGCGGGCCGCCGCAATCACATCGACGATTTCCCATTCGAGATAGTCCGCCATGCCGTAGAAGCTCGCCACCGCTCCCTGCGCCGACTCCATGGTACTGTCTGCAAAGGCAAGCATCAGCGCCGTCCTCTTGTTCTTGTGTATCTCACCGTCAATGCCATAAAACCTGTCAATTACGGTCTTTATCTGCGCAGTCATGCCGTAGTAATAAATCGGCGAGAGAAAAACAATCGCGTCCGCCTCGATGATTTCGTCGCGCAGCTCGTCAAAATCGTCCCGAAATACACATGCAGAAACCCCGCTGTGGCATTTTTCGCAGGCGATGCAGGGGTGTACGTCTTTTTGCGCCGCGTCGAATCTGATGACATCGTGTCCCGACTCGCGGGCTCCCCTTATGAACTCCGCCGCAAGCACCGCGGTGGTTCCCATCTTGTGAGGGCTTCCGGTTATAAGCAAAATTTTCATGATGGCTACCTCCTTTTTTTCGGTTCAGTCTTTAGGGTTGCAACGACGATTCTGTCCCTGCCCGCAAGATCCGTAAGGCCTATTATCTTCTCGTACATGCCGGTCTGTCCGAGAATTTCCTTGACAGTCTCTCTCTGATTATATCCGATTTCGAGCATCAGAACGCCGCCTTTTTTGAGGTGCATGTGAGCCTGCGCTGCTATTTTTCTGTAAAATTCAAGCCCATCCTGCCCGCCGTCCAGAGCGATTCTCGGTTCGTGATCCCGCACTTCCGGCTCAAGTTCCTCAATCACTGCGCTTTCTATGTACGGCGGATTGCTGATGATAAGGTCAAATTTTTTCTTCCCCAGCTTTCCTGCAAATGCTTTCGCTTCGAAAAGGTTGCTTTGAACAAATTTTACCTTGCAGCCGTTTCTGCCGGCGTTTTCCTTTGCAATCGCAAGCGCCGCCTCGCTTACATCCGAGCAGGTCACCTTCGCTTTCGGAAGATTTTTCGCAAGGGAAATTCCTATCGCCCCGCTTCCGCAGCAGAGGTCGAGGATTTCTGCTCCGGATTTTATGTTTTTCCCCTCGGAATATTCGCACCCTCTAATGGATCCTTTGGTCGCCAGCTCTATGGCGTCTTCCACCATGGTTTCCGTGTCCTGCCTTGGAATCAGCACATCTTCGCTGACCGTAAAGGCAAGTCCCATGAACTCCTGCTCTCCTGTTATGTGCTGAAGCGGCGTCCTCTCCGCCCTTTTTGCGATCAGGTCAAAATACGCCTCGCACTGATTGTCCTGCAAAACGTCCTGCCAGCGCATCATCAGCGTTACCTTATCGTAGCCCATCATGTAGCAATACAGCTCCTTTGCGTCGATTGCCGCGTCGGCTACTCCCGCGTTTTCCAGCTGCCGCTGGCCGATTTTTATGATTTCCTTTAATGGTAAACTCATTTTACTCTGCCTCCGGAGGGGTATCTGTGTTTTTCACAGTTTCCGCGGTTTCTGCCGTTTCTGCGGTTTCTGCCGTCACCGCATCTTCGGCAGTGTCTTCCGGCGCGTCTTCCTCTATACATCTTCCCTCGAGGTCGCAAATTCCCTCGAAATACGGCACGTCGTCGCCGTCGTTTAGAACCGCCTTTACCGATGCGATTGCAACTTCAAGCTGCTCAAAATTCGGCTCTGCGGTGGTCAGCTTTTGCAGATAAAGCCCCGGCATACTCAAAATTTCCACCAAAAGGTTGTCGCTTCTGCCCGCCCATTTCAGCAGTTCGTATGAAATTCCCGCGATTATCGGCAGCACAAGTATTCGCGTCGCCATTCTCAGCCAAACATTCGGCCAGCCCATGAAAACGTGCACGAAAATCGCCACAACCATTACAAACATCAGAAAGCTTGTTCCGCATCTCGGATGGAGGGTGTAAAAGGTCTGGGCGTTTTCCGGCGTCAAATCCAGCCCGTTTTCGAAGCAGTGAATGGTCTTATGCTCCGCCCCGTGATATTGAAAGACGGTTTTGATGTCTTTCATTCGTGAAATCAGGAGAATATACAGCACGAAAATCAGTATTCGCACCACGCCTTCTATTATATTCAGCAGCAAAACGCTGTCCGTCAGCGCCGCGCACCAGCCTACTATCGCCGTTGGCAGCAGCATGAATATGCCGATTGACATTACCAGCGCCAAAATCACCGAAAGTACCATCAGAACGTTCCATGCTTTTTCTCTGCCCAGATGTTCCTCCACCCAGATGTCAAATTTGTCTTTCTGGTAGTCCTCCGGATAATATTTTTCGAGGATCTCCGCCGAATACATTAGCACCTTTGTGCCGTAGATCAATGATGCGACAAAATTTATAACGCCTCTGATAAGGGGGATCCTGCCCCATTTGTTGCCTTGTGGCGTGGGCTGAGTCTTCATGTGGATTCTGCCGTCCGGCAAACGGATTGCAATGGCAGTCCGTTTCGGACCCCGCATCATAATCCCTTCCATTATAGCCTGCCCGCCGATGGATGTCGGGCAAGCATCTTTCAAAAATATCTTTTTTAAGTCCATTATCCTTCCTCTGTTTTCTCTATTTTTCCAAATGCCCCTTGAGCTTTATGTTAGTTGATTTTTAATCATCAATCAAAACTTTTTTTATGATCTGTACGAAATCCTTGTTCGTCCGCGTATGCGCCAGATTGTCGATAATCTCGCTTGCCACATCCTGGGAATCACGGTTCGACATGGCGCGTCTCATTGCCCAAACAGCTTCCAGCTCGTCCTGATCCATCAGGAGATCTTCGCGCCTTGTGCCCGACTTGTTTAGGCTGATTGCCGGGAAGATGCGCTTTTCGCTGAGCCTGCGGTCAAGATGAAGTTCCATATTGCCGGTGCCCTTAAATTCCTCGAATATGACCTCGTCCATTCGGCTTCCCGTTTCGACAAGCGCCGTTGCAAGTATCGTTATGGAGCCACCTTCTTCCATCTTTCTCGCCGCGCCGAAAAACTTCTTCGGTTTGTGGAGTGCTCCCGGATCAAGGCCGCCGCTTAGGGTTCTGCCGGATGCCGGAACCACAAGGTTATACGCCCTTGCAAGCCTGGTTATGCTATCTAATAATATTACCACATCTTTGCCATGTTCAACCAGTCTCTGGGCTCTTGCAAGCACCATCTCCGCCACCTTTGCATGATGCACGGGAAGCTCGTCAAATGTTGAGTAAATGACCTCGCCTCTTTCCAGCGAGCGTTTCATGTCCGTAACTTCCTCCGGTCTTTCATCTACCAAAAGCACGATAAGCTCGATTTGTGGATAGTTCTTTTCGATGGCATGTGCCACTTTTTTGAGCAAAACGGTTTTGCCTGCCTTCGGTGGCGCTACGATAAGACCTCTCTGTCCTTTTCCTATAGGCGCGATAAGGTCAATGAGCCTTGTGGAAAGCTCTCTGCTTCCGTCTTCGAGCCTGAGTCTTTCGTATGGGAACACCGGCGTCAAATCTTCGAAATCCGGTCTTCTGATTGCCGCCCCCGGTTCGTCGCCGTTTACCGTAACAACAAAAAGCAACGCCCCGAATCTTTCGCCTTCTTTCGGAAGCCTTGTGATTCCTCTGATTTTGTCTCCGGTCTTCAAATTAAATCTGCGAATCTGGGTCGGCGAAACGTAGATGTCTTTTTCGCTGGTTAGGAAGTTAGAGAAGCGCAAAAATCCGAAGCTGTTTTCTTCCTGGATTTCTAATATGCCCTCGACTTCCGGTCTGTCCTCCCGCGGCGGTTCCCTGCGAGGATGTTTTGGCTGCCCCTCGCTTTCCTCCGGCGAGTTTTCTATATTTTCTGCGGATTCTATCGCTCCTGCTTTTGCCGCAGACTCTGTTTCCTGTGCCGGTTCAGCGGCTTCTGTCGTTTCTGTCTGCACTTCTGATATTTCCTGCGGAGCCTCCTCCGTAACCTTTTTTCTTGGCATAAATTTCACCTTTCGCGGCCCGAAACGCCGCGCCTTTCTGAGAGTTTAAAGAGTTGATAATCAAAACGAATAAGTTAGAATTATTACAATGTAGAATAACACGGTGATATTTTATACTTTTTTGCGGCAAAATGCAAGGTTTTTGAGAAACTTGCCTCTATAGCCTTTACAAGCGCTTCATACTGTGCAAAGTTCATTCCCAAGCCTCCATATATGCGTTTTTGTCATGGAAAAGATGAAAAACTTACATTTTACAAATCTTTGTTTTTATAGTATGCTATACACATAAATTGTCAAACAAATTCATTTCGAGGAGGTACATAATGTTTACAAAAGCAATTACAAAAAAGCCTTGCAAGGCGCTTGTAAGCGGCATTTCAACCGCTCAGTTCGGAGAAGGCACGCCGGACTACGAAAAAGCAATCAAGCAGCACGATAAATATGTAGAAACTCTCAGAAGTCTCGGACTTGAGGTATGCGACCTCGAGGCTGACGAAAGATTCCCTGATTCCTGCTTCGTTGAAGACCCGGCAGTTGTCATGGAGCGCTGCGCGATTATAACAAATCCTGCGGCGGACTCAAGAAACGCCGAAAAGTTTGAAATCATCAAGACTATCAGAAAATTCTACGGGCAGGAACAGATTTTCCATATCGAAGCGCCTGGAACATTGGAGGGCGGCGACGTTATGAGGGTAGGTGACCACTTCTATGTTGGCCTTTCAGGCAGGACAAATCCTGCGGGCGCAAAGCAGTTCAACGATATTGTAACCAAGTTCGGCTACACATCTTCCACGATTCCTGTAACCGAGGGGCTGCACCTCAAGGATTTCGCCATTTATCTGGAAAACAACAATATGCTTGTGACGGAAACAATGGACAAAGAGGAGTCCTTCAAAGACTTTAACCGTTTTGTAGTTGACCCGGACGAGCTTTATGCGGTCAACAGCCTGAATATCAACGGCACGGTTCTCGTCCCGGCGGGATACCCGAAAACCCAAAAGATCATCGAAGATCTTGGCTATCCGGTAATTCTCATGGATACTAGCGAGTTCCGTTTGATCGACGGAAGCCTGACCTGCTTGTCCCTGAGATTTTAACAGAAAAAGTCGCGGAGGTTCCGCGACTTTTTTAATATTTGCTTTACTTTTGCAGCGGATGCCGGCTCTGCCGGCCGCCTTAGCTTTCGCCTTTCATGATCTTGTCTGCACGCGCCACAACGAATTCTCTCAGTCTGAGCACATGGGAATCGCCCTTTTCGCGCGCCCTCTCGACATCGCCGCTTACGATTGCATCGAGGATTTCCTGATGCTCATACGGCATGTTCTTATATCTGGAAAAATCTTCGTAATAAATATATCTGAACCGAAGTGCAAGCTCTTCTACCTGGTTTACCATTTGTATCAAGGTCTTGTTTCCGCTGCAATTGACAATCATTTTGTGGAAAATCTCGTCTTCCTTGATGATTTCGTCTGTATTGCCGGATTCCACAGCTTTTTTATAAGCCTCCGTGGCATGTTTGATTGCTTCAACCTCCTCCGGAGTAATTCTCTGGGCCGCAAGTCCCGTCGCCATCCCCTCGAGGAATTCGCGGACTTCCAGAACATCGAGCATATCCTTGATGGAAATTTCGGAAGCGTAAGCTCCGCGCCTAGGTTCTATGCTGACGAGGCCTTCCTTTTCTAACTTTCGTATCGCCTCGCGAATCGGCGTGCGGCTCACCCCCATATCGTCTGCAAGTTCAACCTCCATCATCCTTGTTCCCGGCGGGATCTCGCCTATCATAATCTGTCTTTTTAGCTCTTCATATACGATTTCCCTTAGCGGTCTGTGATTTTGTAAATCAAAATTCAGCATCTTTCTCTCCTCCGATTTTAAGTGTCTCGTATCGTTTGCGTCCAGTAAGCCTCATAGCCTTGTTTTCTAAGCGATACGCCCGCCTCTCTGGCATCTGTGTATGTTTCGTAAATTGCAAATACGGTCGGGCCGCTGCCGCTCATCAAAACCCGCTTTGCGCCTTTCGTAGCTTCCATTCTTTCCTTGAGCTTTGCTACCTCCGCATAATGTGCAAGGGTATATTCCTCCAAGACATTTGCCATAGATGAGAATATTTTCTTTTCGTTTGCATATTTCAGTCCCAAAATAAGGCGAGGTATGTCCGGTCTTGTTATAATTTCGCAGGAGTCAATCCCTGCAAATACCTCTTTCGTAGAAACTCCAAAGTTTGGTTTTGCAAGCACTATGTGCTTTCGCAAGCCTCTGCGAAGTGCGGTCATCTTCTCTCCTGTTTCCTCACAAAGCGCGCATCTATATGCGGTATTGTGCGTAAGCACGAGGAAGGGAACATCCGCTCCGAGCTTGGCACCGATTTCGCAAAGCTGCCAGGTGTTAAGCCCCATGCTCCATAGCCTGTTGAGTGCCACGATCACGGCCGCCGCATCGGCGCTGCCGCCTCCGAGCCCCGCTGCTACCGGAATTCTTTTCGTAATATCTATGCTTAGCATGCCGCAGGCGCCCGCCTTCTCTGCCATCACTGCCGCGGCGCGGTAGGCAAGATTTTTTTCTCCTGCAGGCAAATATGGTTTGCCTGGGCGTAGCCTTATCTCGCAGCCCTTGGCCTCGCTCTTTTGCCACACAATCCTGATGTCATCGGCAAGCCCGGTCTTTTGCATCAAGGTCTTTAGGCTGTGATACCCATCCTCTCGCACACCGATTACATCCAGTGCCAGGTTTATCTTCGCGTAAGCTTTTACGGTTATTTCTTTTTGCACACTATTTTTTCTTGCCCTTTCCCTTTTTTGCCTTCTGGGCTTTCCATTTTTCTTCCTGTGCCTTCTTTGCCTCGGCGATAGCTTTGCGTCCTGTTATATATCTGCCGCCCGCCGCTGCGATAGGGCGCGGTCCCTTTACATGATAATTTCCGTCATCGTAGTAATAATCATCTTCGTCATCTTCGAAGGCGGCTGCTTTTTTCGCCTCTTTTTCGGCTCTCTTTGCTTTTTCCTTCTGGTCTTTTTCGACAATCTCCTCTACAGATTTGCCTGTTCTCTTGGCCTCTTTATAAGGATTTACCTTTTCTTCCTTTTGGGTTTCTTCCTGAGCCTTCTTGCCGGCATTTCTAGCAGTAACGAACATCATAACCCCGAAAAGGCCGAACATCATTGCCGTGTTAATTGCCATGTTCGCAGACTGGTTAACCGTCTTGAACGAAATGCTTTTCTCACTTCCGAGGGTATTCCCGTTATCGTCAACAAAATCAGCCGAAATCTTAAAAGTATAGGTTTCGTTCTGGTTAACCTTTATGTCGTCTGTCTGTTTCGTGGTATCGAAAAGCACCAGCACAACTCCCTTTTCCTTGGTCGAATATAAAACCTGCGTCGGGAGCGTGTTCCCCTCTTCATCCACGAGTGCTACGGCATTTGCGTTGGTATTTTTTAGCTTTTCCTGCGTGAAATCGGCATCGAAGTAGAGCTTTATGCCCATATTCTCGACCGCAGTTCCCGTAGCTCCGTCCTTCGGGTACGTATCGTTAAGCACGAGCTTGCCGGCGCCCTCTGTGTCCGCGGCAAAGCCGTATACCGTTGCGAGCAGCGCTAAAATTACAACAAGGCTAAAGATTTTGCCCAATTTTTTCATCTTTCTGTGTCCTCCGATTTCCGTTCTTTTGTATTTTTCTTGGCTTGTCTAAGCTCTCTGAAAAAATCTCTGACGATTTCTTGGCAGCGAGTTTTCGTCGAGCCTTCTTCCAATTCGAATATTTCAACCTGATGGTTCAGTCTTTGCTCCTGGACGATATTGAAAACCGAGCCGCAACCTCCCGCCTTCGGGTCGGGCGTTCCGATAAAAAGCTTTTCTATCCGCGCCCAAACTATTGCGCCCGCACACATGCTGCACGGCTCCATCGTAACATACATGTCGCAGCCCGTGAGCCTTCGCCATCCCAGCGTCTGCCCGAGCTTTTTTGCGGCCTGTCTGATTGCCACGATTTCTGCGTGAGCCGTCGGATCCTTTTCGGTTTCGGTCAAATTATGTCCTCGTCCGATCACCTCGCCGTCCTTTACGATGACGGCTCCTATCGGGATTTCTCCTTTATCTTTGGCTTTTTCCGCCTCCTTCAAGGCTTCTAACATAAACTTTTCCATACATTTATAGATGTTATCACAAACCAGCACAGATTGCAAGCTTTTCTGCGTCTATAGCCATCACCATGCAGAGCATGTTATAATGCATCATAATTTTCTCACCGATTTTCCATTGCCTTGCGCCCTCTTTTCGAGTAAAATATATCATATTAACGTGTTATGAAGGAGAATCTCTTATGATAATGGACGGCCTGGTTCTGGCGGTTTTTGTAATTTCAATATTTATGTCGATGCGGCGGGGGCTTACGCTTATCCTGACGGATCTTGCAAGGAGCATCATCGGTGCGGTTTTGGCATGGTTCTTCTGCGATGACATGGCTAGGTATCTGCTAAAAATTCAGCCGATTCACGATTTTGCCGTGGGGAAAATTTCTCAGGGTCTTTCGGTTCGCTGGGAAAGTTCTGCGATCTATGAGGCGCTGCCTGCGCTGTTTACTTCCGAGGGCGGCGGCTTTGCCGACGCGTTGATTACCGAGGGGGCCACAAAACTTGCGCAGCTCTTTTTAACCATCGCAAGCTTCCTGCTTATATTCCTCGCCCTGCACCTGCTTGCCGCCCTGCTGCAAAAATTGTTTTCACACAAGAATCGCGGCGGTTTCGTGGGGTTTTCGGACAGGCTGCTGGGACTGATTCTGGGCATAGTAATCGGTTTTTTCAATGTTCTTCTGTTTCTTGCGCTGCTTCTGCCGGTTTGCGGGCTTTTGTTCCCGTCTCTTGGCGAGCAGCTTCCTGTGTGGTTTTCCGGCTCTGTATTTGCAAAAGATCTGTATGACAACAACCTGCTGCTGATTCTTTTGCGGGATTTTATCGCATAAATCCGCTATTCAAAAACCGCAAGACCTCTTTGCAAATCTGCGAAGAACCCTTGCGGTTTTGTTATGCTTATTCTGTTTTTATCCGGTTTCGCTTATTCCATATCCGTATCTTCCGGAAGCGCATTTTTCGACCAGCCCAAATCTGCCAAGATGTTCTGACCGTTGATGGCGCTAGATTCCTCAGAAGCAAGAAATGCCACAACCGAAGCGATTTCTTCTACTTCGATAAAGCGTTTCTCCGGAATCACCTCGAAGTTTCTGTCCATCTTTATGGTTCCGTTAGCGACGCCATTCTTTACAAGGTCAGTTGCCACATAGCCCGGTCCCACCGCGTTGACGCGAATGCCAAAACGCGCCAGTTCTACGCCAAGAGTTCCTGCCATGCCTGCCGTCGCCGCCTTTGAAACGTTGTAAAGAGAGCGTTTTGAGTGATAGATTACGGAATTTGCCGAGGAAATCATAACGATATTGCCCTTTCCCTGCTTTTTCATGTATCTTGCCGCCGTCCGAGCGCAGAGATAATATCCTCGCAAATCCAAATCGAAAACCTTGTCGATGTCCTCGATTGGATAGTCCGTCGCCCAGTTGTGGATGGTGATTCCCGCATTGCAGACCAGAATATCGATGCTGCCGAAGTTATCGTTCATATGCTCCATCATGGCTTCAATTTGGTCGTTATCTCTGAGGTCAACCTTGTAGCCCTCAGTTTTCACTCCGTAGGTTTTCGCTATCCTCTCCGCCTGTTTTTTGGCTTCGTCTTCGAGAATGTCCGCCACGAAAACATTTACGCCCTCACTTGCGAATCTTTCCGCTATTCCAAGTCCGATGCCTTTCGCCGCGCCGGTTACGATTGCGTTCTTTCCTTTCAATCCTCTCATTTTGCTTCCTCCTCTCCTGCGTGCAGGTAATCCAAAGGCACAAGTAAGCGGTGCCGAACTTGTGCCTTTGCTGTTTTCTATTCTACTTCGAAATAGTCCTTGTCGTCCTTTCTGCGAGGACCGTCATATTCGTATGTACCCATGCTGCCGCAGTCGGGGCATTTGCCAAAGTCATTGCCAAACTCAACCATCAGGTCAAGGGCGTACTTGAACTTTCTCCCGCAATTCGGGCAGTGATAGTACATAAGTCCTACTCCCCAAGTCATATTAGATACCCGGGTTCCACGGAACCAGTGTAGGAACGATCAAGTATCCGAGGGTTATAACGATCACCCAGAACAGACATACGAATGCGCACATTCCCCAAGCGTCTTTGAGTTTCATCTTAACAACTGCAAGCATCGGGATGAGGTACAAAGGCTGAAGCAGGTTTGTACATTCGTCGCCGTATACAAATGCGTTGATAACGTCTATCTTGTTTGCGCCCAGCTGGTTTGCCGCTTCGATAAGCAGCGGTCCTTGTACGATCCATTGTCCGCCTTGGGACGGGATGAACAGGTTAACGGCGCAGGCTGACAGATATGAGAATATCGGCAAGGTCTTTGCTGTTGCTACGCTGCAAATTCCGGCGATGATTACCTCTGCAAGTCCGGAGGTCTGCATTACGCCCATGATTCCACCATAGAACGGGAACTGAACGATGATTTCGCAAGCCATGCTCATGTTTGATTTGTAAGCTTCGATGAAAGCTCTCGGCGATTTATAGAGGAAGCAGTTTGCAACGATGAACAGGAAGATAATCAGGTTCATCGACAGGGCTCCCATAAATCCCTTTGTGATAAATTCTCTTGCGATAACTACGATGCCGGCAACGCCGATGGTGTACATGATGATTCTGCTGCCGTTCATCTTGTCTGCAGGAGTTTCTCTTTCTTCTACGTCGTAGTTTACGTCTTCTTCGTCCAGCTGTGTTTTCAGTTCAACAACTTCGCTCTTCGGCGGTTTTGTGGTGATTGCGATAATCAGGAGGATTACTGCGAAAATCGACCAGATGATCACGTTATGCGGGTTGTAAACCGTGATGTCCTGTGTCAGAACGCCAAGAGTGTCTGCCATGAAGTGTCCTTCCGTTGCAAGAAGCGCATATACGGAAGCCGTTGGCCCAAGGCACTGTCCGAATACCATGCAGGTGTAGATTACTGCAAGCATCAGAGGGAAGTGCATACCCTTTACGTTCTTTGCCAGGTACATTGCGAAGATGGCTCCTACTACGGTACAGAATGCCCAGTTGATGAAAGATGTTACCATTCCGAAGATAACCAGCATAATCATCGCAACTGTCGGCGTGTGTGCCTTTGCAGCCAGCTTGTTCATTACCCTCTTAACCTGCGGCGCCTGAGCGCAGGTCGCGCAAGTTACTACCATGATACCCATCTGGAATGCGAAGCTGTTCTGCGTCCACAGTCCTTCGAACCAGTAGGTACATAATTCGATGATGTTCGAATCTGTGAAGATAAGGGCTCCGATAAATACAATGAAAGTCAGAATCAAGCAGAATACGAGCGAGTCCGGAATGATTCTGTCCGCAGCGTACTGGAACTTCTTGGAGAGTCTCCATAATGGAGTACCCTTGTCCAGCGTGTTTAATGTTTGGTTTGGCATGAGTTTTTCTCCTTTCAATGAAATTTGCTTTATTTAATGATGCCGATTTGAGCCGTACCGCACAGGGAATGCTGCGGCGCGGCTCTTTCCCTGTTTCCAAAATTCCCTATTTTACCTTTTTACCTTTTCTGTCTTTTCGGCCCGGTTATCTCAAAATTTATTTCAGACCGAGGATTTCTCTTGCTTCCGCAGGAGTTGCAACTTCAAGTCCGTATTCTTTGATTACACGAGCTGCTCTTTCAACAAACTGACGGTTGCTGTCTGCAAGCTGTCCCTTTGCGTACATAACGTTGTCTTCCATGCCTACACGGATGTTGCCGCCAAGAGCAACTGCCGCATACATGATTTCCATTGCGGAGTGGCCTACACCGAAGCAGGACCAGGTGTACTGTCCCTTTCCGATAAGCTCATCAGCAGTTTCTTTCATAAAGAGCAAATTCTTTACGCTACCCGGGATTCCGTTTGCACAGCCCATGCAGAACTGGAAGTGAAGCGGGGCCTTGATTACGCCTTTTTTCAGGTAATATGCCGCGTTTGCGATCATGCCCGGATCAAATGCTTCGATTTCAGGCTTTGTGTTACATTCCTGGAAAAGCTGTCCGCACATTTCGAGGAACTTAGGTGAGTTGATGAAAAGCGCCGTGTTCAGCCAGTTCATGGAGCCGCAGTCGAAGGAAGCCATTTCCGGTTTGAGTTCCTTTACATGCTCAACTCTTGTTTCGTCCGTAGCATAAATGTCGCCGGAGGTGGTGAGGTTGAGAATGATGTCGCAATCCGGATGTTTTTCCTTGATAAGAGTTACCGTTTCGCGGAATTTGTTGTGATCCATTGTTCCGTTGCCGTTATCGTCTCTCATGTGGAGGTGGGCGATTGCTGCGCCTGCTTTCCAGCAGTCATATACGTCTTCGCAAATTTCTGCCGGGGTCATCGGAACGTTCGGGTTATTTTCTTTCTTTGGCCATGCGCCGGTTACTGCGGCGGTGATGATTCTTTTGTTTTTCAAATCTGACATTTTTCTGTCTCCTTTCAAATTTATTTGCAAACCCTTGCACTTATACCTGCAAAGAGTTTCACTTACCATTTACCCTACTTGCCGTAAAGCATACGAATGAGGTATGTGTTAAGGTCTTCGTTGGTCTTTTGGATTTCCTCATCCGTCCATTTTTGGAAGCCCTCGTGAGTCTTGAATCCAAGCTTGCCCTCTTCTTTCAGTTTAACGAGCAGCGGCGACGGCTTGTGACTGTCTTCGATGTATTGAAGCACATATTCGTGAATGTTATAAGTAAGGTCAAGTCCTACCATGTCGGCGTTTTCCATTGCCGAAAGCTGCGGAAGTCTGAGTCCGAAAGAGTTCTTGATGGCGGTGTCAACTGTTGCCGCATCTGCGATTCCGTGTTCTACGATGGAAATTGCTTCTCTCCAGAGAGCGTGCTGGAGACGGTTTGCGATGAAGCCCGGTACGTCCTTGTTGCAAAGGCAAGGCTTCTTGCCGATCTTTGTCATGAAATCCATAACTGTCCCTGCCGTTTCGTCTGTCGTCGCGTCTGTCTTAACAACTTCTACCAATGGGATCAAGTGACCCGGATTCCAGAAGTGTGTGCCGCAGAAACGCTCGCGATGTTTGAGGTCGCGGCTGATTTCCGTCGGGCTCATAACCGATGTGTTGGTGCAGAAGATACAATCCGGTCTGCAGCGAGCTTCCAGCTTTGCGAATGTCTCACGCTTCAAATCCATGTTTTCGAATACCGCTTCGATAACGAGGTCTGCATTTTTTATGCCTTCGCTGTCGATATCCGTGGTAAAGTGGATTCTGGAAAGTCTCTCCGCAAGTTCTTCTTCGCTTACGATTCCTTTTTCTACCAGCTGTTTTGTGCTTTGTTTGATACCTGCCGGCACGTCCACTTCGTTGATGTCGTAAATGGTAATCTCATAATCCTTTACGGAGGAAACCACGAAAGCAATGTTCTTGCCCATCAGTCCTCCGCCCATGATAAGTACGTTTTTAATGTTTGCCATGATTTCACGTCCTTTCCGTTTCTCTATTTAATCTATTTTGTGATGCATCTTTTACATCCACACATAATAGCAAAAGGCGTGCCAAAATTTTAACTTGCCGCAAAAGTGTGTATTTTTCAAGGATTTTATGAAGTTTTCATGGTTTTGGGCGGAATGACGGATGGTTGCAAAAAAACAACGCGTTGCAAAATTGAGACGCAATTTGTCTCATATCTGCAACGCGTATTTCGTTCTACCGGATAATTTATGTTCTGTTATGTGCTTTATCTTGTGCAAAAGTCCTTCCCGTCTTATGCTCTAAGCTTGCTTATCGCTATGGAGCTTACGATAAAGCACGCTGCGATGAATGCCCAGCTTCTTTGCCGCCTCTCCTACGCGCCCGCCGCACTCGTGGAGGGTTTTCTCGATAAACCAACGCTCCGCCGCCGCAGAAAAGCTTCTCAAATCACCCATTGCCTCCGGCGGTGTAAACTCAGGCTCCTCGTCATCTCCGTTGCCATACCTTGCAGTTGGCGTCGGTGTAAATATGAGCTGATTGTCCCGGCTGATTACAAAGATTCTCTCCATTACGTTTCTAAGCTCTCGGATGTTGCCCGGCCAGCGGTGGTTCAGCATGGTTTCCACGGTCACAGGCGCAAGAGTTTTGTTTGCGTCGTATTTTTCGTTGAGCATGTGCAGGAAATTTTCCGCCAGAGGAATGATGTCTTCTTTTCGTTCCCGCAGCGGTGGCAGCTGAATTACGAAAACGCTTAGGCGGTAGTACAAATCTTCGCGGAAAGTTTTTTCTTCTATCATTTTATTTAGGTTAACATTGGTAGCGCAGATAATCCTTACATCGATGGGGATGTTCTTGACTCCGCCGACTCTGCGGATTTCGTTGTTTTCCAGTGCCCGCAAGAGCTTCGATTGAAGCGCAAGCGGCATATCCCCGATTTCGTCCAGGAATATAGTCCCGCCGGAAGCCGCCTCGAAAAGTCCGATTTTGCCCTTGCTAAGCGCACCGGTAAAGGCTCCCGCCTCGTAGCCAAAAAGCTCAGATTCCAGCAGCTGCTCCGGAATTGCCGCGCAGTTTATGCTGATAAAGGCCTTGTCCTGCCGCAGGGAGTGGTCGTGGATGAACCGCGCCATAACATCCTTTCCCGTGCCGCTTTCTCCGAGGATTACGACATTGCTGTCTGTAGGGGCGATGGCCTGTATCGTCTGCATAACATTTTTCATGGTGGGGCTGTTTGCTATGATTTTGCTGTGCCCTTTCAGCCGCAGGTGGTCAAGTTCTCGCTTCATTCGCGCCATCTGCGCCCGTTCCTTTGCGATGATTTCTTCCCATTCCTTGTTATGTTCCATGCTCATGTTTGTGGTAACAACCATTTCCACTTCGCCATTTTTGTCAAGGACGGGAATGCTGTGGGAAATGCTGGAGTTCTTTGCCCGATAAGTAAGGGCAGATACCGCATCCTGCTTGGTCTGGATTGCCGTAATAGAGGTGGATTTGTCGTAAACCCCCTCCTCTACCAGGTCCTTTACGTTTCTGTGCATAAGCTGCTGGCGTGGCAGTCCGATTCGCTTTGCGCCAACCTCGTTTACATAGATGATATTGCCCTCGCCGTCGGTGATGAAAATGGATTCTTTATAGTATTCGTCAAGCGCCGCCAAGATTTCTTCCGCCGTAAAAACTCTTCCCATGCGTATCCTCCCATATTATCTATCTACATTATAATTGTTTTTGCGCCGCGAGACAATATTTTTCTTTTTTGCTGTCTCTATGCCAAATCTTTCGGCTTGGTATATGCCCGGGGATTTTATTTGCAAGAAATCTCTTGAATTTACTCAGCCGGCAGTCTATAATTAGCTTGTCCGTAAGACGCTATAACCAAGACGAAGCGCAAAAGGACAAAAGGAGATGTAAGTAAAAATGTATAAAGAAGCGTTAAGACCGGTTTGGGCGGAAATAAACCTTTCAAACCTTGATTACAACATTAAGCAAATTAAGAATAAAATCGCAGGAAGAGAAATGATCGGCGTCATCAAAGCAGACGCTTATGGTCACGGCAGCGTAAAGGTTGCCGAGGTTCTCAGGGCAAACGGCTGCAAGACATTTGCAATCGCAACCCTGCAAGAGGCTGTAACTCTGCGTGAAGCCGGTGCAAAAGAAGAAATCATCATGCTGGGGCTGACTCCGGATATGTATGCGGACACCATCGTAAAATACGACATCACTCCTGTTGTTTGCAGCAGCGAAAACGCGGCAGCATTTGCTGCAGAAGCAAAAAAGATAGGAAAAACGGTGCACGCTCTGATTGCTGTGGACACGGGAATGGGCAGAATCGGCTATCTGGCAGATGATACAGACTTTGCGATAGAGGACGTCAAGAAAATCGCAGCACTGGAAAATTTCAAAATCAAAGGAATGTTCTCGCATATGTCTACGGCAGACGCCTTTGACAAGACCTATTCCCATCAGCAAGAGGCAAAATTCAACAGATTCTACGAAGCTCTCACCGATGCAGGAATCGAAATTCCGTTCAGAACCCTTGCAAACAGCGCTTCCATCATGGAGCTGCCGACGGTTCATTTCGACGCTTGCCGTCCGGGAATCATTCTCTACGGTTGCTATCCGTCGGACGAAGTCGACACAAAGGAGCTTTCCATCAAGCCTGTTATGTCCGTCAAGGCAAATATCGTTCATCTGAAAGATGTACCTGCGGACTTTTCCGTTGGCTACGGTCGCAAATTTATCTCCAAAAGACCAAGCAAGATCGCTACCATCGCCTTGGGCTATGCGGACGGCTATCCTCGCCCGTACTCACCTAACGCAAAGGTCATCGTAGGCGGGCGAGTCGCTCCGATTGCGGGCAATATCTGCATGGATCAGTGCATGATCGACGTTACCGATGTTCCGGACGTAAAACTCGGAGACGAGGTTATCGTAATGGGTACCGACGGCAAGAATACAATCCTTGCAGATGATATCGCCAATGCAACCGGCACCATCAACTACGAAATCACCTGCGCTTTCGGACAGAGACTTCCGAAAGTGTATGTAAAATAAATTTTGTTGACATTTCGTGGAATATAATATAATATAGAAATAGAAAAGGATTACCGCTTGTGGTTAGGCGGTTCCGTCAAACAAATTCGATTGAACCGTCAAACGCAATGTTTGGCGGTTTTCCATTACTTGCGTTTAATCGAAACGATCAGTGATGCAAGCCCTACGAGAACTAACGAAAAAGACCTCGTCAGACACTCCGTCCGCCGAGGTCTTTTCGTATGGATTTTTCACAAGCTTTGCTATGCGGGACGGCGGCGCCATTCTAAGCCCTTTTCAGTTAGCCTCAGCTAACTGAAAAGGGCTTGTTTTCAACGGTTTCGGCGCGTTTTTTTTCAAGAACATTCGACAAAATTATTGACTTTGTATACAAGAAAGAGTACCATAATATATGTATGACGCGTTGAATTTTTAACGGTTGGCGCGTCAGTCTTATAAAAGACTCGAGATGTAATAGTAAACTTGAAAAAAGGAGGCAAAAACTTATGAAAACCAATGTCTCCCCTGCTAAGGGGGAAAACAATTTGGTCGCTTATGTGGCTTGCGCCGGCGCAAGCGCCGGAAAAGCCAGAGCCGCTGAATTTGAATCCTGCGCAGCTTTAGTTGAAGCAGGTTTTAAGCGCGGCGAATGCAAAAGCGGCTGCTGTGGTATCGGTGATTGTATCAAGGTTTGCAAGCAAGACGCAATGAAGCTCGAAAACGGAAAAATCGTAATCGACGCTGAGAAATGCGACGGATGCGGCGACTGCGCCGCTGAGGGAGTTTGCCCGCAGCACCTCATTCACATGATTCCTAAGGGCGCCACAAACTTCATCCCTTGCTCCTCAACCGAGGAAGACGATGAACTTGTCAGAAAAACCTGCGGATTCGGCTGCATCGCTTGCGGCGAGTGCGAAAGAGCCTGCCCTGAGGGTGCGGTTCGCGTCATAGACAACCACGCGGTTATCGACTATGACAAGTGCGTAGGCTGCGTCGCTTGTATGGTTAAATGCAGAAAGAAAATAATTGTTGATACTCTCCACGACTTGACAGCGCTGAAGTCAAACGTTGCTTTCGTAAAATGTTCAGGCGACGGCAGAACTTCTACAAAGCTCAAGGAAATGGGAATCCAAACTTGCCAGGAAGCCGCAAAACAGGATCTCAAGGCTCTCGGACTTTGCGCAACAGGATGCCTCGGACAAGGCGCCTGCACAGCGGTTTGCCGCTACGAGGCCGTAACGGTTGTTAACGGTGTCGCTTATGTTGACCCTGACAAATGCGTAGGCTGCAAGGATTGTACATATGCTTGCCCTCAGAATCTGATCACCATCGTTCCTTACAAGGGACAGAAGATGGTAGCTTGTTCATCTGAGGACGACTGCGAAACAAAGGCAAAGGTTTGCAGCACAGGATGCTTGTTCTGCGAAGACTGCAAGTCCAACTGCCCGAACTTGGCAATTTACGCCGACGGCACTCACACGATTATCGATCCGGAAATCTGTGAGGACTGCCATGTATGTCAATATGTATGCCCTCGAAATGTAATCAAGGAAATGGAAGTTCCGGAATACATTTTCATGCAGCGTGAAGCTCTGGGCATCAAGGAAGGAGAATAAACATGAGAAAATTAAAAACTATGGACGGAAACGCCGCTGCTGCTCATGTTGCTTATGCGTTCTCTGAGGTTGCTGCAATCTACCCGATTACACCATCCTCACCTATGGCAGAAAACATGGACGAATGGGTTTCCCAGGACAGAACCAATATCTTTGGTGAAAAAGTAAAAATCGTAGAAATGCAGTCCGAAGCAGGTGCCGCAGGTGCGGTTCACGGCGCAATCGCTGCCGGCGCTCTCACCTCCACATTCACGGCTTCCCAGGGCTTGCTCCTTATGATTCCAAATATGTATAAATTAGCCGGAGAGCAGACTCCGACGGTATTCCACGTTGCGGCTCGCTGTGTTGCGACCCACGCGCTGAATATCTTTGGCGATCACTCCGACGTTATGGGTTGCCGCCAGACGGGTTTTGCGATGCTTGCATCAAACTCCGTACAGCAGGCCATGGACCTTGCCGCAGTTGCTCATCTTTCGGCAATCGGCGGACATCTTCCGATGCTCCACTTCTTCGACGGTTTCAGAACTTCCCACGAACAGCAGAAGATCGAAACCTGGGACTACGAAGATTTGAAGGAAATGGTTGACTGGGACGCACTCAAAGCCTTCAAGGATAACGCCCTTCATCCGAATCACCCGCACACAATGGGTTCCGCAGAGCAGCCGGAAACTTTCTTCCAGCACAGAGAGGCTTGCAACGTTGTTTACAACGAAACTCCTGACCTCGTAAATGCTTACATGGAAAAAGTAAATGCAAAGATCGGCACGGACTACAAGCCATTTAACTACTACGGCGCGCAGGATGCAACAGAAATCATCGTTGCAATGGGCTCTGTCTGCGAATGCGCAGAAGAAGTTATCGACTACCTCAACGCAAAGGGCAAAAAAGTGGGCATCATCGAAGTTCACCTTTACAGACCTTGGTCCAACAAATACCTCTTTAGCGTTATGCCGAAGACCGTTAAGAAGATTGCGGTTCTCGACAGAACAAAAGAACCGGGCGGCCTCGGCGAGCCTTTGTTCCTCGATATGGTGGCCGCTGTCAGAGGCACGGAATTTGAAGATTGCCTGATTTGCGGCGGCAGATACGGCCTCGGTTCCAAAGACGTACAGCCGGGAGATGTTCTGGCTGCATATGAAAACCTTTGGTCAGACGCGCCTAAGAAAGAATTTACACTTTCCATCTTCGACGACGTTACAAACCTTTCGATCCAGGGCTCCGAAAATCCGGACGTTGCTCCTAAGGGCACAAAGGCTTGTAAGTTCTGGGGACTCGGTGCTGACGGTACCGTTGGTGCAAACAAGAACTCCGTCAAGATCATCGGCGACCACACTGACAAGAAAGCTCAGGCTTACTTCCAGTATGACTCCAAAAAATCCGGCGGCGTAACGATTTCTCACCTGAGATTCGGCGACGAGCCAATCAAGTCAACTTACTATGTAAAGCAGGCTGACTTTGTTGCTTGCCACAACTCCGCTTACCTTTATAAATATGAGATGGTTCAGGACGTTAAACCGGGCGGATTCTTCCTGCTCAACTGCGTATGGAACGACGAAGAACTGGAAGAGCATCTTCCGGGACAGGTTAAGAGATATATCGCACAGAACGATGTTCAGTTCTACACCTGTGACGCTGTTTCACTCGCAAAGGAAATCGGACTTGGCGCAAGAAGAACCAACTCCATCCTTCAGGCTGCATTCTTCAAGCTGGCAAACATCATTCCGATCGACGAAGCTGTCGGCTACATGAAAGACGCCATCAAGAAAACATATGGCAGAAAAGGTCAGAACATCGTAGACATGAACTGCGCCGCAGTAGACGCAGGTATCGCTCATGTTCACAAGGTTGAAGTTCCTGAAAGCTGGAAGACAGTCGAAGACGATGCACCGGCTCCTGCACTGGTAGGCCGCGATCAGCTCCATACCGACTTCCTCAACGACATCCTCGTTCCTACAGGAAACCTCACAGCAGACAATGTTCCTGTATCCAAGTTCCTCACAACAGCAAACGGCATGATGCCTGCCGGCACCGCAGCATTCGAAAAGCGCGGTATCGCAGCAGATCTTCCGCACTGGAACATGAAGAACTGTATGCAGTGTAACTGGTGTTCATACGTTTGCCCGCACGGCGTCGTAAGACCGTTCGTGCTTACAGATGCAGAGGCAGATGGCGTAGCTGATACTGCTGCGATGAAAGGCGCAAAGGAATACAAGTTCACCCTTGGATTCTCCCTCATGGACTGCACGGGCTGCGGCTCCTGCGCAGAGGTTTGCCCTGCAAGAAACAAAGCCATCACAATGGCTCCGGCAGAAGACGAATTTATGCACGCTCAGCAGGCTAAATTCGATCACTTATACAAAGACATCGACGACAAAGAAGTTCCGTTCAAGGACAACACCGTCAAGGGCTCCCAGTTCAAGACACCGCTCATGGAATTCTCAGGCGCTTGCCCTGGATGCGGCGAATCTCCGTATGCTAAGCTGATCACTCAGCTCTTCGGCGACAGAATGTTCATTGCAAACGCAACAGGCTGCTCCTCGATTTGGGGCGCATCGGCACCGTCCACTCCGTATACGGTAAACAAGGCGGGCAGAGGTCCTGCTTGGGCTAACTCCCTGTTCGAAGACAATGCCGAGTTCGGTTTCGGTATGGCAACTTCCATGAACGCAAGAAGAAACGAGCTGAAATCCGCAGCGGAAAGACTTTACGATGTAATCGGCATTCCTGCAAAGGCTTGGGTTGCATCCATGAACGACGCAAAACAGGCAGAGGTTACAGGTAGCATCCTCCTTGCAGAAGCAGAAAAGATTGCAGATAAGAACGTGGATGCAAAATATGTAGTTGACAACAAAGATATGCTCATCAAGCCTTCGATGTGGATCTTCGGCGGCGACGGCTGGGCTTATGATATCGGCTACGGCGGCGTTGACCACGTGCTTGCTTCCGGCGAAAATGTAAACATCATGGTATTTGATACAGAAGTTTACTCCAACACAGGCGGACAATCCTCCAAGTCAACTCCTATCGGCGCAGTTGCAAAATTCGCTGCTTCCGGTAAATCCGTGAAGAAGAAAGACCTTGCACAGATCGCCATGGCTTATGGCTATGTATATGTTGCTCAGATCGCTATGGGTGCAAACCCTGAACAGACTCTGAAAGCACTCCGCGAAGCCGAAGCTTATGACGGCCCGTCCCTCATCATCGCTTATGCTCCTTGTATCAACCACGGTATCAAGGCCGGCATGAACAAGTCGATGCTTGAGATGAAGAAGGCTGTACGCTCCGGTTACTGGGATCTTCTCAGATACAACCCTGCACTTGCGGCAGAGGGCAAGAACCCGCTTTCCATCGACAGCGCGGCTCCTACCGAAAGCTACAAAGACTTCATCATGGGCGAGGTTCGTTACAACTCGCTTGAGCTTAAGTTCCCTGAAAGAGCAGAAGAGCTCTTCGAAAAGGGTGAAGAAATGGCTCTCGACAGATACAAGACGCTCAAACACCGTCAGGACAGCTTTGAGAAATAGAAAGGAGGATGATTTACATGAAAAGGTTTGAAGTAACTTATAAAAGAAGACTTAACGACAACATGGTTTGGCTGAAAATTTACGCTCCGCTGGTTGCTCGTAAAGCAAAACCGGGTCAGTTCATCATTCTTCGTACTGACGAACTCGGCGAAAGAATCCCGCTTACCATGGCAGGACATAACGAAAAAGACGGAACAATCGACTTGATCTATGCGGCGGTGGGAAGAACCACCATGCTTATGGACCAGCTGGAAGTAGGAGACTGCTTCGCTGACATCGTAGGCCCTCTCGGAAAACCGACCCACATGGACGGGCTCAAGAGAGTTTGCGTAGTTGGAGGTGGTACAGGGAATGCTCTTGCTTACCCACTCGCATGCGGCATGCACAACCACGGTGTTGAAACTGTCATGATCGAGGGTTTCAAGAATAAGGATCTCGTAATCCTTGAGGATGAATTCCGTGCAGGCGTTGATAAGCTCTATGTAATGACAGACGACGGTAGCTATGGCGAAAAGGGCTTCACTACTGCTAAGTTAGAAGAGCTCATAAAGGCTGGCGAGAAATTTGATGAAGTCATCGCCGTAGGTCCTCCTATGATGATGAAGTTCACTTGCCAGATTGCTGAGAAGTATGGCATCCACTCCGTTGCTTCCCTGACCGCTTACATGATCGACGGTACAGGAATGTGCGGCGGCTGCAGATGCATGATCGGCGGTGAAGACAAATTCGTATGCGTAGACGGCCCTGAATTTGACGGCGCACTCGTTGACTGGGATGACCTGATCAGAAGATCAGCATACTACAAGGATCAGGAAGCCGAAGACCGTGCTCACGTATGCAGATTAACAGGAGGTGTTCGTTACCATGATTAATTTAGTAAACAAGCAAAATGCTATGCCTGAACAGGCTCCTGATGTAAGAAACAAAAACTTCTTAGAAGTATGTACAGGTTATACCGACGATATGGCAATCAGAGAGGCTATGCGCTGCCTCAGATGCCGCAAAAAACCTTGTGTTTCCGGTTGTCCGGTAAACATCAAGATTCCTGATTTCGTTGCAAAGGTTGCCGAGGGCGACTTCGAAGCAGCTTACGAAATCATCAGCCAGGACAGCTCGCTTCCTGCAATCTGCGGCCGTGTTTGTCCTCAGGAAAACCAGTGCCAGGGACAGTGCGTACAATGCGGCAAGGGCGAATCCGTTGCAATCGGTCGTCTCGAAAGATTTGTAGCTGACTGGCACGCAGCAAACTACGGTGACGAAGAAATCGCTCCTGTAGAGGGTAACGGTCACAAGGTTGCTATCATCGGAGCAGGCCCTGCGGGACTTGCCTGCGCAGGCGACCTCATCAACAAGGGTTACGAAGTAACGGTTTACGAAGCTCTGCACAAGACAGGCGGCGTACTGGTTTATGGCATCCCGCAGTTTAGACTTCCAAAGGAAATCGTAGCCGCAGAGGTTGCGAAGTTAGAAGCCAAGGGCGTCAAATTCGTTACGGACGCAGTTGTGGGCCGTGCAATCACCGTTGACGAGCTGATGAAAGAAGAAGGCTACGAATCCGTATTCATCGGAACCGGCGCAGGTCTTCCGTCCTTCATGCACATTCCGGGTGAGAACCTCATCGGCGTTTGCTCCGCAAACGAATACTTGACTCGTATCAACCTGATGAAGGCTTATCTTCCTGAATATGACACGCCTATCATGCACGCGGACAAGATCGCCATCGTAGGCGGCGGTAACGTTGCTATGGACGCTGCTCGCTGTGCAAAGAGAATGGGCGCAAGCGAAGTATATATCATCTATCGTCGTAGCATGGACGAGCTTCCTGCAAGAGCAGAAGAAGTACACCACGCTATGGAAGAAGGCATCATCTTCAAGCTCCTGAACAACCCTGTTCAGATTCTCGGAGACGAAAAGGGTAATGTCAGAGCCATCGAATGTGTTGAAATGGAGCTCGGAGAGCCGGATGCTTCCGGAAGAAGAAAGCCGATCGTAAAAGAGGGTTCAAACTTCGAAATTCCTGTAGACATGGTTATCATGTCCATCGGAACGAAGCTCAATACATTGATTCTGGACACCACCGAAAAGCTTGCAGCTAACCAGAAAGGCGGAATCGGAACAGATGATGGTGCTGCAACCAATCGCGAAGGCATCTTCGCGGGTGGCGATGCCGTAACAGGCGCAGCAACGGTAATCAAGGCTATGGGCGCAGGAAAAACTGCTGCCGCAAGCATCGACGAATACCTTTCGAAGAAATAGGATATTATCCTAGAATACAAAATAAACAAAGCGGCGGCGCACATCTTCCTGCCGCAAAACTAAAATTTCAAGTTTACTTTAATGGGCTGCTTGTCGAAGAGAAAATCTCCGGCACGCAGCCTTCTTTTTCGCCTCATGCACAGGCAGGACGAAATCGGGTTCGCTGGCAACTACGCCCCTTGTGGACTTTCACCACAGACGAACGGCATGCCCGTCATACCAAAAAACGGCAAGAGATTTCTCTCCTGCCGTCTTATGTTTTTTATATTTTTCCTGTTTAGTCCGTATAATTATCGAAGTAGCCCTGAATGTAGATGAACGGAGTTCCCTTGTCACCGGAGCCTGATGTCAGGTCGCAGAGCGAGCCGAGCAGGTCCGTGAGTCTTCTCGGTGTCGTGCCCTCGGTAGCCATCTGGCCAACGAGGTTTGCATCCTTTTCTTTGATGGCATTTTCGATTGCACTCTTAAGCTCATCGCCTCTGAGATCGCCAAAATCGTTATCTGCAAGGTATTTCAGCTTCAGCTCGTTTGGCTGGCCTATAAGTCCGCTTGTAAATCCCGGGGAAACTACAGGGTCAGCAAGTTCCCAGATCTTTCCGACAGGATCCTTGAACGCCCCGTCGCCATAAACCATTACTTCGACGGTCTTTCCGGTTTTCGCCTTGATGTCCGCCTGAATGCCGTCAACGAATTCCTGGCAGTTTATCGGAAAAAGCTTGATCGTGCCTTCGGTTGCCTTGTTGGAGCCTAGGATGCCATAGTCAGGATTGTATCCGGAGCCGTCTACCGGTGCGTTCAGCAAGTCGTCAAGCCCCAGCACAACCTTGCCGCCTGATTCCTTGATGAGTCTTTTGGTTCTTGCTCTTGTATGAATGTCCGCGCAGATTACGCAGTTCGTATAGTCGAGAATCTTTCTCGGGTTGTTGGCAAAGATGATCTCAGCCTCTGCTCCTTCCTCTTCGATCAGATCCTTATAGTAGTTGACATAGTCGATATCCGTGAACGGGTGGCGTGACTTGCCGAAAAGTCCTTCGAATTTTTCCTGCGTGAGAACATCCTTGTATGGATCGACGCCCTTTTCGTCCATGAGGTCAAGGTCAAGGATGTGGTTTCCAACCTCATCGCTTGGATAGCTGAGCATCAATACAACCTTCTTTGCGCCCTTTGCGATGCCCCTGAGGCAGATTGCGAATCTGTTTCTGCTGAGGATCGGGAAAACAACTCCGATGGTTTCTCCGCCCAGTTTGCTGCGGACATCCTTTGCAAGCTGCTCTGTGGTAGCATAATTTTTCTGGGCACGAGCGAGGATCGACTCTGTGATTGCTAAAACATCTTTACTTCCAATCTCAAAATCGCCGCCCTCCACACAGTCCATAAATGTATCTACTACGATCTTTCTGAGGTCGTCGCCCTCTTTTACGATAGGTCCGCGAATTCCGCGTGATACTGTACCTATTCTTCTTGCCATTATAAGTCTCCTTTGCCTAAAACCCGCCGGATCCGTTCCTAAGATTAACCTTTTCGGCTTCTAACTTCGTATTTTCGATATTTATTCGCACAATGTGCACAATTAAGTATATCACAGCTTCCGCATTTATGGTACAATTATTTCTATTTCATATTAAAAATAGCAGCCCCCGTTGATATGAAGCACCTGTCCGGTGAGCTGAAGGCTCATGTCGGATGAAAGATACAGGCAAGCGTTTGCAATATCTATAGGTTCTCCGATTCGTCTAAGCGCAGAGCCATCCAGATAAATTTGTCTTCTTGCCACGATTCTGTCGTGTACAAGCGCCGTATCTGTTATTCCCGGCGCAATCATATTGCATCTTACATTCTTTGGACCAAGCTCCAGTGCTACCGTGCGATATAAGCCTACCACGCCCGCCTTTGCCATTGAATAAGGCGAATAGTTGATGCAGCCCGTGAAAGCATCGGAAGACGTGATCGCAACCATGGAGCCTCCGCCCTGTTCGATAAGGTATGGTGCAACTGCCTTCGTTACATACCAAACCCCCATCATATTAACATCGATCGCGCGCCTCAAAACATCCTCGTCCCCTTCCAGGAACGGTGTCGGCTCAAACAACCCTGCGCAGCAAACGAGTCCGTCCAGCTTCCCGAAATATTCCGCGCTTTTCTTTACGAAATCCTCGACCTGCTCCTTGTTTGCGACATCACAAAGTCCGTGATAAACCTTGCTTCCAAGCTTCTCCGCCTCCGCCGAGACTTCATCAAGCGCGGTCTGATTCTTGCCCGTCAGCAGTGCCAGGGCAGCGCCTTCCTTTGCAAAGAGCAAGGCTGTTTCTTTGCCTATTCCCGTCGCTGCGCCGGTAATTAAAATCACTTTGTCTTTGAGTAGCATAACTTGTTCCTCCTCTTCGATTTTACAGCCCTGTCTGTATTGTTCTTTCGATAATATTGTTCTGTACCTCTTCACTCAGATCAACGAAGTATGCGGAGTAGCCGGCTACACGAACGAGTATGTTTCTGTAGCTGTCAGGATCCTTCTGGGCAGCTCTCAAGGTCTCGTCGTCGAATACGTTAATCTGGATATGATATCCGTTCTGGTTGAAGTGCGCACGGAACACGGCCTCGATTATGTCAATGCCCTTTTCGCCTGCAACAACGCCCGGATCGAATCTCTGGTTGAGAAGCAGTCCGCTCTGCGGAACGAGCTCATCGCAGCATGCGAGGGAGTTAACTACAGCCGTAGGACCGTTTGTATCCATACCCGCCGACGGAGATACGTTATCAGCAAGAGGAGTTCCCGCAAGTCTGCCGTTCGGAGTTGCGCCTACCCATTTGCCCATCTCTACATTATAGGCCTGAGTTGCTACAAGAACCGTAAACTGTCCGCCGTGAGCATCGTGATACTGCTTCATGCAGGTATCCAATGTATCAACTACCCAGTAGGAGTATTCGTCAACCTCGTCTACATCGTTACCGAACTTAGGAGCTCTGTTGAGGAGCAGCTGTCTCTTATCCTCTGCACCTTCAAAGTTGGTATCCAGCAGATGTACAAGTTCCTTCATCGTAAGAGCCTTTTCTCTGAATACGCATTTATCCATAGCCTCGAGTGAGTCAACCATATCCGCAAATCCCGCAATAGCAATTGCAGAATAGTGGTGGTTCGAGCCCTTATCCTGAAGGAGTTTGCCCTTTTCCAGGCAGCCTACCGAGAAGCACGAACCCAGGATTGTCGGGAATACATATGCATGAGCTGCCAAGGTTCTGTTGAACATGGATACAAAGCGCTCCATAAAGAACTCCAGCTGCGTCTTGAAGGCAGCCTTGACATCTTCGATGCTCGTCCATTCCGCCGGTTCACCGGTTTTCGGACCGATCTGCTGATTGATTTCCGGGCTATATCCGTTATGCAAGGTGAGATCCAAAATCTTGATCGGGTTGAAATATCCCGGATTGCTCTGGAAGTCGGTCTTGCCGAGTACGTGCGGTTCGATGCATCCGCAGATACCCCAGTTTCTTGCTTCCTTCAATGTGAAGCCGAGGCTGAGCAGGTATGTAATTGCCGTCGTATCATTATAGAATGCAGGATGTCCGCCATTGTCTCTGGAAACCTCAATTGCAAGACGGAATGTCTCCTCGTCGATATTCGGATGATAACGGAATGTGATGCAAGGCTCATCTGTCTGCAGGTCTCTCATTGCTCTAAGGAAAATTCTAGTAACTTCGTTACATGCGTCCTTGCCGCTTTCCTTCTGACCGGCGAGGATAATATGCATCCAAAGCGGGTTGCCCGGGTCCGCTAGCGATTCGTTGTAGCAGCGAGGGTTCCACATTTCTGCTACCTTCAGCTTGAATTCGTGAATAATATCCTGGAAATACTGTTCCGGATGACTATCCTTTTCGTTCTGCCAGAACGGATACATGTACTGGTCGAATCTGCCGAGGCAGTGGTCACCGCCGGCTGCTTCTAAGGACTGAGCCAGGTGGTTCATCCATACAAACTGTGCTGCCTCTAGGAATGTGCGCGGAGGATTTTCCGGGACATTTCTGCAGTTATCAGCCATCGTAAGAAGCTCTGCCTTTCTCTTTTCGTCCTTGCACTCTGCAGCTAATTTTTCTGCCAAATCAGCATATCTATGCGAAAATTCGATAACTGCTTCCATAACAATTATCATTGCTTCCCACGTAATACGCTTCTCAAAGTCCGCTACATCTGCAATATTAAGCTCCGCAAGGCTTTTCTTGCACTGGTCGATGTAATAGCGATAGCCTCTCTTGATCAAATTATCGTAGTCAGGAGAGTGGTTCATGGTAGACTGCTGCGAGATGCCGTGGGTCATAAGTCCGAGCGCAAGCATCGGTCTCATGTCGTCATCCAAAAGCCCGTCCATAAAATCTCCCGTCGTTTGACCCTTCCAAATTTCGACGATCTGTCTGAGCTCTTTCTTCTCTTCTTCGTTTCTGAACTGGAAGTGGTCAGAAGGTCTTTTGTCGAGGGTCTCGAAATCATCATAGAGCCACTTGGTCGATTCCGGAAACATAACAACTGACTCCCACTGTCCTCCCTGGTGTCCCGCGAGCCAAGAATCCTCATCGATGAAGATCTCTCTGTTTTGCAAATAATGGCGAAATGCCTTCGCTCTTCTCAAAATATAGTTGTCCATAGTAGGTCGGCTGTAGTATTCTGTGAACAGCCTTGCGCGGTTAAGGTCAATTGTAGGCTGTGTATTTCTGACCTTGTCACTTAATCTTTGAATTCTCTCTGTTAACATTTTTATCTCCTTTCAAAATTTCGTTTTTTAACACATGCTATATTACAACTTCTCTGGCATTTTTCTTGGTATAAAAGCATTCTTTGGCGAATGGCTTGAGTATTTCGTTTGCCGCTTTTACTCGCTCTCTGATGAATTCGTCTTCCGGCGGTTTTACATCCGCAAGCTCGTATTTCTTCCCAAGCGCTTTGTACTTGGACTCGCCCAGATTGTGGTATGGCAAGAGCTCATATTCGTGAACGCTCCCCAGATTCTTGATGAAGCCCGCGATCGCCCGAATGTTCTCAAGGGAATCGTTGCTTCCAGGAATGACCGGTGTCCTGATGGTAATCGGAATTCCGAACAAATTTATTTTTTTTAGGTTATCGAGTATCACCTCGTTAGTTACGCCTGTTAGCTCCTTGTGTAGCTGAGGATCCATCGTCTTTAGGTCGAAGAAAATATGGTCAAGATGCGGAATTGCATCCTTGAACTGCTCGTAGTCTCCATACCCGCAGGTTTCGATCGTCGTGCTAATGCGGTTTGCCTTGCATTTCTTTGCAAGCTCCGTCAAAAGCTTTGGCTGCGTCAGCGGCTCTCCACCCGAAAATGTCGCTCCGCCTCCCTTCAGCTGATAGAAGTGGCGATCCTTATTGACCTCCTTGAAGAGTTCTTCGGCTGTCTTTTCCTCACCGCAGACTTCTTTGGCCATCGCATAGCACACATCTGCACACTTGAAGCATTTCTTGCACCTGGTTCTGTCAATCATAAAGCCCTCTTCAGTTGCATGAATTGCGCCTTCCGGGCAAACCTTGATGCACTTGCCATCGCCGATGCACTTTCTGGGATACTCCATTATTTCCGGTGTATAGGCCTGTGACTCCGGATTTGCACACCATTTGCACCTAAGCGGGCAGCCTTTGAAGAATACTATGGTCCTCAAGCCGTCCCCATCATGTATGGAACATTTCTGAACATTGAATATCAACGGTTTTCCTCCTACTGTTCTCATTATCTCTCGCATAAATATATGAATATATCAAAGCAATATTTGTGCCAAAACAAAGCCCCTAATTCTGCCTTTTTTCAGCAAAAATAGGGGCTATACTTATAAATATTTCTTTATCCGGAGCCTTGTGTATATATTTTACGCACGCGCTGTTTTCCGTGATCGATTTTTATACATCCATCATTTCCCTCTTCATAATGTTGTATAATGTCTTCCTGGAGATTTGAAGGAGTTCAGCAGCCCTCTTCTTATTTCCTCCGGTATGCTCAAGAGTTGCTCTTATCAATACCTCAAGCAGCTTCTTCTGAGTTTCCTGAATCTCGATCGAAAGCTTGCCGTCATCTTCTCCGGCTCCCTCGACGATGCCATCAAGGTATTCGCGATATGCCTCGTCATATGAAAGGCTCTCCCTCCTTCTTGCCGATGCATCCGCCTCGTCCCAGTCTCTTCCGAAAAAGAAGTCCGCCTCATGTCCCATACCCAAATCCATGCAGCCCTTCAAGATATCTGCAGGTATCTCATCGCCTCTTGTCAAGATGCTGGCGCGGCTGAGCACATTGCGAAGCTCTCGCACATTTCCTGGCCAATCATATTCCTTTAGAATTTTCTCGCCCTCCTCGCTTATTCTTTTTGGATTCTGGGCGGCAGGTTCCTTCGCCTGCATCAGGAGCGCCTCCGCAAGCTGCATAAGATCGTCTTTTCTTTCCCTCAAAGGAGGGATTTCAACATTCAGGACGCCCAGGCGAAAATATAAGTCCTCACGGAAAAGTCCATTTCTTACCATCTCACGCAGATCGCGGTTCGTCGCCGCAACTATGCGCACATCTATCGGAATTCCCTGGTTGCTTCCGATTCTTGTAACCGTCATGGTCTCCAGCACTCTCAATAGTTTCGGCTGAAAATGATAAGGAAGCTCTCCGATTTCGTCCAGAAACAATGTCCCGTGATTTGCAAGTTCAAACTTTCCGATGCCACCCTTCTTCGAGGCGCCGGTGAATGCGCCGGCAACATATCCGAACAATTCGCTCTCTATTAGATTCTCCGGAAAGTTCGCGCAATTGAGGGCAACAAACGGCCCCTTTCGCTTGGGGCTATAGTTATGAATCGACTGTGCAAACAGTTCCTTGCCAACGCCGCTTTCTCCGGTGATAAGGATGCTGTAGTTGGACTTGGCATATTCCTCTGCTATGTGTATCTTCTGCTGTATCTGCTTGCTCGTTCCAACGATATCGGCGAATGTATAATCAGCGGAGAGCCCGACAATCTTGCGGACTGTTTTCAAATCCTGCAGGCGGGAATGAGTGATTTCGATCATCCCTGTCACATTCCCATCCTCGTCCTTGAGCGGATACATGTCATTTGAAACCAGCTGAGAAGCATCTCCGCTCTTTGGATACTCGACTCGCACCTCCCAGTCGATGGCCTCCTCGCCACTGTTTAGAACATCGAACATTTTGTAGCTGCCATTTTGGGTCGGTTCAAAATATCTGAAATTGACGCCGTATTTTTCCATGATATCTTTTACATACATGCCCACGGGTTTTTCCTTGTCGTAAATATGGAAATCCTCCCAATACCTTCGATTCGCAAAGATCATATTGCCATTCGCATCGCTTATGGAAACGGCATTTTGGAGCACATCTAAAGCCTTCAAAAGGTTTTCGTTTCGCTGTTCGTTTGCATCGAAGCACGCAATCGTCCCGCTCATCAAGCTCTGCAGGGGCTGTGCTATCTCCTTCTCTTCTGTAGTCAGTATTACAAATTCATCGCCTATCGCAAATTCCGAAAGCTTCATGCCTGCCTTTTGTATATCCTCGGGCAAAAGAGTCCGTCCCACTGTGTCGCCTTCCTCTTTTCCGTCCTGCGCAAAATACAGGATTCGCCCGCCCGATGTAATCAGCAAAAGCAGCGATAAGTTTTCGTTACTTTGCTTCAGGAACATGCAAAATAGGTCTCTTGCCATCAGGTTTCTTCCGCACAACTTCGTTTTTTCAGACCGTAATGCGATTCTTTTGAGTTCACTTGCAATCGTAGACATAGCTGCCTCCTCAAAATCATTAAATGCAGATTTTTTATTCTTTCCTTATTGTACCACAGTTTTCGGAAAAATGGGTAAAAAATATGCACATATTTTTTTCGGCCTTTTTTTCTGCTCTTAATTAGGCAAAATGCTCCCTCACGGCGTAAAATGATTAAATTTTACACTTTCCGTAAGAGAGCATTTAGTGATGTCTTTGCTTTTGTTGGCTATTTGCTTCTATCGAGGTCTAGAGTCCCTCCTGGATAGTTCTTGCTATAATATTGTCCTGGATTTCCTTTCCGAGTTCAACGAAGTATGCCGAGTATCCTGCAACCCTGACAACGATATTTTGATATTTATCCGGTTCCTTTTGTGCTGCAAGGAGCGTTTCGTCGTCCAGTACATTGATCTGTATATGGTAGCCGTGCTGAGCAAAGTGCGCGCGGAATACGGTCTCGATGATATCAAGGCCCTTTTCTCCGGATGCAATCGCAGGGTCGAACCTCTGATTAAGAAGCATTCCGCTCTGCGGCAGCATCTCGTCGCAAGCCGCAAGGGAATTGACTACGGCCGTCGGACCGTTCTTGTCCATTCCTATCATCGGGGATGCGTTATCTGCAAGCGGCGTATGCGCAAGCCTTCCGTCAGGCAAGGCCCCGACCTTCTTGCCCATCTCAACATTGTAAACAACCGTAGCATGAAGGCTCGTCCACTGCCCGCCGTGGGCATCCTTGAATCTATGCAAGGAATCATCGATTACATTCACAACATAGTATCCATATTTGTCAACCTGCTCAATGTTATTTCCGAACTTAGGTGCTCTGTGGATGAGCATCTGTCGCATATCTTCGTTTCCTTCGAAGTTTGTATCCAGAAGCTCAACCAGCTCCTCCATGCTCAGGTATTTTTGGTTAAATACGCATTCTTCCATAGCCGCGAATGAGTCGATCGTATTTGCCATACTTGCGATTGAAACCGTCGTATAGTGATGATCCGATCCCTTCTGCTGCAGCATCTTCCCCTTTTCTATGCAGCCCTGAGAGAAACATGAAGCCGTGATTGTAGGGAACATAACAGCATGTGCGCCTATCGTCGTATTGTGCATCAGAATCAGCTTTTCCATGAAGAAGTCAAGCTGCGTCTCGAAGGCCTTCTTTACATCATCGATCGACTTGAAGTCCTTTGCCTTCCCAGTCTTCGGGCCGAGCTGCTTTCCCGTCAGCGGATCTACGCCGTCATGAAGCGCGATCTCCAAAACCTTGTTTGTATTGAAGTTTCCCGAATTGCTCTGAAAATCCGTCTTTCCCAGAACAACCGGCTCGATGCAGCCACATATGCCCCAGTTTCTGGCTTCCTTCAGCTTGAACCCAAGGCTCAAAAGATAAATAAGTGCAGACTCGTCATTATAGAATGCCGGATGACCGCCCGTATCTCTTGCCGCCTTGATCGCAAGACGGAATGTTTCTTCGTTGACATTTTGATGATAGCGGAATGATATACAAGGTTCGTCTGTCTGCAAATCCAAAAGACAGCGTAGGAATATGTTCGTTACCTCGTTGCAAGCGTCCTTGCCGTCCTCCTTTACGCCTCCGAGCATAACATGCATCCAAAGCGGGCATCCAGGAACCGCGATCGATTCTCTATATTGGCGGATATTCCAAAGTTCTGCGACTTTCAGCTTAAATTCGTGGATGAGCTCCTGAAAATAAACCTCGTCCTTGCCCGCTTCCGATTCTTTCTGCCAAAACTCGTAGGTATACTGGTCAAAACGCCCCAGGCAGTGGTCTCCGCCGACCGCCTCCAGGCAAATGCAAAGATGCGTCAGCCACACAAGCTGGCACGCCTGCTGAAATGTCTTCGCCGGATATTCCGGAACTGTTCTGCAGGCTTCTGCCATCGTCAGAAGCTCTTCCTTTCTCTTCGCGTCCTTACATTCCTTCGCCTGTGACTCCGCAAGGTCTGCATAGCGGTGAGCAAAAGCAATTATGGCTTCCATCACGATGATCATCGCTTCCCAGTTGACGCGTTTTTCCATGTCATATACATCATCGCACCGGAAGCCTTCAAGGTTCTTCTTGCATTCATCGATGTAATGGCGGTATCCTAGCTTGATCAAATTGTCATAGTCCGGCGAATGGTTCATCGTCGACTGGTTCGAAACGCCGTGTGTAAATACCAGCGCATCGATCATTTCCTTCACATCCGGCTCCTCCAGCGTGTCCGCATAATCGCCAAATGTATGTCCATGCCACTTCGTAACGATTTCTTTCAGTTCCTGCTTTTCTTCCTCGCTGTTGAATTTCAAGTGGTCAGAAATTCTGCAATCGAGGGTGTCAAAATCGTCATAGAGCCATTTCGTTGCCTCCGGGTGAAGCGGTACCGCCTGGAACTTGTCACCAGCGTGTCCTGCAATCTGCGAGTCCTCGTCGATGAAGATCTTCTTGTTTGCCAGGAAGTATGCGAAGGCCTTCGCTCTGCGAATCACGAAGTTATCCATTGACGGCTGACTATAAAATTCCGTCATGAGCTTTGCGCGATCCAGATCGATTGTCGGCGGCGTATTTCTTACCTTATCATTCAATCTCTCAATTCTTGGTGTTAACATTTGTGCTCCTTTCTCCTTTTCCTAAATATGATATCCTTGAAGTAATTGCTAAAGCGCATATGCAATGATATTTCTCCGAATGTATTATAAAATAATTAAGCAAGAAATGTGCCAAAAGGCCTCCGCAGAGTTGGCACAAAAGTTGCTTATTATATGTATAAATAATTAACTGACCTAAAGTCTATTCTGTATTCTAAATTTGTGGAGGTAATATACATGAATGCAAAGAAAGTCTTCCGCACTGTGGAGACACATACGCTTGGGCAACCCACTCGAAACATCGTCGGCGGGTTCCCGCATGTTCCGGGAAGCACCATGGCCGAGAAATTTATTTACATGAAGGAACACGAAGACTGGTTCCGTACACTCATGTCCTACGAGCCGAGGGGGAATGACTATATGTCCTGTACTCTCATTACGGAGCCTTGCACTCCGGGTACCGATGTCGGTGTCCTTTATTTTGAAACCAGCGGCTGGCTTCCGATGTGCGGGCACGATACGATCGGCGTTTCCGTAGCTCTGATAGAAACAGGCATGGTTCCCGTCACAGAACCTTTGACAACGATCAAGCTGGACACTGCCGCGGGAGTTATCGCAATCGAGGCGAAGGTTGAAAATGGCTCCGTAAAGGAGGTTTCGTTCGTCAATGCGCCTGCTTTCGTACTCCGCGAGGATACCTCGGTTAATACGAGAGACTATGGCCTTCTCACAATGGACATTGCCTGGGGCGGCAACCTTTATGCAATCCTTCCTATCGAGTCCGTGGGCCTTACTATCGAAGAGAAAAATGCCGTGAAAATTATCGATGCGGCGCAGTCCATCGCCCGCGATATCAATGATCAGGTAAACTTCGACTATCCTGACCTTCCATTTGTAAACGAAGTGACACATGTAGAATTCTACGGTCCACCGAAGAGCGAAGGAGCTGACATTCAGAATGCCGTAGTAGCTCTGCCTAAGACCGTTGACCGTTCTCCTTGCGGAACAGGGACATCGGCAAAATCTGCAGTTCTTCACAAGAAGGGAAAGCTTGCTGTCGGCGAGTCCTTCGTACACGAAAGCATCATCGGCTCCTGCTTCCGCTGTGAAATAGTCGAAGAGACCGAGGTCTCCGGCTTCAAGGCAGTCGTTCCGAAGGTTACCGGCAATGCTCATATCCAAGGCTTCGCAACATGGGTCCTAGATCCTGATGACCCATTCCCAGAAGGCTTTATACTCGCATAAATCGCATCGCAAAGAAAAAAGCTAAGTATTGCATATCGCAAAACTTAGCTTTTTTCGCATTTATAGCATTAAAGTTGTTCTCTCTTTTTCGCCATGTATGGGTCATTTTCCGGAAGATCCTTGAACCCATCAGCCCAGTCGATCATATACTGGTCCGGGCCCTTAATCCTGTTCTCTACAAACGCAACGATAATCAGTGCAGCCAGTGCCGCAAACGGACCGACAGCCATCCCCGGTACCCAGCTATATCCCAGGACAACAGTCCAAATCAGGTATGCCGCAGGGCCTACAATAGAAGATACAATCGCTGCAGTTTTCGTTGTTTTCTTGCTCATAATGCCGGCATAAAGAGGTCCGAATACCGCGCATCCTATACCGGTCAGTCCAAGATAAATGAATACCTGGAGGAACTCCGGCGGCTCGATCATATTGAATATAAATACGATCAGCGAAGCTACGATCGTAGCAACCTGTGTAACCTTAACTTCTTTTTCCGGAGTCGAATTCTTAGCAAGTCCACCATAAAGGTCGCGTCCTATTGACTGTCCAACTACGAGCAGAATAGATGTCGCAGTCGATACGATTGCTGAGAAGAATCCGATCATGCACACGCACGAAAGGATTGGCGGCAGCAGCGTCGTCGACATAGTTACTGTCATATAGTCTGCTTCAGCATCAGGATAAATCATTCTACCGGCTATGCCGCAGATGAACATCAAGTTGAAGAGGAAGCCTGTAACCATAGAAATCATAGAAAACTGCGCAACATCTTTTTTGGTTACCTTTGGAAGTGCCAAATATCTTGCCGTAATATGCGGTGCGCAGAACATGATCGTGCATCCCCAAGTGATGCAGGCAAATACGCCAAGCCAGTTGAACATAGTGCCTTCTGCCATAGTTCCTTCCTGAACTATTTTGAGAGATTCAGGCCACTTGTCTGCAAGTGTAGCTTCGAGCGAATTCATTCCCCCAACCTTGTAGACAGCAACTACTACCATCATTATGCACATAACGGTCATGAAGCATCCCTGGAAGAAGTCTGTCCAAGCAACAGAACGGAGTCCGCCCGTGTTAACATAGAAGATAACAACCACCAGCATGATCACAAGGCCTACCTTGAATGGAATGCCTGTATACATCTCAAGGAGTGCCGCAGCTCCCTTGAATTGCGACACCATCATGAAGAGGAAGCATATCGAAATAACCACCGTCAAATAATATTTCAAGAATGGTGAACGATAACGGTCGCCTAAATATTCTGTCATTGTGAGTGAACCGTATTTCTCTGCCTGAACACGCATCTTTCTGATAACGATATATCCAGGAAGTACCAGCCCCGGTACTACGCCGACTACAAGCCAGAAATATGGCCAGCCGATTGTGGACATCATACCCGGGTCGCCGATGAATGAACCTGCCGATACAGCAGATGCAGCATATGACATCGCCAGTACGATCAGCGGCGTTGCCTTGCCGCCGAGGAAATATTCTACCTCAGCTCCGGTCGTGCCGGATTTGTTTTTTCTGCCGGCCCAAATACCGACATAAAGTAGGAATCCCAAGAACGCTGCAAGGAATATCCAAGCCATAACTCGTAAGTGTTCCATATCTATACCTCACTTTACTTATCAACTAAAAATCAATACGATAACTGCTAGTTAGCTGAGCCTGCAGAAGACTTTGCTTTGTTCTTCGCGTCTCTTTCTGCTCTGCGCTTGGCATTCTGTGCCGCGAGCTCTTCGAGTCTTTTGTCAAGTTCATCTTCTTCGTTCGGGTCTTTCCCCAAGTAAATAAATGTGACAACAACGCAAAGGACCATAGTGAGTACCGTAAGTCCGATGAAAAATAACCAAGTAGGCATATTGCGCCTCCTTTCTTTCAACTAAATCCCTGATAGAACTGCGAAGGAAAATGCCTCCCAACCCTCGCTGCTGTCTATCTCGTGAAATAATGTTGGCGAATGGCAGTCATACTGCCCCCCGCCGCCTCCGAGCACCCGAATTGATGCTTGGAAAATCATTGCATGTGTTATTTATGAAGCTTCATTATAAACTTTATAGCATGATGATATTATTTTTGTCAATGTTAGTCAGAGCGTTATTTTTACACAACGAAGTGTGAAATTTTTTCCCACATGTTTTTGTGTTTTCAATTTTTACACAAAATTTTAATCGTTTTTTGTGTTTTGCGCCAAATTTTTTGTGAATTTTCGTGCTTTCGCTGCGCTTTGTCGCTTTAGTGTAATATGTGGTACATTTCTTGCATATTATTATGAGGTATGGTATTATGCAATATGCCGTGTGTAATTTTTTCTTTTTTTACGATCGTAGAGGAGGATTGCTATGAAAATTTTTTTATTAAATGGCAGCCCACGCAAGGGCAATACAGTTGCTTCTCTCGAAGCCATAAAAACAGGACTCGGGAACATTTCTGATGCGAAAATCACCCAGATCGATGTATGCAAGAGCAAGCTTTCTGGCTGCATCGCATGTGGATATTGCAAGACTCATGGCAAATGCTTTACTGACGACGACACGAATGATATAATAGAAGAGGTTGTCAACTCCGATCTCTTGATCGTTGCCTCACCGGTATATTGGTGGGGAATTACTTCGCAGCTGAAGAGCGTGATAGACAAATTTTATTCTCGCCAGCCAGAGCTCCTGAAGTCGAAGAAAAAGCTGGGCCTGATTTTGAACGGTCAGCTTTCTGCCGATGATGTCCAGTACTCTACCATCTCCAAACAATTCGAGTGCATGTGCGAATATCTCGGCTGGGAATATGTATTTTGCAAGCCTTATTCTTCTTATGACAAGGATGATATGCGAAATAACAAGGTCGCTCTTGCGGAGATGGAAGGCCTTTGGAAAGAATTGCTATAAATAGGGATGCTCGCGCTCCGATTTTCGACTATGCGGACTATGGTATTGTCGGCGACCTCTATAATGTTTTGCCGGTTATGATTGAGGGGCTGCAGCAGAATAAATATTCACATGATTAAATAATATGTTTTTTTATTGTATTTTCTTAACATTTTATTGACATGTCCCAGAAATAGTGCTAGACTTATTGAGTAAAAATAATTACACATAAATTTTAATTTTTGCAAACTTTCCTTCTTTTATTGAATACACACACACTTTCAGGAAAAAGCCTCTCATTCGAGAGGCTTTTTCCGTTGTCTTATTCTTTTTATTTTATATTCCAAATTCGTTCTGCTCTTTGCTGAGAGGCAATCAGGTGCTCTTTCATCGCCTGGATCGCTTTTTTCTTATCGCGAAAGCGTATTGCTTTTAGGATTGCACGATGCTCCCTGAGGATTGACTCAAGGTACGACTGCTCATAGAACATTGCCTTGCGATTTTTGTCCAGATATTCCTTATATGAGCGCAAAACCTGTGCGAGAAATCTGCTTCTTGAGGAGGTATAGATCACATCGTGAAAGCCCGAATTCAGCTCCAGCACCTTTTTTGTATCCATTTTCTCCGTATAGAATTCCATCATCTCGCACTGCTCATCCAGAGCCTGGATTTCCTCGGCAGATATGCGTTCAACCGCCCATGTTATCGCAAGCTCTTCGAGCGACCTTCGCACGGCATAGATGTCCTCTACATCACGCTTGGTGAAGCCCTTTGCGAAGCATCCGCGGTTTGGGATGTAGTCAATCAAGCCTTCGTTTTCCAGAAGCTTAAACGCCTCCCTGATCGGTGTCCTGCTTACATTCAGCTCCGTCGCAATTTGATTTTCCTTGATTTTTTCTCCGATCTCATACTCCCCGCCAAGTATTCTTTCGCGGACAATATCCGCAATTTCATCTGTAAGGGAGGCGTTCGGAGAAAACTCTCGATTGTCTTCCATTTGTATGTCTGCTCCTAAACGAATTTTTGAATTGTGATTTGGCGCCGCATCATCGCAAGCTTGACTACAGAATATAGTTTTCGAGAACCTGTCCGTCGAAATCAAAGTTTTCGATCTGCAGATAGTATTCTGCGGAGTCAACCAATGCCTTCATCGGGCAAAGTCCGATAACTTCGGTACCGGTTACCTGCACGCCATATCTCTTTGCCTCTGCCTTTACCAGCTCGGTAACTCTGTAAAGCGGCGTAACTCTGTAGTCGGTCATGTTGATGGAAACCTGAGCGATTCCTCTGTCTTCCAGCATAAAGCCCATTGCTTTTACGCAGCGAAGTCCACCGTCTTTTTCTCTGATGATGTTTGCGATGTTCTTTGCGATCTGAACGTCAGCCGTGTTGAGGTTCAGGTTATAGGCTACCAGAGGCGGTCTTGCGCCTACAGCAACGACTCCGCCGGTTGGGTTGATTCTTCTGCCGCCGAAATCAGGCTCCCATTCTTCCTGCTGAACTTTTGCAGCCATGCCCTCGAACTGTCCTTTTCTGATCGTCGCAAGGTTCTTTCTCTCAGGTCTTGTAGCGGACATTTCATAGAGGAAAACAGGAAGATCCGCTTCCTCAGCGATTCTCTTTCCTACAACCTTTGAAAGCTCGATACATTCTTCGTTGGTGGCGTCCTTAACCGGAACAAAAGGCATAACGTCAACGCAGCCCATTCTCGGATGCTCGCCTGTATGCTTGGTAAGGTCGATAAGCTCAACTGCCTTCTTTGCAAGCTTTACGCTGGCTTCTTCTACGCCCTTTGCGTCTCCGATATAGGTGATAACAGTTCTGTTATGGTTCGGGTCTGAGGAGTAGTTTAACAACGTGCAGCCTGCCGTCGTTCTGATCTGATCAACGCATGCTTCGATAACTTCTTGGTTTCTTCCCTCTGAGATATTAGGGATGCTTTCTATAATCTGAGCCATTTTGTTTCTCCTTTTTATTATTTATTATTCGTATTTTTGCTTTTTTTCGGGTTGCCGCCTTCTCTAAAGAGATGCCAGAACCTTTTCGTAAATTTCAGCAGAGATTTTTTCTGCTTCTTCTACCATCTTTGCGCCTTCTGCAAATTTTGCCTTCGCAGCTTCGTCCTTGACGCCCGGAAGATTGATCATAACGTTCAGCCATGCGCCTTTGATACCTGCCAGCAGGTTGAGTGCAGCAACTCCGAGGTCTGAGGCCGCATTCGGATTTGATTTTCCTACGATGGTTCCTGTTACCTTGAGAGCCTCCATGCAAAGGGTGAGAGTCTCGAAAGGCACTTCCGTTGCAACAAGCGTCGCCTCTGCGATTGCCTTGCTTCTTTTCGCCTTGTTCTCGTCTGTGTCCTTTGGCAACTTGAATGCCGCGGATACGAGGTTAAAGGCTTCTGTGTCCTTGTCGATTGCCTCTATCAGCTTTCCGTAAAGCTCTGTGGCATCTTCCTTTGCCTTCTGGCAAACCGCCTCAAAATCCGCATATTTTGCTTTTCCGATCGTGAGGTCAGAAACCATTGCAACCAGAGCGATTCCCTGAGCTGCAGAAAGCGCGCTTACGCTTCCGCCTCCCGGCGCCGGAGCGTCTGATTTTAGCACGTCCAAATAATTTTTAACAGTCAAATCTACTAATTTCATTAGACCAAATTTCCTTTCTTAATCGTCTGCAATGCCAGGTTTGACCCGAAGCGATAGCAGAGCATTTCCATGTTTTCGGCGTTCCAAATTACCATGTCAGCATCCTTGCCAACTTCGAGAGTTCCTACCTTGTCTCCCCTGTTAATTCCGCAGGCAGGATTTATCGTCACCGCGGTCAGAATTTCCTCCGGAGTCATCCTGTACTTAAGATATCCAAGGTTCATCACAAACTGCAAGTTCAGTGACGGGCATGAGCCTGGATTGAAGTCCGAGGCGATTGCCACCGGCACCTCAAATTCGTCTATCATTCTCCTTGCCGGCGCAAAGGTTGCTCCCAGGTAGAAAGATGTGGCAGGAAGGCACATTGCGATAGTACCGCCCTTTGCCATGGAAGCCATGCCCGCATCGTCTATTACGATTAGATGTTCTGCGGATGTGGCATTCATTTCTCCCGCAAGAACGCTTCCACCGATGGCTTCGATTTCGTCTGCATGGATTTTCAGCCCGAAGCCCATATCCTTTGCGGCTTGCAAATACTTTCTGCTCTGCTCCACATTGAAGACAGAATCCTCTGTGAAAATATCTATAAATTCTGCAAGATTATGCTCCTTCACATAAGGCATCATCTCGTTTATGCAAAGGTCGATGAACTCGTCCTCTCTGCCTTTCCAGTCCGAAAGTACGACATGAGCCGGCATAAAGGTGGAAACGATGTCCATCGGGTGGTCTTCATTGAGTTTTTTAAGCACTTCGAGAAGTTTTACCTCGTTTTCGAGGTCGATTCCGTAGCCGCTTTTCGCCTCGCAGGTGGTGACCCCAAGATCCATCATTTCGTCCAGAAAGCTCTCGGTCTTGTTGTACAGTTCCTCAAAGCTTGCCTCTCTGGTCTTTTTTACGGTGTCGTTGATTCCGCCGCCTGCTCTGAGGATGTCAAGATAGCCCGCGCCCTTCAGCTTCAGCGGAATTTCGTTCTGTCTGTAACCGCCGAAAACAAGATGGGTGTGACCTTCCACAAGCCCCGGAGTTACGAGGTTCCCCTCCGCGTCAATTACAACATCCACGGTTTCCTCCGAACAAGGAAGCTCGCCATCAGAAGTTATCGCCTTGATGATGCCGTCTTCGGCCAGAACCGCCGCGTTCTTTAGTTTGATATTTTCGCCCTGCAAGGCCCCCTTGTGTGGGAAACTTCCCACGGGGGTCTGCAAAATTCCTATATTTTTTACAAGTAAAGTAGACATATTCTCTCCTTTTTGCCTGCCTGTGGCTATTTAACGAATTTATCTACCGTCTTGTCAACCAGGTCGTCGTTTGCGATGTAAGGAATGGTGATGTGGCCCTTGCCTGCATAGTTTTCGTTGTAGAGTACCGAAGTCTCAACAGCGTGTTCGTTTCTCGCCCAGTTTCTGCGGGCAACGCCGCCCATTACGTCCCACATCATTGCGGATCTGAGGATTTCGTCAACTCTCTCGGAACCGTCAAGGAGCAAGCCGAAGCCGCCGTTGATTGCCTTGCCGATACCTACGCCGCCGCCGTTGTGGAGCGCGCAAAGAGACATGCCTCTTGCCGCGTTTCCTGCGAAGCACTGAACAGCCATATCAGCCATAACGTTTGAACCGTCCTTGATGTTGGAAGTTTCTCTGAACGGGGAGTCTGTTCCCGATACGTCGTGGTGGTCACGACCCATCATAACAGGCCCGATCTTTCCCTCTCTTACCAGCTTGTTGAAGGCAAGTCCGATGTCGCGTCTACCCTCTGCGTCCTGATAGAGGATACGCGCCTGGGTGCCGACTACAAGCTTATTCTTCTTTGCGTCTCTGATCCAAATCCAGTTGTCTCTGTCCTGACCGCGTCTGTTCGGGTCGATAACCTCCATCGCCGCCTTGTCGGTAGCGTCAAGGTCTTCCGGCTTTCCGGACAGGCATACCCATCTGAACGGGCCATATCCGTAGTCAAAGAGGATCGGTCCCATGATGTCTTCAACATATGACGGCCAGATAAATCCGTCCTTATCGTCGTAACCGTTCTTGGAAATTTCCTTTACGCCGGCGTCATACATGGCCTTCATGAACGAATTGCCGTAGTCGAAGAAATAAGTTCCCCTCTCGGTAAGGGTCTTTATTGCCTTATAGTGTCTATGCAAAGTCTTGTCAACTTCTTTTACGAAATTATCTCTGTTTTCGTGGAGCTCTCTGGTTCTTTCCTCGAAGGTCATGCCCACCGGACAGTATCCTCCGTTATAAACGTTGTGGCAGGATGTCTGGTCGGAAAGCAGGTCAATGTGGAAATTCTTTTCAACTGCCGCCTCGAGGAGGTCAACGATATTGCCGTGGTATGCGATGGAAATCGTCTCTTTTGCTGCGATCTTTTCGTTTGCAAGCTTGAAGATTTCGTCGATATCGTCCATGATAACATCAACCCAGCCCTGATCGTGTCTTGTTTCGATTCTGGAAAGGTCAACCTCCGCAAAGATGCCTACGGCATTTGCGATGTTCGCCGCCTTTGGCTGAGCGCCGCTCATTCCGCCAAGACCCGAAGATACGAAGGTGTGTCCTGCAAGGTCGCCGTCCTGTGGTACTCCCAGTTCCTTACGTCCTGCATTGAGAATCGTATTGAAAGTGCCGTGAACGATTCCCTGCGGTCCGATATACATCCAGCCGCCTGCGGTCATCTGTCCATAGTTAGCTACTCCCATTTCCTCTGCGATTTCCCAGTCGTCCAGATTGTCGTACATACCAACCATCATGGAGTTTGTGATGATTACTCTCGGCGCAGTCGGCTTCGACGGGAAAAGTCCAAGAGGATGTCCGGATTCTACAACCAGAGTCTGCTCGTCTGTCAATTCTTCGAGATATTTCTTGATGAGTCTATACTGAAGCCAGTTCTGGCAAACGGAACCTGTTTCTCCGTATGTAACCAGCTCATATGGATACAGCGCTACCTCGAAGTCGAGATTGTTATCTATCATAACCTGAAAAGCCTTGCCTGCCAGGCATTTTCCCTTATACTCGTCGATAGGCTTTCCATAGATTCTGCCCTCAGGTCTATATCTATAGGCATAAATTCTGCCGCGAGTCGTCAGTTCCTCCATAAATTCCGGAGCAAGTTTTTCGTGAAGCTCTTCCGGAACATATCTAAGGGCGTTTTTCAAAGCGATTTTCGTCTGCGCCTTTGTGAGTCTGAAGCCTCTGTCCGGTGCGCGTCTGATACCCTCTTCGAATTTTGGGTAGTCCGGATATTCGTTGCCAAGGCGAATTTTCATTGCGCCTTCCAGTGTTTTGTTATCTAACATAATTTATCCTCCTCGTTATTTTATTTGAGAGTTACAACCTTTTCTACTGCCTCCAGGATGGAGTTATCCTTAACCATTTCATCGAATTTTGCAAGGTAATCGATCATTATGATGTCCTTTTCTACCGGAGCTGCAATAGAGCGAATGTAATCGTAAGCAGCTTTTGTTGCAGGCGCAAGGTTTTCGATGCCCTTTTCGCCCAGTTCCTGACGGAGCCAGATTCCCTGCGTCGCCGAAGCAAGCTCAATGCCGATTACCTTCTGTGCGTTGTCAAGTACCATCGCTGCGGTTCTTGCAGATGTTGAACCCATGGAAACATGGTCTTCCTGGTTTGCGGAGGTCGGAATGGAGTCAACGCAAGCCGGATGGTCATAAACCTTGTTTTCGGAAACCATCGAAGCGGAAGCATACTGGGCGATCATAAATCCGTTGTTGAGGCCGCCGTCCTTAACAAGGAATGCCGGGAGTCCCTCGGAAAGTGCCGGGTTTACCAGTCTTTCGGTTCTTCTCTCTGCTACATTTGCAAGTTCCGAAATCGCGATCTTCAGGAAGTCGAAAGCAAGAGCCATAGGCTGTCCGTGGAAGTTTCCGCCGGAGATTACTTCGTCGTCATCCGGGAATACGATAGGGTTATCGGTTACCGCATTGATTTCTCTGGAAACTGCCTCGTATACATACATAATCGCGTCTCTCGATGCGCCGTGAATCTGCGGCATACATCTCTGGGAATACGGATCCTGAACCTTTGTCGGGTGAAGCGGAAGCGCGTTCTTTGAGCCTGCAAGCAGGGTTCTCATGTTTTCCGCAACATCGATCTGTCCTTGATGTCCTCTGAGAAGATGTGTCTTAGGGTCGTAGGCCTTTGCGATTGCGTGGAGTGCTTCTCCCGTGAGAGCTGCCGCGATATCTGCAATCTTCATGAGGTTCATTGCATCATATAATGTGTTGAGGCCTACTGCCGTGAGCATCTGGGTGCCGTTGTTGAGGGCAAGTCCTTCTTTGGAAGCAAGCACAACAGGTTTGAGCCCTGCCTTGTCGAAGGCTTCTGCCGCGTCGATAACCTCGCCCTTATATTCTACCTTGCCCATTCCGATAAGTCCCAGCGCGATGCAAGAAAGAGGTGCAAGGTCGCCGGATGCACCTACCGAGCCTTTTTCCGGAACGATCGGATGAATCCCCGCGTTCAGCATATCGATCAATGTCTGCAAGGTTTCAAGTCTGATTCCGGAGTTTCCTCTGGATAATGAGTTTGCTCTGAGAAGCATTGCCGCTCTTACGTATTTCTGATCGTAGGGCTTGCCCATGGCGCAGGTGTGGCTGATAATTAAGTTTCTCTGAAGTTCTGCGGTTTGGTCGGTGTCGATTGCGACGTTGGCAAATTTGCCGAATCCGGTGGTAAGCCCGTAAACAACAGCTTTCTCGGCAACTTTCTTTTCAACGTAAGCTCTTGCCTTTTTTACGGCTTCTATCGCTTCAGGTGCAAGTTCAACTTTTTCGTGATGTCTGCATACGCTGATTACCTGTTCGATCGTAAGATCGCGTCCATTAATAATTACTGCCATTTTTTCCTCTCCATTTCTTATAAATATTCACTTTCACGAATTTTTATTCGCTCCGGTTCTCCTATAATTTCTACCCAATATTATAATATTTTTGGCGGCAACATTCCATAGTTTTTTATGCTCATTGTGGTAAATTTAACACGATTTTCGGCTTTTTTCGCATTTTTTTCTGAAAATTTTTCTAAATAGTTCTCTTGTTTTCCGCGCTAAAGCGTTAATGCTTTATTGTGTATAATTATGAATTTTGTATACTTGCTCCCTTATTTGCCTCCGGACTTTTTTCTTTTACATTGAAATTCTCGCATTCTTGATGAGGCAAAAATAAATACAGCCTCGAAAGTTTCCTTTCCGAGGCTGCTTTTTGCTCTTTATTTGTATTTTGTTTTCGTTTTGCGCCTTGTATTTGATTTTATACAAGTTTTATGCATTCCTTCGAGATCTTCGAAACGTAATTAGTCTGCTACATATGGAAGAAGTGCAACGATTCTTGCTCTCTTGATTGCAGTGGTTACTTCTCTCTGGTGCATTGCGCAAGTACCCGTGATTCTCTTAGGCAGGATCTTGCCTCTTTCGGTGATGTATTTTCTGAGCTTTTCTACATCCTTGTAATCGATTTTTTCGCTCTTATCGGCACAGAACTGGCATACTTTCTTTCTTCTCATGCCGCCGCGTCTTTTATCAATCATGTTTCATATCTCCTTTCTGTTAGAATGGAATATCTTCGTCAATTTCTGTGAATGCTCCCGGCATCTCATCGTTTCCTTGCGGACGATACTGTTGTCCGGCAGAGCTTCCCTGTCCCGAAGGCCTGTCACCCCATTCTAAAAATTCTACTCTGTCAGCTACGACATCCGTGGTGTAGACGGTTGCACCGTCTTTGTTAGTATAGCTTCCCGTTTGGATTCTGCCCTGAACTCCTACCAGTCTGCCCTTTGCAAGGAATCTTTCGCAATTCTCGGCCTGCTTTCCGAAAACCGTAACTCGCGGAAAATCCGTCTGTTTCTCGGCTCCCGATCTTGTAGGCCTGTCAATGGCTACCGTAAAGCTGCAAACTGCCATTTGCGTTCCGGCCGTATATCTTACCTCCGGGTCTCTTGTTAATCTTCCGATTAGTACAACGCTATTCATTATTACACCTCGTTTCTATTTCTCGTCTTTGCTGATAATGATGTGTCTGATTACGTTGTCGGAAATCTTGAGTCTTCTGTCAAGTTCCTTAGGTAATGTCGGGTTGCCCTTGAAGTCAACTACTACATAGTATCCTTCTTCCTTCTTGTTGATAGGATAAGCAAGCTTTCTCATTCCCCAAACATCTACTTTTTCAACTTCACCGTCAGATGCGATAATAGTCTGAACTGTCTCTACTGTCGCGTCTTTCTTTTCATCTTCCAAAGCAGCGTCGATAATGAACATAACTTCATAATTCGTCATTTTGTCACCTCCCTATGGACTTATATGGCGACGTTTCAGCCTTTTCGGTTCTTTTCCGAAACTGCCTTTCGTCGCAGAGAATTGTACGCAAATGTCGTACCCAATAATTATACTACAAATCCTGCGAAATGCAAGCACTTTTTATTTTAAAACCGTGCCGTCGGCAAGTGTTATAGTGTAGCCGTTAAAGTTGATTGTGCCGCTATTCGTAAGGCTTGTGATGGTGCAGTTTCCTGTCAGATTCCATGTGCATCCGTTTTCAATTGTGATGACCGCGTTGTCTGAAACCGCCGTGCCGCCCTCTGCATTGTCTACAATATTTACGGTTCCGGTAAATGCGCTGCCGCCAGTTAGCTTCATATTCAGCGTAGAAATCGTGTCAACTATGATATCCCCTTTGAGAACCTGATCTGACGCCGTAAATGTTACATTTCCGCCGTTAGCACCGGCTGTACCCCATCCGTGAGATGCGGAGTTTCCGGAAATTCTCATCAGATATCCGTCAGAGTCTGCATTCTTGATGCTTACGTCGGTGAGGTCGATCGTGCAATTTGTGTTGGTGACATAGAACATATCGCCGTTCCTCGATGTGAGGCTTCCGCCGGTCATGGAAAATTCGCTGGTTCCCACTTCTGCGTCTCCTGACATGGACTGGTAAATCATTATATTATGCACGTTCTCATCGGAGCTGGTGCCCTTTGTGTCGCTCATATTTCCTGTAACCTTGCAGTTTTCCAGGGTGATGGAGTTCTCTCCCTCGATTACAAGCGCTTCGGAGTTCTCTGCGGTCAGCTTGGCATTTTTGACCGTTATATCCGCGGTTGAATAAACTGCCGGTGAGTTGTAGCCGCTGCTGGTATAGGTTCCGCCGTCAACATTTACCGTCCCGCCGCCTCTGTCGGAGCGAATCGCCGCCGAGGAATTTCCTGCGGTAGATACCGTCAAATTGCTTGCGTTTGTGGTGGCGCCTCCGGTGGTCTGGATGCCTCCGGAATTATCTTTCGTAGTTGTAATAGTCGTGTCAGATACATTCACGGTGGTGCGGCTTCCGTAGCTAAAAATCCCGTTTCCGTTCTGTGCATCGGAACTTACCGTCGCATCCTTGATCGTGACCGTCGCCCCGTTTGTTGCAAGGAGCGCCGCGTTCATTCCGTAAAAGTCGCCGTCCTCCGTATTGGATGAGGAGCCGCCGTCCTTGCTGACGGTGATTCCCGTAAGGGTTACCTCTGCCCCGTCAACTCGCAAGGCGTTCTCATCGTCGCCGGTGGAGGTATAGGTCTTTCCTGTATAAGTTCCGTCTTCGTCAATGGTGTTTGCGCTGGTTCCCTGCTCCACGTTTCCGCTGCCGCCAAAGCCACCTGCATTTACGATTTCAACCGTTTCAGGATTTCCGCTCTTGTCAAGGACGATCCTTAGGATGTCTCCCTCGGCAATATCGCTTACAGCCGCTTCGTTTCCGTCTTTGGTTATGGTAGCCTCGGAAAGATCGTAGCTTGCGCTTTCATCCCCTGCGGTAAATCCGCCTGCTTCCGGCATTCCGCCCTGAGCCTCGCCGCTCGGTGCGCCGCCGCCTATCGCCTCTCCACCGTTTGCTTCAGCGCCCTGGGCATCTCCGCCCTGAGCCTGACTGTTTGAATCGCTACTGCTTGAGCTATCGCCATCCGGCTTTTCCGGTGGCTGCTGGTTGTCGCTGCCCGCAGGCTGCGAACTGCCGCTGTTTGACGGTGGTTGCTGATTGCTGTCCCCATCAGGTTTCTCAGGCGGCTGTTCGCCCTGCACTTCGCCCTGCTGAGAATCGCTATTTTCTCCTGACGGCATCTGGCCCTGCTGCGAGTCTTCTTGCTCGCTCATTTCCCCGAGCTGCACTGTCACTGTTGTGCCGTCGATTGCCGTCACCTTTCCATAAATAGTATCTCCCGCCTTGTTTCCACAGGCCGGCAGAGAAAAAATCATTACAAGGATGCAAAGCATCGCTAATATCTTCTTTTTCATTTTCGCTTTCGTTCCTCCTCTCTGAACCTTATGGGCTTATTATACCCGCATTCCCTAAAGGCAACTTAAAGGCAGAAAACTTTTTTCTTTAGGTTCACTTTAGATTGATTTGCTACCATAAGCTTAGTATAATTGGTATATAGCAAGGAAAGGAAATTACGAGAATGCGTTTACTTATTGCAGAGGACGAAAAAGATTTGGCCGAAGCTTTGGAAGTTTTCTTCGAGAAAAATCAGTTTTCCGTAGATACCGTCTTTAACGGACAGGACGCCTACGACTATGCGGCATCCGGCGACTACGACGCGATAATTCTGGATGTGATGATGCCAAAGCGAAACGGAATAGAAGTGCTGCGGCAGCTTCGGGCAGAGGGACTGAAAACCCCGATTATGATGCTGACGGCAAAGGGAGAAAAGGACGATCGGATCACTGGATTCGACGCAGGGGCGGATGATTATCTGCCGAAGCCTTTCGCGCCGGACGAGCTGCTTTCGAGGGTTCGCGCCATGATGCGAAGATTTGACAGCTACAAACCGGCGGTTTTGGTATATGAAGATATTTCTCTTGATTGTAACAGCGGCATTCTTTGCTGCGGCAAGAGCGAGGCGCGGCTCAGCGGGCGGGAATTTCAGGTGATGGAGCTTTTTATGCGCTCTCCGAAAGTCGTATTTTCTGCCGAGAAAATAATGGAAAGAGTGTGGGGTTGGGACAGCGACGCAGAAATAAATGTTGTCTGGGTTCATATTTCTAATCTCAGGAAAAAGCTAAAATCCCTCGGTTCTGCGGCCTCTATCTACGCAAACCGAGGTCTGGGTTACACCCTGGAGGTTCGCCCATGATGAAGCTTTTGCAGAAAAAATTTATCCGCATTACGATGCTCGCGGTAACTGCGGTAATGCTGGTGCTTTGCATCAGCGTCAACGCCGCAAACTATATTTCCACCTGCGCAGACCTTAACCGGACTTTGGATATGATCGCCGACAATCGCGGCACGATTCCGACGCATACCGAGACGGATTCCCAAAGCGCCGAAGATTCGCAAGCCGCTGCAGATTCGCAAAATGCCGAGGATTCGCAAGGCAGCGCAGATTCGCAAAGCACTGCGGGCACATCGAAAAATGAGCCTTCAGAAAAAAAGCCGCAAAATACCGAGGGTAATCAGCCTCCCTCCCTGCCGGAAAACTCGGAAAACTCTGAAAGCTCTGAAAATTCCAAAAAATCCGAAAATGCTGAAACAGCTCAAAAAAGTGACTCGCAAGCAGATACCTCCAAAAGTGGTAGTTCGCAGGACGGTTCTTCCCAAAGCGGCAGTGCTCAAAAGGATAAGTCCCAGGTTGGTGGCACCCACAACGAACCAAAAAAACACACAGGACCCTTCACCGAAGAAACGCCATATTCCACAAGATATTTTGTCCTGCGCTATACTGGCGATGGCGTTCTCTCAGAGGCGGGTCTTGACAATATAGCCTCGATAACCGAGGATGATGTTCCTGAATATCTTGAATTCGCTCTCTCCCAGGGCGAAGGAACCGGATATTATAACGGCTATCAATACAAAATTCTAAAGGCGGGCAAGGATCGTCAAATGGCGATCTTTCTGGATTGTTATCAGGAGCGTCGGGCGGTCTACACTCTGGCGATTCTCTCCTTTGCAATCACCTGCGTCTGCATCGGGCTGGTTTATGTGATCGTGCTGCTTTCCTCGAAAAGAGCCATTGCGCCTATGCTAAAAAACGCTCAGCGGCAGAAGCAGTTCATCACCGACGCAAGCCACGAGTTGAAGACGCCGATTACTGTAATTGCAACGAGTCTTACAGTTTTGGAAATGGAAGTCGGAAAGCAAAAGTGGATCGATAAGGCAATGTCTCAGACCGAAAAGCTCAAGGCTCTGGTCAATTCTCTTGTCACCCTCGCAAGGATGGACGAAGAAGAATCTCCGCTAAAATTTGCGGACTTTGCCGCGGGAACTGCCATTCGAGAAACCGCGGAATCCTTCGTGGATTTTGCCAAGTCCAGGGGATTTTCCCTCACCCTTGACATAGACGATAAGCTTTCTTATCGAGGCGATGAATATGCTATTCGCCAGCTGATTTCAATACTTCTGGACAATGCAATCAAATATGCAGCGGAAGGCAGCGAAATCTCTTTTAGCCTAAAAAAGTCCGGCATTTTTGCGAAAGGAATCTGCATAAGAACTCAAAACAGCTGTGAAAATCTCGATACAGACAAGCTGGACAAGCTCTTTGACCGCTTTTATCGTTCCGACGAATCCAGAGAGGGAAACGGCTTCGGGATCGGACTTTCCATTGCCCGCAGCATCGCCGAGGGACACCACGGCAAGATTACGGCAACCTCTCCTTGCGAGAATGTGATCGTGTTTACGGCAGACCTGAAATAATTACTTTATTGCAATATGACAATAGGATGTTTGTAGGCAAAATCATTGTATTATGAGAAGTTTTATCTTGCGGTCAATGCCTCCGGCATATCCGGTCAGGCTGCCGTTTGTGCCAACTACACGATGACACGCAGCGATGATGCTCAGCGGGTTATGTCCGGCTGCGAATTTTTTCCCTATATGGTCTCAAGATGAGCTTGCCTTTTATTTCTACAGAAACGGAAGCATATATATCGGGATATAATGAGTGCCATTCTCCCATTTATAATCCTTGGTATGAACGATAAATTTATCCCCGATACGTCGGCTGAATTTATCGCAAAATATATCCAGTGATTTATGACTTCTATAATTGCCCGATTTGACTTCAATCGGGCATATTTTATCTCCCGATGAAATTAAAAAGTCAATCTCATACAAATGATTCGAAGTACTGCTTTCCATAGTGTAATAAAACAAATTATTTCCCTTGGTCACCAATATCTGTGCTACCGCATTTTCATATACATATCCTAAATTTGTCTCAAGCTTGTCCGAAAGGAGTTTATTATATATTACATTTTCCGTATATTTTTTATCCTTAAAGGCAATCGTCACAAATAATCCGACATCAGATAGAAACAGCTTATATCTGCCTGCGTCTTTTTCCAGCGCCATGCCCACACTCGGATCATTTGCATGATAAGCAATATTGACAGTAAAAGAACTCAGCATATCCGGTACCAATTCCCGCACCTGTTCTGCCCTTGTCCCTTCCCTTGCATTGGACAAAACATATCTCGACGCATTGCTGCTTAGATTCGCAGGAATCGCATCATAAATGTCACCTGCAAGACCGCTTCCATCGATTTTAATGAAATCTTCCTCATACAAATCTACGATTTCTCTTTTGACCTCATCGACTGCCTGCAGGTTGTTTTGCTCTATATAGGTTTCGACTGCCTGCGGCATTCCGCCGACGAGCATATATAATCTGAAAATTCGCATAAGGTTTCTGTGCAGTGCATTTCCGGCAGCTTTTTTGCTTTTTAAGAGCATTTTAATCGTGTCAACAGTCATTTCATCGCCAATCGCCCATAAAAATTCTTCAAAATCCATAGGATACATGGATACTTTATGTTCTTCACTTGGAATCAATATATCTTTTGTATTCTTTTTTATAGACAAAAGAGAGCCTGTTTCAATATACTTATATCTTCCATCAGCTACGAGATACTTGATTGCTTGTCTCGCCTTTGGGAAGAGCTGGACTTCATCAAAAATAATTACAGACTCTTTTTCATATAATCTAACTCCGGTAAACTGTTGTAATTGCAAAAAGAAAAAATCTAAATTATACATATCATCAAAGAGTCCGATAATTTCTTTGCTGGTATTCGCAAAATCGATCAAAATGTAAGATTTAAATTCCTGCTTTGCAAACATCTCTGCAATTGTAGACTTTCCAACGCGTCTGGCTCCTTTTATCAAAAGCGCATATTTATCACTGCTTTTTTCTTTCCACTCAAGCATTTCACTATATATTTTTCTTTTATAGACCGGCTTATCCATAATCGTAGCCCTCCCTAAGAACATTATAACGCAAATCCCCGTTTATTCAAGTGAATATTCTGCGCAAATCCCCATTTATTAAAAGTAAAATCATGCATGAATCCCCCGCAAGCAGCATCCGCCTAGAAGCAGAGGTCTGCCGCCGCTTTTCCTTTATCGCTCCAAAAAAGCGCAATCAGCATGCCGAATAATTCTGATAAACTCATATTAACCGATTGACTAAAGGATGAAAAGATATTAGCAGATTTATAAGTAGCTATGAAATTTCTGAGCATCCCCGCATCAAACACAGTTAATCTAAAAGCCTATTCATTTTATCAAATATTACCCGAATCGTTAAATTGCGATTTGGCTCCTGCGCTTTCAAAATATCCGGGCTTGTAAAAGCCGTCATTCCTTGGTATACTTGTATGGCAAGTAGCAAAAAGGGGGAGATTATTTTGAAGAAATCTATTTGTTTTTTGAACGCAAATATGCTGAGGGGGCTGGCTTGCGTTCTGATGCTTTGCGATCATATGTGGGCGACCATTGTGCCGGGCAATATGTGGATGACATGGCTTGGGAGACTGGCTTTTCCGATTTTCGCATTTCAGATTGCCCAGGGGTTCCTACACACTTCGGATTTTCGCAAATATGCCATGAGGCTCTTTGCTTTCGGCATCATTTCCGAGGTTCCTTTTGACCTGCTCTACGGCAGCACGGTCTTTTATCCGTTCCACCAAAATGTAATGTTCACGCTGCTTTTGGGGCTGCTGGCCATCAAGGCTCTTGAGAGCGCAAGACAAAAACGCGCCGCAGAATCGGTGATTGCCGGGATTTTAGCGGCAGGACTTTGCGTGCTATGCGGCAGCATTGCAATGACGGACTACGGCGCCATGGGGGTAGCAACGGTAATCATGTTCTATATCTGCCGTAACTTCCGCTTCTCGCGTATGCTTCAGCTTGTTTTTATGGTCCTGTTTAACATGGTATTTTTCGCCGGAGAGTACATTCCGCTTACAATCGGCAGCCATACCTTTGAGCTTCAGACCCAAGGCTTTGCAGTCCTTGCACTGATTCCGATCTGGCTGTATAACGGACGAAAGGGCGTTTCAAACAAGGCACTGCAATACGGCTTCTACGCATTTTATCCGCTGCATATGCTGGTGCTTTATCTGCTATTCACCTATACTAGGTAGGCACAATCTAACGACTATATAAAAAGCGGCGGTGACCTTTCGCAAAGATCGGCTTCCCGCCGTTTCTATTTCCACTATTTTTTCCCCACTATTTTTTCACTATTTTTCTTGACATTCTCGATATTCGAGGTATAATATTGCTAACAAAACTCGATATTCGAGTTTACGGCAGGCCGGCTTTTGACCGACCGGCTGCACTTGCAAAGGGGGCGACGCAATGCCGCGGGAAAAATTTAAAACGCTTACGGAGCAGATGTTCTACATTCTCTTGTGTCTTTGCAGGGAAAGCTGTGGAATCGAAATATTGCAGGCGGTTCGGGAAATGACCCACGGGCGGGTAAAAGTCGGCTCCGGCACGCTCTACGACCTGCTTGAACATTTTGCCGCAGAGGGCGTTATTCGGGAGACAAAAGTCGAGGGACGCCGGCGCAGTTATCTGATTACCGAAAAAGGCAAGAATATGCTTGAGGCGGAATATCGCCGGATTCTCCTGCAATCGGCGGATTTTGAGAGGGTATTTGGCAAGAAAACTTAGGAGGTGTATTATGTTTGGGATCATGGGGAATAACGGAAATAACGAAAAAAGGAGCGCCAAGGGTGGAAATGACACAAAATGGGGCTTTGCCTTTGTAACACTGTATAATTGGAACGCAATCGAAAAGAAAGTGCAGGAGATGGCTGCGAAAGGCTGGCTCATCGAAGAAATGCAAAACAGCTTTATATGGAATTATCGCCGCATCGAACCGAGGGAGCTTTCTTTCGCCTTGGTATATTCGGAGCTGACCTGGGAAAACGACGCCGATTCCATAGAAAAACAAAGGGAGCGGGACGAACTATACGCCGCCGACGGCTGGGTTGCCGCCGCAGACTGGGATACTCTGCGCATTTACTATAATGAGCAGCCCGACCCAGTTCCCATTGAAACGGAGCCTCTCGTGCAGGTTGAAGGCATTTACAGGGCAATGATGCGGCAATGGCATTATTATGCTTTTTCGGCGATAGCTTTCGCTTTTCTGTTAGCCGATCACATTTTTGCAAGAGTCTCAAGCTCTCTTGCAAATGATTTTTTAAGTTTTATTGACCTTATACTTTTAGATTTTTATATGTTATTTTTCCCTTTGGCTAAGCTTTTTTCCGACTTGCGATGGCACAAAAAAGCCCTTGCCGCTGCGGAGCAAGGATTTCTTTTGCCTATAAACCGTTCAAAGATTCCTTTTAGAGTTTTTTGCATATTTTTGATTTTAATCGTGCTGCTCCTGCTCCTGTAGTGCGGCGCGACTTTTTTTCTCGCGAATCGCGGTGACAATGCTAAAAAACAGCACCCCTGTCCAGATAAGCGCCAGCAGCAGACATTCGTTTCTTCCTATGTCCTCTCCCGTCAGGAAGCTGCACAGAAGTCCGAATGTAGGCGACAGATATTGCAAAAATCCCATTACCGTCATTGGCAGCCGTTTGACGCAGCTGGCGTAGAGCATAATCGGCAGAGACATTACCGCCCCTGCCCCAATGAGAAAAATTTGCGCATAAAAATCCACCGAGGCAAGTCCGTTTTCTCCCATGCGAAACAGCAAGATCGTAATCAGCGCTGCCGGGCTGACTATCATCAGATGCACCGCAGTGCAAACCACCGCATCCTTCTTCACGCCTTTCATAAACGCCGCATAGATGGAAAAGCAAAACATCAGGGAAATTGAAACAAGGGGCGCACTACCGAAGCCGCAACCCGAAATCAGGATGCCTGCCAAAATCATGGCTCCCGCCGCAATGAGCTGCCATGTCAGCTTTTCCTTAAAGGCGATTACCCCCAGAGCGCATACCACCAGCGGCCCCAGATAATATCCCAGCGCCGTGGCAAGAATGTTTCCGCTTGTTACCGCAAACAGATAGATTGCAAGGTCAAGAAAATTGAAAAATGCCCCCGGAATCAGGTGTTTTAGCATCAACTCTCTGTCCCGAAAGGTTTCTATTATCTCCTTTCCCCTGCCCCGAAGCAAAACCAGTGCGCTCACTAAGATGCAGCCCCAGATTATGCGGCTCATCAAAAGGAAAAGCCCGTCGATATCCGTATTTAGCCGAAAATAAAGCGGCTGAAATCCCCATATAAAGTAGCAGCAGATTATGAGCCCGTAATCTCTGCGCTTCGCCTTTTCCGTCTCCATCTAAAACATGTCCTCAAAACTTTCCTATGTTGTTTTCTGTCTCTCTTTCTCACCGCGTTTTATTTCCAGAGCTTTTCGGGATATTCTCCCTTGTCTTTCATGGACTGCAAGGCGCTGACAACGCTTTCCTTGTCTTCCTTATATGTCACGCCGTACCAGCGATCCTGCGATTTAAGCACTTTGACCTCAGCCTTTCCCTCCCGAAGCAGTCTGTCAACGACCCCCGGCAGGAAATACTCACCTTTCATCGGATTTTCCATAAGGATTTTGTCAAGTGCCTCCGGAAATCCTTCCTCCATCTCTTTCATCATGGACGGCGTAAATCCCCAGAAATTCATGGATACGGTGGTGCCTCTGGGCAGCTTCTGCCATGTTTTTCCGTCATCCTCGGTATATACGATTTCGTCCTCGTTCCACCGGATTTTCGTGCGTTCGGTTATAGAAGCAAGCTTTCCGCCTTCGTCCACATCGCACACACCTCTTGAAACAAAGCCGTTTTCTGTAAGAGTATTCTCGATGTCATATCCCACCATAGAGTAGGCATATTTCTCCCCGTCCCGTGCGTTTTCAAGAAAATCATATATCGTCTGGAAAGCCCCCGGCCCGTAATAATCGTCGGCGTTGATCACCGCTATCGGGCCGTCCGTAAGATTCCTCGCCGCAAGCACCGCATGGGCGGTACCCCAAGGTTTTTCCCGTCCCTCAGGGACGCTATAGCCCGCAGGCAAATCCGAAAGTTCCTGAAATGCGTACATAGTCTCCATATATTTTCCGGCGCCCTCATCTATGAGTCTCCGAAAATCCTGCTCGTTTTCTTTTTTTATCACGAAAATCGCTTTCCGAAATCCTGCCAGATACGCGTCGTAGAGGGAAAAATCTAAGATGATTTCGCCCTTGTCGCTTACAGGCTCGATCTGCTTCAGTCCTCCGAAGCGGCTGCCCATTCCCGCAGCCATTATCACGAGAGTCGGTTCTTTTCTCTCATTTTCCATTTTGCCTGCCTCGCTTTCCTCTAAATCCAGCTTGTATCGTCCAAATCGATGTCCAGTCCGTCCATCTTGCAAAGGGTGCTTACCACCGAGAAAATCAGCACTGCTCCAAGGTTTGCCGTGGTATTGTCCTGGTCGAAACGTGGAGAAATTTCGCAGATGTCAAATCCCTTTATTTTTCGAGTCCTCAGAATGTGCTTTATCACAGGCAGCACGATTTCCGGGTCAAGTCCAAGTGACTGGGTGGCGCTTACTCCCGGCGCACATGCCGAGGAAAATACATCCGTGCAAATGGTTATATATGCGTTTTCGCAGTCTCCCATGAACATATCCACCTTTTCGAGGACCCCTGCGTAGCCCGCCGTCTGAAATTCCTTTGCCAGGATATAGTCCACTCCCAGTGCCTTTGCGACCTTGAAAAGCTGCACCGTATTGCTGTGCTGCTGAATCCCAAGAGGCAGGTATCTATATTTTTCTCCGTCCTCGTGGCAAATGTCTGCGATCTGCCGAAACATTGAGCCGGAGGAACTTCCGTTGTTGTATGGGCGCAGGTCAAAATGGGCGTCAAAGTTCACGATCCCAAGCCTTGCTTTAGCCTCCTCCCTGGTTTCTTCCGCCCTCTGGCCGTTATTTCTCAGATTGTGATATTCCCCGAGGAAATGCCCGAAGGTTGTTTCGTGGCCGCCGCCGAGAACTATCGGAAAATAGTTCAGCTCTAAAAGCTTTTCAACCGCATGACCAAGCCCCAGCTGTCCGTTTTCCATGGAAATATCCTCGCAAATGATATTCCCCGCATCAAAGAGTTTGACCTCCTGAGAAAATGCGCAAGGCAAATTCGACATCTGCCCTCTTATAAAATCTGGTGCCAGAGCCGTTCCGACCCTGCCCTTGTTGCGCTTTACGCCCTGCTCGCTGCAAAATCCTATAAATGCAAAGCCGAGCCTGCCCTCAAATGGTTTCAAGTCCTTTTCTGCCAAATCCAGCGGCTGCACCCACTGGTGCCACCTGAATGCGTCGTAATCCGTATCGCTGTCCACTCTGCCCTTCCAGCAGTCCATGGCGCTTGTGTAGTATTTTTTGATATTTTTGTCCATCTTACTTTTCCTTTCATATCCTTTTATGATACAATAATAATCAGAGAAAATCAAGGAAAGGACGTGCAACTATGTTAAAAACAATGTATGATGCGGAAAAGGACGCGATATTTGCCGTTGCCGATCTGATGGCCGCAGCTGCAAAGACTGCTCCCAAAGGTAGCGGCAGGGACACAATTATAACCGCCATCGTGTCCGGTGAGGAAAAAGATAGGCTAAGGGATAAGCTCGACGAGCTCGGAAAAGAATACGGCGAAGCCTTCATGGTTCGGGACGCAGGAAATATCGATAACAGCACTTGCGTTGTTCTCATAGGATGTTACAACTCGTACTTCGGACTGAAAAATTGCAGCATGTGTGGATTTCCAAACTGCGGCGAAACGAAAAAGCACGGTAGCCCTTGCGTCTTCAATGTCTCCGACCTTGGCATCGCCGTAGGCTCTGCAGTTTCTGTTGCGGCAGATCAACGCATCGATAATCGCGTAATGTATTCGGCAGGAAGAGCCGCCGTAGCCCTTGGACTCCTGGGTGAGAAGGTGAAAATTTGCTACGCGATACCCCTCACCGTGACCCAAAAGAGCATCTACTTTGACCGCAATCCGGGCGCTGTACTCCTCTGATTTCAAAGGATTGAAAACATATCGCTATTTAACGATTCGTCTTTGCGGTATATTTGTCGACCAGTGCGATAGCGATTATCAGTACCACTGCCCCGATGCACCATCCCGCCAGCACATCCGTCGGCCAGTGTACTCCGACATAGATTCTGCTCGGCCCGATGATCACGGCAAGAAATCCGCAAACTACGCTAAGGATATTTCTTAGCGTTTTGTTTTTGCAATTCCTTTGTATGAGATAAAGCAGCAATCCGTAGAAAACTACTGATGTAACGGAGTGACCGCTTGGGAAGGAATAACCTCCCTGCGTTATAAGAAATACCGACTCGTCCGGCCTTGACCTAAGCATTATATGCTTGAGCGGCTTATAAATCGCAACCCCGCCCAGGCACGCCAGCGAAACCGGAAGTCCGTATGTTTTTCGATTTGGCAAGATTAGCATCATAGCACAGAAAGCAATTATCGTCACCGTATCCGAAAGATGCGTGAGAGTGCTTATAATAGCATCCTGCACCGGCCCGCGCAGGCTGAAGAAGAAGCTCTGCACCGATTTATCCAGTGGCAGCGGACTTGTATCGTAAACTATCCCTACCTCGTATGTGATAAATCCCGCCAGGCAGGCCAATATGACTGCCGTCGCGAACATGAGCACTCTTGTATTTTTTCTGTATGTTTTCACTTTTATGTTTCCTTTCCTGTTTAATATCCACATTATACACTTTGGGGGTAGCAAAAAACAATAAACTTGTGTTAAAATATCTTATGATTTCACAAACGGAGGTAAAATTTTGAAACTGTTTAACAACATATACGGCATCCTCACGATCCTAGGCGGTATGAACAAGCTAAAGCAAAACCGCATAGCTATCGAAAGCGCTAGGCAGAGAGGCGATGTAAAAACAGAGCAGGAAGAAATCCTGAAGGCCTGTCAAATCTGGTCAACTCATATTGTAGAGAATTTCGAGGTGGACTTCACGGTAATCAATCCCGAGAATTTGCCAAAATCAGGACCCGTAGTTTTTATATCTAATCATCAGTCCTATGCGGATATTCTCAGCTTCCTATATAATATAAAAAATCATCAGGTTGCATTCATCGCAAAGGATAATCTGGCAAAGATCCCTATCTTTGGCAAATGGGTGGCAAGGATCCGCGGCATCTTCATTCACCGCGAGGATGTAAGATCATCCCTTGCAACCATCAACGAGGGCGTCGAATACCTCAAACAGGGATTCTCCCTTGTAATATTCCCCGAGGGAACCAGGAGCCAGTCCTCAGAAATGGCAGAATTCAAACACGGCAGCTTCAAGCTTGCAACCAAGGCGAGAGTTCCTATCGTTCCGGTTACTCTCAACGGAGGCTATCGCACATACGAAGAAACCGGTCAGGTCACCAAGGGCTGCCACATCGACTTCATGGTTCATAAACCTATCGAAACCGCAAGCATGTCCCGGGCCGAGCTTGCGGAGCTTCCCGCTGTTGTCGAGAAAATAATACGCGATGGTCTTGCGACCTTAACAGAAAAAGAAGACGGCTCTGTGTAGTCGTCTTCTTTCGTTTTAATTTCTTTTTCTATGCTCTGCTTTGTAGCTTGTCTATGTTTCATGTGAAACACTCCTGCCTATTGCAGAGATTTGAACATTTCTATCAGTCTCTCGAGTTCATCTGGGCTGTAATATTCTATCTCTATCTTGCCCTTTGACCCATTCTGAGAGATGTTTATTTTCGTGCCGAGTATGTCCTTGAGCTCGTTTTCAACCCGGGCGACATCCGGACTTTTCCTGCGCTTTGCCGGTCTTTTCTTCGGCTTGCCAACCTCCGAGGCAAGCTTCTCGGTGGCTCTTACAGACAGTCCTTCCTTTACGATCTTATCACACAGTGCGTGACGCGCATCTTCGTCTTCGATCGTTATAATCGTCCTGCCATGTGCTGCAGAAATCGTGCCTTCTGAAACGAGTTCTCTCACATACTCCGGCAGTTTCAGCAGCCTGAGCGAATTGGTTATGTACGGCCTGCTTTTCCCGACACTCTTCGAAATCTGCTCCTGTGTCATCCCATAGACCGTCACCATCTGGTTTAGTCCCTCGGCTTCTTCTATAGGATTCAGATCCTCGCGCTGCATGTTTTCTATTATGGCGATCAGCATATTCTGCTCATCATCCAGCTCTCTGACGAGGCAAGGCACCTCAGAAAGTCCGGCCTTTATTGCGGCTCTCCAGCGCCTTTCTCCTGCGACGATCTCATAGCCCTTCTCCTTTTTCCTGAGGACTATCGGTTGAATGACGCCGTGCTCAAGGATCGAGCTGGCAAGGTCCTGAATCTTTTCTTCATCGAAGTTTTTTCGCGGCTGACTTGCGTTTGGCATTATGTCGAAGGTCTTTATATATTGTATGGTATCCGCGCTATCTGCGGCTCCTGCCCTATTCTTGCTTTGCTCCGGAAATGTTTCTCTGTTATCTATAGGAGCAGCATCCGCTATCAACGCTCCCAGCCCCCTGCCGAGGCCTCCTTTCTTTGCTGCCATTATTCTTCCTCCAGATCCAGGAATTCGTCCGCAAAATCGCTATAAGCCTCTGCTCCCCTCGATTTCGGGTCATATTCCGTTATTGGCATGCCGTAACTTGGCGCCTCCGCGAGTCTTACGTTACGAGGAATTACCGTAGAATAAACCTTGTTTCCGAAATATTTCTTTACTTCCTGCACAACCTGAATCGAAAGATTTGTTCTGCCGTCGAACATGCTAAGAATTACGCCTTGAATTTCCAGCTTCGGGTTCAGACTCTTCTTTACGAGGTCGATGGTGCTCACAAGCTGGCTCACACCCTCAAGGGCATAAAACTCGCATTGAATCGGCACAAGCACGCTGTCAACGGCCGCAAGAGAGTTTATGGTGAGCAATCCCAGCGACGGAGGACAATCTATGAATATATAATCATAGTCGTCTCTAATCTTGTCAAGCCCGTCTTTCAGGGCACTTTCGCGTCCTTCCATGCTTACAAGCTCAACCTCTGCACCCGCGAGATCCACACTTGCCGGAATGAGGTAAAGGTTCTTTACTCCTGTCTTTCTGATTGCCTTGCGCGGATCATAATCTCTGTCGATGAGAATATTGTAAACCGTATCTTTGAGATTTCGTTTGGTAACGCCGATGCCGCTGGTGGTATTCCCCTGTGGGTCGATATCCAGAATAAGCACCTTTTTCCCCCTGTTTGCCAAGCACGCGGCTAGATTGATATTGGTCGTTGTCTTCCCAACCCCGCCTTTTTGATTAAATATTGCTATTGCTTTGCCCAAAATATTTCCTCCTTACGAGTAAATCTTTTTACATCATTACAAGTAAAAATTTCTTTCATTTACATATCGATATTATACACCAATTCGTTCTTTTTTACCACTATAACTGCGAAAAAAATCGGATGTTTCACGTGAAACATCCGTTATTTTTCGATATAAAATGGCCTCTATAATGGCTCTTTTGTTGGGATCCCCGCTTTTCTCGGGTATTTCGAATCGATCTTTTCGATCTTTTTTATGATTATCAGCTTATGTGAAAGTTCATATTCATCCAAGCCCGCATCATATATTTCTTCGAGCCTTCCTCCGAGCAGGCGAATCGCCCTGGTTGCCGTCTCAGCTTCGTCAGCCGCTTCCGGCCCCTTATAAGCTATGAAGCTTCCGCCGACTCTGACAAATGGCAGAGAGTATTCCGAAAGGCTTGCCAGGTTCGCAACGGCTCTCGATACGCAGAGATCATACTTCTCCCTGTGCTGTTTGTTTCTGGCAAGCTCCTCCGCCCTGGCATGAATGGTCTTCACATTCGTAATCCCTATTTCTTCGCAAAGGCTATCGATAATTTTGAGCCTCTTGGCAAGGGAGTCCATCAGGACGAATTGCTTATCCGGCGATATTATCGCAAGAGGGATCCCGGGAAATCCGGCGCCCGTTCCGACATCTATGATCCTCTCTACGCTTTGATATTCCTCGCATCCACAGCATGCGAGGCTGTCCAGATAGTGCTTTATGACAAACTCGTCCGGATCAGTGATTCTGGTAAGATTGACCTTTTCGTTCCATTCGAGGACTCCTTGCATATAATTTTCAAGCTTTTGTATTTGCACATCCAAGCAGGAAATATTCATCTTTTCGAGAGCATCCCTCAAGTCAATCACCGCGCACTTCTCCTTTTCTTTTCCAGATATATCATCAAAACATTTATGTCGGCCGGAGAAACACCGGAAATTCGTAAGGCCTGTCCCAGGGATGCCGGCCTGATTTGATTGAGCTTTTGTATTGCCTCTATCCTAAGTCCCTCCACCGCGGAATAGTCGAAAGCCTCATCAAGCCTCCGGTTTTCTAGCTTCTTATACCTTTCCACCTGACGGAGCTGCTTCTTTATATATCCCTCGTACTTGAGCTGAACCTCTAGCTGCATGATTTCGTGATATGAAAGCCTCGGCCTGTCCCCGGCATCGATTTCCGCAAGATCCTCGTAGCTGAGCTGAGGGCGCTTCAAAAGTTCAGCAAGAGAAACTCTTCCTGCGACCGGCGCCGTTTCGTGACTCTCCAGAAACTCATTCACCTCTTTCGGAGATACGGTCGTTTCTGTGAGCCTTCGCATTTCCCTCTCGACATTTTCCTTTGTCTTCAGATATTTCTCATATCTTTCCTTGGTTGCCAGTCCTATCCTGTATGATTTCTCTGTAAGGCGAAGATCCGCGTTGTCTTGCCGTAGAAGCAGCCTATATTCGGCTCTGCTGGTCATAATTCTGTAAGGTTCATTGGTACCTTTGGTCACCAAATCGTCGATTAGAACGCCAATATAAGCCTCGTTTCTTCCGAGGACGAAAGGTTCTTTTTGGGATATTTTGAGTGCCGCGTTAATTCCTGCCATTAACCCCTGTGCCGCGGCCTCCTCGTATCCGGAGCTTCCGTTAAACTGCCCCGCGCAGAACAGGTTTTCGATTCTGCGATATTCAAGATTAAGTTTCAAATCCTGCGGGTCTATGCAGTCGTATTCGATTGCATATGCCGGTCTTACGATTCTGATATTTTCAAGTCCCGGTATGGTTTTGTAAAAGGCATATTGCACATCCTCGGGAAGGCTTGATGACATTCCCTGTATATACATTTCGTCTGTATCAAGGCCCTCCGGCTCAATAAAAGTCTGGTGTCTTTCTTTATCCGCAAACCGATTCACCTTATCTTCGATGGACGGGCAGTACCTCGGCCCGATTCCCTCGATTTGTCCGCCAAAAAGTGCCGAGCGGTGGAAATTCTCACGGATAATCCGGTGGGTTTCTTCATTTGTATATGTCAGCCAGCAAAGCGCCTTGTTTTCTCCGATCTCATCATTCATAAAGGAAAAGGGTACTATCTTTTCGTCGCCATATTGCGGAATCATCTTCTCATAGTCAAGGCTTGTGCCGAGGCACCTTGCCGGAGTTCCGGTCTTGAATCTGCGGAGCTTCATTCCGTGTTTTTTTAGGTTTTCTGCAAGCTCGTTGGCTGGAGCAAGTCCGTTTGGACCACTGGAAAAAGCGCTGTCTCCGATGAAAATTTTTCCTCTGAGGAAAGTTCCGGTAGCAAGCACCACGGCTTTTGCGGTATAGTAAGTGTGGGTTTTCGTTTCCACGCCACATACTCTCCCGTTTTCAACAATCAAATCCGTAACCTCACCCTGCTTCATATCGAGGAGGGGCTCTCTTTCGATGGTCTTCTTCATTTCAAGATGATACTTGTTTTTGTCCGCCTGCGCGCGCAGCGAATGAACCGCCGGTCCCTTTGCGGTATTTAGCATCTTGCTCTGGATAAAGGTCTTGTCTATATTTATTCCCATCTCGCCGCCAAGAGCATCGATTTCTCGCACCAGATGCCCCTTGCCGGTTCCTCCGATGGATGGATTGCAAGGCATCATAGCTACAGCCTCTAGATTTATCGAAAACATAAGGGTTTTCTTTCCCATTCTTGCTGCCGCTAGTGCCGCCTCGCAGCCCGCATGCCCTGCGCCCACGACGATAACGTCATATTCGCCCATTAAATTTCTTTCCATAATATATCATCTTTCTTTTATTTTCCTAAACAGAATCTTGCGAAAACTTCATTTATGATGTCATCTTCTACCGCCTCACCGATGATCGCTCCGAGGCTCTCGTATGCACTATTTACATCGATCTCGATTAGCTCCAGCGGCTGGCAGTCTTTCGCAGCTTCGATTGCATCCCCTAGCGCCGCCGCCGCTTCTTCGAGAAGATTCTTGTGCCGCGCGTTTGTAACCAGCATGCTGTCATTTTGCTTTACCTTGCCGCCATAAACAAGGTCTTCAATGACATTTTCGATGTCTTCGAGTCCCTGTCCCTTTGCCATGGACGCTTCGATCACAGAAGCCTCCGGCAAAAGCTTTGTTATTTCGCATGGCTCAAATGCCCGCGGCAAATCAATTTTATTCAAAATTATAATCGCCTTTTTTTCTCCGATTTGCCTGATTATAGCAAAGTCCTCCTCATCAAGAGGCCTGCCTGCGTCAGCCATAAAAATTATCAAATCCGCATTGTTAAAGGCTTCTTTGCTTTTTTCGATTCCTATTTTCTCAATTATATCTTCTGTTTCTCTGATTCCGGCGGTGTCGGTAAGTTTTACCGGAATGCCCCGAATTGTCAGCATTTCTTCGATAGTATCTCTTGTCGTTCCCGGAATTTCGGTAACGATCGCCCTTGTTTCTCTCAGCAGAGCGTTCATTAGCGACGATTTTCCTACATTCGGTTTTCCGATAATGGAAACTTTGAGTCCCTCGGTGATTATCCGCCCTGTGTCCGAAGTTTTTAGCATTTCTTCGATTTTAGATTGTACCGCCGTCAGATCCCGAACAAGATTTTCAAATGTAAGCTGCTCGATATCCTCGTCGGGATAGTCTATATTTACCGTTATATTCACCAGGCTATCCATGAGCTCTTCCCTTATTTGGCGGATCTTTTCAGAAAAGGCTCCCTCAAGCTGGCTCAGCGCCACATCAAAGGATTTGTCCGACTTTGCTTTTATCAAATCGATTACGGCTTCCGCCTGGGATAAATCCAGTCTGCCGTTCAGAAATGCACGTTTTGTAAACTCACCGGGCTCTGCAAGACGCGCGCCGTTTCTGAGAATTAGCGATAAAATTTTTCGAAGAGAAACAAGGCTGCCGTGACACTGGATTTCCACAACGTCCTCAGCCGTATAGGAATAAGGCGCCTTAAAATAAACCGCCATCACCTCATCTATCAGCTCGCCGCTGAAATTATCCCGCACAAAACCGTAGTGCATCATCCGCGGCACAATCGGGCTAGCAATTGCCTGATTATGCTCCTCCGCCTGATTACGCTCCTCTGGAAGAAAGCCATTATTTTTTATATGTTCATTTTTTTCTCTGCTAAAAATCTTTTCGAGAATCTCGCGGGATTCTTCGCCGCTTATTCTTACTATGCCTATTCCTCCCTCTCCCGGGGCCGTGGCAATGGCAGCAATCGTATCTTCCATCTTCTCTGCTTTCCGCCGGCGACTGTTTTCTGTCTTTCCTTCTGTCTTTCTGTCACCGGTCTTCTAAAAAAGTAAGCCCGTTTTCTCAAACGGGCTAAAAATTACTTCAATTCAATTATAACCCTTCTGTATGGATCTTGACCCTCACTTCTGGTTGTAACCTGAGGGTGATTTTGAAGAGTTGCATGAATAACCTTTCTTTCGTAAGGATTCATAGGTTCCAGTCTGACGCTCTTTCTGGTTCTTGCGACCTTGCTTGCCAGTCTGACTGCAAGCATTTCGAGAGTCTTTTCTCTCTTTGCCCTATAATTTTCTGCATCTACAACGACTCTCGTGTAGGCATTCTGTTCCTTGTTGACAACAAGGCTTGTGAGATACTGGATTGCATCCAGCGTCTGCCCTCTCTTGCCGATAATAGTTCCGGAATCTTTCCCTTGAATATCGATATAGAGCGCATCCCTACCCTCTTTTGCGGTGATCTCAAGCTGCAGTCCCATTTCCTTTGTAACTTCCTTAAGGAAGTTGAGCGCCGGATGATCTTCGCAAAGCGTGAGATTTTCGTTGGCCTCTTTTTCAATTACCGGCTTAACATCTTCGATGTTAAACTTCGGGACAGTTCTCTCTTTTCTTTCTTTTCTATTTCTATTCGGTTCCTTCTTCGGAGCTCTTTCTCTTTCCGGTTTTGATTTTTCGGGTGCTGCTTCCTGCTTTACCTGTGGTGCAGGCATATCCAGCTTTTTCTCTTCCTTCGCAGGAGCTTTTTTCTTTTCAACTCTTACTTTTGCAAGCTTTGAACCTATACCGAAAAATCCGCGAGAAGACTCCTCCAAAACAGTAACATCAACTTCGTCTATAGTAAGATTCAGATCCTGAAGAGCCAGTTTGACCGCCTCATCCACATCTGTTCCATACTTCTCAGAAAAATCCATATTTTTTCCTCCAATGTTCTATGCTTTTGCTCTTCTCTTTCTGTTTTTCGCTTCTCTGGCTTCCTTTTCTTCTTGCTGTTTCTTTCTCCACGAATTAAATCTCATATTGTAGAAGATCTGGATAACCTGGCTTCCGAACCAATAAACTGCAAGACCTGCAGGATAGCTTCTTGCCATCCAAAGGATCATGATAGGGAAAAAGTACTTCATGGTCTTGGTCATAAATGCAGTCTGTTGTGCAGAGCCGGCAGCGGACATCTGCGACTGAGACATTGTGAAAGAAATATATGTTGCAATTGCCGCAGCTATAGGAAGAATCCATTTATCCGGCTGCGCCAGGTCTTTTATCCACAGAAAACTCTCGTGCGTCGCAAAAAGCATCGTGTCCGACGAGAGATAATTCATCGGGTCTCTAAGCAAAGCGAAAAGTCCCATAATAACCACCATCTGAACGATCATAGGGAGGCATCCGCCGTACATGCTTGCGCCTTCGCTCTTATAAAGCTCGTTGAGCTTTTCGTTCATGAGAGCCTTGTCATTTGCATATTTCTGCTGGATTTCTTTTATCTTTGGCTGAAACTCAGACATCTTCATCGTGGATTTTGTCTGCTTCGCATATACCGGATAAAGGCATAATTTTACGATAATCGTCAAAGCAACGATCGCAAGACCGTAGTCGCCGATTACATCATATAGCCATGTGAGCAAAAAACTTAATGGTTTTGCAATAAGTCCCATCAATTTCCTCCATTATTTCAAAGGGTCATATCCACCTTCATGCCATGGATGACACTTCAAAATTCTTTTTATACCTAAATAACTACCCTTAAAAACTCCATATTTTTCTAGCGCCTGAATAAAATATGTGGAGCAGGTAGGATAAAACCGGCAGGTGGACGGAAATAATGGCGAAATAAATCTTTGATAGAATCTGATTATCAAAATCATTATTTTCTTAAAAAATTTACCTATTATTTTCATTCGTCTTCTTTAGCCCGGTTTTTACAAAGGCGGAGCGAAGCGATTTTTCAACCTCCGCGCATTTTCTCCCGGAAATAGTATTTCTTGCTATTATGATAAAATCGTATCCTTGAGGAAGGCCGGCCGAAATTGTCCGGTATGCTTCCTTCATCAGGCGTCTTGCACGATTTCTCTTAACACTGTTTCCTACTTTTTTGCTTGCCAAAAACCCTGTTCTGTTGTACGGCAAATGATTGGGTCTGAAAAACAGCACCACATACCGCTCGCCCACGGATTTCCCTCTGTTATATATAGCGGAAAAATCACTCTTTTTTCTTAAAACATTCTTTTTTAGCATTACAATAACCGCTGGGTTCCGCTAGATTAAGCAGTTAATTTTTTTCTGCCTCTGGCTCTTCTTCTCTTCAGAACATTTCTTCCGTTCTTGGTTGCCATTCTCTTTCTGAAACCATGTTCTTTCATTCTCTGTCTTTTCTTTGGCTGATATGTCTGTTTCATTACTAGACTCCTTTCTAAATTTTTCGTGCTAATCTAAATTCCAATCGCACATATACCAATGTATTATACTTTATAAGGCGAGAAATGTCAATGAATTGTTCCTTTTATATTTTCTTTCGCAATAAAAATTATCCACAATACTTATTCATAAAGTTATCCTTAATATGTGGATAACTTATTTTGAAAATTATTTTTATTTATTGATAATTCGCTCTTGCCTATGAATAACTTTTTATATAAAATATAAGTACTACACAAACAGCAATTTTTAAGAAGGTACAAAAGTGGAAAACTACGAAAAAATTTGGTCAGAAGTTTTAGATATAATACAGGAAAATACCACTCCTATCAGCTTTACCACATGGTTTAAGGAACCGCTTGGTATAAACAAAATAGATAGCGATCTAAATATCGTATATCTGCAGGTTTCTTCTCCAAGGGGCAATGATTTTATAATCAGCGTTCTCAAAACCCGCTATATTTCCTATCTTCAGCGCGCCTTCAAGACTGTTTTGGGAGAAGATTATCGAGTAGTTCTCAAGTCATCAGACGATTATGAAAAACCTGTGGATAACTCGTCAAATATACAGAAATCAAAATCCAGAAAAAAAGTTTTAGATAAACAAAAGCTTTTTAATCCCAAGCTTAACTTTGATAATTTCGTCGTAGGTAGCAGCAACAAGCTCGCTCACGCGGCCGCTCTTGCCGTAGCCGAATCACCTTCCGAAACCTACAATCCTCTTTTTATCTATGGAGGATCCGGTCTTGGCAAGACTCACCTGCTACATGCAATAGGAATTTACCTTTTGGAGCACAACCCGTCGCTTAGCGTTCTTTATGTTTCTTCTGAAATGTTCACAAATGAGCTTATCAAGGCTATAGCCGAGCAGAAGATGAACGAGTTTAAGCAAAAATACAGAAAAGTCGATGTTCTCCTGGTAGATGATATTCAGTTTCTGGAGGGAAAGGAAAATACACAAGAAGAATTTTTCCATACCTTTAATACCTTATATGATCTTAATAAGCAGATTATAATTTCCGGAGACAGAGCCCCAAACAAGCTCGTAAATCTGGATGAAAGGCTAAGATCTCGCTTTCAATGGAACCTTTTGGCGGATATTCAGCCGCCAGATTACGAGACAAGGGTAGCTATACTTGTGAAAAAGGCAGAAAATCTCGAATTGGAGGTAGATGAGGATCTTTATGATGTTATCTGTCTTATCGCAGAAAGAATTAAGGATAATATAAGGGAGCTTGAGGGTGCTTTTACGAGAAGCGTTTCATTTTCTCTTCTATTGAAGGAAAAATTGGACAAGAATTTCGTAAAAAGAACCTTGAAAGATATAATGAACACAGGAGAAATGACAATTACTCCCGAAAAAATCAAGAAAATCGTATGTAAACAATATGGAATCAAGCTTTCAGACCTCGAGTCTTCAAAAAAGACCAATAATATTGCATTTCCAAGGCAGATTGCAATGTATCTGATGAGGGATATGACAGATCTTTCTCTTCCAAAGATAGGAGAATATTTTGGAGGTCGTCATTATACTACGGTTATGTATGCATGTACCAAGATCGAGAGTGATATAAAGCAGGATTGTGAACTTGAAAATCTTATTCTCAATCTAAAAGAAAAAATAAAGGAATGACATCTTATTATAAATACAAGGATAAATTTTCGGACTTATCCATATAATTTGAACAACAATTTTCGGCTGAATTTCAGTGCTTACACAGGTTATCCACCGATTCCACAGCCTCTACTACTACTATTACTACAAAATATATAAATTATTAAATAATATTCGGAGGTATTTATGAAATTTTCTTGCAGTCAACAAAATCTATCAAAAGCATTAAATACTGTATCAAAAGCAGTAACAGTGAGAACTACAATTCCTATTCTAAAGGGCATCTTGCTTAGAGTTACGGAAGATGGAAAATTAACCATGGCAGCCTCTGACCTTGATATCAGCATAGAGAAAACTCTCGAGGTTGATGATTTTGAACCAGGAGAAATTGTTGTACAGGCAAAACTCTTTTCGGATATAATCAGAAAACTTCCAAATAGTGAAATTTCCATAAATGTTATAGGAGAAAATGTCATTATAAAATGCGCAAGCTCCGAATTTACTATCATAGGTAAGAAAAAATATCTTTCGACAAAGAAACTCTCAAAGATATGATAAGAAAAACATCTTTCGCAGCAAGCATCGACGAGACCAGAGGAGTTATCACCGGCGTACTTGTAGAAATGACAGAGAGAAATCTCAATATGGTTGCACTCGATGGATTTCGCATGGCAGTAGCAAGAGAAAATATAATAAATTCAGCTGATAGAAAGATTATAATCCCGGCGAAAATATTAAACGAAATAAGCAAGATTATATCAGAAAACGAAGAAAATACGCAAGATGTAGACCTCTACATAAACGAAAAGAGAGCAGTATTTATCATAGAAGATGCAAAGGTAGTATTGAGAATTCTGGAGGGAGAGTTCGTTGATTATAGAAATATTCTTCCAAAAGAAGGAAAATGCAGAGTAGTAGTAAATAGGAATGACCTTCTCGAAAGCATAGAAAGAGCGTCTCTGCTTGCAAAAGTAGGAAAGAATAATCTCATAAAATTTGATATTAAAGAAAATATCATTGAAATCACTTCAAAATCAGAAGAAGGAAATGTAAAAGAAGAAGTAATAATATCAAGACAGGGAGATGATCTTACCATAGGATTTAACTCAAAATATATGATAGACGCCCTAAAAGCGATAGAAGATGAAGAAATATCGATGAATTTCAATACAAGCATAAGCCCGTGCCTTCTGAAACCTCTTGCAGGAGATGCTTATGAATATCTTGTCTTGCCGGTAAGAATAACGAATAACTAAGAAAATGTATATAAAAAATATAGAACTGAAAGACTTTCGTAATTACGAAAGTCTTAGTCTTAACTTCAACAAAAATGTAAATTTGATTCTTGGAAAAAACGCCCAGGGAAAGACGAATCTTCTCGAGGCCATCTATATATGCTCAATCGGAAGGTCATTTAGGACAAATAAAGATTCCGAAATGATAAAATTCGGGCGAGATTTTGCGCGGGTATACATAGAAATACTAAAAGATGATATAGATAAAAGTATAGAAATTATATATTCAAAAGACTCAAAAAAATTCGCAAAAGCAGATGGAATAAAACTAAGAAAAACATCAGAACTCCTCGAAAATCTATATCTAGTAATATTTTCGCCGGAAGACCTAAAAATAGTAAAGGATGAACCGGAAAAAAGAAGAAAATTTATAGATAGAGAGCTTTGCCAGATAAAACCCGCTTATTATGACAGTCTTTCGAATTATAAAAAGATTCTTATGCAAAGAAATGCATATTTGAAGGAATCAGAAATAAATAGGTCAATGCTGGATGTATGGGATATGCAGCTTGCAAAATATGGAGCAATGATAATGAGTCTAAGAAATTATTTTCTAAATGATTTATCCCAAACAGCAGCGGAAATTCATAAAAAAATTACAAATGAAAAAGAAAATTTAGAAATAAAATACGCACCAAATGTCGAATTTTTTGAAAATCGCAAGGAGCGTGCAAGAAGAAAGATTCTACGAGAAACTAAAAGAATCCTATGATTCTGATATCAGGCAGCGAACAACGACAAAAGGTCCTCATAAGGATGATTTTGAACTTTTTATCGACGGGATAAATGTAAGGAGCTTCGGTTCTCAGGGGCAGCAGCGAACCTCCGCCCTTTCTCTCAAACTTGCCGAAATAAAGATAATCAAAGAAGAAACAGGCTGTGAGCCGGTACTTCTCCTAGACGATGTTATGAGCGAGCTTGATATGGAGAGGCAGGAATATCTGGTAAGAACATTATCGAATGTGCAGCTTTTCATCACCACTACCGAAATTCCGGAGATTTTGATAAAGAAATTTTCTAACTATACCACTTTCAATGTAGAAGGTGGCAGGATCGATGTGATATAAATATATATAGATAATTTAGTTTTAAGAAATTAACGAATAAATAAGGATTTCAGACGGGTTTTGTAAAGATTTGATGATAAATCGCCAAAAGAGATGAAATCCTCTTTTTTTATTGAAATTTTTGATTAGATATGGTATATTATAAATTGATTACCTGCTTATAAAAACAGAAAAAAGGGAGAAAAAATGAGCTTAGAAGAAAAAACAAACGCCCAGTACGGCGCGGAACAAATACAAGTTCTCGAGGGTCTTGAAGCTGTAAGAAAAAGACCCGGAATGTATATAGGAAGCACAGGACCGAAGGGGCTTCATCACCTCGTTTACGAAATCGTGGACAACAGTATAGATGAGGCTCTGGCAGGATATTGCAAAACCATAAATGTCACAATTCAAAAGGACAACTCTATTGTCGTTGAGGATGATGGCCGCGGAATGCCCGTTGACAAACATCCGAAGATGAGAATCCCTGCAGTTGAAGTAATTCATACCGTGCTTCATGCCGGCGGCAAATTCGGCGGCGGAGGATATAAGGTATCCGGCGGTCTTCATGGCGTAGGTGCCTCCGTTGTTAACGCTCTTTCTACCCACATGGAAGTAGAAATCAAGAGAAACGGAAAGATATATAAACAGTGCTACGAAAAAGGAAAAACAGTATCTAAGCTCGAAGTAGTCGGCGAATCCAGAAAAACAGGCTCAAAAACGACATTTTGGCCAGACCCTGAGATCTTCACCGAAACCACGGTGTTTGATTTTGACGTGCTTGAACACAGGCTCAGAGAAATGGCCTTCCTCAACAAGGGAATCAAGATAGTATTTAAGGACGAGCGCGACGGAAAAAAGAGACAAGAAACCTATCACTACGAGGGAGGAATTAAGGAATTTGTAAGCTTTATCAACAAAAACAAAGATCCTCTCCATCCCGAAGTAATATATTTTGAAATAATAAAAGATACCTGCGAGGTTGAAATTGCAATGCAATATACCGATAGCTACAGCGAGCTCATCCTCGGATATGCAAACAATATCAATACCACAGACGGCGGTACTCACATAGTCGGATTCAAGAGCGCCCTCACAAGAGTTTTTAACGATTACGGAAAAAAATCAAAGATTCTAAAAGATAACGATACCTTAAGCGGCGAAGATGTAAGAGAAGGACTTACGGCGGTAGTATCCGTAAAGCTTGAAGAACCGCAATTTGAAGGCCAGACAAAGGCAAAACTCGGAAATTCCGAAATCCGTGGTTTTGTTGAAACATCGACAAACGAAAACCTTACGGCATTTCTCGAAGAAAACCCTGCGCAAGCAAAGATCATCATCGAAAAATGTATCAAAGCAGCACGGGCAAGAGAAGCCGCAAGAAAAGCAAGAGATCTCACCAGAAGAAAAGGAGCACTCGAAAGCTTTTCGCTTCCGGGAAAACTTGCCGACTGCTCAGAAAAAGACCCTGCCCTTTCGGAAATTTTCCTCGTTGAGGGAGATTCTGCGGGAGGCTCCGCAAAGGACGGAAGAGATAGGAAGCGTCAGGCAATCCTGCCACTCCGAGGCAAGATTTTGAACGTTGAAAAAGCAAGACTTGACAGGATTTTAAGCTCCGAAGAAATCAAGAACATGATCACCGCCTTCGGCTGCGGAATCGGAGAAGACTTTAATCTGGAAAAGCTGAGATATCACAAAATAATAATCATGACAGATGCAGACGTTGACGGCGCTCACATCAGAACGCTGCTTCTTACATTCTTCTACAGATACATGAAGCCGCTGATAGAGGAGGGCTATGTTTATGCTGCTCAGCCGCCGCTTTATCAGGTAAAGAAGGGCAAGGAGGTTCACTATACCTACAGTGAGGAAGAACAGACAAGGCTCATGGCAGAGATAGCAGATAAGCCCGGAAAGGCAGATATCCAAAGATACAAAGGTCTTGGCGAAATGGACGCAGAGCAGCTCTGGGAAACCACAATGGACTTTAACCACAGGACGCTGGTGCAGATCACACTGGAAGACAGCGCCGCGGCAGACGAAATCTTCACAACCCTCATGGGCGACAAGGTTCCGCCACGCAAGAAATTTATCGAAGACAACGCGCAATATGCGACGATAGATGCATAAGGAGGGAGGGGCAAGATGACAACTTTACTTGAAGATCAGAAAATGCTTCAACATGAGATTCATGACGAGATGAAGCAATCATATATCGACTATGCCATGAGCGTAATCGTAAGCCGTGCCCTGCCTGACGTAAGAGACGGACTGAAGCCGGTACACAGAAGAATTCTATATGGAATGAGCGAGCTTGGGGTAACGCCGGATAAACCTCACAAGAAATCCGCGCGTATCGTCGGCGAAGTAATGGGTAAATATCACCCTCACGGTGACTCGTCCATATACGATGCCATGGTAAGACTCGCGCAGCCTTGGAATATCAGGCATCAACTGGTAGACGGACACGGTAACTTCGGCTCCGTGGACGGCGATGGCGCTGCGGCAATGCGTTATACGGAAGCCAGGATGACTCCGCTTGCATTGCAAATGCTAAGAGACATAGACAAAGAAACCGTTGACTTTATCCCGAACTTTGACGGAGAAGAAAAGGAACCGGTAGTTTTGCCATCAAGATTTCCAAATCTATTGGTAAATGGCTCAAACGGTATTGCAGTAGGTATGGCAACCTCGATTCCGCCTCATAATCTGGCAGAGACTATCGACGCGGCGGTAAAAATTATCGACCAGCCGGAATGTACCATCGACGAGCTGTGCAAAATCGTCAAGGGGCCGGATTTTCCGACAGGCGCCGTTATCATGGGAAAAAATTCCGCAAAACAGGCATATAGAACGGGACAGGGCAAGGTAGTCGTTCGGGCGGTCACCGAAATCGAAGAGACAAATAAGGGCCGCCAGCAGATTATCGTAAGCGAAATTCCTTATCAGGTAAACAAGGCAAGGCTCATCGAAAAGATGGCAGAGCTTGTAAAGGACAAGAGAATCGAGGGGATTTCCGAAATCAGGGACGAATCCAACCGCAAGGGCATGAGAATCGTCATCGAACTTAAGAAAGACGCAAATGCCCAGATAATACTTAACAGACTTTATAAGCACACGCAGATGCAGGAAAGCATCTCCATGATCATGCTTGCAATCGTAGATGGCCGGCCGAAGATCCTGACACTTCGAGAGATCCTGGACGAATATCTCAAACACCAGAAAGAGGTCGTAACGAGAAGAACCATATACGACAAGAAAAAAGCAGAAGCGAGGGCGCATATCTTAGAAGGCTACAGAATCGCCCTTGATAATATCGACGAAATCATCAGGATAATCAGAAACAGCTACAACGATGCGAAAGAAAGACTCATGGAGCGCTTCGGGCTCTCTGAAATTCAGGCTCAGGCGATCCTCGATATGCAGCTTCGCAGACTGCAGGGACTTGAAAAAGAAAAAATCGAAAACGAATATCAAGAGCTCATAAAGAAGATCGCATATTACAAGCAGCTTCTTGAAGACGAGCATATGCTCATGGGAGTCGTAAAGACCGAGCTTCTCGAGATCAAAGAAAAATGGGGCGATAAGAGAAGAACCAAGATCAAGGCAGACGAAACAGAAATCGACGAAGAAGATTTGATCGAAGAAGAAAATGTCTGCATAACCCTGACGCATCTTGGCTACATCAAGCGGGTTCCGGTAGATACATACAAATCACAGAGAAGAGGCGGCAAGGGCGTTACCGGCATCACCACCCGTGAAAACGACTTCGTAAAGAACCTTATCATGACTTCGACTCACGATTACCTTATGTTCTTTACAAATACCGGAAAAGCGCACAAAATCAAGGCTTATGAGATTCCGGAAGCCACCAGGACCGCAAAAGGAACTCCGGCGGTAAACTTCCTGAACCTCATGCAGCGTGAGAGAATCACCGCGGTAATTCCTATCAAAGACTTTGCCGAGGACAAATTCCTCATTGCGGTAACAAAACAGGGAACCATCAAAAAGACTTCCCTTTCAAACTTCGACACGAACAGAAAGACCGGGCTTATCGCAATGAACCTAAAGGACGGCGACGAGCTTATCGGAATCAAACAGACCAGCGGCACGAACAACGTCATCATAGTCACAAAGCAGGGCAAGTGCATTTGCTTCTCCGAGGACGATGTAAGACCTATGGGAAGAATCGCAGGAGGCGTAAGAGCCATCAAGCTTGAAAAGGACGACGAAGTTGTTGCAATGGAGCTTGTGGAACCGGGTCAGGAGCTTCTGGTTGTAACTCAGAAGGGCTTCGGCAAGAGAACAAAGGTCGAAGATTACAAGATACAGGTTCGCGGCGGCAAGGGACTTCTCACCTATGACAAGGGCAAGTTCAAAAAGACCGGAGAGCTTGTAGGTGCAATGGCCGTAGAGGATGACGATGACATCCTTCTCATAAACTCAGACGGAATCATTATCCGCATGGCGGCCGGCGAGATTTCGAAGCTCGGCAGAGCAACCCAGGGCGTCAAGATTATGAATGTGGGAGAAGATGCAAATATAATAGCTCTCGCAAAGGTCATCAGAGACGAGGAGCTGGATGATGATGCAGACGAAGATGCAAAGAAACAGGAAGCCTCGGATGAGCAGGAACAAATGAAATTTTAGATTTGAGAGAAAGAAGGAAAATTAGCATGGCGGACAGAGTGAAAATTACCATTCCGGGAAAACCGGAATACATTGCAATGGTAAGGCTTGCGGTAGGCGCGATTGCAGACACATCGGGATTTAATGTTGAAGAAATCGAAGACATAAAAACCGCTGTGGGGCAGGCTTGCAAGAATATTTCCTGCCACGGCAAGGAGGGGCTAACTACCGAATATACCCTTGAGTGCGTTCTGGATGACGACACTTTGGAGATATATGTAACGGATACAGGCTCCATGAACTGCGGAGACGGACTTTCCATGCAATGCGTGGATTGCCCTAACGAGGGAGACATCGGTGTCTACCTCATCAACACGCTTATGAGCGAGGTCGAGCTTATCGACAATCCGGGTTGCAAGAAAACAATTAAGATGGTAAAGAGGAAATAATGCAGCAGAAGCAGAGGACGGCAGAACTACTTAGAGAGTATGCGAAGAACCCCTCGATTGAGCTTAGAAACAAAATCGTCGAGGAAAATTTATATATCGTAGACATCTTAATAAGAAAATATTTGGGCAAGGGCGTCGACCACGACGATCTGTATCAGGTCGGCGCAATGGCTCTTGTTTCTGCTGTCGAAAGATTCGATCCGTCAAAAGGATACGAATTCCAAAGCTTTGCGACCCCGACAATCCTCGGCGAAATAAAGAAATATTTCCGTGATAAGGAATGGAGCCTAAAGGTTCCACGCAGGATGAAGGAAAACGCGGGCAAGGTTCAGGAGGCGAAAGAAAAACTCACCGGACAGCTGGGAAGGGTTCCAACGGTCGCAGAGATCGCAGGGCTCACCGGGCTGACCCATGAGCAGATTATCCAGGCCATGGAAAGTGCCAAAGCCTACGGCACATATTCGCTTGACAGCCCCGCCGCCACATCTGACGAAGAAGCGGACGCGACCGCCCTTGAAAAATACATCGGCTTTGAGGACAACGGATTCGAGAGAGTAGAGCTTGGAGAAATAATAAATAACGTGCTGACAAATTTCAGCGATACCTATAAATACATATTCAAACAGAGATTTATTTTGAACAAATCTCAGAGCGAGATTGCATCGAAACTGGGCGTGTCGCAGATGACCGTTTCACGCGCTGAAAAAGCAATCATCGAAAGTTTTAAGAAGGAGCTAAAGAAATGAAAAGAGTTTTTTCGGGAGTGCAGCCTACAGGCAATATACATTTGGGGAATTATCTGGGAGCGCTCAGGCAGTTCGTGGAGCTGCAGGAAGATCACGAATGCATCTATTGCATCGTCGATGAGCATGCTATAACGGTTCCGCAGGATCCAAAGGAATTAAAAAAGCATATTCTGGACGTTGCGGCGCTGTATCTTGCGGTAGGCGTTGACCCGCAGAAATCCATAGTTTTCGTGCAGTCGCAGGTTTCGGGACACGCGGAGCTTGGCTGGGTACTTACCTGCTGCGCAAATACCGGAGAGCTTTTTAGAATGACTCAGTTTAAGGCCAAGAGCCAGGGAAAAGAATCCGTAGGCGCAGGGCTTCTCACCTACCCGACCCTGATGGCGGCGGATATTTTGCTCTACGATACGGATGTGGTTCCTGTCGGAAACGACCAAAAGCAGCATATCGAGCTGACCCGCGACCTTGCGATCCGCGTAAACCACCACTACGGCAAGACCTTCGTGGTTCCGGACGGCAGGTTCATGAAGGAAGGCGCAAGAATCATGGCGCTGGACGATCCGACCTCCAAGATGTCAAAATCCGCAGAAAATATCCATAGCAGAATTTCGCTTCTGGATGAACCGTCCAAGATAAAAAAATCCATAATGAAGGCAACGACAGACTCGGACGGAATCGTAAAATTCGATATTGAAAACAAGCCGGGAATCAGCAATCTCCTCAATATTTACAGCGTTCTGTCGGCAAAGACAATATCAGAGCTTGAGGCAGCTTACGAAGGCAAGGGCTATGGCGATTTCAAGAAGGACTTGGTAGAGGTTACTACAGAGGCGCTTCTTCCGATCCAGGAAAAGTACAAGGATATCAGAGAATCGGATGAACTTTTGAATATACTGAAGGACGGCGCAGAAAAGGCAGGCGCGATAGCACAAAAGACGATGAAAAGGGTAAGGAAGAACTTCGGACTTGGAATAGAATAAGAGGTTTATTATGGCAAACGGAAATGTAGACAAGTGCATACCTAAGTATATCCCGCTTCCGGCATGTTTCGTCAACTCTCAGGGCAAAGTTATGGGGGCGAGCGGTCAAATAAGCGAGGTCTTCGTCTATGACGAGATCCTAGGCAGCGATATTTTCGCGCTTACGGGCATCAAGATCGGGGAGCTATACGAATCCGCCGCAGGCACTGCGCACCCGTTGATCAGGCGAAACGATAAGACCTTCCGGATAACTGCGAAAAAACTCACTGAAAATGACGAGGACGGACTAGCCGTATTCTTTAGCGATGTGACAAGCCTCGAGGATTTGAAGGATCGCTACAATAATGAGAAGCCATGCGTTGCCAAGATTCAGCTCGATAATTATGATGAACTTATAGATAGCACAGGACCCGTACCGCGGCTTGCTCTTTCCAGCCAAATCGACGGAATAATTCGCAAATGGGCAGAGAAAATCAGCGCCTCGGTTATCCGAGTAAAGAGCAGCCTCTATGTAATCTGGTTCGAGCAGCAGCACCTGGAGAAGCTCATCGCATCGAAATTCGACCTGCTGGATGAGGTGAGAAATCTCGAAACAGGTGCCGACTTTCCGGCGAGCCTGAGCATAGGCGTAGGCGCCGGCGGCAGGAATATGTCGCAGACAGAGTCCTATGCGGATACGGCACTGGACCTTGCTCTTGGGCGGGGCGGAGATCAGGCCGTAGTGAAGCGTAATATCAAGATAGAATACTACGGAGGCAAGCTCCAAACCGTAGAAAAGAGCAACAAGGGAAAGTCCAGAATCGTAGGACATGCTCTGAAACAGCTCATAGAACAGTCAAAGAAAATTTTTATAATGGGGCACGATAACCCCGATATGGATAGCTTCGGGGCAGCACTTGGGATTTCGAGGCTTTGCTGCCTTTCCGAGAAGGAGCCGTATATCGTAATCGACGAATATAACGAATCACTTGCCGAGATTTTCAAGCAGGCAAAGGAGAGCGATCAATATAGATTCATATCTTCGGAGAAGGCTCTTTCACTTGCGGAGGCGGATAGCTTGCTCATCGTTGTGGACACCCACAGACCGAGCCTTGTAGAATGTCCGAAGCTTCTGGATATATGCGAGAAGGTGGTGGTTATCGATCATCACAGAAAGGTTGAAGAATTTATCGAAAATCCTGTGCTTGCATATATGGAATCCTACGCATCTTCTGCGTCGGAGCTTGTGGCCGAAATCTTGCAATACATGAGCAAAAAGAAGAGCCTCGCAAAGCTTGAGGCAGAGGCGCTGCTTGCGGGAATGACGGTGGATACAAACGGATTTGCGGTAAAGACCGGCGTGAGAACCTTCGAGGCAGCGGCATGGCTGAGACGGCAGGGCGCAGACCCTACGGAGGTAAAGCGCTTCTTCCAGGAGGATATTTCGTATATAAGGCTAAGGTCGAGGGCGATTTCGGATACGCAGGTATTCGAGGGCGGAGTTGCAATCACAACCTGTCCTCAGGTGAGGGCAAACGCACAGCTTATCTGCGCCCAGGTAGCGGATGCCCTGCTCACGATAAAGGGAGTCAAAGCCTCCTTCGTAGTGGGCAGAAATACGGACGAAAGAACCGTCATAAGCGCAAGGTCGCTTGGGGATGTAAATGTGCAGCTTGTTATGGAAAAATTCGGCGGTGGCGGCCATCTCACAACAGCCGCAGCGCAGGTTGACGAAAGCATAGAAGAGACAGTGAACAAAATCATGGAGATAATGGAGGTAAAGAAAGATGATAGTTATCCTAAATAGAGATATAAAGGGTACCGGCAAGGCCGGCGATGTTGTTAAGGTAAGCGACGGATATGCAAGAAATATGCTTCTCCCGAAGGGATATGCTACAGAAGCCACAGATGGCAATATCAGAAATCTTGAGAAGCAAAAGGCTATCGCTGCAGAGAAAAAGGCAGAGGAGAAGGCCGCCGCACAGGCTACAGCAGAGAAAATCGGAGCTCTCAGCGTCCGGATCAAGACAAAGGCAGGAGAAGGCGGCAAGATTTTCGGTTCTATTACCTCAAAGGATATTGCAGACGCTCTCAAAGCACAGCACAATATCACCGTTGACAAGAAAAAAATCCAGCTGGACAGCCCGATCAAGCAGACGGGAGAAATGACGGTAGAAATCAAGCTTTATACCGAAGTAAGCGCAAAGCTCAAAGTTATAGTGGATGCCCAGTAATGCGCATGCATTCAAAATAAAGCCGTTTGATATTCGTATGCACCGGTTAAGGTACGCACTTTATTTGATTTGGAGAAAAAAATGATTGACAGAATCCCGCCCCATAACGCAGAAGCAGAGCGCTCCGTCCTCGGAGCAGCCATGCTTGACAAGGATATACTTTCGGAAATCTTAGAAGAAGTCAAGGCAGAAGACTTTTATAACGAAAATCACAGAGAGATATTTCAGGCGATCTGGGATTTGTACAGAGAAAATTCGCCGGTGGATGTTTTGACGGTTTGCGAGAAGCTAAAGAGCAGGAAGTCGCTTGATATGGCAGGGGGAAGAGCATATATTGCAACCCTCACCGCCGAGGTGCCTTCGACTGCCAATGGAGCAGAGTATGCAAAGATCGTAGCAGAAAAGGCCATACTTCGCCAGATGATCCGCACTTCTGAAGACATAACCGAAAAGGGCTACGAAGCCAAGATGGATGCCCAGGAAATTCTGGACTATGCAGAAAGCGGAATTTTTAGCATCGCCCAGAAAAGGCAGAAGAACGATTATGCGAAGATTCAGGATGTTTTACTTGAAAACCTCAGAATCATCGACGAAGCATCAAAAAACAAGGATAAAATAGTGGGTATCCCTACGGGATTTAAGGAGCTGGACGAAAAGACCAGCGGGCTTCAGCGCTCGGACCTCATCATCGTCGCCGCAAGACCTGCCATGGGAAAGACAGCCCTTGCCCTTAATATCGCTCAGCAGAGCGCCATCAAGGCAGGCTCCTCCGTTATCATTTTTAGCCTGGAAATGGCAAAGGAGCAGCTGGGGCAGAGACTCCTTGCGATGCAGGCGAGGGTGGAGATGCAAAAGCTCAAGCAGGGAGATCTTGAAAGAACCGACTGGGACAGAATTTCCATGGCGGCAAACGACCTGAACGGTACAAAGATAGTAATCGACGATACGCCGGGCATTTCGCTGATGGAAATGAGAAATAAATGCAGAAGGCTCAAGGCCGAGCAGGGACTTGACCTTGTGGTGCTTGACTATCTTCAGCTGATGAAATTCGACGGAAAAGCCGACAGCAGGCAGCAAGAAATCAGTGCGATTTCGAGGAACCTCAAGCTTCTTGCAAGAGAAATGGACTGCCCGGTAATAGTCCTTTCCCAGCTTTCCAGAGCGCCGGAACAGAGGCCGGACAAGCGCCCGATACTCTCCGACCTGAGAGAATCAGGCTCCATCGAACAGGACGCAGATATCGTACTTTTCCTTTACAGAGACGACTATTACAACCCGGAAACGGAGAATCCGGGAGTTTGCGAGATAAATATTGCAAAGCACAGAAGCGGGCCTACGGGAAAAATCGAGTTGACCTGGGTATCGCGCTATACGAAATTCAGTGACAGGGCTATGTAGCGCTATGCGGCGTAGCAAGAATTTTGCATGAAACAAACGAAACGAGGAAAAAATGAACTTTAGGAGCGGAAAAGTCAAGGACTTTTACCTTTTGGCCACGGAGGTCGAAAACATCTTCATAAACGAATATATGCCGCAGGCTCCCGGAGACTATGTGAAGGTATATCTTTATGCGCTCCTTTATTCGAAGCAGGAGATAGGGCTTACCGGCCCATCTCTTGCAAAGCAGCTTGGGCTCACGGAGGAGGAAATCGACCTTGCGTGGAAATACTGGGAGTCCATGGGAATCGTAAAGAGACAGATAACGGGGAAATCTCAGCAGGACTATGATATCATATTTGTGAATTTGCGGGAGCTTATGTATGCGAATACGGCACAGACGCCGCAGAAGACCGATAGTCTCGCAGATGACCTTTATGAGAAAGAAAACAAAGACCTTTTTGATTATATTGAGAACCTTAGGGGAACACCGCTTTCCGCAAAGGAAATGCAGGAGATTGCCGGCTGGAGAATAGATTTTGAGGCGAGCCTGGATGTTATAAAGACGGCGGTATCTCATTGCTATGAGAAAAACAAGACGAAGCCAAGATATATAGAGGCCGTCCTTCGCGAGTGGACGGAAAGGGGAATCGAAACGGCGGACGAGGCGGAGGAATACCTTGAGCTTTCGGGCAGGAGATTCGGTGAATATAAGAAAATACTCAATTCTCTCGGAGTTGTCGGAAGAATCGCAACGGATGGAGAAAAGAAGATAATAGATAAATGGTTCGACGAGATGGGATTTTCTATCGAGAGGATTCTGGATGCCTGCCAAAGAACGGTGGGAATCCAAAATCCCAATGTGAACTATGTAAACAAAATTTTAGAAAATTGGCAGAAAGAAGCGGCTACTTATGGGCGTGATGTAAATAGAAAAACTACCGTAAACCAGGCGGTCCTAAACGATTACTACGAATATATCAGGCGGGAGGCTGCGAAAAATGCGCAGCTTGCCAAGGAGGAGGTCTATGCAAAGCTTCCTCGAATCGCAGAGATCGACGAAACGCTAAAAGACCTGGGGAGCCGACTTTCGAGGGCCGTACTTGGCGGCAGCAACGAGGATGTGGAAGAGATCAAAAGACTTACCACGCTCCTTGAGCAGGAAAGAGCCGTACTTCTTACCGAAAACAACTATCCTCTGGATTATACGGACATCAAATATCTTTGCAAGCAATGTAGGGATACCGGAATCAACGAGGCGGGCAGAAGGTGCGACTGCGCCAAGGAAAGGATAGGAGAGGCAGAAATATGGCTAAACGCAAAGACAAACTCCAAGGCAAAAAAATAAATCCGGATTTCACAATCTGGGATTTTTGTGCCGGAGTGATCGTAGCGCTCGACGAAATTCTCGATGAGGCGGATGACATCTTAGAAGCCGGGAAGGAAGGAATCTGGCAGGTTTGCGCTGCGGCGGTTATCGGCTATGATAAGCTTGCGGATCTGGTAGATTGGTTTGTACGCAAGACCTTCGTCTTGGTTGCCAGGAGGATGCACGAGACCCGAATGAAGCTGCTCGAGCACAAGAATGAGATACTCAAACATGCGGCAATTTTTTTCGTGGTATTGATAGCGATGGTCGGGATTTTCGCATCGACCATAGACTACGAGTATTCATATAACGGGCGCCCGCTAGGCGTTGTAAAGGAGCAAAGAGATGTACTTGAAATATTGGATCTGGTAAGCAAGGAACTCACCCACGAATATGGCTCCAGCATAAGCATCGACGCGGAAACTGACATTACCTTCAGGCCCGTAATATCGATCGGCAAGGAAATTGACGATGCGGATACGGTTCTGAAGAGATTCACATATATGGGAGATATTCAAGCAACCGCATACGCTATCACGGTTGACGGACAGCGCATTGCCATCGTCGAGAGTAAGGAAATCGCAGAGGAAATTTTGCAGGAGGTGCAGAACCTGTATGTAAGCAAAAAATCCAGCAAGAAGTACGAAGAAATCGGCTTCAAGGAGGATGTCAAGATCGAAGAAACCAGCACCACCCTTGCAAGAATCAGCAGCAAGAGCGCAACGCTGAAGAAGATAAAGAGCGGCAAGCAGCAGGAATCCACCTACACGGTAAAATCCGGTGATACCCTCTATGGAATTTGCGAGAAGCTCGGAGTTACACTCGCAGAGTTGCAAGATATGAACCCCGGCATAGACGAGGATTCGGTTCTTCATATAGGAGATACCTTGACGACTCAGCAGGCGGTGCCGCTGATGACGGTCAGAACCGTTGAAGTTTCGACATTTGCAGAAACAGTTAAGTATAAGACAATATATAAGAAGTCGAGCAGCTACTACAAGGGTGAGAAGATAGTCCAGCGCGCCGGTTCAAACGGAAAGGCGAAGGTCACCGCAAGGCTCGTCAAGGAAAATGGCAAGACCGTTTCCAGAACGGATTTGAGCGAGGAAATAATCAAAGAGCCTGTAAGCAAGATAGTGATCAAGGGAACCAAGGCCGTTCCTTCGACTCAGGGCACCGGGCAGCTGCAGCGGCCTGTAGCAGTTAGCGTTTATGCAGGATATGGCATGAGATGGGGCAGAATGCACTACGGACTTGACTACGCCGCTCCGACCGGAACAGCCATCAGAGCTGCCGACGGCGGAACCGTAGTATCGGCAGGCTGGTCCGGAGCCTACGGACTTCGAATCGTAATCGACCACGGCGGCGGCATCAAGACCCTCTACGCACATTGCAGTGCAATATATGTAAGCGCCGGAGATAAGGTCTATAAGGGCCAGAACATAGCCGCCGTAGGAAGCACCGGCAGAAGCACCGGCGCGCATTGCCACTTCGAGGTGTTTGTGAATGGGAGGAATGTAAATCCAGCTAACTACGTATAAATGCTTGTCTTTTTCGCCCACCGCGTTGTCAACTGCGATTTCTCAGTGCTCACGTACGCCAAGTACGCTCCGCGCTTCGAAATCTTGCTTCCTAGCGGTGAACGAAAAATCCGGCGCATTTCAGGAATCAGGATTGCACACCGCGTTGTTGGCTGCGCATTTCATAAATAGAAGACTAAATCGCCTGCAGCGCTTGCCGCTGCAGGCGATTTTTGGTGGGCGGACTCACAGAAAACGATTAGATAAATCCATTGAGAAGTGAATGGTAATGTCCTTGCAAGCAGACTATACTAGAGGTGAAAGCAAAAGGATTGGATTTGTACAGCAAAATAATAAAAGAAGGAAGGCGATGTACAAATGGAAATGACACCTTTCACGCCGGAAATGAAACGGAATGCCGAAGAGCTTTTTATGCAATACCGAGGGCTCATTTGCAGCATTGCATATGGCATTTTGAAGGATCGGGCTCTGGCGGAGGATTGTCTGCAGGAAACAGTGATAAGGCTGGCGGTGCAAAATGACAATACTGCTTCTGCGGATTGCCAAAAGCCCGAGGCTTTCGTCAGGACCGCGGCCAGGAACATATCTCTTGATATCTTGCGAAAGCGATGCCGCGAGATGCCATTCGAGGACAGCCTTCTTGAGGACATGCAAAGGGAGTCATCAGGCTGCCATACGGACACCTACTTTACCGAGGAATACGGATTCTCAAAGGAAACCAGCGATTGCCTGAACCGGATGAAAGATAGAGACGCGGATCTGATAATTCTGAGGGTGGCATACATCATGCCATATGTTACGATCGCAAAGCTGACCGGAGAAAAAACTAATACCGTCGAGCAAAGATTCTGCCGCGCAAAGAAAAAGCTCGCAGAGCTTTTGGAAGAGAGCCTGTAGGATGTGCAGCGACCGAGCAGGCAATATGGCAACGTGCAAAAAACAAAAGCGGCGAGATCGAAACGACCCGCCGTTTTTGCTTATCTCATATAGAAAGAAGAAAAAGAAAATTAAAACTTCTTGTACGCTAATCTCTGAGTCTCTGGGAGCTGCTACTGCTGCTCTCAGAGCTTGACGCATTGCCCGTGGAAGCCTGGAGCTTTACGTCATATTTGATGATATCTCCGTTACGAACGATGGTGAACGTAACGGTATCTCCAACCTGGTGGCTCTGGATCTCTTTGAGGAGAACCGCTGAACTTGTAATTTTCGTATCATCTATGTAATATACCAGGTCGCCCGCCTGAAGGCCTGCCTTCCTCGCACTGCTTCCGGTAACTTCTTTGATATATACGCCTGTAAGGTCAACGCCATATTGCATTGCAGTCGTTGCGTCGGTCAAATCTACGATCGTGATCCCCGCAACAGGTCTTCCCGTGACATAACCATTCTCTATAAGCGATTTTGCAACCGAAAGAACCGTATCGGAAGGGATTGCAAATCCAAGGCCTTCGACATCGGAGCCCGATGACTTGGCTACAACCAGGCCGATAAGGTTACCGTACTGGTCGAAGAGCCCGCCGCCGGAGTTGCCCGGGTTGATAGAAGCACTGGTCTGTATCAGGCTCATGCTCTTTCCGTCAATTGTGATCTCACGCTCAAGAGCGCTGATTATGCCTTCGGTAGCTGTTCCCGAAAGAGTCCCCAGAGGGTTACCGATTGCAACGGCAAGGTCGCCTACCGAAACTGAGGACATTTCCCCGAAGCTTACAGGGGTAAGCCCCGTCTTGTTTACTTTGATTACCGCAACGTCTGTTTGTGAGTCCGTCGCTACCAGCGAAGCATCGAGCTCTGTACCATCGTAGAGAGTTACCTTTATGCTGGAAGCTCCCGAGATAACATGGTTGTTCGTAATTATATATCCGTCTTCGCTGTAAATTACGCCGCTGCCTGCGCCCTGAGTTACATATTGCCCGAGCCAGCTATCTGTGGAAACTGATTCTGTCTCGATGGCAACTACGGAATTTGCATTCCTTGCGATGATCTCCTGAATGGAAAGCTCGCTGCCGGTTGCCTGCGCGAGGCTGACATTGGTGGCATTGATTGTTTTGGTCGCAGAAGATGTGCCGAAGACATTTGCTGCGATGGCAAATATTCCGGCTCCAAGGCAGCTGGAAATCACAATTGCGATCACCAGCACCAGAGCGAAGGCTTTTCTGGTAACATACTTCGGTTCCTTTTGTTCCTTGTGTTTTTTCTTATGTGCAGAGGCCTTCGGTGGCTCGGCATTATCCGTATATTCGCCGGCTTCGAAATTCACGGACTGACCGTAGCTTTCGTCTTTCTTAATTTCATCGTGATTTTCGTCTGCTTCGAATCCATTGAAATTTTCGTTTCTGTCAAATTCGTTATCCATAATAAGACCTCCTTGTCTCTATTTCCGATTTACAAGCAAATTATAATAATCTTTTGTGTAATTCCTGTGTAAAAATAATGTGAAATATGATAAAATAAAATATTATTGCAGAGAAGAGAATGTGGATATAAATATTATGGAAAAAGCCTATAGAGAATATATGAGGTGGTGCAAAGAGAATCTGCCAAAAGAGCTTTCGGAGCAGCTTCGCGCCATAGACGGAAACGACGAAGAAATATATAGCAGATTCTGCAAGGATATTGCATTCGGAACCTCCGGACTGAGAGAAAAGATGGGAGCCGGCACAAACCGCATCAATTCGATTACGATTCGAAAGGCGAGCATCGCAATCAGCAAATATTTGAACGAAAAATATGAAAGGCCGTCACTCGTGATCGGTTATGATACGAGAAATAACTCGGAGGAATATGCAAGGATCGCAGCTGAGGCGTTTTCGGAAAACGGCGTGGACATCTATCTATTCGAAGAACCGACTCCGGTGCCCGCAGTCTCGTTTGCGGTGAGAGAAATGAAGCTCTCAGGCGGCATCATGATCACGGCAAGCCACAATACCAGAGAATACAACGGCTACAAGGTCTATGACCATTATGGAAATCAGATTGATGACAGGAAGGCGAAGATAATAGAAGAATATATGCATATCTCTGATCCGTTTTCCCGGGGAGGAACGGGCAAAAAAGGAGAAATCCATAGAGTCTCGGAGGAAATAAAGGAAAGATATCTAGAGGCGCTGGACGAAAATACGAAAAAGCTTCGCGAGGATGAAAAGGTGCGGCGCGCCCTCGGAGAGCTCAAGATTTGCTATACGCCGCTGAACGGGACCGGGATGAACTATGTGCCGCGGCAGCTTGCGAAGATAGGGATGAGGCCGGAGAACATAATCATAGTGGAAAGCCAGGCGGAGCCGGATGGGGATTTTGCGACCTGCCCTGCGCCCAACCCGGAATACGAGGCGGCGTTTTCTGAGGCGCTGGCGCTCTGCGGGGCGCAGGGCGCAAAGCCAGCACTCATCCTTGCAACGGATCCGGACAGCGACAGGCTCGGAGTGATGGCTTTGCGAGTTTCCGGAAAGAGCGAATATGTCAAGCTTTCCGGAAACCAGGTCGGCGAAATCCTGCTTGATTATGTTTGCCGGCACGCGGAGCCGGGCAGAAACTATGTAGCATTCAAGAGCCATGTGAGCTCGCCTCTTGCCGAGGACATCGCGCGCGAATATGGCATCAAATTGCGGAATGTATTTACGGGATTTAAGAATATCGCATTTGAGATGCAGCATCTTGCGGATAACCCGCAGGAGGGGGAATTCCTTTTCGGATTTGAGGAGAGCCTCGGATACCTGTATGGCGATTATACCAGAGATAAGGACGGAGTAATGGCATCGCAGCTTGTATGCCTTGCGGCAGCGGAGCTTGCGGCAGAGGGCAGAAGCCTGATAGATAAGCTTTCGCAGCTATACGAAAAGTACGGCTATATATATACGGAAACCTTCGGAGTCGAGTTTGAGCGCGAGGCTGACCGAAGGAAAGCAGAGAGCATAATGCAAGGATTCTTTGCAGGAAAGTTTAGGACAGGCGATACGCTAAGAGAGTACTGCTACCGCGAAAAGAAGCTCTACAGGGCGGATTTCGCCGGAGGGCACCGGCTGCTCGTGCGGCCCTCCGGAACGGAGCCCAAGCTAAAGCTCTATGTGTTTGCAAGAGGCTCCGAGCGCAGATGCGCGGAGCGCAGCTGCGCGCAAATCCGCCGCCTGGCGGAGGCCTACATAGGCGCGCAGCAGGGCTAGAAAACTAAAGGAGGAAACTATATGAGCAAGGTAATTACAGGAATAGACAGGAGCGGTTCCTTCAGAGTTTATTTGACCATATCAACAGATATGGTGGAAACCGCAAGAAGAATTCACGATACGACACCGCTTGCGACAGCAGGACTTGGCAGAGTCCTGACAGGAGCAGGCCTGATGGGACTGATGCTCAAGAACGAGAGCGACAAGCTGACTGTGCTTTTCAAGGGCGACGGCCCCGCGAAGCAGATCCTGGCAACAGCAACGGCATCGGGAGATGTCAAGGGATATATCGCAAATCCTGATGTAGACCTTCCGCTGAGCCCGGAGGGAAAGCTTGATGTCGGCGGCTCCCTTGGAATCGGCGAGCTTACGGTAATCAAGGACCTTGGCCTCAGGGAGCCTTATGTGGGAACCATTGCACTGGTTGACGGCGAAATCGCAGACGACCTGACAGCCTACTATTTCATCTCAGAACAACAGAACACCGCAATTTCGCTCGGCGTAAAGATAGATGTGGACTGCACCGTAAAGGCGGCGGGCGGCATGATAATTCAGATGCTGCCGGATGCAAAGGAAGAATCCATCGACGCCCTTGAAGAGATGATTTCGGAGCTTCCGCCAATCACCGCCATAGCAGAAGAGGCGGTCTCACAGAATAGCGGAAAATCCGAAGAAGGAATTTTGCAGGCCATGCTCGACCGGATTTTTGGACAAATGCCGGAGGATTTCCGCGTCGAGACACTCGAATATAGGCAGATGCGCTGGAACTGCGATTGCAGCCGGCAGCGCCTCAAGCAGGTTCTTATGACCATCGGAGAGGATGATCTAAAAGAGATAATCCAGGAGGACGGCGAGGCCGAAATGGTCTGCCAGTTCTGCTGCAAGAAATATCATTTTAATAAGGAAGAGCTTGAAAGAATATTGGAGGCAATAAAATGAAGGTGAAAAACAAAACAAGACTTGGCATAATTTTCGGCGGAAAATCCGGGGAGCACGAGGTTTCGCTCCTGTCGGCAGCATCCGTAATCCGTGCTGTGAACAAAGAAAAATACGAGCTCGTATTTATAGGAATAACAAAGGACGGACAGTGGAGACTTTTCGACGGCAGCGAAGATGAGATAGAGAACGGAAGCTGGGAAAAGACCGCAACTCCTTTCAACCCGGGAAGCATAAAGGAAGCAATCGATTTCGCGCTTCCGATCGTGCACGGCCCGTACTGCGAAGACGGAAAGCTCCAGGGATTTTTCGAGACTATGGATATCCCATACGGAGGCTGCGGAGTTCTTGCATCATCGGTTGCCATGGATAAGCTCCTCGCAAAGGACGTCTTTGCGAAAAACGGCCTGCCAATATGCAAACATATTGCAATCTTCCGCGCAGATTAC
>CAVCFO010000001.1:164483-192839 GCA_963601575.1 bacterium
GGCCTACTCGGCCATCGACGGAGAGGGCTTTGCGCGTGTCGACTTTTTCATCGACAAGAATACGAACAAAATATATTTGAACGAAATAAATACGATCCCGGGCTTCACGAAATTCAGCATGTTCCCGCTCCTGTGGGAGGAAGCCGGTGTAAAATATCAAGATACAATCGAAAGGATTATCAGACTTGGATATGAAAGATATAACGCTAAGAATAGTAGGTAAGCAATTTTTTGACGATAGAGAAGAAGAGCAAATGGAATTTGTGACCGAAGGGAAGCTATATTTTCGCGGCGGCGCGGCCTATGTGATCTACGACGAGAGCGGAATCTCCGGAATGCCAATAGGAAAAACCATGCTCAAGGTTAAAGACAAAACGGTCAAGATGAAGCGGACGGGCGGCGAGACCCGCGCAGAGCTTTATTTCGAGAAGGGCAAGCGCTTCAGCAGTGCCTACGAAACGCCATTCGGCGAAATGGGGCTAGAGGTCCTCACAAACCTTGTAGAAAGCGAGCTCGACGCGGAAACGGGCAGCGGCAAGATAAAGATAAATTACGACGTCAGCCTCGAGGGCATGGCGGAAGGCAAGAACCAGCTTACGATAGATATAATGTAAAAAAGAAAGAAGAGGTGACGAAAATGAACAAAGCAGGTTTTGATGCGGAAAAATATATCGAGGAACAATCAAGGCATATCTTAGAAAGAATAAAAGCGGGAAACAGTGAGAGGCTGTATCTGGAATTCGGCGGCAAGCTTGTCCACGACAAGCACGCAATGCGGGTACTCCCGGGCTTTGACGAAAATGCGAAGATCAAGCTCCTCGAGAAGATGAAGGATAAGGCAGAGATCATAATTTGCATCTACTCCGGAGACATCATCAACAGCAAGACCAGGCAGGACTTCGGGATCACATACGACCTTGAGGTGCTGCGTCTCATAGATATTTTCCGGCACCATGACCTCAAGATCAACAGCGTTGTTGTGACAAGATACGAGGACGCACCGGCCGTGAACATGTTCATCAATAAGCTTGAGCGACGCGATATCAAGACCTACAAGCATTTTTATACAAAAGGTTATCCGACCGATGTTGAGACTATCGTAAGTGAAGAGGGATACGGCGCAAATCCGTACATAGAGGTCACCAAACCTCTCGTAGTCGTAACCGGCCCGGGCGGCGGAAGCGGCAAGCTCGCAACCTGCCTTTCCCAGCTCTATCACGAATATAAACGCGGCACGAAGGTTCGCTATGCGAAATTCGAGACCTTCCCGATCTGGAATATTCCGCTGAAGCATCCTGTTAACATCGCCTACGAGGCGGCAACCGCAGACCTTCGCGATGTCAATATGATCGACTCCTATCACCTCGAGGCATATGGCAAGATGGCAGTAAATTATAACCGCGACCTTGAGGTCTTCCCGGTAGTAAAGCGAATTATCGAGAAAATCACCGGCGAGTCGGAATATCAATCCCCGACGGACATGGGAGTAAACCGCGTAGGCTTTTGCATCACGGACGATGATGCAGTAAAGGAAGCCTCGATCCAGGAGATAATCCGCCGCTTCATAATAGCAAAATGCGACTACAAAAAAGGCAAGATAAGCGAGGCTGCGCTCGAGCGCTCCGAGCTTCTCATGAAAGAAGTGGGCGCCTGCGAGGAAGACCGAAAGGTCGTAATCCCCGCAAGAGAATATGCCGAGGAGAAGCGCAATCTCGACAAGAAATATGTCAATGTGGTCGTCATGGCAATCGAAATGCCGGACGGAAGCATCGTTACGGGACGCAGCAGCCGCAGAATGGTTGCGGCGGGCGCCGCGCTTCTAAACGCTGTCAAGAAAATCGCAGGGATACCGGATGATTTATATGTTATCGCGCCGAATGTATTTAGCAATATCCAAAAGCTCAAGGGCGAAGTCCTGCACCACGACAGGACGAGCCTCAATGTAGAAGAAATCCTGACGGCTCTTTCCATTTCGGCAGAGACAAACTCCTGCGCAGACAAGGCTGTCAAGATGCTGGAGAAGCTCAACGGGTGCAGGGCGCATTGCACGGCGATCCTAAGCGAAAGAGACGAGCAGACCCTCAGAAATATGGGCATCGACGTAACTTGCGACCCAGAATATTTGACTACCAATCTGTACTTCGCATAGAAATATAGAAAACAAGCAGAGAAAAAGAGACGCAAAGTGTAATCACTTACACTTTGCGTCTCTTTTCAAGCTCGATCATATTTCGCTGCCTGATCCTATCGCCTTCCAGCAGCTTCTCCGAGTATTCCAGGAGCCTGCCCTTGCTGAATGGCGAGAGAGCTTTAAAATTTTCCAAGAGCAGCTGGCAATTATCTCCGTTCATCTGCAGATAGGTTGCCTCGCTCAAAAATCTCTTAACATCGCTCTCGAAGAATAAGTCCATGCTGATTTTGTAAAACTGCGCGATGACCCTGAGCGTTTGCGCGTCGGGAGTGCGGTTCCCAAGCTCATATTGCGCATAAGATGAGCGAGTCAGACCGATGAACTCCGCCAGCTGGTTTTGGTTGACGTTTTTGCTGGCTCTGAGAACCTTCAGGTTATAACCGAGCCGCTGAGGTGCAGAATAATTCATGACTTTACCTCCATGAAAAATAATATAAAGACACTTTCTACTTATATGACGCGAAAAGCCGCAAATTTCTGACAATAATCCAAAAAATAAAGCCAGAATTACCGAAAAATTGGCAATTTCTTAACGCCTCACTCGGCCAAATCGCCAAGTATTGGAAAAAAAACAAAATTATTTGCCAAAAAAGCTTTGATTTTTGCTTTTTTGTGGTATAATCTTAATAACGCAAGGTTAATTTTTTAACAAAATATGATTTGATTAGCATTCAAACTTTACAAGGAGGCAATTTAATGAAAAAGATTGGTGTATTAGGAACAGGTACTATGGGCGCAGGAATCATTCAGGTTTTGGCGCAGAACGGCTACGAAGTAGTAGTCAGAGCGAGAAGAGAATCTTCCGTAGAGAAGGGACTTGCGACTGTTAAGAAGAACCTGGACAAAATGGTTGCAAAAGAGAAGATGACCGCAGAGCAGGCTGCGGAAGTTTTCGCAAGAATCCACGGCTCCACGGATATCAATATTATCGCAGATGCTGACCTGGTAATCGAGGCGGCTACCGAGGATATGGAATCCAAGAAAGCCCTTTTTGCAGAACTCGATAAACTCTGCAAACCGGATACTATCATCGCAACGAACACGTCTTCCCTTTCCATCACAGAGATCGCGGCGGCAACGGGAAGACCTGACAAGGTTATCGGAATGCACTTCTTCAATCCAGTCCCTGCAATGAAACTTGTCGAAATCATCAAGGGGCTGACTACATCCGAAGAAACAAAGGCTACGATCCTTGCACTGACCGAAAAGTTAGGCAAGACTCCTGTAGAAGTCGCTGAAGCTCCGGGATTCGTTGTAAACAGAATCCTCATTCCTATGATCAACGAGGGAATCGGAATCCTTGCCGACGGCGTTGCAGACGCAAAGGGCATCGATACAGCTATGAAGCTTGGTGCTAACCACCCGATGGGACCTCTGGAACTTGGCGACCTCATCGGACTGGATGTTGTACTTGCAATCATGGACGTATTGTATAGCGAATATGGCGATTCCAAATACAGAGCTCATGTTCTCCTCAGAAAGATGGTAAGAGCAGGCAAGCTCGGCAGAAAGACCGGCGTAGGCTTCTACGACTACACAAAGAAATAAGACTCGCGCGCGCGTGATTCCAAAAGGGGCAGAGCCGAAAGGCTCTGCCCTATTCTTTTGCCCTGAACCTGCCATACTTTGAACTGCTATACTAAGCTGAACTGCAAGCGTACTGCTATACTAAAAGCGGGCGGAGGAGTAATTCCAGGCGTTACTTGCATAAACACCCATATATAGAAATTTATATTAGTTGACAAATCGCCATGGGGGGGGGGTATGATAAGTATATGAAATTTGCGCCGCCTAGCCTTGCAATATCAACTTTTTCCGGCCGATGCGCAGCTCGCGCCCGCCCGCAAAAGGTAGACACGCATCTCCCGGAAGTAAACACGAGGGGGAAAACGGCGCAAGTATCAAGATGGATTATTTTATAAGGAGGAAGGATATGAAAAAACTTTTTTCAATCATTATGAGCGTGCTGATGATCGCCTGCTTCATGCCGGCCGCGGCATTTGCAGCTAGTTCTACCGACTGCGCAGGCGACGATGACTGCAAACATGTGGCATCTATCACCAGCGGCGATGAGACAACGCATTATGGCACGCTGGCAGAAGCCATCACAGCGGCAGCTGCTGATAACATCATCACTCTGCTGTCAGATGTGACAGCAGACAGCACCATTATAGCCATTCCGGAAGGCAAAACCGTAGTCATCGACCTGAACGGCAAAGATATTTCATCCTCGACCGGATGCGCGATTGTGAACAAGGGGAATTTGACCATCAGTGGAAGCGGAAATGTTTCCACAACAGCTGAGGGTAGCGCAGCTATAGCCAACTTCCCTGACGCTGTTGCCAACGTAAATGGCGGCACCTATGTTTCTAGTAATTGGTATGTTATTAAGAATATGGGTAAAATGACGATCGACGGGGACGTCGAAGTAAAAAAACCAGAGAACAGCGTAAATACATCAAGCCTGATTGACAACGGTTGGGTAACAACAGCCGACACAGTTGCAGGGGAAAGTGTGTCGGCTCAGGCAAACAAAGCTGAATTGACCATAAAAAACGGCGAATTTAGTGGGAAGGCCGGATTAAAAAGCTGCTCGGTTGTAAAAAACGATGACTACGGCGAGTTGACTATCAGCGGAGGGACCTTTGACAGCACAAACAACACGGGGCAAAATAATGCTACTACTATTTTGAACTGGCATAAAGCGACTATTTCAGGCGGTACTTTTGTAGGTCAATATCCGATCTCAAACGGTGCTTACACTTACGAGTCTGACAAGGGAGAATTTACTATCACAGGCGGGACATTTACAGGAGTAAAAAGAATTTTCGGAAAGGGTGAAGGCGGAAATGGAAAAGGTACGGTGACTGTTGCCGGCGGTTCATTTACTGCTCCTGAAATCGGAGGAAACTACGCAGAAGAAGTTGGAGGATATACACTCTCCATCGCCGGCGGCACGTTCTCAACCGACCCGAGCGCATATTTGGCAGATAACCGAATTGTAAGATTTGAGAACGGCAAGTATGAAGTGGAACCATTTGATGCTTATAAGGCAGGAATTACTCTTGCACCATTGGTTGATAAGTCAGACAATCCTATAACGGATTTGGAAGAAGATTATGGAATGATCTGGGATGGTGACAATGTTGCGATTAACTTTAAGCCTCAGCTCCATACAAATGGTGCCGGTACATTAGGAAAGTGGGTAGGAATTGCCGTACCTGTACCAGAAGGTGCAAAAACTGTAGATTATAAATACAGTGACAAAGACCTTGTTAAAGGGGTAAGTCTTGAAGGTGAAGTTTGGGAAAATGCCAGTGGAAAGAAGTTTATATCTTTCTATTGGGATTATGCGACAAGATTTGTAACTTCATTAAGCTATAAGTTTGATAATGTAGGAAATACTAATACAGTTGACATTACTGTAAACGGTTATCCTACAGAAATTATTAAAGCTCCGTTGCACGATGCGAGCGGTAGTATTGCAGATAACAACTTGTGCAGCAAGTATGAGATAGATCATGAAGCAGGAGCTGCAATAATTACAGTTAAAGGGTTAAAAGCTCATGAAAATGCAAGCGGGAATAAAGGTAAGTGGGTAGGAATTGCCGTGCCTGCTAATTATAAGACTGGAGAAGATACGAAGCTTATATATAGATATAAGGATGGCGATGAAGGCGCTTGGGGTTCTTGGCAGACAGCTGAATTGACGAGTGAAGTTTGGGAAAAAGACGGAAAGAAATATGTAAGCTTCTACATGGACTCTGAAAAAGTTTCTGTAAGGTGGATAAGCTATTCATTCGGAACACTTACAGCCGGAGAAGCCAATAAAGATGGCGTAGAAGTGACAGGAGTAAATGACGTTCGAGTTGAAGTAAAAGTGGAAAATGTAAGTTCCGGTGGCGGCTCGTCCTCATCCAAAGCCACAACCACGGACAATGTAACAAGCACCACCGGTGACAAGACGGGAAGCACCACCGCATCAACCACAGCAACCGTAAAGTCAGAAACCAAGACGAATACCGACGGCACAAAGACAACCACTGCAACGGTTGACACAACCACCGCTAGTGATATTGTCAAAAAGACAGTCGAAAACAAATCTGAAGAAGTCGTTGTGAATACGACAACAACCACCGCGCAGGCCGTAACCGAAACCGCGGCGGGGACCACCACAGAAGTTGCCCTGCCTGAACAGACGGTTAGAGCTATCGCAAACGAAACAGAAGCGGCTGTTACCATCAAATCCGATGCAGCCGAGGTGAAGTTAGACAAAGAAGCCGTTAAGGCAGTAGCAGAGCAGGCAGGAGATGCCGGCACAGTCAGCCTCGTTGTTGAAACCGTTGCTCAGTCCGAGAGCAAAGTAGAAGTTGACCTGAGGCTTGTGACTTCCAAGGGCAATGTAACCGAATTTAAGGGCGGGAGCGTCAGCGTAACCGTTAAGCTGAATGCAGCGCTTGCCGCAAAACCGGTAGTTTGCGTATATATCGATAACTTTGGAACATACCATAAGGTAAGCGGCCAGAAGAATGCCGACGGCACATATACCTTTGTAACAGGCCACTTCTCATCATATGCAGTTATGGCAGAAGATGATGCCGATAAGGTAATCGCAGAACAAACCGAAAATGTTGAGAAGCTGGTAAGCGATTTGACGCTCAAGGCACGCTCGCAGAAAACCGAAAAAGGCAGCATCAAAGTTACCCTGACAGCTGACGAAGATGCGATACGGCAGATCGAAGACCTTGGCTATACTGTAAAATACAAATTCTACAGAAGCACCAAGAAGGCTGCAAGTTACAAGGCAAAATATGAAAAGGCAGGCCTGACCTATACCAACACGGCAGGCACGAAGGGCACAAGATACTACTACAAAGCCCGCGTGATGGTATACGACGCCCAGGGCGCGCTCATTGCAAAAACAGAACTTAAGCAGTGCAAATATGCGTGCCGAATCAAATAGCTAGATTAAAAAAGAAATGAGGCGTAGAGACAAAATTGCGGGAGCACGATTCCGCAGGTGCAAACAAGAAATGTTTGCACCGAGGACTAAGTGCAGAGCAATTTATGTCCTCGAAGCCTCCATGAACATTTTTCCTGCCGGATTCCAACGACGCAGAAATGAAATTGACGGCAGGCGTGGAGACAAAATTGCGGGAGCGCGATTCCGCTTCGCTGAAAGGAACATATGAAGAGCCGGCAACAAAATTGCGGCAGCGCGATTCCGCAGGGGCAAACAAGAAATGTTTGCGCCGAGGACTAAGCGCCGAGCAATTTATGTTTGCCGGCTCCTATTTAATTAAAATACGATTCGCGAGCTACCGCCGGCGAGTGCGTCTCGCACGCAAACTGGCATTTGACTTCGCACCCGAGGACGCGCGCAGAGCAATTTATGTCTGCCGGCTTCTATTTATTGAAGCGCGATCTGCACCCGCGCCCTACTTGCGCAGCGCGCGTATGAGCGCAAGCTGCACGCCAACGCCCTTTATCGAGAAATTGATATGGCAGCCCGTGCGTACATCCTCCTGATAGATGTCAAGCTGAGGCGCTGTCGGTATCATATTCCGCAGCAAAGCCGCAAATTCCGCATCATCCTCGAAATCAAGCAGCGACAGATAAGTGAATATATCTGTCTGGCGGTTCATGGAATATTTCAGAACGCTATAATTGCCAGGCGGCAGGTTCAGACTGAGGGCAAGGTCGATTTCGTCCTTAAAATCGTTCAGCACGGTTCTCACATGATGCAGCGTCGCCGCCTCCTTGCAGAGACTCTGAATGCTGTCATTGTAGTTATATACAAGCGCGGCGAAGGTCTCCTCTTTCGCTCCACGCAGGCGAATAACGCAGTAGTGCTTCCCGCGGCAGATCACGTCCCCTTGCAGATGCGCCAGCGCCTGATATATATAGAAGGAGCTTTTTTTGATCCCGCAGCTTGCCAGAAGCGATGGGAGACCCTTCAGAATCTTCTCATCCTCATTTTCCCCATAGGCTCCGGCATCACGAAGCCTCAGCGTAAGCTCAGGCTCGCCCTTTCGAAGCTGCTTGCTCAGAATATAGATCGGTGCCGCGATGGTATCATTCCCGTATGATACGAAGCTGCTAGCCTCGGATGCCGGCTTCTGGATAGCAGCAAAACCCTCATAAGTCAGCATATTTAGGAGCTTTTGAACCTCATCATCGGGATCCCCGGGATATTGCAGGAGGATTACCGAGGATGGCCGTAGCAATTCTAACTCATAGAAGAGCCCGAATCCCAGAACCCGAAAATCTTCAAGGGTGATTTGTACATTCAGCCGAAAATCGATTTCCTTGATCGCCTGTGCATTGCGGTCCGCATTTACCTCAAGCTTCAGACTGCTGACCACGGAGGAACTTGTCTGCTGCGAGTTAAGAGAGGAAAGAGCAAGCTTCAGCAGAGAAATTGCCGTGTTCGAAGTCACCGGATGGATGATTTCGGGACGAAGCTCGCTTTTTACCATCGGTTTATAGTAAGCGCGATGCTCCTCCGGCGTGCGTCTAAACCATTTATAGAAATATTTTTCGTAGTAGGCTGTGGTTGAAAAGCCCACATCCTTTGCAATCTGACTGATCTTCTTGTTGGTATCCAGAAGCTGTATTTCAGACCACTCCACCCTCGCAAAGCACAAAAAGTCGCGGAAGTTCTTTCCCGTGCAGTCCTTGATGAGGTGCGAAATATAAAACTCGCTGAGGTGTTCCATCTCTGCCAGATCCTCGAGAGTGATCTTCTCGGCATAGTACTGATAAATATAGGTGATTATGCGGCTGATGCGCTCGGTCGTCATCTGATCACCGCTCTCGTAATTGATAACCATGTTGTTTTCGAAGACAAAGAGGTTAAAATATTTGTCCAGGTATTTGATTATATCCACGATAAGATATATGCATTCGCTCTTATAATTGAAGCTTTTGATCTCGTAGGAGAGCAAAATCTGAAGGAGCTTCTCGCGCAAATTGTCGTGATGCTTGCTCGCTTGCTTGTTGGAATAAGTCCGGTAGCACGACTTGCTAAGCGAAGGGAAATATTGCGAGAAATAGTGGGTGCTGATTTGAATCAGCGCGACGATATTTTCCTCATCGGTTGCAAGGAGGCTATGAACCTCGTGGCCGGCGTTTGTAAAGATGTCGCCCTCTTTCAAAAGATATTGACAATAGCCGTTTTTTAGCTTGATCTGGCCCTTCAGCACATAGACAAACTCGATGTCCTGGTGATAGTGGAGAGGATATTCGTCCACCGAAGCGATGGTGATATTGATGGGAAAATCGTCTTGATAAGTTAGTTTTTCGAATAACATAAGATCGCCCTCCTTGCGAAAATCTCGGAAAGTTTCCGTTCTTTGCTTCATTATATACCAAAATACCGAAATATAAAATAAAATAATTCGATTTTGTAGCAAAATAATTATGATTTCTTGCAATTTAATAGTTGTATTCGGGGTAAAACATAATTAGAATATTAAACAGACAGATAAGATAAACAAGACGAACAAGATGAAAATACGAAAACATGAGGAGGAATCGACATGAGCGAGAAAAAGGTTTGCGTGATCACCGGGGCATCCGGCGGCATAGGCAAAGAAGTAGTAAAGAAATATTACAAAAATGGCTATAATGTAGTAATGCTTGATATAAAGGAAGAAGCACTGAAGAAGGTGATTGAGACAGAAAAGCTCAGCGAGGATAGGGTTCTGTATCTGACACTCGATGTTTCAAGCGAGCAGCAGGTTATCGACACCATCGCAAAGATCAAGGAAAAAGAGGGCAGAATCGACGTGCTCGTAAATACGGCAGGAATCATCGGCAGGTACGACGAAACGATAGATTATACATTCGAGAATTTCAAGAGAATCTACGAAATAAACGTATTCGGAACCTTCCTGATGATGAAATATACGCTTCCTGTTATGCTAAAGCAGGGCAAGGGCGCAATCGTAAACTTCGGTTCGTGTTCGGGAATGACCGGCTACACCTCCGAAATCGGCTACGGCTCCAGCAAATGGGCGGTTATCGGCATGACAAAGAACGTTGCCAACGAATATGCACGCCGCGGAATCCGTGCAAACTCCATCTCACCGGGCTGGGTAAATACCGATATGCTAAGGCAGACGCTGGAGGAATATAAGGTAACCGGAGATACCGTAAACTTCGGATGCGTAGGAAGACCGGGCGAACCGAGCGAAATGGCAGACGCCGTTTATTATCTCAGCTCCGACGAGGCATCCTTTGTTAACGGCATCAACCTGCTGGTAGACGGCGGCAAGATGCTCGACTAAACGAGAATTTGATTATTTGATTTGAATAGGGGGATAAAATGTTAAACGAAAGATTACAGAGAATGAGAACAAAGCTCTGGGACTCCAGACCTTGCATCACAGCCGAAAGACTTGTTTTGGCGACAGAGGCATATAAGAAATTCGCAGGAGATGCAATTCCTATCTTCCGTGCAGAGGTAGTTAAGTACATCATGGAACACATGACGACCTTGATTATGGAGGACGAACTGGTTGTCGGCACTCCGACGAACAAATATAGAGGCGCAAACCTTCACCCGGAATTTCAGTCGAGCTCCTGGTATATCAGCGACATCGACGATTTTCCGGTAAGAACAAAGGACCCGTACGACATTTCGCCGGAGGATAGAGAACTTATCCTAAAGACCCTTCCATATTGGGAAGGAAAGGCCATGGAGGATATGTCAAAGACCGCGCTTCCTGCCCATACCGAAGAATGCATAAAGGACGATATCATCACGGTAGGCCTCAGAAACGGCGTTTCCGGCGAAACCACCTGCGACCACGAGAAGATCCTTACTGTAGGACTCAAGGGATATATGAACGAATGCCGCGAAAACATTGCAAAGACTGCCGGCACCACCAAGGAAGACCAGGAAAAGATCAACTACTGGAAGGCTTGCATCATCCAGTGCGAAGGCCTTATCATATACGCTCACAGAATGGCAGAGGAAGCCGAAAGACAGGCCGCTGCCTGCAAGGACGAAAAGCGGAAAAAGGAGCTGCTTGCAATCGCTAGGAACTGCAGGGTTGTTCCTGAGAACCCGCCTGAGACCTTCTGGCAGGCCCTCCAGTCGATCTGGTTTGTACATGTATATTTCCATATCGAAGTATGCACGACCGCTAACGGATTCGGCAGATTCGACCAGTACATGTGGCCATATTACAAGAAAGACGTAATTGACGAAAAGAATATAACAGAGGATGAGGCTCTCGAAATGCTCGAATGCTTCTATCTCAAGGCTTGCGAAGTTTTCGAAGTAAGAGACAAGTGGTATGCGACATCCTTTGCGGGATATCCTATGTGGGAGATCCTCATCGTCGGCGGACAGACTCCGGACGGAAGGGATGCGACTAACGCGCTTTCCTATGTCTGCCTCGAGGCTGCAAACCAGCTCAAGACCACTCAGCCGGTTATGGCAGTCAGAGTCTGGGAGGGAACACCGGAAGAGCTCATTCGCAAGGGCTGCCTGATGATCCAGGACGGACAGGCAAACCCAGGCTTCTTCAATGACAATGCCGCAATAAAGATGACTCAGGGCAAGGGCTGCACGATCGAAGAATCCAGAGACTGGACCATCGTAGGCTGCATACAGCCGGGGCCTGGCGGCGGCTCCACGGACGGATCGCCTGATGCAGGATATGTAAACATGGGCAAGATGCTCGAGTTCGTCCTTCATAACGGAGTGGATCCGTCGACGGGCAAACTCATGGGACTTCAGACCGGAGATCCGAGAGATTTCAAGAATATCGAAGAGTTCAAGGATGCCCTCAAGAAGCAGATCCTTCACCACTATAGACTCGTAACAGAAGGTTATAAGATCATGCAGAGCATGCATATGCTGAGATTCCCTGTAATCTTCGCATCCATGGTTACGAAGGGCTGCGTAGAAAGCGGCAAATCCGTGCAGGAGGGCGGCGCAAAGTACAGCACAGCCGGCCTTTATATCACCGGCGCGGCCAACATGGCAGACTCCATCGAAGCGATCGAAAAATGCGTATTCGAAGATAAGGATATCACGATGGACGAGCTTATCAGCGCTCTTGACAAGAACTTTGAGGGCGAGGAACGTATGCGCCAGCTCCTTCTCAACAAACCGGAAAAATTCGGTAACGACAAGGCACACGTAGACGGAACTTACAGAGAAATGATGCACTTCATCGCAGATAATGTCCAGACCTGGCCGGATGCAAGAGGCGGAATGTTCTCCTTCAACGTTCACTCTCAGACCGTAAATGTATCACATGGCGCGGTTTGCGGAGCGACACCTGACGGAAGACTTGCAGGAGAGCCTTTCTGCGACAACGCATCACCTATGATGGGACGCGATGTGAGCGGCCCGACGGCAACGGTAAAATCCGTAGCCTCCATGGGACAGGAAGATTTCCACGACGGCGCTCTGTTTAACCTTCGCTTTGACCCTAAGGGAGTCGAGGGCGAAAAGGGCCTCCGGAGCATCGAGGGCGTGATCAAGACCTATTTCGACCACGGCGGCGAGCATATCCAGATCAATGTTGTGGACACGGCTACCCTCAAGGATGCACAGGTGCATCCGGAAAAACACAAAGGCCTCATGGTTCGTGTAGCAGGATACATGGCATACTTCACCGAGCTTGACAAGAGCGCACAGGATACCATTATCTACAGAACGGCACACTTCGAGAAGCCTGAGTAGGGAGAGCAAAATGGAAAATAAAATTCGCACCGCGCTGGTCGGTTCGATTCAAAAATTCAGCACCGAGGACGGCCCGGGCATCAGAGCCACGGTCTTCCTCAAGGGCTGCCCCCTCGCATGCAAGTGGTGCCATAACCCGGAGCTGATCAGCTTCGAGCAGCAGATAATCCAGATGCCAAACAGCTGCATCAAATGCGGTTACTGCCTTACGCACTGCCCGCAAAAGGCAATATATGTAGGCGATGAGGATAAAAAAATCCATGTTGACCGAAGCCTCTGCAACTGCTGCATGGAATGCACGAAGTTTTGCTACGCGCAGGCACTGAAGGCTGTTGCAAAGGAAATGACCGCAGAGGAGGTCATGGCAGAGGTCCTGCAGGATAAGGGCTTCTATGAGCACACAGGCGGCGGAATGACGATAAGCGGCGGAGAAATGCTAGCGCAGGCGGCCTTCGCTGAGGAGCTCATAGAGCTTGCGGCGCAGGATGGCATCAATGTCTGCCTCGACACATCGGGCTTCGGAGACGGAGACACCTTGATGCGGCTCGCAAAACACGAAAATGTAACGGATATTCTCTACGACATGAAGTCGATTGACGAGGATATCCACCTGGAATATGTAGGACAGAGCAACAAGCTCATCCTCGAAAACCTGCGGCGCATGGCGCAGGATCCGCTGACAAATCCGAAGATCCAGATGCGCATGCCGCTCATGCATGACATAAACGATACCCGGGAGATAATCGAAGAAACCGCGAAATTTTATAGGGAAAACCGGATAACAAGGCTGACGCTTTTGCCATACCACAACCTGGGAATATCCAAGATGCGAAACATCGGCGGGAGCCCTGTGGAATTCGTCACACCTTCCGATGAATATGTCGACAAAATCCGAAAGTATTTCGAGGACGAAGCTGGGATGCGCGTAGAAATTCTGGGGAAAACAACTTAGAAAGCTTTTGATAAGCAGCTGAACCTGTGCGGGATGCCACAATCGCACGGGTTCGGTTGTTTTTTGCCGGATTTAATGATATACTGTTAGCGTACGGCAAAATTATGGCGTTTAGTATGTTTAGCACGTAAAATCGGAGGCAGACGAATTGGATAAACGATTAGAGGAAATTATAAAACAGAGCAAAAATGTGGTTTTCTTCGGCGGGGCGGGCGTTTCCACGGAGAGCAACATTCCCGATTTTCGATCGGAAAAGGGATTATATAACGCACAGCAGCAATATGGAAGAAGCCCGGAAGAAATGCTTTCCCACAGCTTTTTTACAAGGCATACCGAGACATTTTTTGACTATTATAAACACAATTTGATCTATCGGGATGCTCAGCCCAACAAGGCGCACAGGACGCTGGCATTTCTCGAAAAAGAGGGCTGGCTAAAGGCCGTAATCACCCAGAATATTGACGGACTTCACCAAAAGGCAGGGAGCAAGGTTGTCTACGAGCTCCACGGATCGGTTCTTCGAAATTATTGCATGGATTGCGGCGAATTCTATGACCTTGGCTTCATCATGGACTGGGAGAACTGCAGGGGCAGCATCCCCATCTGTCCGAAGTGCGGCGGCGTGATAAAGCCTGATGTTGTGCTCTACGAGGAAATGCTTGACGAGTCATGCATGACAGGAGCAATAAATGCCATCGAAAGGGCCGACACACTCATAATAGGCGGAACATCGCTGGTTGTTTACCCGGCGGCGGGTTTGATAAGATATTTTCGTGGTAAAAATCTAGTACTCATCAACAAGCAGCCGACGCCTTATGACGGCAGGGCTGACCTTGTAATTAACGACTCGATAGGGAAAGTAATGGAGGTATTATAAATGTCAGGATTGTTTAATAGATTGAAAAAACTCAAAATAGAAAGAGACGATGCGATTTTCGTAGCTATAGACTTTCAGGAAAAGCTCATGCCGGTAGTGGCAGAGCGCGAAGAACTGGAGGCAAAGGTCGTAAAGCTTGCAAGCGGAATGAAGGCTCTCGGAATTCCGACGATAGTAACCCAGCAATACACGAAGGGACTCGGGGTAACGGTGCCTGCGGTAGCAGAGGCTCTGGGAGAATTCACACCTATCGACAAGACAACATTCAGCTGCATGGGAAACGAGGAATTCATCGCATCACTTGAGGCTCATGACAGGGGCTGCGTGATTTTGGCAGGAATCGAGGCGCATATATGCGTTGAGCAGACGGCTCTTGCGCTCCTTTCGGAGGGATATGAGGTTGCGCTTGTTACAGACTGCATCCAGTCAAGAGACCCGAAGAATAAGGAGATCGCCATTCAGAGAATGATCCAGGCGGGAGTAATCCCGACAAGCTTTGAGAGCGTGCTCTATGAGCTTCTGGGAAGCGCGAAGGCGCCTGAGTTCAAGGCAATTTCCGCGCTGGTAAAATAAGCAATTTGAAGTAAAGATAAAAAGATAAAGGCAAAGACAAGAAAAGACAGCACAAGAAAGCAAAAGAAAACAAAAGACGGTATGATATTTGAGAGAAATTTTGACAATTTGAGCGGCGAGGAAATCGAGCTGCTCAATTCCTATTTTGACGGCTACGATTATCAATCTTCGGGATATACATTTATAGCAAACTATATTTGGCGAAACACTCATAACATAAGCTGGCAGATAATCGGGGACTACCTTTGCATCGGTGCCTCGGCGGAGCTTGACCCAGAGGAGGACAAGCGGCATTTCATGTCCTTTCCCCTTACGAGAACGGGGGAATACAATGTTGATTCCTTGCGGGAGACTTTTCTCGCGGCGAAAAAGATGTTTAACGAGGAGGGACAGGAGCTTTATGTCAGCATGATTCCGAAGCATCTCGTGCATTATCTGGAAGAGTGCTTCCCGGGAGATGTCTCCTGCGAACACGACAGGGATGAGGACGACTATGTCTACCTGCGCGAGGATCTTGTGAGTCTCAGCGGACGCAAGCTTCACCAGAAGAAAAACCACCTGAACTATTTCCTTAAGAATTACGAATTCACATATGAAGAGGCAAGACCCGAGGATGCAGATGAGATAATGGCATATATCGAAAGCAAGAACGAGTATAAGCTCGGAGAAACACCGGAAGAATGGAAAGAAATCCTCGAAATGGAAACCGAGGCGATTCGGGAGCTCCTAAAATTCCTCGGCAAGGGGCTTTTGTCAGGGGTTATAAGGATCGGCGGCAAGATCGAGGCGGTAACTCTGGGAGAATTTGCTCGGTCAAACAGCAAGGAAACCGTCATCGTCCATGTGGAAAAGGCCGACGACAGAATCCGAGGGCTTTATCAGGCGATAAACAACGAGTTTTGCAAGCATCTCCCGCAGGAGACCGTATATGTAAACCGCGAGGAGGACATGGGTCTTTCGAACCTTAGACAGACGAAACTTTCGTACAAGCCGGTTACGATGACTGAGAAATATTTTGCCATAATCAGATGATATGCAAAAGGACTTGTTAAATAAACTACTTTTGCGGTAAATCTTGATTTTTCGCGACTTTGTGATAAGATAATGAGAGGATGTATATAAAAAAATACAGGGGTTTTGTTAAAAAATTAACCAAAAATCCTTGCTTTTTGTATTATTGTGTGATTAAATAAGGCTGTAGACAAAAAGAGTTTGACTACGGCAACCAAGTACCACATATCTTAAGGAGGATATATAAAAATGAGAGAAGTAGTAATTGTAAGTGCTGCAAGAACACCTATCGGAAGCTTCGGCGGATCTTTGAAATCAGTTCCGACCAGAAAGTTAGGCGCTATCGCTATCAAGGCTGCTGTAGAAAGAGCAGGAATCAAGCCTGAAATGGTAGAAGAAGTTATCATGGGAGCTGTTCTTCAGGGCGGACTTGGGCAGAACGTTGCAAGACAGATGACCCTCGATGCAGGCCTTCCTATCGAAGTTCCGGCAATGACAATTAACAAAGTATGCGGTTCGGGTCTTAGAGCTGTTGAACTTGCTGCTCAGATCATCAAAGCAGGCGACGCTGACATCGTAGTTGCAGGCGGTGCAGAGAATATGTCCGCTACAGCTTATGCTATGCCGGCTGCAAGATGGGGCGCAAGAATGAACAACGCTCAGATGGTTGACATGATGGTTAACGATGGTCTTTGGGACGCATTCAACGGTTACCACATGGGTATCACCGCAGAAAACGTTGCAGAGCAGTGGGGAATCACAAGAGAAGAATTAGACGAGTTCTCTGTAATCTCCCAGAACAGAGCAGAAGCCGCAATCAAGGCAGGCAAGTTCAAAGACGAAATCGTTCCTGTAGAAATCCCGCAGAGAAAAGGCGATCCGATCATCTTCGATACAGACGAATTCCCTAAATTCGGTTCCACTATCGAAAAGGTTGCTAAGCTCAAAGGCGCATTCAAGAAAGACGGCGTTGTTACAGCAGCTAACGCTTCCGGTATCAACGATGCAGGCGCAGCAGTTGTAGTAATGAGCAAGGAAAAGGCTGACGAATTAGGCCTTAAGCCGCTTTGCACGATCAAGTCCTACGCTTCCGCAGGCGTTGACCCGTCAATAATGGGTGTTGGTCCAGTTCCTGCTTCCAAGAAGGCTCTTGACAAGGCTGGCCTTACTATCGCAGACATGGACCTCGTAGAAGCAAACGAAGCTTTCGCAGCTCAGTCCCTGGCAGTAAGAAAAGACTTAGGTCTTGACCCTGAAAAGACTAACGTAAACGGCGGCGCTATCGCTATCGGACACCCGATCGGAGCATCCGGATGCAGAATCCTCATCACCCTTATCTACGAAATGATGAAGAGAGATTCCAAGTACGGTCTTGCTACATTATGTATCGGCGGCGGCATGGGAACTGCCCTCGTAGTTGAAAGATAATTACCCGCGGATAAATAAAAATTAGGATCACACAGGGCGCTTCGCAAGGAGCGCCTTGACTTTTACCCTGACTTTAGAAAGGAAAATGCGAGATGCGGAAGATCAATGTGCTGATCTGTGATGACCAGCCGGAAATCGTGCGGGAAACAGAAGAACTCCTGCTGCGCTACGAAGAACAGTACGGGCGGGCCATGCGGATCTTAGGCGTGACCGACTATGAAGAAGCGAAAGACTTTGCGGCGGATCTGCTGTTTTTGGATATTGAAATGCCGGGCAGAAGCGGGCTTGCGATCCGGGACGAACTGGAAAAGAAGAGCGCGGAAAGCCTGATTATCTTTGTGACCGGTCACAGTGAAGCCGTCTGGGATGCCTTTGGACGCAATGTGATCGGTTTCTTTGAAAAACCGATGGATTACGAGCGGCTTTGCCTCTTGATGAAAAAATTCTTCGACCTGTACAGCATTTATGAGACCGTGGCGCTCGATGATAACACATCTTTACAGGTCGGCGATATCGTCTGGATCCGTGTGCAGGATGTTTACAGTCAGGTCCATCTGGCATCCGGGGCGGACTATACGGTCCGCCGGTCTCTGAACGTATGGGAAGCCTTGCTGCCGGCCGAAGACTTCTTGCGCATTCATGATACCTGCATCGTCGGCTGCCGGTATATAGCCAAACTGGACAAAAAAGGGGTCCGCTTGGACGACTGCGAAGAACTCTTTCCGTTCAGCACGCGCAGACGAAAGGCTTGTGAAGAAAAATATATGCATTACGCGAGAAAGATGGCGAGGTACGGCAGATGATCTGGATGGGGATTGCACTGCGGTGCCTTTTGCTGCTTTTCAATTTTGTCATGTTCCGTTATGTCTTGGGATATGAAATACGCGAAAAAGCTTGCTGGCCGCTGGCGGCACTGACCGCGGCAGCGGCAGTGCTGCTGCCGGTGATCTTTCCGAATAACGAGTGGACAAATTTTTGGATGTGGTTGAGCGCTTATTTCATATTGTTTATCCTGTTTAAAAAAATACAAATTGGAATTGTACTGATGTATGGAAGCGTCAAATCCTCTGTAAACAGTTTTTTTATGGGTATCCTAACGGCCGTTTTGCGATTCAATCGAGAAGTGATGCTTGACTGGTATCGCGCGACCTTGGTTTGCAATGCACTGATACTGCTTTTTTTTATTTTGTTAGCGATCCTACTTCGGAAGAAACGCGAAAAAATCCATGCTGCGCTGCTGAACATTCCGTTTTGGACCTATTTGATCTTTACGGTGATACTAACCATTCCTACATTCAGCTACTACAGCACCGCCGAAGAAGATGTACTGAAAGTGGAAGGTATTTTGACGATCGTGGATGGTCTAACCGGAATGATCCTCACCATTACGATCGCACTCGGCGTGTGGCTCTATTTTCAGCACAAGGAACTGCGGACACAGGTCGAACTCAACGAACGCTGCATCAAGGAACAGACGGGGCAGTATCATCTGCTCTATGAGAAGCAGCAGGAACTGCGGCGTTTCCGTCATGACAGCAGTGCGCACTTGCAGGCTATCGTGTCCATCGCGAAAGACGCGGGAGACCAGCGTGTACTCTCGTATGTTTCGGAACTGATGGGACAGCAAGCGGGAATGAAGCACCTTGCGACCGGCAATCTGATCGGCGATGCGGTGGTAAACGCCTACTACAGCAAAGGACTGCGAGATGGTATCCATGTAGAATTGGTCGGACAGTTCGCGGAGGACTTTAACGTTTCGGAGACCGCACTTTGCGTGATCTTTACGAATGTGATCGCCAATGCTTACGAAGCAGCGTTAAAATGTGAAAAGAACCGCAGCGTTCGGATCTCCTTTACAAACTTTCGTGACAATCAATTTATTCGGGTACAGAATCCGACAAGCGAAAGACCCGTTATCGAAGACGGTATCATCCAACCCGGACAAACGACCAAAGCAGACAAAGAAAATCACGGCCTCGGTGTGCGGAACATCTTAGATGCAGTAAAGCACGCAGGCGGACAGGTACAGTGGAACTTGGAAGAACAAGATGGACAAATCGATGTATTCACAGAAATCCAACTTCCAATACATCCAGACACTGTAAAAAAATAAGCACTTACAACAAAAAACGCGCACTTACAACATTACACTTGAAACTGGGATGATAAAACTGGTATGCTGAACTCACAAAAGGGACAGCATACCGTTTTTATTCAGAAGAAGGAGGGATTTTTAATGAAGAAAATGTTTTGTATATGGATGACTGCTGTCATGGTGTGTGCGATGATTCCATCCGCTGCCTTTGCAGCGTCGAACAGTGAAGCCATGATCGACGAGGCAAAGGCTGAACCAGATATTACAAAAGCTCTGACGCAGGCATTGGAGGAATACGCAGATCAATCCAAAGACATCCAAATGATGCCGATCGGAAACGGAGCAGAATATTGCAGACAAGTTTATGAGCTGAAAAACGGGGATGAACTTATTATGGAATTTACAGACTGTAAAGAAGATGAAACAGCATTGTCTCCGATGCAGCGCATTCCGACTGTGATGCCAACGGCAGCAAATGGAGAAACCGTTTGGAAAGACTACGGAAACCGTTATTTTACCGCAAAGGCGACGGTAACAACAACTGCCGGAAGCGGGTGGGTATCCTTGGAAAATCATTATACTTTAAGCGCTAATGGAATTGATGAGCGTTACGGCAATACAAATGCGGAGGGAATTTCTAAAGGTGAAAGGATTGTAGAAATAGATCCGATAGGCGTTTATATTACCGATCGTTCAGGAAGAACAGAGGGTTCATCAGATGTCAATATGTATGCAGGATATTGCGTCAAGAGTTTATTTGCAGGGCAGCCTCAGACTGAAAAAAATGTTAAACTTGAAACAGCTGTGGGCTATGTATCCCATAATAAGACAACGAAGCAGATTCAGGTAAAACATTCTTGGAATTTAAAATAGCCGTTCATAATAGGATAGGGGCGTGATTCCGATGATTATATGAAAGTCTAACAAGAGAAAGCTGAACATGGATTTTGATAGAGATTTATATGGAGGCAAAAATGAAGAAAAGACTATTCAAAATGTGTGCATGCACAGTAATGATTGCAGCATTAACGGTAACTACATATTCTGTAGCTTTTGCGGGCAATTATGCTCAAAAGAATCTGCAAGAAGAGGCTTTCGGTGAAAATAAAAGAATTGAAGAGGATTTTATGGAACAGGCAAAAGGCGACAAACTGGTTGCGAGTGGTTTCCTGTCAGAATACGATATCATCCGAAAATTGCAGGAACTAAGCGATGAAGAATTATTGCAAGAAGGCTATGCAGAAGAAGACGTTTCAAAGATCAGAAGCATTAATGTTGACTCGGAGATAGAAAAAATTTTAGCATTATCAGACAACGCTCTGAGGATGGAAGGGCTGTCGAATACGGAAATTAAAGATTTTCATGAAAAAGCTGAGAATAATCCTGAGGAAGCAGCACGTATGGTTGCAAATGGCGTGCAATATAATGTGTATTTGACAGATGGTCAATTCTATTATAACGCAGCTGAGGACATAACAAATCTTACCGCATATATGCTATGGGAATGGCAACGCACGCCAAGTGTTGCAACTAATATGTACACAGATATAGTTGCTATGCTGACAAATAATACAAACTTTATTGTAAAAAACGCAGTAACAAGAGTTAATTATCATTATGCTACTTCAGATGCTTCTGCTGAAAGTCAGACATTAACGACGTATACTTTTGGAAGCAAGGTAGGAAGCTATGCAAAATTCCCGATGGTCAGAGCCATCGATGGAGGAAGAGCATATGCAAAATCTGGTAGGATATCGACAAACTGGGTAGCGGGAGGAAACATTAGAGTAGTAGCTTTTTCAGGCAATTACGGACACATGAAAACGGCAGCAAATCCATCTGTAAGCGTAGGAACGGGCTTTTCAATCTCATTTGCACCTGAAAATAAAATAGTATATGGACCAGAGGCCACCGGTGACACCTTATAAGGAGGAATCCTATGATTACATTTAAGAGCATGGAACTTATAAGATGGTTCGGTTTCAACGAGATATGGTTTATCTATCCGTTGCTCTTTATGCTTTTCTTTATGCTTGCGATAAAAAAATTCATAGAAAAAGACAATTTTGACGGAGTGTGCTTTTCCATTCTAGCGAGCATTGTTTTCACTGTCATGTATGGGACATTATTGTGGGTTGCGTTTTGATAGGAAGACAGAACAAGATTTCGCTTGAAGCAACCGTATTAATGTTGAAAAAGGACAGTGATAGTTCCGACAATATTTGGGCAAAAGGGGGACAATTAACTTGTAGTATTTCTCCACTGGGTACAGCCGGAAGCTTAGATGGAGTACGCGCAAAGGGCAGTTATGCCCATGCATCAAAGACTGGAACTATAAGTACGAGTATCGCAATAAATCCTATTACTAAACGAATTGGAATTACCTTTAGATTAAGTGTATCTGGTACAGTAACAACTATGGGCGAGGTTCAAAAAGTTTTTTACAATGATGCAAGAGTAATAGTCGAATGATGTGTTAATAAGCATTCTTGTTTTAGCATAGTTTAAAATTGAAACTTCACGGAAGTTGAACGCTGCATAACCAGCGCTATCGGGAGGTATAGACATATCTTCCAGACACAATCAAGGTGATTTTTGAGACTGAAATAAAGATTCACTTGAAACTAGGATGATAAACTGGTATGCTGAACTTACAAAAGGGACAGCATGCCAGTTTTATTGCAGAAGATGGAGGGAATTATGGAAACAAAAAGAGAAAAGACAAATCATATTCTGCTTGCAATCTATTGGATCGTTTTTACCGTTTATCTGCTGATAACCCGATTTTCCTCTGTCATGACGGCAGTCCGTTTGGATGAAGCGCATTGGGAAGAGGCTTTTTCAAATCAGGAATTTTTACGAGACGGCAGCACTTTATACTATATGAGTCTGCTTGTTTTGCTTGCCTTTGCGTGGACGATCGCAGCAGGCGCTTGCTTTGAACAAAACTGGCAATTTCATATTCCGAAGAAACCGTCGGTATGGACGCTGGTGGCCCTGCTGATCAGCGTCGTTGGTTTTGCGCTTTGCGCCGGCTATTCTCTGCAGGAACTCTCGGCTCTGGTTTGGGCCTTGTGTGCAATCCTTTTAGGCATCGCAGCGGCAATACTTTTCTTCGGCGAAAAGCAGGCAACAAAGCCGGTGCGTTTGCTCATGCTTCGTACAGATAAAATAGCCGAAGCGATACTGTGGGAATGCGGCGCATTAACCTGCAGATGTTTCAATCTGCTGCTTTTGCCAAATTCTTACTGCTGGCCGATCGTCCGGATCGCAGGGATCATTCTCTTCCTGATGGGCGCAGCATGGATGCTGAATGAGATTTTGTTATCGGCTCGGTCCGCTGCATCAAAAGCATGAACGCTTATAACCTTACACTTGAAACATGATGATAAAACTGATATATTGAAATCTTGACGAATTAGGAGAAAAGTTATGCTGATAAAACTAACTTAGTTAATGTTTTCGCAAATCAACAGGCGATAGGCCTTATTCGAATCTGTACAGTATGATATATTTTTGTATGTGGATGACTGCTGTCATGGTGTGTGCGATGATTCCATCCGCTGCCTTTGCAGCGTCGAACAGCGAAGCCATGATCGATGAGGCAAAGTTTGTGGGGTAGCCTCAGAATAGGATAGGGACGTGATTCCGATGATCATATAAAAGCGAGGATGCTTTGTTTGCGATACCCACTTTCAACAAATCAGCACAAGATGCAATGACGATTCTGCACCTTTGGCTCTTGTCTTGAGGTAACTATTTAAAGAAGAAAACCCATAAAATCAATGATTTAGGGCTTGAGATTGTAGGAAAGAAAGAATGACAAAATGGAAAAGAAAAGTGAAATACGAATTAGAATTACCTTGATTTTTATTTCGATTCAGTTAGCAAACATAAGTCTATTCTATGCGGCGATACATTTGATGAGAGAACAAAGCTTCAATAAGGTATATTTTGTTTTCGTTTCTCAGATAATTGCCTTTTTTGCACATGGTTTGCATATAGGTTTGCCCTGAAAAGTTGAAAAAGCCACAAAATTTAAGAGATAACATTTTAAAGAAAGAAGAAACAAAATCTTAAAATGGAAAATCAAAGATGGATTCTTAAAAGTATTATGGATAATCCTTGTGTGGATATCTTATATAGTCATGATAAAGTATTGCGGCCTTGATATGTTACTGCAAGAATTATAAAATCCTTCTGCTTGTAAAGATTGATGAAACAAACCGAGACGTTCATGCGATGCAGGTTTTATCGAGATATCCTAGGGGAACGGTTGTAATGCACATTGCGGACAAAGAAGAAGGCGTTGCAGCGCTCTCAAAAGATAGGTAATACAAGTATTGTAGCTTAAGATGAAACTAGCTTCTTCTGGTAAGTGCAGCTGTTTTTGTCATAACGCTTCTGTTGAAGATAAAAACGGATCTGCTGACAAGAATCTTCTATTCTTGCGGGATTGCGGGCTTTATTCTCCAGAGTATCTTTTTGGCACAGGACCCATATCCGGAAAGAGAGAAAACTCGACTCTGGACCTTGTCGCTGCTTGCCATATCCGGCGGGAACGAGCGGTACTTTCGGAGAAGAAGCAAGGAAAAAGAAGAACAAGAGAAAGAGAATCATCTATCTTGATGCGCAGGAAGATCATTTTCGACCCCTGATCCCGCCGCTTGCGTAGAAAAAACACTTACAACAAAAAAGTACTTACAACATCATCGTGTATTAAAAAAAGATAAGTTTTGCGCTGTTCTTATGGGCGACACTCGCCAAAAAGGACATATGATTCCGATGTCTTTTGAGGTTATGCGTGTTTTTGAGGATGCCGGATTCAAGCTCAAAGAATTGATAATTAAGGAACAGCATAACTGTAAAGCTACGGGATATTGGAAAACAAGTAGTGTGAAGTATAACTTTTTGTTGATTACTCACGAGTATCTATTTGTATTTAGGAAGTGATGTTACAGCAATGCTGCTACAAAATCACACCAATAGCAGAAAAACTGAAATCGGAGGTGAGCAGAATGAAAAAAAAGATGGAAAAAACCAACGCCATGCGCAGGCTGGATGCGCTGAAAATAAAATATAAGGAGCATACATATACAGACAGCGACGCGATCAGCGGAGTTGAGGTAGCAGAGGTGCTGGGGCAAGAACCGGGGCGCGTGTTTAAGACCCTCGTAACCCAGGGGAAAAGCAGGAACTACTATGTTTTTATGGTGCCTGTGGCAGAGGAACTGGATCTAAAGAAGGCGGCAAAGGCGGTAGGCGAAAAGTCCATCGAGATGATAAAATCAAAGGAGCTGCTGCCTCTCACCGGATACATTCACGGCGGATGCAGTCCCATCGGTATGAAGAAGTTTTTTACCACCACCATACACAAAACCGCCGCTGATTACGAAACGATTTTCTTCAGCGGCGGCCGTATCGGTTTTCAAATTGAGCTTTCTTTCGGCGATTTGCAAAAGGCGATTAAAATTCAGACTGCGGACATTATTTCTTCAGATATTCTTCCAGAGTGATGCCCTGCTTGGTGATTTCTTTTGCCACGTCAACTCCTACATAGCGCAGATGCCAAGGCTCGTAGTCGTAGCCTGTGATGTCGGTTTTGCCCTTTGGGTAGCGGATGATATAGCCGTATTTTGCGCAGTTTTTCTTGATCCACTTGCCCTCGCCTGTCTTGGCAAAATCCTGAGTGAGAGTCCAGCCGGTGGACTTTGTCACAAGGTCGATGGCGTAGCCCGTGTGATGTTCGCTTCTGCCCGGAGCCGCGGAGCGTATGTCGCGAAGCTCCCTCCCCATAGTATTCAGATAGTTCTTGTAGAGCCATTTCTGAGTTTCGTATGTGCGATAGGCAGAGCAAATCTTAAAATATATGCCGTCGGCTCTGGCGGCTTTTCGCATTTTTTTGAAAGCCTTGTAGGCGTCCTCCTTCATCTCTAGACCTTGGTTGGTCGTATAATTCCCGTTAATTGCGACCATATCCGTTGGCTCGTAATATTTGGATACGGCGTGGAGCTTGTTTACCAGCACCAAAACGTCTCCGCTATCCTTCTTCAGAAGGTCCAGCTTGTCCGGAAGCCCGTACATATCGAAGGACTCCCAAGGCGCTTCTTTGTCGTATTTTACCTTTGTCTTCGATGCGACAGTCGTGATTGCATCGTCTGCTGTAGCTTCAGCAGTAGTTGCAACCTCATCTTGAGTAGCGGTATCTGTAGCAGCCGCGCTAGCAGCATCCGCACTCGAGTCCTCCCCGCATCCGCAGAAAAATATGGTCATAGCAGCGCAAAGCAGCAGCGCCGAGGTCATAAGCAAATGTTTCTTTTTCACTTTCGGTAGTCCCCCTTTTGAATACTAGTTCAAGTATACTTTATTTTCGCGATTTAGTCAACCCGATTTGGCGGGGATTTGCAAGACGCAGGGGCCGGAGCTTGCAAGATGCAGGAGCGCAATTTTGCCTGATTTTTTACTGGATAAATGCCGCAATTAGTGATATTATATTGATTAGAATATTTTTTGAGAGGAAAAAACTATGGGAGAAACCAATTTTATTCACAGCATTATCGAAAAAGACTTAGAAAGTCACAAATATGGGGACAAGGTATGCACACGTTTTCCGCCGGAGCCTAACGGCTATCTGCACATCGGACATGCAAAGTCCATTTGTCTGAACTTTTCCACGGCGGCCAAGTACGGCGGTACCTGCAATCTCAGATACGACGACACGAATCCTGTGAAGGAGGATGTGGAGTACATCGACTCCATCGAAGAAGACGTGAAATGGCTTGGTTTCCAGTGGAATAAGAGGCTCTGGGCATCAGACTACTTCGACGAGATGTATGATGCTGCGCTCACGCTGATAAAAAAGGGCAAGGCTTATGTTTGTGACCTTACCCCAGAGGAAATCAAGGAGTATAGAGGCACGCTGACAGAGCCCGGCAAGGAAAGCCCGTACAGAAACAGAAGCGCTAGTGAAAACCTTGCGCTCTTTGAAGAAATGAAGGCCGGAAAATATGCCGACGGCGAAAAGGTTCTCAGGGCGAAGATCGACATGGCATCGCCTAATATCAATATGAGAGATCCGATCATTTATCGCATCGCCCACGCGACTCATCACAACACTGGCGACAAATGGTGCATTTATCCGATGTATGACTTTGCGCATCCGATCGAAGATGCGATAGAGGGAATCACGCACTCAATCTGCACGCTTGAGTTCGAGGATCACAGACCGCTATATGACTGGGTTCTTGCGGAAGTAGGCAAGTGGAGCGCGCCGCCGCAGCAGATCGAATTTGCAAGGCTGAACCTTACCAACACGGTAATGTCCAAGAGATATCTCAAAAAGCTCGTTGACGACGGCGTAGTCGATGGCTGGGACGATCCGAGAATGCCTACCATCGCAGGCATCCGCCGCAGAGGATATACTCCGGAGGCAATCCGCAGGTTCTGCGAAGAAATCGGCGTTTCCAAGGCAAATAGCACCGTGGACATCTCGCTGCTTGAGCATTGCGTCAGAGATGATCTCAAAGAAAGGGTCGAGAGCCGCAACGTCGTATTTGACCCGATCAAGGTGGTAATTACAAACTATCCGCAGGGGCAGAGCGAGCTTTGCGAGGTGGAAAACAATCCGGCAGTGCCTGAGATGGGCGTTCGCGACATTCCGTTCTCAAGAGAGCTCTGGGTGGACGGCGAGGACTTCATGGAGGTCCCGGCAAAAAAATATTTCAGGCTTTTCCCAGGTAACGAAGTAAGACTCAAGGGCGCATATTTCATCACCTGTCAGGAGGTAATGAAGAACGAAGACGGCTCTATCAAGGAGCTTCATTGCACATACGATCCGGAAACAAAATCCGGAAGCGGCTTCGAAGGCCGCAAGGTTAAGGGAACCATTCATTTCGTGGACGCAGCAACCGCCGTTCCCATCAAGATTCGCCGGTTCGACTATCTCATGAGCGAGGGCGAAGACGGCAAGATGGTTGCAAATCAGGATACCATGCACGAAATCACCTGCTACGCCGAGCCGAAAATCCTCGAAACAGAGCCGGGCGAAAGGTTCCAGTTCTTTAGACACGGATATTTCGTGGCAGACTCCAAGCTGTATCGCAAGGAGAATCCGGTGTTTAATGAGATTGTAGGGCTCAAAAGCAGCTGGAAAAAATAACGTAAATGCTTGTTAAAATCGCCCGTGGCGTTGTTGACCGCGGCACTCGCGATGCTCACATACGCCCAAGTATGCTCCGCTCGCTCACGCCTTGCCGCCTAGCCACGAACGATTTTTCCTGCGCATTTGTGGAAAACGCATCGCATGCGGTGGCTGACATCGCTCACTCACAAGCTTTGGACTGAATTGCAAACTCGCGTGGCAACACCATATAGTGCCGCGCTCAAACAGTGCAATTCGCTGCCCAAAGCTTTTTGTTCGTCTGCGCGAGCAGCCAAAGCGCCTCCTCGCGAAGTTCGGGGACAAGCTGTTTTGCCTTCGTCGCGGTTGCCGCAATTTAGAAAGGTAGCTTTCTCAGCGCCTGCG
>CAVCFO010000002.1:0-107009 GCA_963601575.1 bacterium
AAAATCCTCCACGCCTATGGAAATTTTCTTTTTCTTTCCCGTATCGCTCATCTGCATGCTCCTTTCGCCTGGGGTTCTAATATATGCTGTAGATCGCGTTTACCTTTTCGTTCCCTATGATTTCGAAAATATATTGACAATTGCTGTAATAGATGCTAATATATGCTCAAAGGATTATCGCATGGCGGTTCTGGCCCCCTCGAATTCATAGAGGGGAGGTGATGCTATGGAAGCAGTTACATTTTCTGATTTGATTCAGTTAGGTATTCTGATCGTAGGAATCATCGCTCTTTGCAAAAAGAGTTCAAAATAAACCTAAGCCGCCAAACAAGCGTTTGACGGCTTCCCATACGAGGGACTGACCGCCTAACCACAAGCGGTAATCCTTTTTCTAATTCAATATTACACTGGATGACACAAAATGTCAATAGCGAATTTTATATCTAGCAAGAAGCACCGGAAGCATCGTACCCACCGGAAAGGCCGAAAACACCCCCGCTATTTAAGGTCCTCTTCGAGACGGGAAAGCGCATCGGTGAGCTCAGCTGGCAGGTGATCGAATTTTGCATACCAGGTCTTGATACCAGCAAGCTCCTTCTTCCAGGTTTCTTTGTCCACGATAAGAAGCTCTGAAAGTTCTTCGTCTGTGAGGTCGAGCCCTGTGAGGTCCAGATCCTCGGGGCGCGGCACATAGCCAAGCGGCGTTTCGGAGGCGCCCGCCTTGCCCTCGCAGCGGTCGAGTGCCCAGAGAAGCGCCCGGAGGTTTTCGCCAAAGCCCGGCCAGATGAAGTCGCCGTCATCGCCCATGCGGAACCAGTTTACGTTGAAAATCTTCGGAGGGTTTGTAAGAGCCTTGCCCATGTCCAGCCAGTGCTGAAAATAGTCTCCCATGTGATAACCGCAGAACGGGAGCATCGCCATCGGGTCATATCTGACAACGCCAACGGCACCGTTTGCGGCAGCGGTGGTCTCTGATGACATCTTGGATCCGAGGAACACGCCGTGCTCCCAGTCGCGCGACTGGCAGATGAGCGGCTCTGATTTTGCCCTGCGTCCGCCGAATATGATCGCGCTGATCGGAACGCCTTCGCCCGTGAAAAACTCAGGAGCGATGGAAGGGCAGTTCTCCGCAGGAGCTGTGAATCTTGAGTTCGGATGTGCGCCTTTGACGAACTCTTCGCCGCGAGCCTTTTTCTCCTGCTCTTCCTTGCCATTCCAAGGTCTTGCCTGCCAGTCGAGACCGTTTTCGGGTGCAGGCTGGTCGAGCCCTTCCCACCATACGGTATTGTCGTCAAGATTTCTTGCTACATTTGTATATATGGTATTTTTCTTTGTTGTCATGAGGGCGTTGTTATTGGTCTTTGAGTTGGTACCGGGCGCCACGCCGAAGAAGCCATTCTCAGGATTTACGGCATAGAGCCTGCCGTCACCACCTACCCTCAGCCATGCTATGTCATCGCCTATGGTATATACCTTGTAACCTGCATCCCTAAGGTGCTTTGGCGGAATCAGCATTGCGAGGTTTGTCTTGCCGCAGGCGCTCGGGAATGCCGCCGAGATGTATTTCTTCTGGCCATTTGGAGTTTCGATGCAGAGGATGAGCATGTGCTCTGCCATCCAGCCCTCGCGCTTTCCCAGCACCGAGCCGATACGCAGCGCAAAGCATTTCTTGCCCAAAAGCACGTTGCCGCCATAGGCGGAGTTGATGCTCCAGATGGTATTTTCCTCTGGGAACTGGGCGATATATTTCTTTTCGGCATCGACCTCGGCCTTGGAATGAAGGCATTTTACAAAGTCAGCGCCCTTGTTTAGCTCTTCGATCACAGGATCGCCTATGCGCGTCATTATATTCATCGAAAGGACTACATAGATGGAATCGGTGATTTCGATGCCGATCTTAGAAAACTCGCTGCCGCAAACTCCCATAGAATATGGGATCACATACATTGTGCGGCCCTTCATCGCACCGTCGAAGAGCTTTCGCATCTTCGCATACATCTTATCCTTCTGTACCCAGTTGTTGGTTGGGCCTGCGTCCTTTTCTTCTGTTGTGCAAATTACAGTCCGTTTCTCGTCTCTTGCAACATCCTTGGGATCCGTGCGGTAGTAGTAGCAGCCCGGGAGCTTTTCCTGGTTAAGCTTTATCATCTCGCCGGTTTCTACTGCCAGGGCGCGGATTTGGTCAAGCTGCGGCTTGCTGCCGTCAATCCAGACGATCTCATCCGGTTTTGTCATGGCAGCGCACTCGGCCACCCAATCGGTTACTTTTTTGTTTTGGACCTCTAACATTTCTTTTCCTCTCTCTATTTATATTGGTTTATGAGCAAGGCGGCCTTAGGGTGCCCGCTTGTTTTCTTGATATTTTCTTGATATTTGCTTTATCTTGATATGCCTGCTATTTGACTGCTGTTTCCAGGGCGAGCTTCATCATGCTTGTGAAGGATTTTTGACGCTCCTCTACGCTGCTCTTTGCTCCGGTAACGAAATTGTCGCTGACGGAGATTATGCAAAGGGCATTGACATCGTTATAGGCTGCGTTCATATAGAGGGCTGCGGCTTCCATTTCGACTGCCTTTACGCCCATCTTCGCCCATTTTTTCCACCAGTCTCCAAACTCATAGAAGACATCGCAGCTTACGATATTGCCTGCCTTGAAGGGGATCCCGGTTTCTTCGGATGCGGTATAGGCCTTTTTGATGAGCTCCCAGCTTGCGCTAGGGCTATACTGCCCCGGGATGTCAAATGCATGCTGATAGGCAGAATCCGTCGATGCGGCAAGTACCAGGAACACATCTCCCAGCTCAAGGTCCTCCGTGAATGCGCCCGCCGTGCCGATGCGGATGAGATTCTGAGCACCATATTCTGTTATGAGCTCCCACGAGTAGATCCCCATGGATGGCATGCCCATTCCGCTGCCCTGCACGGAAACGGGAACGCCTTTGTAACGTCCGGTGAATCCGTACATATTACGAATGTCCGAATAAAGCATCGGAGATTCAAGAAAATTCTCTGCGATAAATTTTGCTCTCAAAGGGTCGCCCGGCATGAGTACTGTCTCTGCGATCTGACCCTTCGAGGCTGCAATGTGTAGTGACATGATGTCCTCCTTTTTTGCTTATCTTTGCTTATCATATTTTCCGCCGATTGCATCTTGCTGACTTGATGATTGCATCTTCGTATTTCTTCGGCGGCATACTACTTATATATATTGTAACACTGCATTGGGGCTGTTTTCCAGTACTTTTTTGCCGATTTGCGTGGTATTGCGGCTGATTTTTACGATTCTCAGGTTCGGGCAGCCTGCGAAGGCCTCATCTCCGATAGAAAGCAGGGTAGCAGGGCAAGTAACTTCTTCGACAGATGAGCCCCTAAATGCACCGTCGCGGATGCGTATCACGCCCTCCGGGAGGATGACCTTCTTCGCGTGCCGGTTCCCGCGGAAGGCTGTTTTTCCGATCTTTTCGACGGTAAGGGTTCTTGTTACATTTGTCTCCGTGAGCATATCCGTAACTTCTGCTTCTATGCTGGGCGGAATCCGGACGATCTCTTCCGTCCCAAGATATGTCTTGATCGATGCGGAGGTCTCGAAAATATAGAATTCGAAATCGCCTCGCACCTCGAGCCTGAACTGCTTGTGAGCGATGCTCGAGCTTTCGTTTATGTCCGTGCCGAATAGCCTGTCTATGGCCGAGCCCAGGTTCACATCGTGGGATGCCTTGAAGAGTATCAGATCGGAAGGCTGCATAACGCGCGAAAGCCTATCCTCAAGGGCCAGCCGGTCATCAAAATATTCTGCCTCTATGCCTAGAACCGCCGCCTCCTGCGCGGTGATTCGAATATCCCTGCCGTAGCCAAGAAGGATGTCTACCTTGTGCTTTGCAAGCAGCGCGGCAATTTGTCTGTGCGTCTCTTCGCTGAGGTCCCCGAGCGCAAGTATGTCGCCAAGGACCGCGATCCTCCGCCCGCCCTCGGCAAGTGGAATATCGTCCATTGCCGAAAGGGTATTTTCTATCGCCATGAGGGAGCTGTTATAGCAGTCCGCGAAGATGTTATATCCGAGAGGGTGGATTATATTCTGGCGCATGCCGGATGGGCGGTACGATGCGATCCCCGCGATTATCTCATCGGGCTTTAGCCTGAGGGCTCTTCCTACCGCGAAGGAAGCAACCGCATTCAGCGCGTTGTGCTCGCCGGGCGCAAAGACCTCGGCTATATATTCTTCGCCTTCGAGGCGGCTTGCGATGGTGAAGCGAAGTCCCGCCTGGGGCGTCTTTTTGATATCCTTTGCATAGTAGTCTGCGCCGCTATTTCTGAGACTATAGGTTATGACCTTCTGGGTAAATTTATGCGCCATCAAAATCTCATCGTCGTAGTTTATGAATGCAAGGCCGCCTGGCTTTCCGTATGTTGATAGCGAGAGCTTGTCCTTTGCGAGCTCCTCGCGGCTACCGTAGCTTTCGATATGGGAGTAGCCGATGTTTGTATAGACTGCCATGTCCGCCTCAAGCTGCCTTGCAGAGATCTCTATCACATGTGGAACGAACGCTCCGACCTCTTGCAAATAGACATTCGTAGGGCGTTTCAGGTTCTGAATGTTGCGGGTTACAGAAAACATCGAGTTGTTGTTGCCCTTGGAAACGAGGGGTTTCTTATAGTGGGCGCGAAGCACGGCCTCTATCATTTCTTTTGTGGATGTCTTGCCGGCCGAGCCTGTGAGCGCGATGACCTTTGCCTTGTGGATCGAGCGGATATAGTGCGAGGCGCGTATATAGGCATCGGTGATGATGCTAGCTCCGTCTTCGTTTGTATCTGTGATGTGTAGCGACCTCTCAAAATCGCAAGGTGTATTGGTGATTATAAAGAGGCAGCCTGTGCTCACCGCATGCTCTAGCGGATCCTCTGTATATCCCGATGACATGGGGCCTGCCTGCCAGTACATGAATACCGAATCCGGCGTGAGCCTCCTGGGGTCTGCCGTAAAGTCGCTGACGGGATGATCTGCTATGGCGCTAAACTTCTCCGGGAAGGGGAGCCCCGCGATTTCAAAGAACCGCCTTAGCGTGAGGTTTCGCTTTTCCTTATAGGCTGCGATGGCAGCTTCTTTTTCGGCTTGCTTTCGGGCCGCCTCGGCCTGGTTCTCCGCAGCCGCCCCGGCCGCCCCGGTATCCTTCGCTTGCTTCCCTGCGGCGGCCTCCGCCGCCTCCGCCCGGTTCTTCGCGGCGGCCCCGGCCGCCTGCGCCGCCTCCGCCTGGTTCTTCGCGGCCGCCTGCGCCGCCTGAGCTGCCCCTTGCTCTTTTGCGGCGCCCCCGGCCGCCTGCGCCGTCTCTAGCTCTTTTTTGGCGGCGCGGGCCTTTTTCTTTCCAAACAAAATCATTTTCGTTTTCTTCTTTTCTTCTTTTCTTTTTCGTTCGTTTTTTTGCTGTTTTTTTCTTTTTGTTTTCTGTCTTTCTGTTTTGTCTTGTGTAGCGTGTCTTTCGTTATGAGAAAAAAACCATGGGAGACACATCCATGGTTTTTCGATTGCTCATGCTGTGCATTTAACTTATGCACGGGTGGGGACGGGTGAGACTTATTTTGCTGCCTTTGCAGCGTTGAATCTTTTGGTTAATCTAGAAACTTTTCTGGATGCGGCATGCTTGGAAATGGTTCCCTTTGCAGCGGCCTGCATGAGTTTCTTTTCTGCGAGCGTAAGCTTCTCGGCAGCAACATCGAGGTTTCCCTCTGCCATTGCAGTCTCGAAGTTCTTCAGAACGGCCTTAAGATGGCTCTTGATTCTTCTGTTTCTTGCAGTTTTCTTGTCGATAACTCTGATTCTTTTCTTTGCGGATTTGATGTTTGCCATGTGTTTTTCACCCCACTTTATCAAAATTTTCATGTTTTCCGGAATGCCTCGCAAGGGCATGCGGAACATACATAAATTCGCAACTTGAATTATATACGAACAGCGTTGAAATTGCAAGGGGAAAATGCAAAAAATGAATAAATGAATATGAGTTGAAATTTTTTGCCGGATGCTTTACAATATATTATGAGTAGTTATGCTCACAAGACACAAAATACAGAGGAAAACAGAGAATGGATTATCAGAAATATATAAGAAATTTTAGCATTATCGCACATATCGACCACGGCAAATCAACCCTCGCAGACAGACTCATCGAAAAGACGGGACTGGTTGCAGAGAGAGATATGAAAGAGCAGTTCCTAGACAATATGGATCTTGAAAGGGAAAGAGGGATTACCATCAAGCTCCAGACTACAAGGCTTGTATATAAGGCAAAGGACGGATGCGAATACATCTATAACCTCATCGACACGCCGGGTCATGTGGACTTTACATACGAGGTTTCGCGCTCGCTTGCGGCTTGCGAGGGAGCGGTGCTGGTGGTGGACGCGACCCAGGGAGTAGAGGCACAGACCCTTGCAAACGTTTATCTCGCACTGGAGGAGAACCTCGAAATCCTGCCGGTGCTTAACAAAATCGACCTCGCCTCGGCAAGACCGGATGAGTGCAAAGAAGAAATCGAAGAAATCATAGGGCTCGATGCACAGGACGCGCCGCTTGTTTCCGCAAAGACGGGGCTTGGGATAGAGGAGCTCCTTGAGCGGATCATCGATGCGGTTCCCGCGCCTCAGGGTGACGAAAACGGCAAGCTCAAGGCTCTGATCTTCGATTCAAAATACGACAATTACCTCGGGGTTATAATCTATGCCAGAATCAAGGACGGGCAGGTGAAGAAGGGCGATGTCATCAGGCTCATGGCCACAAACAAAAAATACGAGGTTACCGAAGTCGGCATCTGCGCTCCAAATTTGGTGCCCACAAAGCAGCTTCGGGCAGGAGAAGTTGGCTATATCTGCGCCTCCATCAAACAGGTCGCAGACGCAAGAGTCGGCGATACCATAACCCTCGACGAAGACCCAGCGGATGCGCCGCTTCCGGGCTACAAGAAAGTCCAGTCCATGGTATATTGCGGAATTTATCCGGCGGAGGGCGAAAAATACGAAGGCGTAAAGGACGCTCTCGAAAAATTGCAGGTAAACGATGCGGCATTTAACTTCGAACCGGAAACATCCCAAGCGCTTGGCTATGGCTTTCGCTGCGGGTTCCTGGGGCTTCTTCACATGGAAATCATCGTGGAGAGGCTGGAAAGAGAGTTTAACCTCGGGGTTATCACCACGTCCCCAAGCGTAATATATAAGGTTGTCAGAACAGACGGGACAATCGAGATGCTCCAGAACCCGTCGAATCTTCCGAGCCCGCAAGAGATCGACCATATCGAAGAGCCCATGGTAAAGGCAAATATCATGATTCCAAACGACTACGTAGGCAGCATCATGGAGCTTTGCCAGCAGAGGCGGGGAAGCCTGCTCCACATGGAATATATCACGCCGGCCAGAGTGCAGCTTCACTACGATATGCCGCTGAACGAGGTAATCTATGATTTCTTCGACGCATTGAAATCAAAGACGAGGGGCTACGGCTCGCTGGAATATGAATTTGATAGATATGAAAAATCCCAGCTCGTAAAACTGGATATCATGCTCAACAGGGAGCTTGTGGACGCATTCTCCATGATTGTCCACGAGTCGGAAGCCTATCAGAGAGGCAGATTCGTCTGCGAGAAGCTAAAAACCATCATTCCGATGCACCAGTTCGAGGTGCCGATCCAGGCGGCGATAGGGCAAAAGATAATCGCAAGAGAAACCGTCAAGGCATACAGAAAAGACGTAATCGCAAAGTGCTACGGCGGAGATATCTCCCGAAAGAAAAAGCTGCTCGAAAAGCAAAAAGAAGGCAAGAAGCGTATGCGCCAGTTCGGAACGGTAGAGGTGCCACAGGAGGCATTTACGGCGGTGCTCAAATATGACGACAACAAATAATATAACAAATAAAATGCAAGCAGGGAGATTGCAATCAGAAAATTTTCATGAAGAGAATTTGCAAGGAGAGAATTTGAAGGAAGAAATGCAAGGTGAAATAGTCCGGGCGGAAAATGCGAGAGGAATTTACATCCACGTGCCATTTTGCATGAGCAAATGCCCATATTGCGACTTCTATTCGATCCCAAAGGACCCGGCGCTGATCGAGGACTTTGCAGGCGCGCTCCGAAATGAAATTGCATATTATGGCTCGATAGATGAATATACGGATAAACCCGTAGAGAGCATATATTTTGGCGGTGGAACGCCCTGCCTTCTCAGCGAGGCACAGCTTGAAAAAATAATGCATGCGCTGCGAAGAAGCTTTGATATCATGCCGGATGCAGAAATCAGCATGGAGGCAAACCCTGCGGCGGTGAGTGCAGCAAAGCTCAGGGAGTTTCGAAGGCTCGGGCTAAATAGGCTCAGCATTGGGGCGCAATCCTTTGACGCGGAAGTGCTCCGGATTCTCGGTAGGCTCCACAGCGCAGGCCAAATCACAGAAACCGTGGACGAGGCAAGGACTGCGGGTATAGAAAATATAAGCCTTGATCTGATGTTTGGAATCAGCGGCCAGTCACAGCATAGCTGGGAGAAGACCATCGCAGAGGCAGTAGCGCAAAGCCCCGAGCATATCTCGCTATATAGCCTGGAAATAATGGACAACACGAGATTTGCAAGAGACCTAGACAAAGGAATTTATAGGCAGATAGCAGAAGATGCGGATCGCAAGATGTACGCAAAAGCCTTGGAAATGATGGATGCGTCAGGATACAGGCAGTACGAGATTTCAAACGCCTGCAAACCGGGATATGAGTGCAGGCACAATATACGCTACTGGAATATGGGCGAGTATATCGGGCTCGGGCCGGCGGCTCATTCGTTTATGGGCGGCGCCAGGTATTCGAATCCGGCGGATGTGAAGGCATATATCTTGCAGCTTTCCCAAAGCGGAAAGCCTGTGATATCAGGATATCACAAGAACAGCAGGCAGGATAATATGAGCGAATATATCTTTACGGGTCTTCGCAGGAACATTGGCATAAGCAAGGCGGATTTTCGGCGAAAATTCGGCGAGGATATCTGGCAGATCTATGCCGCCGAAAAAACTGAATTTGATGAGTTTGCAAGAGGCGGATTTGCGATAGAAGACGAGTTTTCGATACGCCTTACGCGCAAGGGGATGGACGTTTCCAATAAGATAATGATGATTTTTGTCTGAACGACGGCAGAAAGGATATGTTATGGGAAAATATATAATGGCGCTCGACCAGGGAACCACCAGCTCGAGATGCATAATCTATGACAAAAAAGGAAATATTCTCAGCGTTGCCCAAAAGGAATTTGCGCAAATTTACCCGAAGGCAGGCTGGGTCGAGCACGACGCAATGGAAATCTGGTCAACCCAGATGGGAGTGGCGCAGGAAGCGATCCTGAAGATCAACTGCACCCACGAAGATATAGAGGCAATCGGAATTACCAACCAGAGGGAGACAACCGTGGTATGGGATAGCAAGACCGGCGTGCCGATATACAATGCGATAGTATGGCAATGCAGACGAACCGCAGAATACTGCGACAGCCTCAAGGCGGCAGGACATGGCGAAAAAATCCGCGAGAAGACCGGGCTTCTCATAGACGCATATTTTAGCGCAACGAAACTGCGCTGGATACTCGAAAACGTTCCCGGCGCAAGAGAAAAGGCGGAAAATGGCAGGTTGCTGTTTGGGACGATAGAGACATGGCTCATATGGAAGCTGACGGAGGGAAAAGTTCATGTGACGGACTATTCCAACGCCGCAAGGACCATGATGTTTGACATAAATACATTGGACTGGGACGATGAGATACTCAAAATCCTTGATATTCCAAGATGCATGTTGCCGAAGCCTATGCCATCGAGCTATATTTACGGACAGACGAGCGAAAATATTTTCGGCGGGGCGATTCCCATCGCGGGAGCTGCGGGCGACCAGCAGGCGGCGCTTTTTGGCCAAACCTGTTTCTTGCCGGGAGAGGGCAAAAACACATACGGAACGGGCTGCTTTCTTCTGATGAATACCGGAGAAAAGCCTGTATTTTCAAATAACGGGCTGGTCACGACCATCGCATGGGGAATTGACGGCAGGGTGGATTATGCCCTGGAAGGCTCGGTTTTCGTATGCGGCGCGGCGATCCAGTGGCTAAGAGATGAGCTTGACATTCTGGATAATGCCGCAGATTCCGAAAAAATGGCTCTCTCTGTGCCGGACTCAAACGGCGTATATGTCGTGCCGGCTTTCGTAGGGCTGGGGGCGCCGTACTGGGACCCTTATGCAAGAGGCGCGGTGCTTGGCATAACCCGCGGCGCAAACAAGAATCACCTTGCAAGAGCAACGCTTGAGTCCATGGCATACCAGACAAAGGACCTGATCGACGCCATGGCAGAAGACATGGGAGCGGGCATCGAAATGCTAAAGGTGGACGGCGGAGCATGCGCAAACAACTTCCTGATGCAGTTCCAATCGGATATTTTGGGCTGCGAGGTGAGAAGACCTCGGTGCATCGAAACGACATCCCTGGGAGCTGCTTATCTTGCGGGACTTGCCACGGGCTACTGGAAAAACAAAGAGGATGTTCTTGAAAACTGGCAGGTAGACAGGACGTTTGAGCCGAATATAAAGGCCGAAAGAAAAGAAGAGCTTCTGGCAGGCTGGAAAAAGGCTGTTGCCTGCGTCAGGGGCTGGGCTAAGTGACGAAAACGATGAAAAATAAAAAGAAGGAAAAGGAAAACAATTATGGGAGAAATTAAACAAAGAGACTATATGTTTGATACTTTCCGGGGACTTTTGATGTGGTCCATACCGATTTCGCATTTCACGCGGGTCGCGGGGCATTTTTCGCAAGGTTCCCTAGGCGGTGTCATTTACATAACCATCAATGTGTTCGTAATGCAGGCATTCGTATTCCTTTCGGGATATTTCTCGAAGAAACCGGACAGGTCAAAGGAGACGTCGTTTCACACGTTCCTGTGGCCGTATCTCCTTGGGATACCGTTCTTTTTTGTGGTAAGGACGCTGATTTTCGGTCATGCAAACTTCCGCCTGGACGTGCCGCCGTTTGCGCTGTGGTATCTGTGGGCGCTGTTCTTCTACAGATATTTCACGAAAGAATGGATGAAGATTCCGTATATACTGGAGCTTAGCATAATCGTATATCTCTTTGCGGGGCAGATTCCGTTCCTGACGGACTTTTTGGGACTGGGCAGAATGGTATCATACTTTCCGTTCTTTGTCATGGCATTCTATTGCACAGGAGATCAGATCAAGAAGCTAAAGTGCCTAAAGAATTGGCATTGCGCGGTGCTTTTTGCGGTGCTCCTTGGGATTTCCTGCATACTGGCATTTTGCGTTCCTCAGCTTCCGGTTGGATTTTATCTTCTCAAGACCACGGCGGCGGAGCTTGGAATTGCATGGTACTGGGACATTTTCGGAAGAGCGCTTATGCTTTTCCTTGCGTGGGGCTGGATCATTTTGATGTTTAATATCCTCCCGAGCAGGATGAATTACCTGGCATATGTAGGAATGAACACAATGCCGATATATATTCTTCACCTAATTGTGAGATACTTAGTTAAAGTGCACGGAATAGGTCTTGGGATCATTTCGGTAAGCAATTGGTTTATATATTACGCATTGATAATAGGACTTGCATCCCTTTGCGCGGTGGTATTTTCGTCAAAGCCGGTGGCATGGGCATATGATTTTGTCGTGGAAGGCTTATGGAAAGTTTTCCTTTGGCTTCTGGCAAGAGCAGTTGACCTGCTGGCGCTTGCGCACAAACCGGTCAGCGGTATCAAGGAGTGGACGCTTCGGACAATATCTACAATCGGAGGAAATGGGGAAAAAGATAAATGATAAAAAAATTGATAAAATATGTGGGCGAATACAAAAAGCCTACAATACTTACCCCTATATTTGTTTTGTTGGAATCAGCTATGGAAATACTGATTCCTCTTTTAATGGCAAAACTTATCGACGACGGAATCGACATGGGGGACATGAATGTAATTATAAAATATGGCATAATCCTGCTTTTGGCGGCGCTTCTTACCATGTTTTTCGGCTCGGCGGCGGGGCTTACGGCGGCCACAGCCTCTGCGGGCTTTGCCAAAAATGTAAGACAGGGAATGTATTATAAGATACAGGAATTTTCCTTTGGGAATATAGACAAATTTTCCACGGCGAGCCTTGTGACCCGTCTGACCACGGATGTGCAGAACGTTCAGCAGGTATTTCAGATGATGACAAGAATCTGCTTCCGGGCGCCGGCGGTGCTGATATTTGCGCTGATTGCGTCCTTTAGCGTGAGCAGGGAGCTTTCGCTTGTATTCCTGCTTTGCCTGCCGATACTGGGGGCTGGCGTATTTATCCTGATAAACAAGGTGCATCCGATATTCGAGCGGGTTTTCAAGACCTACGACAAGCTGAACAATGTGGTGCAGGAGAATCTCTATGGCATGAGGGTTGTAAAATCCTTTAACAGGCAGGATTTTGAGACAAAGAAATTTACGGACATTTCGGCTCTGATTTATAAGGACTTCTCCAAGGCCGAAAAGACCATGGCATTTGTGATGCCGCTGATGCAGTTCTGTATGTATGCGAGCATGCTGATAATATGCTGGCTGGGGGCGAGGATGATCGTATCTAGCGGAAATAACGAGCTCCTTGGGCTTACCTGCGGGCAGCTTCTCAGCATGATAACCTACTCGATGCAGCTTCTGATGAGCCTGATGATGATTTCAATGATCTTTGTGTTCATCACCATGTCGAGGGCGTCTGCTGAGCGTATCGTGGAGGTGCTTGAGGAGGAGAGCGACCTTTCGAGTCCGGAAAATGCCATTACAGAAGTAAAAAGCGGCGACATAGACTTTGAACACGTATGCTTTACCTACAAAAGAGGCTCGGACAAAAATGTTTTGGATGATGTGAATCTCCACATAAAATCCGGCAGCATGGTGGGGCTCCTCGGGGGAACCGGCTCGTCGAAATCCAGCCTCGTGCAGCTGATCCCAAGGCTCTATGATGTTACATCGGGCTCTGTAAAGGTCGGCGGCGTAGATGTCAGGGATTATGATATAGAGAGCCTCAGAAGCAAGGTAGCCATGGTTCTGCAAAAAAATGTTCTATTCTCCGGCAGCATCAAGGACAATTTGCGCTGGGGTGACGAAAATGCCACGGACGAGGAGATGATCCACGCTTGCAAGGTCGCATGCGCTCACGACTTTATCATGGAATTTGAGGATGGCTACGATACCTATATCGAGCAGGGCGGCGCCAACGTGTCCGGCGGTCAAAAGCAGAGGCTCTGCATCGCGCGGGCGCTTTTGAAAAAGCCGAAGGTGCTAATCCTGGACGATTCCACCAGCGCGGTGGACATGAAAACCGACGCTATGATAAGAAAGGCTTTCCGCGAGGAGCTTCCGGATACCACGAAGATTATAATCGCACAGCGTATCGCCTCGGTCCGGGAGGCTGATATAATAATCGTGCTGGATGACGGCAAGATAGACGACATCGGAACTCACGAGGAGCTGATGCGTTCCAGCAAAATCTATCGTGAGGTTTATGAGTCGCAGAACAAGGGAGGTGAGAGCGATGACAAGGCAAGCTGCTAATGCCAGGCCCATGGGTAGGAATAGAGGGCTCGCGCCGGGAGGCAGCCTGAAGAATATGGACGGCAAGACCCTGAAACGGCTTATGAGCTATCTTGGGGAGTATAAGCTGAAGCTGATCTTCGTAGTTATTTGCATACTCATAAGCTCGGCGGCAAGCGTTGCATCCTCGCTTTTTTTGCAAACTTTGATAGATAGTTACATCCAGCCGCTGCTCCTTGCGGCAAATCCGGTTTACGGGGGGCTTGCAAAGGCGATTTGCGCTATCGGCATCGTATATCTTGCGGGAGTTTTGGCAGGGCTTTTCTATAACCAGGCCATGGCGGTGGTTTCGCAAAAGACCCTAAAAGGCATCAGGGACGAGATGTTTGCACATATGCAGCAGCTTCCGATATCTTTCTTTGACAGGCGGACACATGGCGAGGTAATGAGCTATTATACCAACGATACCGATACTCTGAGGCAGATGCTTTCCCAGAGCTTGCCTCAGCTTTTTTCGTCTGTGGTGACGATGGCTGCGGTGCTTTTTTCGATGATACACCTGAGCCTTTGGCTGACGCTGATCGTGCTTGTCTTTACTGTATTTATTCTCTTTGTGGTAAAGAAAATAGCCAAAAGGAGCGGCGGATACTTCGTGGAACAACAAAAAAATCTTGCGGAGCTAAACGGCTATATCGAGGAAATGATAAACGGCCAGAAGGTTGTCAAGGTTTTCTGCCACGAAGAAGCATCATGCACGGCATTTGACGAAAAGAACGACAGGCTGCGAAAGAGCGGTGCGAGCGCCAACGGCCTTGCAAATATGCTGATGCCTCTGATGGGCGCCATGGGATATGTGCTATATATCATCATCGCATTTGTGGGCGGTGCCATGGCAATCGGCGGTGTTTCCAATTTCTCTGCAGGGGGCGAGGCGACGCTTACCCTCGGCACAATCGCGGCATTCCTAACACTTTCGAGAAACTTTGTAAATCCTATCGCACAGGTTTCGCAGCAGCTGAACTCGGTAGTAATGGCTCTTGCGGGAGCGGCGAGAATCTTTGAATTTCTCGATATGCAGCCGGAGGAAGACCGCGGAAAGGTAACGCTGGTAAATGTCCATGAAGACGCGGAGGGAAATCTCACGGAATGCGCAGAGCATACCGGCCTTTGGGCGTGGAAAGACGGCGACCAGCTGATAAAGATGCAAGGCAGAGTAAGCCTCAAAGACGTTGATTTCGGATATGAAGAGGACGCTCTCGTGCTGCACGATATCACCGTATATGCACAGCCGGGGCAGAAGGTCGCGCTGGTTGGGGCAACAGGCGCAGGAAAGACGACGATTACGAACCTTATCAACAGGTTTTATGACATAGACGACGGCAAGATCCAGTACGACGGGATCAATATCAATAGCATTCGCAAAGAAGATTTGCGCCGCTCGCTGGGCGTGGTGCTTCAGGATGTAAATCTGTTCACGGGAAGCGTGATGGAAAATATCCGCTACGGCAGGCTCGACGCTACGGACAAGGAGTGCATCGAGGCGGCAAAACTTGTAAATGCCGACGGGTTCATCCGGATGCTTCCGGATGGATACGATACGGTGCTTGAGGGGGACGGCAGCGGGCTGTCCCAGGGACAGCGGCAGCTTATTTCCATTGCGCGCGCTGCGGTTGCAGATCCGCCGGTTATGATTCTGGACGAGGCGACATCTTCCATCGACACGAGAACCGAGAGCATCGTGCAGCGTGGCATGGACAATCTGATGAAGGGAAGAACCGTATTTGTAATCGCACACAGGCTTTCTACGGTGCAAAATGCGGACGTTATCATGGTTATGGAGGCAGGCCGCATAATCGAGCGAGGCAATCATCAGCAGCTGATTGCGCAGCGGGGGAAGTACTATCAGCTGTATAACGGGGCCTTTGAGCTAGAGTGAAAAAAGAGGAGGTTCGGCTGCGAAATCGAATTTTTCGTGCGCTGAAAATGCATAAAAAGGCCGAAAACAAAATTGCGGCAGCGCGATTCCGCAGGGGCAAGCAGAATTTTGCCCCGAGGACTAAGCGCCCGAGCAATTTATGTCTTTCGGCTTTTATAGTACAATATAATCACATCACCCGATTCCAGACAGGCGGCAGGAAGGAGGTGATGCTATGGAGCGTTTTTTATAGCGTTTTCGAGTGCTGTTCTTGCAGAGATAGTAGCAAGCTATATTTGCAAGTGGCTGGGCAGAAAACGAAATAAGAAATAGCAAGCGAAAAGCCCGAAGTCGCACCTTCGGGCTTTTCATTTTTTTGAAAGCGTTTTTTATTTATTAGCAATTTTCATCTCTACTATACTCTGCTTTTGCAATCTTGTCAAGCACCTATTTTTTGCCGGTGCCGTTATACAGGCGGGCGCCTATGATCATAATCACGGTGAACAGGATCAGGTAGAAGATCACCGGGCAGGAGAATCTGCCCTCTGCTGCCGCTGCCCTGTAAGGCGCAAGGCCGTGCGCGTAGAGCGCCGCGAAGACCATGAATATGCTGCCGCAGATGCCAAGGATAGGCGCTGCGAAGCGCTTTACAGGGCCAAGATCCGTAGCTTTTCTCATGAACTGAATAAAGATCGGTATGTACATCGCATATACCGTTATGATCGGAAGCTCCGATGAGTCAAAGCCGAAAAGCCCGAACCAGTTGAAGCTTGCCAGGTTTGCCCCATAGAAGAAGAAAAACCAGATTCCGCATAAGAGAAGTCCCAGGATGGATGAATTGTTTGGCATATTCGTGATCTTGTCGACCTGGGAGAACATTTCCGGATGAGGGCCTTCTTTTCTGGCCGCCAGCGCATAGATTCCTCTCGTGCAGCCAAGCATCAGCCCGTTCAGAGTTCCCATGCAGGAGATCGCAACGAAGACGTTGAGTATGTTTCCAAACTTGCTTCCGAAGACATTGATATATGCAACGGTCGCGCCGCCCGCCATGAGGGCCTTAACATCCGCGCCCCCTGCAACGCCTATATAATAGAATATATATACGGATACGATTATGATGCCGCCTGCGATCAGAGCGATAGGAAGATTCTTTTTTGAATCCTTAAGCTCCGCATTGATAGAAGTTGCGATGATCCAGCCCTCATATGCAAATGATGTCGCAACTACAGCCGCAAAGAGCGGATTGCCGGCGGCCTTTGCGCCTGCATAGGTGAGATTTTCCATGAGGACTCCGTTATCAGAAATCAGGCCGAATATGATTCCAACCACTGCCATGAGAACGAGCGGAATGAGCTTGATAATCGTGGTAGCTACCTGAAAATGCCCTGCAAGCTTTGGCGAAAGAGCGTTGATCGCATAGGATGCGCAAAGGAAGAAGACCGAAAGAGCCATGCACTCCGGGCCCACTACGCAGCCGCCCTCCGAGGCAGGTATCATCAGCACGAATGTATCAGGAAATGCCGATGTCAGGAATACAAGAGTATATCTTGCAGAAAGCCACGCCAGAACTGATGTCAGCGTCGGATAGTAGGCGAAGGTCAGAAACCAGCCGACCATGTAGCCGTACTTCGGGCCGACGGTTGCCTCCGCATAGTCAACGACGCCATTTACCTTTTCGTACTTCGTAGCCATAATAGAAAAGGCCCATATGCAGCAAAGCATGATGGCTCCGCCGATGAGCCAGGCGAGTATGCCCAGAACCATATTCCCTTCGGTTTTTTGCAGTACCGTCTGCGCCTTGAAGAATACGCCGGATCCCATTACGATGCCGACAACCATGCATATCGCCGTGAGAAGGCCGTATTTCTTTTGAAGACCGTTTTCCATTTTCTTTTCTCCAATCTTTTGACAGCCTATCCGTGGAAATTTATGCTGTCCATTAAATTATTATTCGCTCACAAAAAATATGAAAAAAGTTTATGCAAAATAACTATTTTCGAAAGAGCGTACGATTATTTTAACATATTGACAGAAAATGCTCAAGTTCTTTTAGAAATACAAAAAATGCTCAAGTTCTTTTAGAAATACAGAAGAATTTTGTATGAATCGGACCTAAAGTTAAGCCGAATTTAAGCCAAATTAAGTCAAATCGACCCTAATTTAAAGCCAAATTGAAATAGGTGATAGAAATTTGCAAAAAATATGATATACTATAAGAGGATTTGAAATTTTTTCAGGAGGGTATTGATTTGAAAAAGAAAAGGAAAGTGATGCTTGCGCTTGCGCTTGCAATAACGCTTGCGGCAGGGGCGGCCGCGGAGGCAGGATACTGCCAGACTATGAGCATCGGAACGGAGCTTCCAACGCAAAAGCAAATCGTAGAATTTGCACAGGAGCATCCGACAGGGGAAACATATTTTGATCAGAACGGCAATATGCTGAAGGACTATAGCATATCGTACGAAGAAAAGCCGGATTTTACGGCACCTTATAGCGCAGGCCAGCTCATGCAGGACGAAGAAGTCCGCGCGCTGAACACGGTTCGGCTCATCAGATACATCACAGGACTTTCAACGGATGTATATCTTTTCGACCCGTACAGGCAGCTCGCGCAGTCGGCGGCATTTATAAATTATATAAATGGAAAAGCATCTCACAGCCCGTCCGTTCCGGAAGGAATGGGGGCGGCTCTGGCGGCGATGGGAGTGCAGGGCTCGGCAGATTCGAATATCGAAAGGACCTCGTGGAAGAACAATAGTCTCAAATCTTCCATATTATATGGATGGATGTATGACAGCGATAGCGCGAATCTCGCTACCCTCGGGCACAGGCGGTGGATACTAAATCCTTCGCTGGTTATGACGGGCTTCGGCTCGGTGACCGGCACCAGCGGCACATGCAACACCATGTATGTGCGAAATACGACTCGCGCGGAAATCGAGAATACGGTGGTTTGCTGGCCGGCAAAGAACACCCCCACATCCTTTTTCGCAGGCAACTCTGCATGGAGCATATCGGTAGGCGAGGAGGTAGATGCCGCAACAGCAGTGGTATCGGTGATCAGATTGCGCGACTACAAGACATGGGCATTCAGCTCCGTATCGTCAAAAAACGATTTCTATGTAAATAACCAAAATTACGGCCAGGCGGGCTGCATAATCTTTAGGCCCAGCGGAATCGGCGATATACTTCCGGGCGACAGGTTCTCCGTCTATGTTTCGTATAACGGGAAAAATATAGGCTATGAGGTCAGCTTCTTCGACCTGGAACATTACTATTCGACGGAGGCTACGAGCATCACGAGCCTTAAGATCGGGCCGACGGATCAGCCGGCCATCGAGTGGGAAAAGGTCAAGGACGCGGACGCATATGATATCTATCGCAAGTCGAAGGGCGGCTCCTGGAAGCTGATCGCAAGCGACCTTGATGAAAGATATTTTGACGATGCATATGCTTCTGCCGGCATCAAGTACTATTACAGGATAGTTGCAAAGCGCACCGTAGGGGGCATCGTATACGAAAGCGAGGCTTCGAGCTCAAAGACCATCACAACGCCGCTTGGCAAGCCTTCGATTTCTTCTTGCGCTGCATATTATGCCGGAGCAAACAGGCTGCAGTGGAAAAAGGTGAGCAAGGCGACGGGATACAAGGTTTATAGAAGGGTCTTAGGAGGCAGCACATGGAAGCGCATAGCCACCACAAAAAACACGAGCTATATCGACAAGAAAGCCTCTCGCGGCGTAAAATACGAGTACAGAGTCCGCGCATATCGGACGAACTACAAGAATAATGTCTATAGCAGCTACTCGTCGAAGCGCACGGTAAGAACCAAGTAAAATTGCAAAGCTGGGAAAGGCCGGGGTCTGCCTGCCCTGCCAGTCTACCTGCCGGTCTGCAGGCAGGCAGGCGGGGCAAATAGAATAAAAGAAAAAGAAAGAACCGGAATTTCCGGTTCTTTCTTTTGAATTGTTCAAGGATATCTCTAAGGTGAGGTAAACCTCAGAAATACTAGGGTTTTGCGTTCTAATTGTCATCTCCGGTGATGCTGGAGATAAATTTCTCTGCGTTATCGGATCCGATATAGAATGTGAAGGACTTGGAAGTCATCTTTACATATAGGTATCCGTTATCGCTTACGCCGAAGTCAATGGACGAACAAGTAGGATTCGACTTTGACTTGAATGTCACATGAGTATCTGCTCTCTCATAAGGGCCGTGTACCGAAAGCGGCGCCGATTCGTTTGTGAAAAGGTAGTTCTCCGCATATTCTCTGATGTCATCCACGGTGAACTTGTGATATGAGCTATATCCTATATTATCGCCCTTGCAATATACATATTTCGAATAGGATGCCTCATCGTCCAGCCCTGCGTCTTGGATGAACTCGCCCAAGGTGCCCGGGATATAGGCTTGGTTTGTATAGAGCAAAGTGCCGCTAAAGCCGCTTACATCCAGGGCCACCATGAGGTTCGAAGAAACATTTTTTATTTTCTTTACATGAGCCTTTACCACGGTTTCGTTTGTGGTGGAGGTCTCAGGGATCGCGAGCGAAATCGACTCTATCTCGGAAGTTGTAACAGGCGATGCGCAGGTCTCGTCTACGACATAATTCGAGCCGGAAACTGCGATATGCGAAACCGATTCTTCTGCCAGGATTTCTCTGCTGAATGTTGCCTGGCTCTGTCCGGTCCCTCCTGCACTGTTTGAGACTGAGCTATCGGATGGAGCAGGAGATGGGGCTACCGAGCTACCTGCGCCCTGCGCCTGTACCTGAGCATTATTTTCTCCTGCGGAAGCATCCTCTGTCTTGTCCACTGCGTCCGTAGTTTCTGCAGAAGCATCCTCTGCCTTGTTTTCGCCGCCCGTCTTTGCGGCACCATCTGCATCCTTTGTGTCCGCCGGGCTTTCGTCTCTGGAGGCTAGGCCATCAGTATTTGAATCTGAGTTGCTATTCGGTGTCGTTATAACGTTTCCCGGCACGATCTTGTCGATGAGCTTGCCTACCGCAGTAGGGTTTCCCGTTCCCATTACCGCAAATGCGGAGGTGAGCATGATCACGCAGGCTGCTGCTGCCGATGTGAAACCGACAAGGGATCTGCGGGTGAGCGGCTTTCTGACCCTTCCGGCCTTCCCGACCATTCCGGTCATTCCTGCCCCCGAGGACTCTTCGGAGCTAGCCTCCAGCGCGAGAGATGAGACATTGTCAAAACTAGATATATTATCCAAACCTTCTGAGGAAGCGCCGCATGCGGAAATCTTGGCAAGCAAAGACATAACGACCTCATCAGACGGGGTCATCTGTTCTCTCATGCTATAGATAATGTCGCTCGATGCGAAATCATCGTTGCTACGAAAGAATTCGTCAGCCATGATAATCTTCCTCCTTTAGTTTATTTTTCATCATTTCGCGGCCTCTCATGAGCTGAACCTTGACGGTGCCCGGCTTCAGATTGAGGGCGCCTCCGATCGCCTCGACAGACATATCCGCAAAATAAAACAGCTGGAGAACTGTTCGGTATTTCTCCGGAAGCTGCTGCAACGCCAGGTAAACAGCATTTTCTTCCTTGGTACGAAATTGAAATGAGCCTTCATTCATCTCGTTCTGATCCATCGGAATAACGCGCTTGCGGTAGGTGCTTTGCACGACTCGCAGGGAGCAGTTGATTGTCGTTCTGATCAGCCATGCCTTTCGATGCTCCTCGTCGTTAAACTGCGGATTGACCTTGTAGTAGATGAGGAAAACTTCCTGGAAGATGTCGTCCGCATCTGCTTTGTTACTTGTATATGATAAGGCCACGCCGTAAATCGTGCCCTTGTAACGTTGAATTACTGCCTCAATACTTTCGTTTTGAACAAAAGTATCACTCATCCTCAAGGTTCTCCTTTCATCTATAAATCAAAGTTGCGCCGCGAAAGGTTACATAATTCTCGAAGTTTGTGAAAACTAGTTCCACTGCGGACGCCAGCCTATTTATTATATCAAATCAAGACGAAAATTACAAGGTTAGATTGTGCGGAGAGCCTAGCTTGCGGGGGAAGGCCTGCCAGGGAAATAAAAATACTTGAATCCAAGGGGTATTTGGAGTACACTACATATAATGACAGTACATTTGTTAATAACGGTGCATTTGCACGAGAAAATTCATATAAATCCATATTTGGAGGCATAGCATAGCATTTGCACGAGAAAATTCATATTTGGAGGCGCGACATGGCATTTGACGCAAAAAAAGTAAAAGATGATATAGTAAAATGGATAAGAGATTGGTTTGAGATAAATGGCAAGGGCTGCAACGCCATCGTGGCGATTTCCGGCGGCAAGGATAGCTCCGTGGTTGCGGCGCTGTGCGTAGAGGCGCTGGGGCCTGACAGAGTAATCGGCGTGCTTCTTCCAAAGGGCGAGCAGGCGGATATCGACGTTTCCAAGGCGTTAGTTAAGCACCTCGGAATAAAACATTTTGTGATAAATATAAAGGACTGCTTCGACGGTCTTGTTGCCCAGATAAAAAAGGCAGCAGGAGATGATGCCATAAAGACCCAGACGGTGACAAACCTGCCGCCGCGCCTCAGGATGGCGGCGACCTATGCGGTTTCCCAGTCCTTTAACGGACGCGTGGCAAACACCTGCAACCTATCGGAGGACTGGGTGGGATATGCCACAAGATATGGAGACGGCGCAGGAGATTTTAGCCCGCTTTCACATCTTACGGTGCAAGAGGTCAAGGCAATCGGAAGGCAGCTTGCTCTTCCGCCTATGTTTGTTGACAAGACGCCGATCGACGGGCTTCAGCCGAAGACGGACGAAGAAAATCTCGGCTTTACCTACGCTGTCCTCGACCACTACATCCGCACCGGAGAAATAGACGACCCCAAGATTAAGGAAAAGATCGACAGGCTCCATGCCATGAACGCATTCAAGATAAGATTCATGGACTGCTTTGAGTACGAACCCGCGCAGGAGTAATTTTTCCGCAAAATCTTAATATTTGGGAAGACGAGCTGATTCAGGAAAAAACAAAATAGAAAATAAATATAAAATAAAGCAAAAGACATATTGCATAAAAAAATGTTTTGGTATATAATGTAAATCATAAGATGAAAAACTCATTAAAATTTACTGAACATGGAGGACGCAATATGTCTTTTTCTGATTTTACAACCGATAACGAAGTGCTCGCTGCAAGGCTCAGAGGCGTTGACGAAAGCGTAAAGGCAAAGCCGAACGAGTTCGATGCGAGGCTTTCCGGAAAATATATCGAGTGCAAAGGCGAGGATCGGAGCCTCACAATTGAGTTTCCGGTTCTTGACTGGGAGGCGAACTACGCAGGGATTCTCCACGGCGGAGTGATCTGCGCAATGCTTGACCATACGGCGGGGGTGGCGGCGATCTGTTTTCGCGACAGCTGGGCGCCTACCGTTGATATGACGGTGCATTTTCTCAGAAAGGCAGAGGTGGGCGATACCCTGGTTTCGAAGGCAGAGATCGAATTTTTCGGAAGAAGGATCGTGCACATGAGAGCAAGCCTCACATCGAAGGCAACCGGCAAAACCGTTGCAACGGCACTTGCAACGTACTTAAACGATTAACAGAAAATAGAAGAAAAAAAGAGAAGAGAAGAAGAGAAAAGGAAGCTAAGAAGGCAGATAAATGAAGACAATTTATACCAAAGACTTAAAAAAAGACAATGAGATCACGGATTTTTTTATGGTGAAATCTACCGCCATCAAGACAGGCTCCAACGGCAAACAGTATTGGGACATCGTTTTGGGTGACAAATACGGCGAGATAAATGCAAAAAAATGGGATATAACCGACAGGGAGATTGAGTCGATTCTTGCAATTTCCGAAAAGGATATCGTCAAGGTAAAGGCGCTCATAACCGAGTGGGCGGGGCAGCTTCAGATGAGAATCATGCGAATCAGACCCGCAAATGAAAAGGACGAAATAGATATGCAGGACTTTGTAAAAGCTGCGCCGGAAGATCCAAACAAGATGTACGACTATATCATGAGCCGTGCCGAAGCCACAGAAGACAAAGACCTTAGGGCAATCAGCCTCAAATTTCTGACGGAAAACCGTGAAAGACTGCTGTACTATCCGGCGGCGCAAAAAAACCACCACGCTCAGCTGGGAGGGCTTCTTTACCACATGAAAAGGATGCTCATGACCGGTGAGAGAGTTTGCGAAGTGTACACGAACCTAAACCGGGATCTGGTGGTTACGGGAGTCATTTTGCATGACATGGAAAAGCTTAATGAAATAATGGCAGAGTCCGACGGAATTGCAACGGGATATTCCTTTGAGGGGCAGCTGCTGGGACATATAATCCAAGGGGTCAAGACCGTTGACAGAATGACTCTTGAGCTGGGATTTCCGCGGGAAAAGGCGATTATGCTGGAACACATGATACTTTCCCATCACTATGAACCGGAATTTGGAAGCCCGAAGAAGCCGCTATTCCCGGAGGCGGAGGTTCTGCATTACCTGGATATTCTGGATGCGAGGATGTTCGACATGGAGGCAGCTCTTGCATCTACGGAGCCGGGCGAGTTCAGCGACAAGGTAAGAACCCTCGAAAACAGGAAATTATATAGGCCAAAATCAGCAGAATCTGCAGAGACATCAGACTCAGCAGAAAATATTTGAAAGAAAACTAAATTCTAAGGAGGCGCGAAATGATAAAAGTACCGAAAGAAGTCGCAAGAATATTGAAAACCCTCGGCGATGCGGGATTCGAAAGCTATGTTGCAGGAGAATGCGTGCTGGATGCTTTGATGGGACAGGATACCTATAGCTGGGATGTTATAACGAATGCCGGATGCGAAAAGCTTGCCGGACTTTTCCCGGAGGCTAAGGCTCTCAGCCGGAAGTACAGCGTTCTTCGCGAGGAACTTCTTGAGGAGGTCACAGGCGATGAGGGCAATGTCATCGGAGAAGAGGGATATATCGTAGACATTTCCACCTACCGAAAGAAGAATGCAGGTGAAGAGGCTGCAGGCGAAGAGCTCTTCACAGATAATGCTACGGAAGACCTCGCAAGGAGAGACTTTACCATAAGCGCCATTGCAATGAATCCATATGCCGAAAGCAATACCATCGCAGATCCGTTTGGCGGCAGGGAGGATATCCGCAAGGCGCTCATAAAGACGATTGGCGATGCGAACGAGTCATTCCGAAAGGAGCCTATCCGCATGATGAGGGCGATCCGCTATGCGGCGCAATTTGACTTTGACCTGAGCAAAACAGTCTACGAGGCTATATGCGCAAACTATCGCCTGCTCGAGGGTCAAAAGCCGGAAAAGATTCGCGACGAGTTCACCGACATCCTGGCGGCAAAGCATGCAGGCAAGGGGCTCAATATGCTCATGAGCACCGGAATCATCCGCATCATCCTCGGTGATGCCGCATTTGAGAGGCTAACGCGCAGGGAAAGATCGGACCTTGTGACCCTCTGCGAGGGCATCGAAAAGACGAAACAGGTCCCGGAGAGAAGGCTCGGACTTTTCTATTCTGCAATCGGAAAGAAACGCGCCCTGCCGTCGATAGAAAAATTGTGTTTCGACGAGGAAACCCATCAGCATCTTGTGGATGCGGTCTATGATATGCCAAAGCTCTATTTCACGGCGCGGCCGCAGGATCTCAAACGCTTCATCTTCGAGAGGGGCATGCAAAGATACGAATATCTTCTTAGCATGGAGAAGGCTCAGAGAATTGCCTTTGGCTACGACTCCGAGACGAAGATCCGAAGCAAAATCTATATGCTGGAAGAGATCAAGAGAAACCACGAGGTTATCTTCGTAGAAGACCTTGCTATAGATGCAAACGACTTGATCGAGGCAGGAATCTGTGATGATACCGATGTCCAAAAGATGCTCGTCATGCTCACCGAGTCCACACACATAAAGCCGAAACAAAATACGCGTGAGGAGCTTCTGAAGCTTGCGAAGAAGTATAAGAGAAACAAACTCGCGGCCTGGAGCAGAGGAGTAACATGGCTAAGATAAGCGAGGTCACCCCTGAGGTGACCTTATTTTTGCGCTCACTGGGGCTGACGAATTATTATATAATCAAGATTTATGACATGGCTGGGGACGCGGCGATCGGGCTCATCGAGGATAATCCCTACTGGCTGCTCGAGGAATTCCCCAGGATGGGATTTGAGAAGGTTGACGCCATCGCAAAATCGCTGGGTTTCGGTTCGGAAAACAGATACAGGGTGGAAGCGGCGGTGACAATACTAATGAAAAGATACGCCTCCGAGGGGCATACCTACGCCTTGTACGAGGATTTGTGTGCAGAAGCTGCGAAAAACCTTGACGTTGCCGGAGAACTGGTAAGCGACGTGACGGAGGACATGGTCTTTGACGGGAGGCTTCAGCTTGCGGATGTGGACGGCACGAGGGTCGTTTACTTTTATGGATATTACAAGGCGGAATGCGGCGTTGCGGGAAAGCTTGCGGCACTGGAAAATCCACGGGAGGGGCTTAAGCCCGTCGGCGGAAACATCGACGCGCTGATTGCAAAGGCAGAAAGCGAGGCATCGATTAGACTTTCGGATGAGCAAAGGGAAGCAGTCAAAAGCGCGCTACGGAGCGGAGTCTCGATTATAACCGGAGGCCCGGGCACGGGAAAAACCACCATCATCAAGGCGCTGATTTCGATCGCAGAGGGTAGCGGACTAAAGGTTGCGGTGGCGGCGCCTACGGGCAGAGCCGCAAAACGTGTAATGCAGACAAGCGGGCATTTTGCCTGCACGGTGCATAGGCTCCTTGAGTTTTTCTATGACGAGCAGAGCCGTTATATGGCCTTTGGCAGAAACGCCGAAAGGCCGCTTACTCAGGACGTTATAATCATCGACGAGGCTTCGATGCTTGACTTGCTCTTGACAGAGGCACTTTGCAATGCCCTGAAAACAGGAACAAGGCTTATTCTCGTGGGCGACGCAGACCAGCTTCCATCGGTGGGAGCCGGCAGCGTGCTTTCGGATCTCATCGAAAGCGAATATTTTTCAGTCTCGGCGCTTGCTCATATCTACAGGCAGAGCGAGCAGAGCGGCATTGTGCTCAACGCTCACAGGATCAATGCCGGAGATTATCCGAAGTTCTGCGAGGATTTTCGGCTCATAAGCGCGGATCGCCACGAGGAAATTTTGCAAAGAATAATCGAAACGGCACGTCTCATCCCAAGGGAGAGCCTGCAGGTTATCACCCCGACGAAGAAAGGGATCATCGGCAGCGCGAATTTGAATCAGCATCTTCAGGAGGCTTTCAATCCCTCTGAAGATGGCAAGGGCGAGCTGAAATTCGGAAGTACTGTTTTTCGGGTAGGCGACCGCGTGATGCAAAATAAAAACGATTATAGGATTGAATATCGGCTCGCAGGAGAGGAAGGCGTGCAGGCAGGAGAAAGAGCACAGGCTTGGGAAGGAGCCACGCAGGCGGGTGAAAGAGATCGGGGCGCGGACAAGAACCGAGGCCTCGCTTGGGATAAGACCCGGGGCGGCTCGCCAGGCACCGGCAATCTGCACAAGGGAGTATTTAACGGTGAAATCGGCATTGTGGCGGCCTGCGACGGCGAAATGAAAACCGTAACCGTGGTATATGACGAGTGCCGCTGGGTGGAATATCAATATGTCCAGCTAGACGAAATAGAACTTGCCTATGCTATTACAGTTCACAAGAGCCAGGGCAGCGAGTTTCCGGTTGTGATCATGCCTATGAGCTGGTTTGCTCCGGTTCTTGCGACCAGGAGCCTGCTATATACGGCGGTCACAAGAGCCAAGGAAGAAGTCATAATTGTAGGAAGCCAGAAGTACATAAATGCTATGACAGATAACAACCAAAGCAAGCGCAGAAACTCCGGACTACGGGCGCGAATCACCGGCATGTACGATCTGATTTAGGATAGTAATGATAGAATATGAAAATGTAGGGATGTGATGATGGAATATGAAAGCGTGGGGATGAGATGAGAGATTTTTTGAGGAAATCAGCGGAAAAGCTGCTTGATTTTGTCTATCCGCAAGGCCTGTACTGCGCCATATGCGGGAACTTTATAGACAGCACGAGAAGCTACTGCCTCTGCGACCACTGCACTGGGCATATCGAATGGGGGAATATCAAAATTGATCCGGCTGAGCAAACGGGGTCTTTTCAAAGCTCCCAAGGCCTCGACTCCATAAGAAGCTGTTTCGGGTACGGGCTTTACGCAAGGAGGCTGATTTTCGAGCTGAAATATAACGACCATGGCTATGTCGCAAGGACGCTGGCAAGGATTGCGATAGACAGGATTTGCGGCGATCCCAAGGCGGCGGAGGTTCTTTCCTGCGATTTTGCCTCTTGCGTTCCTCTAAGCACCGCAAAACTCAAGAAACGAGGCTTTAACCAGGCAGAAAAGATTGCAAAATATTTTTGCGTAGAAACCGGAATGCGCTGCGAGAAGGATCTGCTTCGCCGTGTCAGGGATACAGAGGCTCTGCGGAGCCTTTCACCCAGGGAACGGGCGGAAGAACTCTGCGGAGCCTTTGCCATAAACAGGAGCAAGGCGAAACTTCTCCGTGACAAGAGGATTTTGCTCATTGACGACATATATACAACCGGGGCCACGATGGCAGGCTGCGCGCGCGTCCTGAAAGAAGCCGGGGCAAAAGAAGTCCACGCCCTTGTCCTAGCAAGTGCAAGCAGACCTACTGAGGGCGCCTTCGACTATAACTCATATAACTGGGCTAACTCGGCGGGAGATAGAACCGGCGGCTGATTCTGCACATGATCGCCGATGTGCTTTTCCATCCAGACCATATCGTACCAACGGTTGAATTTGTAGCCGCACTGCGTAAATTTTCCTACCATTCGATAGCCCATATGCTCGTGAAATCCGACGCTGTTTTTTGTCAGAAACTCATCATCCTCGCCGCATGGAGGAAAGGCGATACAGGCGTTGACATTCAAAAAACCTTGGGCGGCAAGAGCGCTTTCTAAATTCTCGTATAGGAGCCTGCCGATGCCGCTTTTTCTGAGCCCGCGTTCCACATATATCGTAACTTCAACATCCCATGCGTAGGCCTGCCGCTCATTGAACTGCCCGGCGTAGGCATAACCCACAGGCCTTTCTGCAAGCTCTGCCACAAGGTAAGGGTATCTTTTCGTAACGCTTTCCATACGCCGGGTAAATTCCGCAAGAGTTGGGACCTCATATTCAAAGGAAATAGCGGTTTCTCTTACATAAGGGGCGTAAATGGCAAGGAGCGCCGCCCCGTCGCTTATCTTGGCTTTTCTGATTTTTATATTTTCCATGGAAATTCCTCCCAATCAAGTTTTCTCTTAAAGTAGGTGTTGTTTTACCATTATATCCTCACCAAGCCGCAAATGCAAGGCACATTAGCTGACGGTGTATGCCGATGTTTGACACGATGTTTGACACTCGCCGCAAATACTCACAAAAAACTTGCAAATTCACGCGCCTTGGGCTAAAATGAAATGAACCGCTTGCGTCTGTGGTTGAAAATCCAAGCCAGGTGCGGGCAAAAGGATCCACGTAAGCCGTCACGCAGGAGTCGGGCGGTGATCATGGCGTACCTTAGAAGTAAGTCCTCCGAAAATCGGATAAAGGCAAGTGTGGGGGCAAAGACCAGGTCAGGCAGGCGGTTTTTTCAGGTTTTATTTGCGAAATCCTCCGGCGACACAAGGTTTTGACAAAATATTCACACGATTTTAGAAAAAGTACTGGTAAGCTCCATACAATATGTGGTATAATTAAGGTACAAAACACAAGAGTTTGCGCCAAGTGACAGAAATACGGATTTTCGTTTTTTCGCAAGCACAAAAAGCGCAGACGAGAGGAGGTCACCAATATGAAGATTATCGTAACAGGAAAGAACATTGCAATCAGCGAAAAAATTCAGGACGCTATCGACAAGAAATTCGAAAAGCTGGGTAAGTACTTTGCTGACGACATTCAGGCAAAGGTGATTATTCACCCTGAAAAGTCCAAGGTCAAGATGGAAGCGACCATCGTAACCAAGGGCACGATTTTCAGAGCAGAGGATGTATCACAGGACGTTTTCGATTGTATAGATATAGTAGCAGACAAGCTTCTCAAACAGCTTACCAAGTACAAGGGCAAGCTCATGAAGCGCAACAAATCCAAAGAATCCGTAAGATTCGAGATGCTGCCGGAGATGGAAGCTGCTGACGACGGCGAACTTGTAAAGACCAAGAAGTTTGAGCTGTCGCCGATGACAACTGAGGAGGCGATCATGCAGATGGAAATGCTCCAGCATAGCTTCTTCGTTTTCCTCGATGCAGAAACAAGTACCGTAAATGTTGTCTACAAGAGAAACGACGAGGACTACGGACTTTTGGAAACCAACCACTAGAGGCCCGCGACCGGAAAACCGGGAAAGCAAAAGCATACAAAAAGGAAAAAAGCGATAAAGTGCTCTAGAGTAATATCAGTAGAATAGAGTCATAGGAAAAAAATTATGCGAAAGAAGACCCCCGAGGCTGCTGCCTCGGGGGTCTTCTCTTATGGAGCGGACAACGGGAATCGAACCCGCCTCCTCAGCTTGGGAAGCTGATATTCTACCAATGAACTATGTCCGCATGGCCCGCATGGGTCGCATGGCCTGCATGGCCCGCATGCCTTGTGGGTGTCGCCACCGCATATCATGATAATTATACAACGGCGCGGACAAAATTTCAATCGGAAATTTCAAACTATCCGCATTTTGTGCTCGGAACATAATTTTCACCGCCATAACAGGCGATTATTTATAAAAAAAACTAATTTTGCTCGAAAGACTTCTTGTAAAACCTCAAAAAATGTAATATACTTAGATATTATTATATTAAAAAGGAGGAAGACCATGGGTGAGCTATTATTCGCGGCCGCAAACGGCAGGAACATCCCCAGGGAGGATAAAATTTTCGGTATAAGCAACCGAGCGAAGAAGAGAATCGAAACGGACGGAAAGGATAAGGTTTGTAATGCCACCATAGGCGCACTCCTTGATGATGAAGGCAATCTCATCGTTTTGTCGTCGGTAACGGAGGTATTCCGGAATCTGAAGCCGGAAGAATTCGCAGAATATGCGCCGATCGCGGGTACAGCGGAATTTCGAGAGGCGATCAAGAAAGATGCTTTCGGCAGCTTCGTACCGAAGAGATTCGCAGAGGCCGTCGCAACGCCGGGAGGAACGGGCGCGATCAGAAATACGATTTCGAATTTTTCAGAGCCGGCAGATGAGGTGCTGATAGCGGACTGGTACTGGGCGCCGTATAATACCATAGCGCAGGAAATCGGAAGATCTGTGAGAACATTCGAGCTATTCGATACCTACGGAAAGTTCAATATCGAAAGCTTCGCAAAGAATGCGAGAGAAATTCTTCAGAAACAGGATCGCCTTGTGACAATTATCAATACGCCTGCACATAATCCGACAGGATATGCGCTATCGGATGAGGAATGGCAGAAGGTGATCGATTTCTTTGCGAGCCTGCCAAAGGACAAGAAGATCACGCTGCTTGCGGACATTGCATATATCGACTTCGCAGGAGACGAAGAAAAATATAGGAGCTTCATGCCGATTATAGAGCAGGCGCCCGAAAATGTGATGATCGTAATCGCGCACAGCCTCTCGAAGGCCTATACGCTCTACGGAATGAGGAGCGGCGCGATGATCTGCCTCGCACCGTCTGCAGAAACCGCCGATGAGTTCAGGCGTGTATGCGAGTTTTCTTCGAGAAATTCCTGGTCGAACTGTGCGAGAGCGCCGCAGGTGATACTTTCAAAGATATATGCAGATCCTGCACTAAAGGCGAAGGTAGACGAGGAGCGAAAGGGCTTTAGAGACATGCTCATCAGGCGCGGCAAGGCATTCGAGAAGGCTGCGGCGGAGGCAGGGCTTGAGATGGTGCCCTTCGATGCAGGATTCTTCGCATCGGTTCCGTGCGAGGACCCGGACGCGCTTTCGGCAGAGCTTGAGAAAGAGGGGATTTTCCTAGTACCGCTTGCGAAGGGCGTGCGAGTTTCCGTAGCGTCGGTATCAGAAGAGAAGTGCAGAATGCTGCCGCGGAGAATAAAAGCCTGTCTCGACAAAGTTCAGAAATAGTAGAGGCACATGGCGCGCTTTGACAAAATCTTGTAAAAAAATTCTGAAAAACTAGAAAAAAATTTCAGTAAACTATTGACATAGTCATTTGGTTATGGTAATATATGGCCACAAAAGGAGTTTTGTGGAAAGGAGATACAAATGCCAAAGACTATGAAAGAAAAAGACGATGAATTCAAGTTCGAAATCCTGCGCCATCTGGGTGTTATCGCAAGAAACCAAACAGGCTGGACGAAGGAAATCAACATTGTGTCGTGGCGAGGCGGCAGCCCGAAGCTGGATATCCGGGAGTGGGATCCGGATCACGAGCGAATGAGCAAGGGCCTGACCATGCGCAAAAGCGAGGTCCTCAAAACGCTGCAGATTCTGACGAAGTATTATGCGTCAGATCTTGAGAATCTGTCAGAGGATGAGGAGGAAGCAGAAGATACGGGCTGCTCATGCGGGATAGAAGCATGCAGCTAACACAAGGCTGACGAAATGCTAATGAAAAGCTAACACGAAACAGAAGCATGCAGCTAATGAAAAGCTAGCACAAAGCTAAAGAAAGCTAACACGAGGCAGACGCAAATTTATATTAAGTTAATACCAAAACCTTCGCAAAATACCGCCGGGCAGGGCGGTATTTTGTTGTAATTTGGGTGAAGGTATTTTTTTTCTCATATAATTGTGGTAAAATACCCATGTATATGTAAAAATCTTAGACTTATAAACTTGAAATTCAGGGGGAATTATGAAAATTAAGTTGAAAAAGGATTACAGGGGGCAGTTTGAAGAGATAACAGTAGAAAAGGGGACGACCCTGGAGGAGCTTTGCGCAGAATATAAAGATGAGCTTGCATATAGGGTTCTTGCAGCCAAGGTCAACAACAAGCTTGTGACGCTGGCATACAAACTCTATCGCGATTGCAATGTCGAATTTCTCGACATGAGAACTCAGGTGGCAAATCTCATATACCAAAGCAGCCTGAGCCTGATCTATCTAAAGGCGGTTCAGGACATAATGGGCTGCGAGGTCGACATCCAAAATTCGCTCAACAAGGGGCTATATACCGAGATCAAGTCCAAGCAGCCGGTTACGGCCAAACAGGTAAAAGAGATCCAAAAGAGAATGAAGGAAATCGTAGCAGAGGATCTTCCGATCGAGAGGCTAAAGCTCACCAAAGAAGAGGCAGCAGAGTTTTTTGTAACAAGCGGCAGAGCCGGCAAGATCGCCCTGCTGGAGGAAAATCCGTACATGAAGAAAATCCCGTTCTACAAACTGGACGGCTATATGGACTTCTTCTATAGCCTCATGACGCCTTCCACGGGCTATATCGAGCATTTTGAGCTGATGAAATACAGGCGCGGCGTGCTGCTACGCTTCCCGCATCCTTCCAAACCGAACGAAATCCCGCCTTATGTGGACGAAAAGGCGCTTTATAAGACATTCGGGGAGGAGAAACGCTGGGGCAAGCTCATGGAAATCAGCTATGTCTCTGACCTCAATCGCAGAATCGACGAGGGAAAGATCAAGGAGCTCATCCAGATTTCCGAGGCGCTGCACGAACGCAAGATCGTTGAAATCGCGGATATGATAACAAAACAAAAAAAGAGGATCATCCTCATCGCAGGCCCCTCATCCTCCGGCAAAACGACCTTCGCAAGGAGGCTGTGCATCCAGCTTCGGGTACACGGGCTAAAGCCGCTCTATCTGGGGACGGATGACTACTTCGTGGAGCGTGAAAAGACGCCGATAGACGAATTCGGAGAGAGAGACTACGAGAATTTGAATGCGGTAGATATCGAGCTTTTCAATGACAATATGAACGACCTTTTGGCGGGAAAAGAAGTAGACCTTCCGGTATTTGACTTTCTGACAGGCCACAAGAAATTCGGCACGAGAAAGACATCTATACTCGCAAACCAGCCGATCGTGATCGAAGGAATCCACGCGCTGAATGGTGAGCTTACGCCGAAAATACCACCGGAAGAAAAGTTCAAGATTTATATAAGCCCGCTGATTCAGCTGAATATCGACAATCACAACAGGATCGTAACAACCGACCACAGGATGCTCAGGCGGATGGTGCGCGACTATAGATACAGGGGCTACAGCGCCCAAAATACCATCGACACCTGGCCGAAGGTGAGGGCCGGAGAGGATAAGAACATCTTCCCGTTCTCAGGAGAGGCGGATGTGGTCTTCAACTCGGTACATCTTTACGAAATTTCGGTACTCAAGAAATACGCAAAGCCGCTGCTTGACGAAATCACGCGTGATGAGCCCGAATATGCCGACGCTCACAGGATGCTGAACTTTTTGCGATTTTTCAGGACGGTTGAGGACGACTCGACCATAGCCAATAACTCGATATTGCGTGAATTCATAGGCGGAAGCGTTTTTGTGGACTAGACAGGGAGGCAAAATGGCAGAGATAATAATAGTAGGCGGCATCAATATCGACATCGAGGGAGTTCCATACAGGGAGCTGACGGAGTGCGACTCAAACCCCGGGACGGTCAAAGTTTCATGCGGCGGGGTCGGCAGGAACATCGCAGAAAATGTCGCAAGGATCGGCATGGACTGTGCAATGCTTTCTGCTATCGGCTCGGATGAGCTTGGAAGAGGCGCAAAGGCGCAGCTTGCAAGGCTGGGACTGGATACGAGCTTGATAAGAGAAATCCCCGGCAAGCATTCGGCGATATACATGTCGATTCTGGGACCTGAGCGTGATATGCAGCTTGCGCTTTGCGACATGGAGATAATAAACGAGCTAGGGACCTCGGATCTTGCGGCAGCCTGCGCGAAATTTCCGGAGGCAAAGGCTGTTGCACTGGACGGCAACCTCAACGAGGATTTGCTGCGAGAGGCGACGGAGATATTTGCAGCAAAATCGCTTTTTTACGATCCGGTATCGGCAAACAAGGCGGAGCGTGCGAAGGCGCATATAGGCCGCTTCCATAGCATCAAACCGAATTTGATAGAGGCAGAGGTGCTCCTTGATATGAAGATAAGGGATGACGAAGATATAAGGACCGCGGCGAGAATTTTCCTCGAAAAGGGCATAAAAAATGTCTATATCACGAGGGGGAGCCGGGGCGTATATTTTCGCAGCAGCGAAAAAGAGGGCTTTATAAAACCGCCCGATTGTATTAAAATAGAAAGCGCGACAGGCGCAGGAGATGCGTTCTCGGCGATGATACTCTACGGAATGGCAAGAGGCCTTCCGATCGAGGAGGTTGCATCGCTTGGCATGGCAGCATCGCTGATTGCCATGGAGAGCGAAAAAGCAGTAAATGACAAACTAAGCATTGAAGAAATCAAAAGGAGGGCAAATAACAATGTATAGCAGTTTTTTGGATATCAAACCGGAGGTAGCAGAGGCACTCAAGGCAGGAACTCCGGTGGTGGCACTGGAGTCGACCATCATTTCTCACGGAATGCCTTATCCGCGCAACGTCAAGACGGCGCTTGATGTGGAGAAGGTCATAAGAGATGCAGGCGTTATGCCGGCTACGATTGCGATAATCGGCGGCAGAATCAAGGTAGGCCTCACACCGGAAGAAATCGAATATTTGGGAACGGCGAAGGGGGTTCTGAAGGTAAGCCGCAGAGACTTTCCGCTTACCATCGCAAAGAAGCTCGATGGCGCAACGACCGTTGCGGCAACGATGATTGCGGCGAATATGGCAGGGATTAAGCTCTTTGTTACCGGCGGAATCGGCGGCGTGCACAGAGGCGCAGGCGAGAGCTTCGACATCTCGGCTGACCTCGAGGAACTAAAGATGACCAATGTTTCGGTCGTTTGCGCCGGCGTAAAGTCGATTCTTGATATCGGAGCTACGCTCGAATATCTGGAGACGGCGGGAGTTCCCGTTATAACATATGGCGCAGACCAGTTTCCGGCATTTTATAGCAGGCGCAGCGGATTTGAGGCAGAATGCAGGCTGGATGATCCGGCAGAGATCGCAAGCCTCATCCGTGCAAAGCAGGAGCTCGGGCTTAGAGGCGGAATGCTGATCGCATGTCCTGTGCCGGAGGGAGACGAGATCCCTTATGAGAAGATGGACGGCGTGATAAAGGAAGCGCTAGAGGAATGCGAAGAGCAGGGTGTAAAGGGCAAGAGAATAACGCCATTCCTGCTTGGCAAGGTAAAGGATTTGACAGGGGGAGACAGCCTCGAGGCGAATATCAAGCTTGTGCTTAACAACGCGCGCATCGGAGCTGCGATTGCAAAGAACATTTAGTATATTCAAAACAAGGAGACAGGGGAAATGAAAAAGAGGAAAGCGATTATTTCTATTTTGCTTTCGCTGACGCTTATTGCCGGGATGATGGGGATTTCGGCTTATGCGGCGGAAGATGGGGGAGATAGCAAATATACAGAAGCTTTAGCTACGAGCGATGCAAGCGTAAGCCTTGAGAACAAATACGGTGTGGAGCTTGCAACGGTATTTGCAACCTCGCAGGCAAGGCTTTTTTGTGCGGACTCGAACGGAGTCAGACTCGTCGGAAAGTCAGAAACAAACCTTGGAGATCTTTGCGCGGACGCATATCGGGCGAGCTGCGATGCAGATATCGGATTTGTGGAGGCCTGGGAGATTCAGGGCGAAATCCCGCAGGGCGATGTGAGATATAGTGATATTCTGAGAGTTTTGCCGGAGGGAAACAAAATCAGCAAATTCACCGTATCGGGCGGCGACATCCTCGATGCCCTAGAGATGTCTGCAAGGCTTTCTCCTTCTAACAACGAGGGATTTCTTCAGGTATCCGGCATAACCTTTGACGTTCAGGAGACGGTAAAATCGACCGTAAAGGTCGACGCAAATGGAAAGTTCACGGGCGTCAGCAAGGAATATCGCGTCACTAATGTGATGGTCGGCGGCAAGGAGCTTGACCTTATGAGCGACTACACGGTAGCGGCAACAGAAGGATTCCTGACCGGCGAAACAGGATATACGATGTTCGGCGAAGCAAGCGAAAAATCGAATAGCATCATGCTCGATAATGAGGCTCTCTACGAATATATAAATACCAATTTGAAGGGCGAAATCGGCGAGAATTATCAGAAGCAGGCGGGCAGAATCGACTATATCAAGCTCGCAAGACAGAGCCAAATCGATGCCCAGATAGAAGCCGGCGTCGAAGAGAGGATGAAAAATTACAGCCGGGATATGGCAGCATTGCAGGAGAAGGTTAATACCCAGAGCGATATTATCGCTGTAAAGACACTTTCGATCAAAGCCTCCTCAAAGCTCATAAAGAGCGGCACGGCGAGGAAGATAAAGCTTAGCTGGAGCCTTTCGCAGGATGTAGATGGACTCAAATATCAAATCTACAAATCCAAGAAGAAGAATAGCGGCTACAGCAAGATCTATACCACGAGCAACCAGACCTTTACCAACAGCTCCTCTCTTTCGAAGGGCAATACCTATTATTACAAGGTTCGCGGATATAAGTATATCAGCGGAAAATATTATTATACTGATTGGTCGAATATTTGTTACAGAACAATTTCGTAGGAAAAAAGAAAAGCGGGTGCAGCAGGGCTAGCAAACGCTAAAGGAGGAATATATGGAAAAAATAAATGCATGGACAGAATATAACAAGGAGCAGCTTGCAGAGCTTGAGGCTCTGAACGCAGAATATATGGACTTTCTGAGCAGAGGAAAGACGGAGAGAGAATGTGCCAAGCTGACCGTTAAAATGGCGGAAGAGGCAGGCTACAGAAACCTCGAAGATGTGATCGCAAAGGGTGAGAGCCTAAAAGCCGGCGACAAGGTTTATGCCGTGAATATGGCAAAGGCGGTAGTCCTCTTCGTGATCGGAAAGAAGCCTATCGAGGAAGGCATGAACATCCTCGGCGCGCATATCGACTCGCCGCGCCTGGATGCAAAACAAAATCCGCTCTACGAGGAATCGGGCTTTGCATATCTTGACACTCACTACTACGGCGGAGTCAAGAAATATCAATGGGTTGCGCTTCCGCTTGCTATCCACGGCGTGGTGGCGAAAAAGGACGGCGAAGTTATCGAGGTCGTAATCGGCGAGGACGAAAATGATCCTGTGGTAAGTGTTACGGATCTTCTCCCGCATCTTGCGGCAGACCAGATGAAAAAGGAAGCGGCAAAGGTAATCGAAGGCGAAAAGCTGGACGTTCTAATCGGCTCAAAGCCGCTTGCTACAGCGGGGGACGAGGCCAAGGGCAAGGACGAGGGTAGTGACAAAAATGCCAAGAGCAAGGAAGCCGTAAAGGCAAGGATCCTCGCGCTCCTCAAAGAAAAATACGGAATGGATGAAGAGGACTTTCTCTCTGCAGAGCTTGAGATCGTACCGGCCGGAAAGGCAAGAGAAACGGGCCTTGACCGCAGCATGATCATGTCCTACGGACAGGACGACAGGGTATGCGCCTTCACCTCCCTAAAGGCGATTCTGGGCGTTCAGGATGTGGAAAGAACCGCTTGCTGCATCCTGGTTGACAAAGAAGAAATCGGAAGCGTCGGCGCGACGGGCATGGAATCAAAGTTCTTCGAAAATACCGTTGCGGAGCTTTTGGATCGCATGGGAGCATATAGCGACCTTGCGCTGAGAAGAACGCTGGCAAACTCGAAGATGCTCTCATCGGATGTAAATGCGGCTTATGACCCGCTATATGCTGAGGCATACGAGAAGAGAAATTCTTCCATGGCAGGCTGCGGAATGGTATTTAACAAGTTCACCGGAGCCAGAGGAAAATCAGGCTCTAACGATGCCAACGCAGAATATATCGCAAAGATCCGCCGCATCATGGACGATGCCGGAGTGAAATTTCAGCTGGCCGAGCTCGGAAAGGTCGATGTCGGCGGCGGCGGCACCATCGCATATATCCTCGCCCTCTACGGCATGGATGTAATCGACTGCGGCGTTGCGGTACTCAACATGCACGCTCCATGGGAAATCACCAGCAAGGCCGATGTTTACGAAACCAAGCGCGGCTATGAGGTATTCCTAAGAGACATGAAATAGCCGAAAAAATCAAATCCGGAAGAACTCGAAGCCGCAAACCCGGAAAATTGCAAAATCGCGAAATCACAGAAGATGACAAAAAAATGCAGAGCCTCTCGCGTGGGTAGTGGGCGGCGCTCTGCATTTTATTTAGATTTTTTTAGGAATTATTTCTTTGCTATTTAATTACTATATCAATATCGATTATTTTTCTTGGCTGGCGCCTGACATGCTATCCGAGGATTACGCTGTCGCTTGCGAACTTCGATCCGCTTATTTCTTCGAACTTGTGAAGGAGGTCCTCGATCGTAAGCTGCTTCTTTTCCTCCCCGGAGATATCCAAAATCACCTTGCCCTTATCCATCATGATCAGCCTGTTTCCGTAGGTTATGGCATCTTGCATATTGTGAGTTACCATGAGGGCGGTGAGATTATGATCGCCGATGATTTTGTCGCTGAGCGAAAGCACCTTTGCGGAGGTTGCAGGGTCAAGAGCTGCGGTATGTTCGTCCAAAAGGAGCAGGCGAGGCTTTTGCAAGGTCGCCATCAGCAGCGTTACTGCCTGCCGCTGGCCGCCGGAAAGAAGGCCTACCCTCGTCTTCATCCTGTCCTCAAGCCCAAGCCCAAGCTGCGATAGGGACTCTCTGTACATATCCCGTTCTTTCTGAGAGATCCCCCATACCAATGTTCTACGCTTTGTTCTTCTATATGCCATGGCGAGATTTTCTTCTATCATCATGGATGGCGCGGTCCCCATCATCGGGTCCTGAAAGACTCTGCCGATATATTTTGCGCGCTGCGTCTCGCTCTGATATGTCAAGTCCTCATCATCGAGAAATATCCTGCCGCCGTCCGCCTTGTGCACGCCTGCTATGAGGTTTAGCATGGTGGATTTTCCGGCGCCGTTTCCGCCGATTACCGTAACGAAATCGCCGTCGCTAATGGTAAGATTAAGATCGCTGAATATCTTCTTCTCGTTGATTGTTCCTATATTGAATGATTTTTCAATTCCGACCATTTTAAGCATTTTCGTACCTCCTGTTTTTTCTGCGAAGCTTCGCCTCGGCAGATTTTTGCTGAAGAACAGGAAGAGCGAGCGCTGCGGCTACCACGATGGCGGTGATTATCTTAAGATCCGTCGCCTTCAGGAAGCTGAATGTTAGCGCGCAGGCGATAACCGTTCTGTATATCACAGCACCTGCGATCACAGCAAGGAGTTTGAGGGCAAAGTTCATGTCCTTTCTGATAAAAATCACCTCGCCGATGATTACAGATGCAAGGCCGATTACGATGGTGCCCTGGCCCATGGTCACGAGCGCCGAGCCGTAGTCGAGCTGGGCGATGAGGCTGCCCGAGAGCGCCACAAGGCCGTTTGAAATCATAAGGCCCAGAGTGATTATGCGGTCAGTCCTCACGCCGAGGGAGCGGGCCATGTTCTGGTTGCTGCCGGTTGCTCTTACCGCGCAGCCGATTTCTGTACCGAAGAAATAGTAAAGAATCCCTACGATTATAAGGCACACCGTGCATCCCAGGATGATCGAAACGGTGCTGCTTGCCGTATTTTCCGGAAGGAGTGAGAGGAGCCATGTCTTTATGGATGGCTGCTCAAGAGCCACGGTCGCCTTGTCGCTCATTATCCTGATATTTACCGAGTAAAGCGCGATCATTGTCAGGATTCCTGAAAGTATCGCCGGAATCTGAAATACCGTGTGAAGCACTCCGGTGACAAATCCCGCAAGAGCTCCGGCAAGCATTGCGCAGAGGATTGCAAGACCGGGAGCCATCCCTGCGTTTATAAGAACCACCGTGACCGCAGCGCCGAGAGGGAAGGTTCCCTCTACGGTAAGGTCTGCGATGTCAAGAATTCTGAATGTAAGATATACACCGAGCGTGAGTATCGCCCAGAGAAGCCCCTGGGAAATACCGCTCAAAATAGTTGCTGTTGAAATCATTTTTTACCCCTTGCTCTTAGTTTTCCGGGAAAATAGTTGCACTTTCCAAAATATCATCCGGGATCGTGATTCCCAGTGTCTTTGCAGTCTCTGTATTTACTGCGATCTGGAGGATGTCTTCTGATGTCTGATATTCTACAGGAAGGTCAGATGGTGTAGCTTCGCCCCTAAGGATCTTTACTGCCATGGCAGCGGTGGTCTTGCCGAGCTCGTAGTAGTTGATGCCGAAGGTTGCAAGAGCGCCATTTCCGACCATTCCGGATTCGCCTACGATCGTAGGAAGTCCGCATTCGCCCGCCGCCATGGATACGCTGGTCATGCCGTCTGCAAGAGTGTTGTCGGTCGGGATATAGATGAAGTCAACCTGACCCTTGAGGGATTCGATTGCCGATTTTGCTTCGTCGATGGCAGAGATCGTCTTTACTACCGAAGTCATGCCCTCATCTTCGATTGCAGCTGCCGCAAGGTCTGCCTGAATCTTTGAGTTTGATTCGCTTGAGCAATACATGATGGCTACTTTCTTTGCGTTTGGAATAAGCTGCTTTCCGAGCGCGATCTGCTGAGCTACCGGGTTCATGTCGGAGGTACCTGTCAGGTTTGCGCCGGGAGCTTCGTTTGACTCAACAAGGCCGGAAGCCGCAGGGTCTGTAACCGCCGTAAAAAGTACCGGAATCGTGGTGGTCTTTTCCTTGACTGCCGATGCTGCAGGAGTTGCAACCGCAAGGATGAGATCCGATTCTTCGTTGATGAGTGTATCGGCAATGGTAGGGCAGTTGCCCGTTTCTGCTGCTGCCGAGAGCTCGTGGATCGTGATGTTCTGCCCGTCAACATATCCGGCTTCTGCGAGCCCATCGATAAAGCCTTGAGTTGCATTTGTCAGTGCCGTAAACTCACCGAACTTGATAATGCCGATTTTTAGCTTTTCGACATCGCTGCTGCTTTCGCCCTCGCTTCCGCTGCCGCAGGCTGCGAGACAGAGTACCAGTGCCAGGCAAAGCATCAGCGCAAGGCTCTTCTTGGATTTGATTCCGATTGATTTCTTTGAGATGTTCATTTTCTTTTCCTCCTGATTTTGAAAATTCGTTTCTTTTGTTTTCGATTGTCTGTAAAAAAAATCCCCTTGACAGGCGCCCTCCTAACGAGGACAAACCACAAGCGGACCTAAAAAATATATTTAATTCATAAGTCTTCGCCCACATATTCATTTGTCGCCTGTAAAGTAATAATAGTAAGCATAAAACTTAAAGAACATTTCGTTTCCTCCCATGTGAATTTAATATATCTTTCAAACAACTCTGTTGATGCACCTATAATAACGCTGAATTATATCTTTGTCAATAGTAAATTTTCAGAAAATTTAAGAAAAACACAAAAAGTTTATAAAATGCCTCATCAATTAGTGAACCGGAACAAAATACCGCAAGATGATCTTGCATGCCGCTGACGGCTTAAGGCAAATCGCCGCGACAAATTGCGAAAAATGTCGATAAATGGCGACAAATTGCGATAGATGGCGACAAATGCCGAACCCAAAGAAAAAGCACCTATCTCAGGTGCTTTTCGATCAAGTCTATAAAGACATCAACATATTCGTTCTTTGGGAAAATCGCTCGCGCCATGGTTTTGTTTCCGCCGCCCTTGCCATTATATATAGAAGCATTTTCTTTTACGAGCTTGCCGCAGTCCGTATTTCCGCCGGAGACGAGGAGAACCGTGCATGTAGGCTCATGAACGAGGAAATAAATTTTGTGAACCTCCGGGCTTATCTCTCTGCTGAGAGAAACGAGGTCATCGAGTGAAAGCAGGCTGTATCTGCGCTGCGGCGGCTTCTTCTGCTCGGGCTCATGCTCGCAGTCATGCTCGCGTTCCCGCTCCTGCTTCTGCTTCTGCGATGGGATCTTATCGGAATTGCGGGAGGATCTTGGGGAGTCCATAGCTTTCAAATCCTCGATTATGGAAGATGCCTCTCGCGCGATTATTTCTTTTTTCAGGAAATGGAGGCTCGCCCTTATCTCCTTATCCTTTTCCCGATTTTTGCGGAATTTTTCGAGCACATCCGCCTCTCCTGCGCTCAGAGAATTGCAAAGGGTGCTTAGAACCTCAAACTGCTGCTGGTACTTGTCAAAGGCTCGCCGGCCCGCCTCAAAATAGATTCGATACATTCCCTTGTTAGCTTCTAACTTATAGATTTTGATAAGTCCCACCTGGGCCGTAGATGATGGATGAGTGCCGCAGCAGGCGACGCAGCCCCAGTCATATTCCACGCTACCGATCCCCACAAGTGTAATATCCTCTTTTATCGTAAGCTTTTTTCGCATCGGCTGGCTGGCAGCCTCTTCGAAGCTATCAAAGTGCCGGATGATCATCGGCATATCGGCTGTTATCACCTCGTTTGCAAGACGCTCGGCTTCCAGACACATCTCCCAGGTGACTTCCTCGGCGCCTGCCCCATCCTCCATGGCGATATCGATCGTCATATAATCATCGCCCATGTGAAAGCCGCGGTTTATGCCGCCCCATTCCCTATAGAAGATGCCGGTCAGAATATGCTCGCCGCAGTGCCGCTGCATATTGTCAAATCGCCGCGCCCAGTCAAGAACAAGATGAACGCTAGCGCCCTCTCGCAAGATTTCGGCGGCTTCTTTTTCTCTATCTTGCGGAATAACAAGCTTATGATATATCTTTTTATCGTGCTCATAGACATCTGCAAGCGAAAATCCTGCGATTGTTCCAAGATCGCAGCTCTGCCCGCCGCCTCCCGGAAAGAATATCGTCCTGTCTAGCATAAGAAGGAGCTCGCCGTTCTTTTCTTCTGCTGAGGTGATGACCGCCTCGGCCTCCTTCATATATACATTTTCTTTGAATAATTTGATCGTCTGCATTCTGCTTTCCTCCGTTATATATAATGAGTATAGCACAAATAGCCGCCTCGTGCATATATGAAAAAATGAAATTTTATGCCTCGAAAAGAGTAAAAATGTAACAATTATTTACAGCGCGAACAAGAACAAAAAAACCGTGGTAAATTCTCTCAAAAATCTGTGGATAACTTACTCTTGACAAATTGCAAAATATAGCGAATATATTGAAATTCCAAGGATAATCGAGGACGAACTTATCCACATGGGCAAGTGGAAAAAATCGTATACAATCGTAACAAAACTTGTGGATAATTGCCTTGGCGGTTGAAAAATTAACCTTTGGGAGATGTTGAGAAATGTTTGCTTATTTGCGAACAGAGATTTACATAATCGCTCGTGATAAAAAAATAATTTGCAAGAAAAGGCGCGGCCTAATCGTCCACGCCTAAATCATAAAAGAAAAGGCGCGGCCTAATCGTCCACGCCCAGATCATGCAGATAATCTTCGAAATCCTCGTAGCAGCGGTCCACGAAGTCGCCGACGATTGGATGGTTGAATTCGTATCGTCCGACCAGAACCAGGGAGTTAAAATGCTTCGAAGATATGAGCTGCTGTTCCAGCTTTTCGATGTTTTCGCGACTCCTTGCACCAAGCACGATTTGCCCGCTTTCCAGCGCATAGCATATGCCGAAAAGATCGTCATACATGTGATATATGGGTCTTTGCAAATGCTTGTTGTGAGGATAGTAAACGGTAAATAGCTTTCCGCACTCGTGGTCTGATACCATCGCATTCCAAAGGAGGGGGAATGACTTGACTCCAAAAGCATGCATATCTCCCATCACATCGTATACCGTGACGAACTCCGGCTGGTTGAGGATGAGGGAAGCTTCCCACATCGATATGCGAAACGCCCAGATGCGCTCATATTTGACTACATATAGGTTCTCGAGGCTAACGCGCGTGAGAACGAGATAGTATTTTGCGTTAAACTCTATCAGTGACTGGCATATATAGCTTTTGCGTGTGCTGAATGTGCCAAAATCCGAGTCGCTGCCCGTGGCGTAGTAGCCTGAGCTTGCGCCGGTATTTTCGGTATCTTCTTTGATGGAGTTTCGAAGCATATCCGCGGGGGCAAACCCACTGAAAAGGTCCGTGCGGACATAATTCTTTGTGAGGAGCTTTGCGCCCGCAAAATCCCTTGCAAAGCATCTCATGAGAAAATAGTTTATCACCTCGAAAGGCCTGGTTATTTGCACGCATTCCTTGCATATGAGATCGTGCTGCTCTTCTTTTGTCAATTCTACCGCAGGAGAAAGCAAGAACTCAAACTCCTCGGATTTTTCCGGAAGAGGAATGGAATGTTCCTTGCTGAATCCTGCGAATTCTTGCACGAGTGCGCGAAGCTCGCGCTCCGTGATCGGATTTTTCTCGCCGCCCAGTCCCCCTGACATTCCCTGCTCGATGGTCTCTGCGAGGCCTAGCATCTTGCTGTCCAAGACCCCGGAGAGGCTTTCGTATGAATCCAGGCCGAACTCCTGCCAGTCAAAATAGAAGAATTGAATCAAATCCGTATCGCCTGATGAGCTTTCGATGCGCCAATGCGCCTTGACATAGCAAACGCCCATGAGACGGGTGTCGGTGACCTGGGCGGTTATAAACTTATGAGATGCGCTATGCGCCTCCGCGCGAAGGCCGCCTTCGATGACATAGAAATTTCTAGAAATATTATTTTGCTTCATTTGCTTTTCTTTCTGCCTTGACGATATATGCGCCGCGCCCCGGGCGCACGCGAGAAGGCCACATATATATAATTTTATATATATTCAGTATAACTTATTTGAAAGTGATTGACAAGAGAATTAAAGGGTATATAATGATCATAGGCGAAAGCCGAAACATAATAAAATCCTTATTAAGAGTGGCTGAGGGAATAGGCCCGATGACGCCCGGCAACCTAGACGTTTCAGGAGCGAAACGACAAAGGTGCTAAATCCTACAGAATTTTCACAGTAGATTCTGAAAGATGAGGAACGATTGAAAAATCACGAGCCTCTCTTTCTGGGAGGCTTTTCCTTTTGTATAGGTGCAATGCGATAAGGATAAAATGGAGGTAACAAAATGAAGAGATTATTCACATCAGAGTCCGTAACCGAGGGACATCCGGACAAGCTCTGCGACCAAATTTCCGATGCGATTTTGGACGCAATTTTTGAAAAGGACCCATATGGCAGGGTCGCTGCCGAGTCCACTACCACCACGGGATATGCCATGGTAATGGGCGAAATTTCGACAAAGTGCTATGTTGATATTCCGAAAATCGTCAGACAGGTTATCCTTGACATAGGATACGACCGCTCAGAATACGGTTTTGACGGCAACACCTGCGCGGTGCTTTCGGCGATCGACGAGCAGTCAGGCGACATCGCAATGGGCGTCAATAAGTCACTGGAATACAAGGACGGAAGCCTCAGTGATGAGGACAAAATCGATACCATCGGCGCGGGGGATCAGGGCATAATGTTCGGATTTGCCTGCAACGAAACGCCGGAACTCATGCCGGCACCTATTTCCTATGCCCACAAGCTGGCAAAGAGGCTTGCAGACGTGAGAAAGGACGGCACCCTCACATATCTTAGACCGGACGGCAAGACACAGGTTACCGTAGAATACGACGGCGACAAGGTAAAGAGAATCGATACGATCCTGATTTCAACCCAGCACGACCCGGAAGCAACTCAGGAGCAGATAAAAAAGGACATGATCGAGCACGTAATCAAGCCGGTTATCCCAGCTGAGCTCATCGACGCGGACACGAAATACTTCGTAAATCCTACGGGACGTTTCGTAATCGGCGGGCCTCACGGAGACTCCGGGCTCACAGGACGCAAGATCATCGTAGACACCTACGGCGGCTATGCCCGCCACGGCGGCGGCGCATTCTCCGGCAAAGATCCTACAAAGGTTGACCGCTCGGCAACTTATGCCGCAAGATATGCCGCAAAGAATATCGTAGCAGCAGGGATCGCGGGCAAGGTAGAAATTCAGCTTGCATATGCAATCGGCGTTGCAAAGCCTGTTTCCATCCTAGTTGATAGCTTCGGCACAGGCAAAATCTCGGACGAAAAGATCGCAGAACTGGTAGAGAAGAACTTCGACCTTAGACCTGCGGCAATCATCCGCGACCTTGACCTCAGAAGACCGATTTATAGACAGACCGCAGCCTATGGCCACTTCGGAAGATGCGACGTGGATCTTCCATGGGAGCATACCGACAAGGCAGAAACCCTCCGCAATCAGGCAGGCCTGTAGTACCCAGGAATATTCAGCGATATCTCGGGCGCCTCCGGCCCCGAAAATACCATGTAACACCCGAAATATCCTGGACGCATATCGCATATCTTATATAAGAATTAAAAAAACCGATGCCCCGTGCGTCGGTTTTTTGCTGGCGTGCAGGGCGAGGAGCGGTAGAGGGCTTGCCTGCCTGCGCCTACACGGCTGCTTTGGCAATTTGGTTTGCACACACAAAAAATGCGGAGAATTTTGTGAATTTATTTGTATTCTTTGACGAAAATTCTTGACAAAACGGCCCTCTGAGATTAAAATAATAATGTTTTTTTGTACGAATTTTACGCGATGAGGAGGGAAAATATGAAGCAGGTTAAGTATATTTTTGTGACGGGAGGAGTTGTATCGGGACTTGGCAAGGGTATCACAGCCGCTTCGCTTGGCAGACTTCTCAAGGAGCGCGGATTTAAGGTTGCAGCCCAAAAGCTCGACCCATATATAAACGTAGATCCGGGAACCATGAGCCCGTATCAGCACGGCGAGGTGTTCGTAACGGAGGACGGAGCTGAAACAGATCTTGATCTTGGACACTACGAAAGATTTATCGACGAGGATCTCAACAGATTCTCAAATCTTACATCAGGCAAGGTTTATTGGAACGTGCTGAACAAGGAAAGACGGGGCGAATATCTGGGAGAAACCGTGCAGGTTATCCCTCATATCACCAACGAAATCAAATCGTTTATTTACAATGTAGGCCGCGCCTCCGACGCAAACATCGTAATCACAGAGGTTGGCGGAACCACGGGAGACATTGAAAGTCAGCCGTTCCTGGAGGCGATCAGACAGGTGGGACTCGAGGTCGGACCTGAAAATGCCCTATTCATTCATGTTACTTTAGTTCCTTATCTTCACGGCTCCGACGAGCATAAGAGCAAGCCCACCCAGCATTCTGTCAAGAACCTTCAGGGACTTGGAATCAAGCCGGACATAATCGTGCTGAGGGCGGACGAGCCTATCGAAGAAAGCATATTCAAAAAAATCGCCCTGTTCTGCAACGTCAAGCCGGACTGCGTAATCGAAAATATCACCATCCCGGTGCTGTACGAGGCGCCGCTGATGCTGGAAGCTCATAATTTTTCGGATGTGGTTCTCAGAGAGCTTGGGCTTAGCGCGCCGAAGCCGGATCTAGCGGGCTGGCGAAAGATGATCGACAATATTCACAGCGCAGAGCATGTAGTAAGAATCGGCCTTGTGGGAAAATATATTCAGCTTCACGACGCATATCTTTCCGTTGCGGAGGCACTTCGCCACGCGGGATATGCCTTCAAGACAAAGGTTGAAATAGAGTGGATCGACTCGGAGGAAATAAACGAAAAGACCGTAGCCGAAATTGTCGGAGGCCTCGACGGGGTAATCGTGCCTGGAGGCTTCGGAAACCGCGGAATCGAGGGCAAAATCCTTACCGCAAAGTATTGCAGAGAAAATAACATTCCTTACCTCGGCATTTGCCTTGGAATGCAGGTGGCGGTAATCGACTTTGCCAGAAACGTCTGCGGGCTTGCGGATGCAAATTCCGGCGAGTTCGACGAGATTTCAAAGAACAAGGTCATAGACTTTTTGCCTGACCAAAGCCACCAGATAGACAAGGGCGGTACACTCAGACTCGGAGCTTATCCTTGCAAAATAGCATCGGGAAGCGTAATGGAGCGCTGCTATAAGAAGCCCGAAATTTCCGAGCGCCACCGCCACCGCTACGAGTTTAATAACGACTATCGCCAGCGCCTGATAGATGCAGGGCTTGTAATCAGCGGCACATCGCCTGATGGCAACATCGTCGAAACTGTGGAGGTGCCGGAAAACGATTTCTTCGTGGGGGTTCAATTCCACCCTGAGTTCAAGAGCCGCCCGAACAGACCGCATCCGTTATTTTTGGGATTGATTGAAGCCTCATTAAAGGGTAAAATATAAGTAGGAAACCGAAAGAAATCGAGACAGTCGAAAGACGAGGAGGACGTTATGCCAAAAGAAATATACGAAAATCCCCTTTGCGCCCGCTATGCATCGAAGGAGATGCAGCATATTTTTAGCCCGGATAACAAATTCGGAACCTGGCGAAAGCTATGGATCGCCCTTGCGGAGAGCGAAAAGGAGCTTGGGCTTGCAATCACGGACGAGCAGATCGCAGAGCTTACATCGCATCAGACTCTGACAGACGAAGCCTACGCGAAGGCGGCGGAATATGAGCATAAGCTAAGACATGATGTTATGGCGCATATCAAGACCTATGCGGAGGAATGTCCGAAGGCGGCGCCTATCATTCACCTGGGAGCGACGAGCTGCTACGTGGGGGACAATACGGATATAATACAGATGAAGCAGGGTCTTGCGAAGATAAGGCAGCTTCTGCTGACCCTCATCGAAGCGCTGGCGGACTTTGCAGAAAAGAATAAGGATGTTCCGACCCTTGCCTATACGCACTACCAGGCGGCGCAGCCTACCACGGCAGGGAAACGCGCATGCCTGTGGCTTCAGGACTTCGTCATGGACTACGAGAGGCTTTCATTTGAACTAGAAAATCTGAAGCTTCTGGGCTGCAAAGGTACCACGGGAACCTGCGCAAGCTTTCTTGAGCTTTTCGCAGGAGACAAGGAAAAGGTCCTCGCACTTGAGGGTAAAATCGCAGCGAAGATGGGATTTTGCGCATGCATGCCTGTTTCCGGGCAGACATATTCTCGAAAAGTTGACAGCTTCGTGCTGAACGTGCTTGCCGGGATCGCCCAGAGCGCAAGCAAGATGGCAATCGATCTGAGGCTTATGGCTCACATGAAAGAATTCGACGAGCCGTTCGAAAGCGGGCAGGTAGGGTCATCGGCGATGGCATATAAGCGAAATCCTATGCGCTCTGAGCGCATAACATCCCTTGCAAGGCTTGTGATAAATACTTCGAAGAACGCATCGGACACCGCGGCGGTTCAGTGGCTTGAGCGCTCGCTTGACGACTCGGCAAACCGCAGAATTTCAATACCGGAGGCGTTCCTTGCAACAGACGGAATCCTCTCTCTTGCAATAAATGTTATTGAGGGCGGAAGAATCTATCCAAAGGTTATGGAAAAGCATCTTGCGGAGGAAATTCCTTTTATCGCCACAGAAAACATCCTGATGGATGCTGTGAGCCGCGGCGGAAACCGTCAAGAACTCCACGAGGTCATCAGAAAGTATGCTCAGGAAGCTGCCGTCAGGGTTAAGGCAGAAGGAAAGGATAATGATATGCTGGATGCTTTGAAGGCGGATGAGCGCTTCGGGCTGACCGATGAAAGCCTTGAAGAGATCCTCGATGTTCGCAAGTTCATCGGGCTTGCACCCGAGCAGACGGAGCAATTCCTAGATGATATCGTTCGTCCTTTGCTAAAGGATAGCGGCAGCGAGGCCAGAGCGAAGGTTACAATAAGCGTATAAAATATATATAAAATGTAATAGATATAAAAAGGCATATAAAGCATAAAATATGATTTGACAGCCATAAAGGAGGCGACGAAAATGTTAACAGCAGTAGTTGGAACAAACTGGGGAGACGAAGGTAAGGGCCGTATGGTTGACCTTCTGAGCGAAAGATATAATGTGGTAATCCGCTATCAGGGCGGAAACAACGCCGGTCATACCGTAGTAAACGACAGGGGCAAATTCATCCTGAACCTTTTGCCGTCGGGAATCCTGCGTGACGAAACGGTAAACGTGATGGGACCTGGGATGGTTATCGATGTTGAGCATCTTTACCACGAGGTGGATTCTCTCAGCGAAAAAGGAATCGAAATCACCCCGAAACACCTTGTAATCAGCGACCGTGCGACAATTTGCATGCCGTATCACAAGATGCGCGATGTCCTCGAAGAGGAAAGGCTTGCTGACAAGAAATTCGGTTCCACGAGACGAGGAATCGCTCCTGTTTATGCCGACAAATATATGAAAAAGACCATAAGAATGGGCGACCTCAGAGACAAGGAAAGCCTCCGCGAGAGAGTCGCAGATCTTGTCGAATGGGAAAACCTGACCGTAAACAAGGGCTACGGACACGAGCCGATTTGCGCCAGCAATATGATGAAGTGGCTGGAGAACTACGGGATGCCGTTCCTGCCATATGTCAAGGACACGACAGAATTTCTCGGCGATGCTGTAAAATCAGGCAAATCTTTGATGTTTGAGGCGCAGCTTGGAGCGCTCCGCGACATCGACTTCGGCATTTATCCCTATACGTCCTCATCTTCGACCATCGCGGCCTATGCTCCTATCGGAGCGGGGATTCCGTTCTGCAAGACGGACAAGGTTATAGGCATAATGAAGGCATATTCAAGCTGCGTAGGGGAAGGCCCTTTCACCTGCGAAATGTTCGGAGAAGAAGCGGACGCACTTAGAGAAGCAGGAGCAGAATACGGAGCCGCAACGGGAAGACCACGCAGAGTCGGCGGATTCGACATAGTCGCTTCAAGATACGGCGCAAAGATGCAAGGAGCGACCGAGATTGCCCTTACCAAGTTAGACGTGCTTTCGTATATGGATAAGATTCCGGTTTGCACAAAATATGATGTTGATGGAACCCTCGCAGATTCGTTCCCGGCCGGAGATGCGCTTAACAAGGCAAAACCGCATTACGAATACGTAGAAGGCTGGAACTGCGACATTTCCGCATGCAGAAGCTACGAGGAGCTTCCGAAGGCTGCAAAAGACTATATCGAGATGATCGAAAAGACTGTGGACTGCCACATCAAATATATTTCGGTTGGCGCAGGCAGAGACGAATACATCGAAAGATAGAAAATTTACGGGGGTAAAATGGAAAAGGGCAATATAGCGAAAGCAAGACTTCGGATTCTGGCGCTTGCGCTGAGCCTTGCGCTGGTATTCGCAGCTGCAGGAACGGCTTACGGTGCGGTTTCCAAAAAAACAAGTCAAGCAGTAAAGACCGAGACTTCAGAAACGACAAAGGCATCGGAAAAAACCTCAACGACCGCAAAGGATGAGGCAAACGCAAAAACAGAAACCGCCGAAAAGATCGAGCAGACAGGAGGTGGCGCCGGTAGCGGCAAGGCTGAGCCCGAACCTGAGCCGGAACCTGAGCCTGAAAAAATCGACATTTCGAATTTTACGGTAAGCCTGGAAAGCTATTTTGAAAGCGTAACCGGAAAGGAAATTATGCCGGTGATCACATCCGTCAGCGGAAGGGTAACTGTAAAACTTCCGACTGAGACGAAAACTGACGACACCAAAACTACCACCGTAAGCAAGGATATTTCCTTTGAGCCGGAGGAATGCGAAGTAAAATACTATCGCATTCATAGCTACAGCGAGGAAAAATACGAAGAAGTCACAAAGATAACTTCAGCAGGAGATTATCGGATCGTGGTCACCCCGAAGGATACGGAGGCCTACGAGGGCGAAGCCGTTTGCCTATTTTCAGTTATGGGAAAGCCGCAAAAGCTGACCATTGCAAAGGCGAAGTACAGCCTGACTTTTGGGGATGATGCACCGCTTCTCTCGCCGAAGGCGGACGGCGATGGAACGGGATTCACATTCTACACTTCAGATTCAAGCATTTTGAAGGTTTCTGCGGACGGACAGACAAAGATCCTGAGGCCGGGCCGCGCCATTGTGACGATTTACACTGCAGGCACAACGCTCTCCCAGCAGGCAAAGATTCAGGTTATATTTGAGATAGGGCCGCAGAAAACTCTTTGGAACACGGCAAAGATGAAAAAGCAGGCTTCCGCCGGAAAACTGACATGGCAGAAGCAGACAGGTGTGACGAAGTACGAAATCCTGTATGGAACCAGCAAAAGCTTTGCAAAGTCAAAAACCAAAACAAAGACCGTAAAGGGTAGTCTCACGAGGGCAACCCTCAAAAACCTGAAAAAAGGCAAGACATATTATGTAAAGATCCGGGCGCTCACCGAAACCACGGATACCAGGGAATATAAAAGAACCATGACAGGAGCATGGTCTGCGGTATATAAGATTTCGGTGCCGAAAGCCTAAAAATCAGGTCATTCGAAAAGCCGCAAAGCCCGGAGATCCTCAAGAGCTCAAGAGATTATTTGAGCTTTCCGACGATCTTGCGAATATGCTTGAAGCTTTCTTTTAGCTGACTTACAAGAGCCTTAGGCGCATCCTCATAAAGATTGCCATTGTAATCTTTGTCTTCGGGGATGAGTACGAAGGGCTCTTTTTCGTATTCGTCCAGCATATAGCAAGGATAATATTTCTGCTTCGCAAGGGTAACCTTGCCATCCTCGTCCTTTTCGAGGGTCAGAGACAAGATGAGAGTTTCCTTTGTTATCGGATCCAGCATGGCGCTGGTGAAATTGCCCATGGAATATATATATGGAGTCTGAAAATCGGTATAACGGAGGGGCTCATAGGGCTGCAAAACATGGGGATGAGAACCGATGATGTAGTCGACTCCCGCCTGAGCCAGCATCAACCCGTAGCGCTCCTGCCGCGCCGCCGGAACCTGCGAATATTCGGTTCCGCTGTGGTTGTAGGCGATTATATACTCGGCGCCCTCCTTGCGAAGAGCATCGACATCCGCATTCATTGCGGCCTGAAGTGGGCGGTTTAGCATATAGCTCTGCTCCTGCGATGTGAGGAATTTGTCCTTGAGGTTATAATATGCCGCATAGGAAATCACGCCGATTTTGATTCCGTTTTGCTCCATGGTGAAATAACGCTTTTCTTCTTTGCTGCGGAAGGTGCCGGTATGGGCAAAGCCGTAGCTGTCCAGAGCCTCGAGGGTTTCGATAATTCCTGTCTTTCCTCCGTCGCAGGCATGATTGTTTGCTGTGATAAACCCGTCAAAGCCGGCATCTTTCAGAGCGTCAAGCCACTCGGTCGGCGCATTCAGATATGGCTTATTTTGCACGCGGTTTATATCCTTGGAGAGGGGCAGGCTCTTGCTCACGAGAGTCTCTAGGTTGCCGATAACTATATCACTCTCATCAAAAATCTGTTTTACATATTTGAATGTAGGCGCAAAGTCAAACTTCTCACCGTCAAATGCCCTCTGCTGCTGCAGGGGCTGGCACATAAGGTCGCCGGTGAGCATAATAGTGAGCCGGGCAGGCTCGGGTTTTTCCGAGTCTTCCTTATCGTTTTCTTTCGTTTCTTTGGCAGGCTTTTCGGCATCCTCTTGAGATTTGCCTGCTGTTTCCGTCTGAGCTTCTGTTTGAGATACTACCTGCGAAGATGTATCCTGCGTCTCTTGTCTATTCGCATCCGATGCGAATGCCGCCCCCGCGGGCGCAAATGCCCCGCAGAATACCAGCAAAAATGCCAGCAAGAATGTTTTTATCCTCAAATTTCCTCGTCTATCCAATGTTATCCCCTTCTTGCTCTTTCTCATAAAATTCAGAATTTCGTCAAAATCTATTCTAACACAACAGAGGAAATTTGTCACGAAATCCCGAAATTATCCGCAAAAATTTTTATAAAAATTTTATCCTCGGGCGCAAAATTTCGTCGCAAAATCCTTGAATAAATCGGGATTTTGGTATACAATAAACAGTAATATTTTTGTTAAGAAATTTTAGATATACAAACGAAACAGAGGAAAAAAGGAGAAAGAGAGGAAAAAATGGCTTTTTACTTCGAAGAACCATCAAAAACATTTAACGAATATCTTTTGGTGCCGGGATATTCAAGCAAGGATTGCCGCGTTGAGGCGGTTTCGCTGGAAACTCCGGTAACAAAATTCAAGGCGGGCAAGCAGCCCGAAATCACGATGAACATTCCATTAGTTTCTGCTGTAATGCAAGCCGTTTCGGACGACAAAATGGCGGTCGCACTTGCAAAGGAGGGTGGAATTTCTTTTATATTCGGCTCTCAATCGATAGAAAAGCAGGCAGAAATGGTAAGACGTGTAAAGGCACACAAGGCAGGGTTTGTAACAAGCGACTCCAACCTAAGACCCGATCAGACCTTGCAGGACGTCCTTGAACTCAAGGCGCAGAAAGGTCATAGCACCATTGCAATCACCGACGATGGCACCGCAGAGGGCAAGATCCTCGGACTGGTAACCAGCAGGGACTATCGGGTTTCCAGAATGCAGCCGGACACGCCGATAAGCGAGTTTATGACGCCATTTGACAAGCTGATTTATGGCAAGGCGGGCATTTCACTCAGCGAGGCAAACGACATACTCTGGGACAATAAGCTGAACGCACTGCCGATCATAGACGAAAATCAAAGGCTCACCCACTTCGTTTTCCGTAAGGACTACGACTCCCACAAGGACAATCCGAACGAGCTTTTGGACGAGCATAAGAGATACGTTGTAGGCGCAGGCGTAAATACCCGCGACTACGAAGAAAGAATACCGGCGCTGGTCGAAGCCGGGGTTGATGTGCTTTGTATCGACAGCTCCGAGGGGTATAGCGAATGGCAGGCGGACACCATCCATTGGGTTCGCGAAAAATACGGCGACAGCGTGAAGATCGGCGCAGGCAATGTGGTTGACGGCGAGGGCTTCCGCTATCTTGCGGAAGTGGGTGCCGACTTTGTAAAAATCGGTATCGGCGGCGGTTCCATCTGTATCACCCGTGAACAAAAGGGTATCGGACGCGGCCAGGCTACGGCGGTTATAGAAGTAGCTGCGGCTCGTGACGAATATTTCAGAGAAACGGGAATTTACGTTCCGATTTGCTCAGACGGCGGCATCGTTTATGACCACCACATGACCCTTGCACTGGCAATGGGCGCAGACTTTATCATGCTGGGAAGATACTTTGCCAGGTTCGACGAATCGCCGACCAACAAGCTTAATATAAACGGAAATTATGTAAAAGAATACTGGGGCGAGGGTTCAAACCGCGCAAGAAACTGGCAGAGATACGACCTTGGCGGCGACCCACGCATGAAATTTGAGGAAGGCGTGGACTCCTACGTTCCTTACGCAGGCTCCCTCCACGACAACGTAAACCTTTCACTTACGAAGGTAAAATCCACCATGTGCAACTGCGGCGCTCTTTCCATCAAGGAACTCCAGTCAAAGGCGAAGCTGACCTTGGTTTCGGCAACTTCCATCGTCGAAGGCGGCGCTCATGACGTAATCCTAAAAGATGCGTCGGGTAACGTGATCAAATAGTCTGCGGCGGCGCATAGAAATTTGGGCATAGCAAGCAGAAACTAAGGGAGGAAAATAATGAGAGAAAATATTATTGTTTTGGACTTTGGCGGGCAGTACAACCAGCTCATTGCCCGTAGGGTTCGGGAATGCAATGTGTACTGCGAGGTTCATCCCTACACGATTTCTCTGGATAAACTGAAAGAAATGGCTCCGTCGGGGATTATTCTGACCGGCGGCCCAAACAGCGTATACGGCGATGATTCTCCGCAGTGCAATCCAAAGATTTTTGAGCTTGGGATTCCGGTGCTGGGAATTTGCTACGGTGCGCAGCTTCTTGCATACCAGCTTGGAGGCAGGGTTGCCACGGCTCCTGTGAGCGAATATGGCAGAACCGAGGTTACGATAGACGACCGCAGCGGTCTCATGGAAGGACTGGGCGAGGGAAATGCCGAGGCTACCGGCAGCCAAATTTCGGGAAATACTATCATGTGGATGAGCCACACGGACTATATAAAGGATATGCCGCGCGGTTTCAAAGTGACGGCTCATACTCCGGTTTGTCCGGTTGCGGCCATGGAAAATCCTGAAGCGGGATTTTATGCGACACAGTTTCATCCGGAGGTTATGCACTCCGTCGAGGGCTTCAGACTTTTGCAGAATTTCGTACTTAAAATTTGCGGCTGCAAGGGCGACTGGAAGATGGACAGCTTCGTGGAAACAACCATTCAAGAAATCCGCGAAAAGGTCGGTGACGGCAAGGTGCTTTGCGCTCTTTCCGGCGGTGTCGATTCGTCGGTGGCGGCGGTGCTGCTCTCGAAGGCTGTAGGCAAGCAGCTTACCTGCGTTTTCGTTGACCACGGCCTTCTTCGCAAGAATGAGGGCGACGAGGTCGAAGCTGTTTTCGGACCGGATGGACCGTATGACCTTAACTTTATTCGGGTAAATGCCCAGGAAAGATTCTATTCAAAGCTTGCCGGGGTAACGGAGCCTGAGCGGAAGAGAAAGATTATCGGCGAAGAATTTATTCGCGTTTTTGAAGAGGAAGCAAAGAAAATCGGCGCCGTGGACTTTTTGGTTCAGGGGACGATATATCCGGATGTGATTGAGTCGGGCCTCGGAAAATCCGCGGTTATCAAGTCCCACCACAACGTGGGCGGGCTTCCGGACTATGTAGATTTTAAGGAAATTATAGAACCGCTGCGTATGCTGTTCAAGGACGAGGTGCGCAGAGCGGGACTTAAGCTTGGGATTCCGGACTATCTGGTATTCCGCCAGCCGTTCCCGGGACCGGGACTTGGCATCCGTATCATCGGCGAGGTTACGGCAGAGAAGGTAAAGATCGTGCAGGATGCGGACTTTATCTACCGGGAGGAAATCGCCCGCGCCATGGAAAATGGTCAGATTCCGCCTTACGGAAAACCGGACACACTCGGGCAGTACTTCGCGGCGCTTACAAATATGCGCTCCGTAGGCGTAATGGGAGATTTCAGAACCTACGACTACGCGATCGCCCTCAGGGCCGTAAAGACCAGCGACTTCATGACCGCCGAGGCAGCCCACCTGCCATGGGAGCTTCTGGACAAGGTCACGACCCGCATCGTAAACGAGGTAGACCACGTAAACCGCGTAGTGTACGACTGCACGGGAAAGCCGCCCGGGACGATAGAGTTTGAATAAATTTATATACAAAGCTCGAAGCAAAACGCTCCGGGCTTTTTTCTTAAAATTTCCTATCCGTATCTGATAAAAATTCGTTTTCGCGTCGTTCGAAATAATTGCTTATTAAACGCGAAGATTCATCGGGAAACCGGTGGGTTTTTGTGTAAAGAGAGGAAGCTTACTTGATAATACAGATTTTATCTGCTATACTTAAATCAAAGAACGAGACTCTTAGTACAGTACTAATTTCAATGGAGGAGTATACATGATTATTTATCATGGAAGCACAGTGCCGGTAGCAAAACCGGAGATTCGCACGGGAGAAACATTCTTGGACTTTGGTAGAGGATTTTATACGACTACATCTGAATATCAAGCAGAGCGTTGGGCAAGAATCAAAATGAGAAGAGAGGGCAAAGATATAGGATATGTTTCTGTGTACGAGTTTGAATATGATGCGGCACAGAAAGAATCTGCAATCTATAGGTTTTCTCAAGCAGATATGGAATGGCTTCAGTTTGTTGTCGGAAATCGCCGTGGCATAATGGACGAACAGTGCCTTAATGAATATGATATGCATATTGGACCTGTGGCAGATGACAATGTGTACCGAACTATTAGACTTTTCGAAACCGGTGTTTTGGAGGCTGAGGAGACATTGAAAAGATTAAAGACGGAAGTGCTGCAAGATCAATGGACTTTCCACACAGAGAGGGCGCTTTCTTTCATCAAATTCATTGAATCAAAGAAAATTACAGCGGAGGTGTAGCGCATGGGACAGGAACAATTTCTTGCGATTATACCTTTTATCAGTGCTGACCTTGTTGAGAAGATTGCTCAGAAAGAAGGAATTTCTGAGGATAAGGCACTATCAAAGCTTTATAAATCTAAACTGTATTCTATTTTGGAAAGGGAAGAAACGAAGCTGTGGCAATATAGCACGGAAATGCTGTATTCGCTTTTTATGCAGGAAGAAAGAACGGGAAATATTGAATTTCCGGATGTGTAGAATTGCACAAGAGCATATATGGAGGCGAGACTTATGAGTAAAAAAACTGAGTTTACGGTTTTTTGCCTTGAAAATTACAAGGTATATAAATCATTGACAGGCAAACAGACCGCAGAACTATTCGAACGCTATGGGGTATTCGATTATCTAAATGAGTTCTACGACGTTCTTCATACAACAGGCTACCAGCATATCAATCGGGATATCGACAAATATTTAAGCATGAGAAACCCTGCATATATTGCATGATATAGCTTGCGGAAGCAAAAAGCTGAAAGCCCTGTTACTGACGACGAATTGACGACAACGCTCATAGTTCGGATAATTGACAGTTCAATAAAATGACGAACAGACAAAGCTCGAAGCAAAACGCTCTGGGCTTTTTTCTTAAAATTTCCTATCTCTATCTGATAAAAATTCGTTTTCGCGTCGTTTGAAATAATTGCTTGTAAAACGCGAGAACTCATCGGGAAAACCGGTGGGTTTTCGCATATCTATGAGGCATTTGGCTCTTGACAGCGAAAACTTATAAGTGTATCATTTTCTCATATGTACGCTGGAGCTAACTTTTTTAAAAATATTGAGGGGAGAAAAGGTATGAAGCATCGCGCGAGCCTTATGAATGAGGAAGAAATGAATCGTGCCATAAAGCGCATGGCTCATCAGATCGCAGAGCATAATAAGGGATGTGACAATGTAGTGCTGCTGGGCATACGCAGACGCGGAGTGCCTATCGCAAGGAGCCTTGCATCAAATATCAAGGCAATCGAAGGCGTTGATGTGCCCGTAGGTGAGCTTGACATCACGCTTTATAGGGACGACCTGACCGAGATCGGAGAAGTGCCTACGATAAACGAAACAAAGGTAGACTTCGATATAGCGGGGAAAAATGTGGTACTTGTGGACGATGTTCTTTATACGGGAAGGACCGCAAGGGCTGGACTTGATGCGATCTCGCAGCTCGGAAGAGGGAGAGCCGCGACCATACAGCTAGCGGTACTCATAGACAGAGGCCATAGGGAACTTCCGATCAGAGCAGATTATGTAGGGAAAAATGTACCTACATCGAAGAACGAAGTCGTATCGGTGCATGTTACAGAATATGACGACAAGACCTGTGTTGATCTGCTCATAGCCGACTGATCAAAATCTTCTATCCGAAATGTCACAATCCCAAGTCTCAATCTTGAGCCGCAAACCCAACACGAAAGGAAGAAAAATGACGGAATTACTGGCACCCGCAGGAAATATGGAAGCTCTCAAGGCGGCAATCGCAAATGGATGCGACGGCGTCTATCTTGGTATGCAAAAATTCGGCGCAAGGGCATATTCCTCTAACTTCGACGAAGAATCCCTACCGGAGGCGGTGCGATATGCCCACCTCAGAGATGTGAAGGTTTATGTCACGATGAATACCATCGTCTTTGAGGATGAGCTTTGCGAAATGAGAAAGCAGCTTGCGTTTCTGAATAAAATCGGAACGGACGGCGTGATCGTTCAGGATATGGCTGTATTTGACTATATCGTTAAGCATTTTCCGGACATGGAGGCTCACTGCTCCACCCAGATGGGAATCGACGACCTAGAAGGCACGCTTCTCCTGAAGGAGCTGGGCGCAAAACGCGTGGTGCTTGCCCGGGAGGTTGACATAGAAAAGGCGAAAAGAATAAGAAGCGAAGCGAAAATTCCCATTGAGATTTTTGTCCACGGGGCGCTTTGCGTGTCATATTCCGGAAACTGCCTTATGTCCGGGCTCATCGGATATCGCAGCGGTAACCGTGGCCGGTGCGTCGGCTCCTGCCGCAAGCCTTACGAGCTGATAAACAAAACAAGTGCAAAATCCCTTGGAACGAGCTATATTTTGTCAACCAAGGACCTCGCTACCATCGACCGCATCGAAGAGCTGAAGGCGCTGGACTCACTCAAAATCGAGGGGCGCATGAAAGAACCCTCATATGTTGCAAATGTAGTCTCAAAATACCGCAAGGCTTTGGACGGGGTTGCCACAGAGGAAGACAGGGACGAGCTTAAAAAAACCTTTAATCGTACATTTACGAAAGGCTATCTTTTTGGAGAAGACCCAAGGGATCTTACGAATATACAAAAGCCAAATAATTTTGGCTACGAAATCGGCACGGTCGTCGGTACGTACAAAGGGATGTACGAAATCAGGCTGCATGATGAGCTGCGCCAAAATGACATCATAAGAATAGATCATAATAATGAGGATGTGAGCCTTTCTGTAGCAAAGCTCTACGACAAAGAGGGCAATTTGATTAACGGCGCAGACCGCGCGTGCTATATACGCATCAAAGAGAAACTCGCGAAGGGTGACATAGTATACAAGACGAAAGACTATAATTTTTATAAAGAACTGGAAAAGAGCATGGATGGCGAGTTCAGACGCTTTCCGCTGAGTGTAAAGATATATGCCTATCCCGGCGCGCCTCTCGCTGCTGAGGCAGAGGGGCTGGGCGCAAGGTGCTCTTATGAGAGCAGCGAAATCCTGGAGGCGGCGCAGAAGCAGCCAACGGGATATGAATCGGTAAAAAAGCAGTTTGCAAAGCTGGGAGATACGGTGCTGACTCTGCAAAATCTTGAATTTGAAGAGGCGGGGGCGTTCATTCCGGTCAAAATGCTAAACGAGGCGAGGAGAGCCATCGTAGATAGACTATATGATGAAAAGCTAAAAAGCAAGGCCCGCAGAGTCCTTGAACCATTGCAGGATGGGCAGGTGCGTAAATCGCCGATTTGCGATGCAGCTATGAAGGACGGCGGGCAAGCGGGGAACGGCTGGCGAGCGGAAACCCAAACGCAAATGCCGGCGCCTGCGCCTGCGTCTGCACCGATGTCTGCTTCAACACCGGCGCCACACCTGACCGCATCGGTTATAAACAGGGAACAGTACGAAGCCTGCCGCGGGGCTGGACTTACCGAGATATATTTTGAGAACATAGTCAGAAGAAATCAGATTGAATATACCAAGAGAGAGGGGAAGCTTCTGATAGGTGGCTACGGCGGGCTGCATTTTTATAGGGAAAGCAACCCACTTGTCGCGGATTATTCTTTAAGCGCAGTGAACTCTGTGAGCTGCCGCATCCTGCACGAACTGGGAGCAAAGCGGGTCACGTTATCTTATGAACTCAACCGCAGGCAGATTGCTGATTTGATATCAGAATATCGAAAGAACTACGGCGAAGATCCGTCTCTTGAGATGATTGTCTACGGCAGAGCGCCTCTGATTTTTACGAAGTACTGCCCGCTAAAAAAAATGGGACAGTGCGGATTTTGTAAGAAAAATCAATATGAACTCAGGGACGAATATGGCAATTTCCCGATTCTTTCTCATGAGGATTGCACCACGACGATTCTGAACGGCAAGCTGCTGAACCTGCTAGACGAAATGCCGTCAATCAGCGGAATAGAGGCCTTTCGCCTGAATTTTACCACAGAAACGCCGGAGGAGGTTGCGCAGATTGTAAAGGCGGCGCAGAAGAAGCTGGCAGGCGATGAGAAATCGCTCTTTCGCAGAGAAACCGACACCCGCGGCCATTTTAACAGAGAGATTATATAAAAATAGAAGCTGCTGAGAGTGTCGCGAAATTTCAGGATTCCCCAACCTTCAGTCCTTTAAGAAATTTTCTACTGCCTCCCTGACAATTTGGGTTTGCGGAATGTCTTCTGCTTTACATTTTGCCTTAAATGCGGCTACCGTTTCCTTTGGCAGCATTACACTTATCCGCCCATAAACCTTGTTGTTGTAACGGTTTTTTACCGCTGAGCTCGTTGTTGTTTTTCGCTTTGCTATTGACTCCGCCTCCTTTCTGTGTTATTATAGTGCCAAGAGGAAACCGGAAAAATCGGTTACCGATGAGATTATTGAAAAAATAACCGTTATCTTGTCAGGGATTGGGCGGTTATTTTTTTATGTATGCAATAACGAGTGTTACGATTATACTGATAAAGGTTAAAGTAACCATTAGCATTTCATAATCTGTCATTTGCAACACCCCCATTCGGGGTAACCGCTACTAAAATTTTAAGCTTTTGTGCTGTCGCCTTTTGCTCTGCCTTAGAAAGCCTTTTTAATCCCTTTTCAAAATCCTTTGTATATTTGAGATTATACATTGATATCAAGCCCCATATCCGCAAACATATCATCTACGCTTGCAAATTCTTTCTGATTTGCAGTATCTTGTTCGACTTCTTTCAGCAGTTTCGCCAAAGCAAGCATTTTTTCTTTTGGATAGACAACAACCGGGCAGAGGAAAATGCCTCCATCCTTTTGCACAATTTCAAATTTATCGCCCTCTGAAATGCCAAGATTTTTTATGATTTCTGCCGGAATAGTGATTTGCGACCTGCTTCTCAATTCTGCCAACATATTATCACCTCGTTTCTGATTTTCGGAAATTCCCATATTCGTATTACACCCTTTTTCTTCGATTTATGCAATACTTTAAAAAACGGCGAGAAAATGACCGAGTATGAAGCGACACAAAGGCAACGGTATATCGAGCGGCAAATCAGGAGATACAAGCGCGAAAAGGCAGGTCTGAAAGCAGAATGAAAGCACTTTAAAGAAGTGCTTTTTATACCTAAAATTCAATAAAAATGAGGACGACTGACGAGCCGTTCTTTTTTTATATTCAAAATTCGGTGGCGGCCGAAAAAACGCATGGCACATCGCGGCGTTGCGCGTAAAAAACGAAGTGCAGAAAAGGAGTAGACAAATGAAAAGAGAGCAAATCAAAGAGATTCTGACGAAGGCAGGACTTGCCGAGGATAAGGCAAAAGAGGCAGTCGAATCCATATTTGCAGAGCATGGGAAAGACATTGACGCAGAAAAAGCAAAGACGACGGCAAAAGAAAACGAGCTGAGCGCGGCAAAGGCAGCAGATAGTGCTACGCGCAGTGCCCTGAGCAAATTTGAAGGAAGGGAAGGCAAAGTCGGCGGAATAATTTACGACATTACGAGTAATGAAGCGAGCATAGAAGAAATTTGCCAAGTAATTCAATCCAGAATGGATAGGGCAAAAGAGCCATTGCCGGTAGACTTGATTTTCATAAAAGACAAAAAAATAGCTCACATATTCCGATATAAAAAGGCGAATCCATAGCCCCTCCGCCAAACAGGGCAGAGGTTCCACAGAATCACCTTCTTAAAATCAATATAACACATTCGGCAAAACAAATCAATAAAAAAAATAGGAGATGGCAATGCCAGAGAAAAAAACGGAAATTAAACGTCCACGCAATCCCTTGTGCTGCCATATGAAAAAAAATCGGAGCCGAAGCGATAAAGGCATACGAGAAGACCGGCAGCAGGACGGCACAAATGTGGCACTGTCCGTAGCCGTGAAGACGCAAGACGGCAAAATATTCATTGAGGGTATTGACTGCCAGCCGGTCAGAAACGGAACAGTGTGGCTCATAGATTACTTGAAAAGAATGCAGCCAAAGGTTATAGTAATCGACGGTGCAAACGGCCAGCATATACTTGCAGAGGAATTGAAGGATTGCAAAATAAAAGGAGCCGTCCTGCCAACAGTAAAGGAGATAATAGCAGCAAATGCACTATTTGAACAAGGTATATTTTCTGAAAGCGTGTGCCACGCAGGGCAGGCATCAATGACACAAGCCGCCTCAAACTGCGAAAAAAGACCCCGTGACAGAATGATACTGGCTATGGGGCGCAGGCAGCTTCTCGAAGATGCAAAAGGGTACATTGACGCCGGAGGGATTCCAGAGGATGAGTTTGATGTATTCGATGCCGAATACAAAGCGTACATAGCAATGGGCGGAAACTCCAAGGTCAAGAAACTTTGCGAAGAGGCTCTAAAACTTCCACTCATCAGTGAGGACTAAGCTATGAAGAAACGGACAAAATTCGTAATTGCGGCAATGGTGAATATCACTTGGTACACCATTGCCGTGCTACTTATCAACTATCAAGGAAAAGAAGTGCAGCCCGAACTGACAGTAGCTTTTTTTGCGGCGTGGACGGCAGAATTAGCAATTCTGGCGGGGCTGAAAGTAAAAGGAAAGGACAAGAACAATGAAGACAATTAAAGAGGCTTTGGTTAACCTGTTAAAGGTCAAATCAATCGTAACCGTGCTAACTACCCTGACATTCGTATATCTTGCAATCACGCATCAGATAGCACAGGATTTCATGGTAGTGTATTCCGTAATCATCGCTTTCTATTTTGGCACGCAAACGCAAAAGGCGGATGAGACGAAAGAAGAAGAAACGAGAGAATAACGCTTGACAGGCGAATCACTTTTGGGTAGCCTATAAGTGTAGGGAATAAGTTTTATTATTTTTCTTTTCGTGTTTTTGACTCATAATCGCATGACACCTTTCCGGAAGAAGCCACTCGCAAGGGTGGCTTTTTTCGTGTCTTTAATCAAAAAGTGTCACACTGAGTGTCACACCTAGTATCACCAAATGACACCATTTTTACTGTTTTTTTGACACAAAATGGAAAATATGAGGGCAATAAAAAACCCCGAAACCTTTGAAATTTCAGGGTTTTCAATGTGGTGCGCCATAAGGGACTCGAACCCCTAACCTTCGCATTCGTAGTGCGCGACTCTATCCAATTGAGCTAATGGCGCATATCGAAACGCAGGCGAGCTTTTATTCATTTCGCTTGCTCTCTTGCGCTCCGTACCTATCCATTATACAAAATGTTTTTGCATTTGTAAAGGACTTTTTTGAAGTTGCCAATTTGCCCGGTCAAGATTGGTTGCACAAACTGCCCGGGCAAAGCCGGTCAAACTTGGTTGCACAAACTGCCCGGGCAAATTTGCTTTCTCAAAATACCTTTCTCAAGAACGCTTGGCAAAGCCGGTCAAACTTGCTTGCCCAAAATCCTAGGGCCAAAGCCACGCGTCAAGCCGTTTCAGCCGTTTCGTTCGTTTCGGATGTTCCAGTTGTTTCGTTCGCTTCGGCTGTTCCAGCCGTTCCGACTGTTTCGGGAACCTGCACCTTGTCCGTTCCGCTCTTGAGCCAAACCTCCTTGACCTCTGCGCCTGCGGTATCGACCATTGCAACGAAGTCGCGCGTCCCGATGAATGACGGGGTCGCATATTGATAGAGAGTGACCTCCACAATTCCGGTGCTTTCGTCGAATTCCACCTGAGAATCGGCGAATTTGTTGCCCTCCGCAAGCTCGCCGGCAACAAAGAATGTAGTCTTCGAGTCGTTAAAGCTGCAATCTGTTACGGTAATGTCATCAAGCGGCACCTCAGCCTTTTGCGTTATCATAAATAGCATGACAAGGACGATAAACAAAAGCCCGTAGGTTCCCAGCTTGTCCTTGCCGGACTGTTTCTTGCCGGATCCGTCCGTGCGGGTCAGCTTGTTCTTCTCATATTCGCTTCTTCTCACGGCGTCAGGTGTGTCAGGCAATCTTTCCATCTAAATCTCTCCTTTGCAATATATTTATAATTCCGATTGGCGTTTTGATGCGCTTGCACGTTGTAGCGGCACTCAGCGACTGTCGCCGTCAATCCTGATCTGCGTTTTCTGTTTGAACTGTGCTTTGGGCGCGATTTAGTATGTTATACAGACTGGAACGCTGCATTTGCAGCGCCTTTGCTGCCTTTGAGATGTTGCCGCCGCATTCCTTCAGCACATGCCCGGTATATTCCTGCTCGAAATGGCGCAGGGCTTCCTTATATGGCAGGGAAAAGTCGACTAGCATCGTCATCATGGAACCGTCCTTGGATGTGACAGAGCCACCCTGCGATGATGTCCCCGCATTCTCAAGAGAATCCACATCGAAGCTATCGCCTAGGGTTTCGGTATCGAAGATGGACATATATTCCTTTGTAAGATTAAGAATCGAACCGGTGGAGATAACCATAAGCCTCTCGACAAAGTTCTTCAGCTCTCTGATATTTCCGGGCCAGGAATAGGACAACATAAAGTTACATACATCTTCGGAAAAAACCTTCTTCGTACCCATCTTGCTGTTAAATTTGTTAAGAAATGCATATGCAAGTGGCAAAATATCCTCGCGACGCTCGCACAGAGGCGGAAGGTGCAGAGGAATTACATTGAGTCTGTAATACAAGTCCTTGCGAAAGCCCCCGTCCTGCACCAGCTGCCACAGATCCTTGTTGGTGGCGCCGACGATTCTGGCGGAAGTTTTCGAGATATTATTGGAGCCGATACGCTTGTATTCGCCTGATTCCAGCACGCGCAATAGCTTTGACTGCATAGGCAGGGTCAGCTCACCGATTTCGTCGAGGAAAAGCGTACCGTCTGAAGCCGCCTCGAAGAGCCCTATTCGGCCGCCCTCGCTTGCGCCTGTGAAGGAGCCTTTCTCATAGCCGAAAAACTCCGACTCCATGAGCTCCGTCGGAATGGCGGCGCAGTTGACCGGGATGAATGGCTGGTCCTTGCGATCCGAGATGGAATGTATGTAATTTGCGAGGACCTCCTTGCCCGTGCCCGAGGCACCATATATCATAATGGCGCTGTCCATGGATGCGGATTTTTGCGCCAGATCGTACATCTTCTTCATCTTTTCGTTCACGGAAGCGATAAAGAAAGAATCTTGTCCGAGCTTATTAAGATATGAAACCGTCTCCTGAAGCTTTCGCTTTTGGCGGTCCACAGAATCCAGCATAGAAAGGAAGTCTTCTTCTCGATAGCTGGTGGCGACCGCATATTCCACATCGCCATTTTCGTCAAATATAGGCGTGCAGCTGATGATCATGCCGACATCTCTGCCGGTCTTGATGTAACGCTTGACCTCCTGCTTGGTCTCCAAAACCTCTCTGACGGCAGGAGTGCGATCTGTATATCCCTTCTCCTGCATGGTAAAGGCGTTGAAGTCGAACAGCTCATCCATGCTGCATTGATATGTATCCGCGCTTTTCTGATTGGCAAATATGATATCGCCGTCCTTGTTGGCGACAAACACGTTCGCGCCCAGGTGCTCGGCAAACTTGTCCGCAAGCGCAGCCTTATCCTTTATATGAAAGTCTTTTTTGTAGTTAAAACCCATAAATCTTGCTCTTTCCTTGTACCGAAGTGTTTTTTCCTGCTCGGGAGAGAGAAAACCGGTACGATGTATATGAAATTATACATGTAAATGTACAAAATGTCAACACTCAATTGCTAAAAGTGTGTTAATTTTAATCAAAAACCGAAAAAATGAACAAAAAGTCTATAATTTAGACAGCGTGAACAAAAATAGACGCCAAAATTGCAAAAAAATTGGACAAAAGACGAAAATCCTCTCAAAAAAATATTTTATGAACACAATCTAAACATGTGTAGCAAAACAACTACAAAAAAATTCACGAAAAAATCATTGAAATTTGAACGAGTTTGACAAATAAAAAACGAAAATGTCGAAAAAATGGGCAAAAGAGCACAAACTTGGCACGCCTTTTGCGATATATGGCGGCAAATCAAAAAACGTTTTGAACAAATAATGATCAACCAAAGAGAAAGGACGTTATAAACCATGAGAGAAGTAGTAATCGTAGATGGTATGCGTACAGCATTCGGACGTATGGGCGGCGGATTCAGAAATATGACAGCCACTCAGCTTGCAGGAGCAACAATCAAGGGACTTTGCGAGAAGACAAAGATCCTCGAAAAAGGAAAAGTAGATGCAGTTTTCGCAGGAAGCGCTTTTGGCGATGTTGCCTCCAACAATTTCGCAAGATATTCCGCTTTGACGGCAGGCCTGCCTTATGATACATCCGCAACCTTTATCGAAATGCAATGCGGCTCGGCTATCGCAGCTATCAACGCAGCGGCACTCCAGATCGGCGAAGGCATGATCGATACTGCAGTTGTAGGCGGCGCAGAAACATACAGCCAGGCTTACGTAAAATTCCCTACATCTATTGAACCATATAAGGCAATCGCACCAGCAGCAGTTCCTTGGGCACTTAGCCCGGTCAAGGAAGACGCAATCAGCATGATCGAGGTTTCCGACCGCATGGCAAAGGTATGGAACATCACCAGAGAAGAGTGCGACGAATTCTCACTTAGATCCCAGCAGAGAGCAGTAGAGGCTATGGAAAAGGGATATTTCAAGGACGAAATCCTTCCTATAGAAGTTAAATATACGAAGAAGTCAGAACCTGTTATCATCGATAAAGACGAACATCCAAGAGCAAATACAACATTAGAAGGACTCGCAAAGCTCAGAGCTATCAACGAGGGCGGCGTAACCACAGCGGGTAACGCATCCGGCAGAAACGACGGCGCAGCATTCGTTCTCATGATGAGCGAAGACAAGGCAAAGGAGCTCGGATATAGGCCGCTTGCAAAGTGGGTTTGGGGCGCAGATGCAGGTGTTGACCCGAAGGTTATGGGTATCGGACCTGTTTACTCCAACTTCAAGATCCTCGACAAGATGGGTCTGAAGATGAACGACATCGACGTTTACGAATGTAACGAAGCTTTCGCAGCTCAGAACCTTTCCGTAATCAAGGAAATGGAAAAGCAGTCAGGCGAAAAGATGAATATGGAAAACTGGAACCCGAACGGCGGCGCAATCGCATTCGGACACCCGAACGGAGCTTCCGGAGCCAGAGTTTGCATCTTCACTATGAAGGAACTCATAAGACGCGGTGGCAAGTACGGAATGTTCTCCAGCTGCTGTGGCGGCGGACTGGGAGTTTCCTGCCTTATCGAAAATATTTACTAAGACTAGGAGACCAGAGGGCTAGAAACTAGAATGCCAAAAAGTAAAATACTAGAATGCTAGAATGCTAGAAGGCTAGAATGCTGAAAAACTAAAAACATAGACAAAGATCGACAAAATACGACAAATACGAAAATTACTAAATTACGAAAAGAGGAAACAAAATGAAAAAAGTTGCAGTAGTAGGCGCAGGCATGATGGGTAGAGAAATCGCCATCGTGTATGCAAGAGCAGGACACCAGGTAGCAATCGTTGATGCTACGATGGAGCTTGCGCAGGCCGCAAAGGAAAAGCAGGCGGGCATCCTTGTCAGAGAGATCAAGAAGGGCAGACTCGAGGCAGACAAGAAAGACGAGATCCTCGCAAGAATCATCCCGACAGCAGACAAGCACGACCTTGCAGACTATGACTATATCACGGAAGCAGTTCCGGAAATCTATGAGTTAAAGGAAGAGTTATTCAAAGAACTCGATGAAATTTGCAAGCCGGAGACAGTTTTTTTAACCAATACATCCACCTTTTCTGTCACCAAGCTGTCTCTGGCAGTAAAAAGAGAGAGAAAGTCAAGGTTCCTTGGAACCCACTATTTCTCACCTGCTTCGGTTATGAAGCTGGTAGAAGTTATTCCGGGTCACCTTTGCGACGAAGAAGTAGTTGACGATGTTATCGAACTTCTCCAAGAAATGGGAAAGGAAACCGTAAGACTCAAAAAAGACGTTACGGGCTTCGTAGTAAACAGAATTTATCACGCAATCATGATCGAATCCCTGAAGCTTTTGGAAGAAGGCGTTGCCTCTGTTGAAGACATCGACAAGGCTTGCAAGTTCGGCATGGGACATCCGGTAGGGCCTTTCGAGCTTTACGACAATACCGCGCTTGACCTTAACCTCCAGGTACAGACCGAACTCTTTGAGAATTACGGCGAAAGATTCAGACCCGGCAATCTCCTCAAAGAAAAGGTTAATGCAGGTCAGCTGGGCAGAAAAGCCGGCGAAGGCTTCTATGTCTGGACGGATAACAAGAAATCCGGCGTCGCAAAATAGATGCTACCTTACGAATTAAGAGAAGGAGAATTATTATGGCTGAAGAAAAATTGACATCCAAACAGCTCCTCGGCGAACTGCTCCAGAAGCACTATGCCGAAGCTATGGAAGCAAAAGCACAAGGTAAACCTGTTGTATGGTCCACCTCAATTGCACCTCAAGAGCTTCTGGAGGCTATGGATTTGACCGTAGTTTATCCGGAAAACCATGCAGCAGCAGTTGCGTCCAGAAAAGACGCACCGCAGTTTATCAATAAATCGGAGGGAGACGGCTATTCCGCAGATATCTGTTCCTACGCTCGTGTGAATATCGGATATGCCGACCTGCAGCATTCAGAGGCGCAGGACATCCCTATGCCGGACCTCATCTTCTGCTGCAGCAACATCTGCTGCACGGTAATCAAGTGGTATGAGAACCTGGCAAAGAAGCTGAACATTCCGCTAATTATGATGGACGCACCGTTTAACTCCTCTTACGAAGTGCGTGAAGACAATATCAACTTCCTGGAAGCACAGCTTTCGGACGCCATCAAGAAGCTGGAAGAGTTCACAGGCAGAAAGATGGATTATGACAAGCTGAAAGACATCATGGCGACCTCCAACGAAACCGCAAAATGGTGGGTTGAAGCGACCAACATGGCTATGCATAATCCGTCGCCGCTCAGCGGTTTCGACATGTTCAACTACATGGCGATGATCGTATGTATGAGAGGAAAGAAGGACGGCGCAAGGCTTTTCAAGCTTTGGTACGACGAACTGAAAGAAAAAGCAGAGCAGGGCAAGGGACCTTGGAAGGACGATTCCGAGGAGAAATACAGAATTCTCTGGGACGGAATTCCTTGCTGGCACAGCCTGGGGCCTTGCTACAAGATACTAAAGAAAAACGGCATCAACATGGTAACATCCACCTATCCGGAAAGCTGGGCAATCTTCTACGAGCCGGGCGATCTGCACGATATGGCAAGAGCCTACGATGCAATTTATACCCAGAGAAATGTTGAATATGCAGCAGACCGCTTCATCAAGCTTGCAGGCGCATTCAACGTAGACGGAGCGATCTTCCACAGCAACAGAAGCTGCAAGGGCATGGACTTCAAGCAGTATGAGATCCAGAGAAGACTCAAAGAGCAGCTCGGCGTTCCATCGGTAATGTTCGACGGCGACATGGCAGATCCCAGCGCATTCTCCGAAGCCCAGTACGAAACAAGAGTACAGGCTCTCGTAGAAATGATGGAAGAAAGAAAAGCCCAGAAAGGAGATAAATAGGATGAATAGCAAGATCAAGCAGATGGCAGACGCCTTCGCAGAAGAAGCAAGATTCCCAAAGAAGACGATCGCAAAAGCCATGAAAGAAACCGGCAAGAAAGCCTTTGGCGTGTTCCCTATTTATACACCGGAGGAAATCATCTATGCGGCAGGGCTGCTTCCCGTAGGAATGTGGGGCGGTCAGACCACCATGGTAAATGTAGATAAGTTCATCCAGAGCTTCTGCTGCTCGATCATGAGAGCAAACATGGAGCTTGGAATGAAGGGCGAATACGACTTTCTTGAAGGCGTTTTCATCCCGACCTACTGCGACACAATGAAAGCGATCCTCGCAAACTGGCCTATCGCAGTGCCGAACTGCAAGGCAATCCCGTTCGTATATCCGCAAAACAGAGAGAGCACGGGAAGCGAAGCCTTCCTCGTAGCACAGTTTAAGGGCTTCAAGAAAGACCTCGAGAACCTGATCGGATACGAAATCAAGGACGAAGAAGTAGAAAAGGCATTTGAGATTTACGAAGAATATCGCCTGGCTATGCGTGAGTTTACAGAACTTGTCAACGACTATCCAAAGACCCTCGACCCAAAGACAAGACACATGATCATCAAGGCGGCATACTTCCAGGACAAGAAGACATATACAGAAAAGCTCAAGGCGCTCATGGACGCACTCAAAAAAGAGCCAAAGGAAACGGCAGACGGCCCGAAGGTCATCATCACGGGACTTATGGCTGAGCCTGAGAAATTCCTCGATCTGTTCACAGAATATGGCTATACCTTCGCGGCAGACGACCTTGCTCACGAATCGAGACAGTTCAGAGTTCCTGCCAGGGCGACCGGAACTGCAATCGAGAAGATGGCAGGCAGAATCATCGACCTCAAGGGATGCACCTTCTTCTACGAAGAGAACAAGACCAGAGGCACGATCCTCAAGAACATGGCAGAAAAATATCACGCAAATGGTATCGTGATCTGCATGATGAAGTTCTGCGACCCGGACGAATTCGACTATCCGATCATCAAGAAGGAGCTGGACGAAGCCGGCGTGCAGCAGCTCTATGTAGAGATCGAGCAGCAAATGGATTCCGTAGAACAGCTTAGAACCAGAATCCAGAGCTTCGCAGAAATCCTGGCATAGACCGCAGCCGCCCATAGAAAACGGAAACAGAAAGAAAAAGGTAACAAAATGTTTTTAGGAATTGATATCGGCTCCTCCTCATCAAAGGCAGCCCTTATAGATAAAGACGGAAAGCTCCTGGGGACAAAAGTCGTAAACATCGGAACGGGCACCAACGGCATCGAGCTTGCCCTTACGGAGCTCCTGAAGGAGCAGGGCTGCTCGGAGGATGACATCCTCTATACGGTGGCAACGGGATATGGCAGAATGACCTATAAGAAGGCTGACATGCAAATCACGGAAATCAGCTGCCATGCAAGGGGCGTGGTTTCCATGTATCCCGAGGCAAGAAGCATCATCGACATCGGAGGTCAGGACGCAAAAGCGATTTTGCTCAGCGACCGAGGCAGGGTGGACAATTTCGTAATGAACGAAAAATGCGCGGCAGGCACGGGAAGGTTCTTCGAGGTAATGGCTAGAGTCCTTAACTGCGGCCTGGACGACCTGGCAAAGCTCGCAGCCGATGCGAAAAGCTCCGTATCTATCAGCAGCGTTTGCACGGTATTCGCAGAATCCGAGGTCATCTCGCAGCTCGCAGGAGGCGCAAAGCCGGAGGAGGTAGCTAAGGGCGCACATCAATCCGTCGCAAAGCGCGTTGCGGGACTTTGCAACAGGCTTGGGATGAAACCGGCGGTAGTTATGACCGGAGGCGTAGCACTCAACCACAGCATGGTAGATGCCATGTCCGAAGAAATCGGCCTTCCGATTATCGTTCCGGAGAACCCGCAGGTTATGGGTGCTGTTGGAGCAGCAGACTACGCCCGCGAAAAATATTTGGCGAAAGCATAAGCTTTGCTTGATAAAATATATAAGAAAATGTAAAATACAAGGAGAATAAAATGGCAGATTGGAAACAAATTTACAAAGAGAGAACGATGTCTGCGGATGAGGCGGTAAAATTCGTCAAGTCCGGAGAAAGATGGGCGACGACCCATGCGACAGCTGAGTCCTGGGTGCTCACAGAAGCCCTTTGCAAGAGAGCAATGGAACTGGAAAATGTTCAGCTCTGGCAAGGCCTTAACTGGGGTACAGCACAGTATTGCGAGCCGCAATACCACGGACATCTGGATGTTGATACGATTTTCTGCGGAGCAGCTACCAGACAGGCTGTAAACGAGAAGAGAGGTAACTACGGCCCGATGCACGTTTCGATGATCGACAGAGCATTCGATTCGACGGTTCCGGTAGACGGACTTTTGGCTCACGTTACTCCGCCGGACGAAAACGGTTATTGCAACCTTGGCGTTTCGGTAGACTTCGGAGCTTCTGCAATCGCTCACGGCAAGAAGATCATCGCACAGGTAAACCCTTCGATGCCATGGGTATTCGGACAGCATAATACCATCCATGTATCCGACATTCAGGCATTCGTAATCGAGGATACGCCGCTTCTGAATATACCGCCGATTGACGATACAGACCCGCTTTCGACCAAGATCGGCGAAAATATCGCAGAACTTATCGAAGACGGTTCCTGCCTTCAGATGGGACAGGGCAAGGTTCCGAACGCAATCCTCAAGTGCCTCGGCGACAAGAAGGACCTCGGCGTTCATACCGAAGTTTTCTCGGATAACCTGCTTCCGCTTATCGAAAAAGGCGTGGTAAACGGCAAGGCAAAGAACATCGATAACGGCAAGATCACCGCAATGTTCATTCAGGGATCCCACGACCTCTACAGATTCGTAGACAGAAATCCTATGATCAACATCGCTCCGGGCTGGTATACTAACAACCCTGGCGTGATCGCAAAGAATGATAAGGTTTGCGCAATCAACGCCTGCATCGAAATCGACCTCACAGGCCAGGTAAACTGCGAGTGGATGAACGGAAAAATATTCTCCGGCATCGGCGGACAGGTAGACTTCCTCAGAGGTGCAGCATATTCCAAGGGCGGAAAGCCAATCCTTTGTCTCCCATCAACAGCAAGACACGGCGCTGTTTCCAGAATCGTGCCGACCCTGGCTCCGGGAACTCCGGTTTCAACGCCGAGATGCGATGTGCACTGGGTAGTAACCGAATATGGTGCAGTTAACCTTTTCGGCAAGAGCCTTGCACAGAGAGGCGACGCTCTCATCGAAATCGCACATCCTGACTTCAGAGACAAGCTCCAGGACGACTGGGACGAGATCTGGAGAAAGATGGGCGCAAAATAGCCCCGGGCTAAATTAGGTAAAGAGAATCGCAGCCTTCCGTGGAAGGTATTGCAAGCTCGGAGGAAGGCCGGTTCATTTACATAAATTATAAGTTTTATCATTTTCAATTTTAATGGAGGAGAAAAATGAAAAAAGTATTAGCGGTATTATTATGCGTAGTCATGGTATTTGCTATGACAGCATGCGGCGGCAGCGGAAGCGATGCAGAAGGCGATGTTTATAAGATTTCCTACGCAGGCACAGTTGCTGACACCACATCAATGATGATTCGTATGAACGAAGCAGCAGAAAAAATGAACGAACTGTCAGGCGGCAGACTTGTTATGACAGTTTATCCAAACAACCAGCTCGGCGACTCCGTTTCCAACTTCCAGCAGATGCAAGAAAACGGAAGCGTGCAGATGGGAGAACTCAGTGCAGCTGCACTCGCAAGCTTCACGAACCTCTTCACTCCGTACTCGCTGCCATTCCTCTTCGAGAGCCAGGAGCAGGCATTCGAATATTTCGACAATTCTGAACTTGCAAAGCAGGTTGAAGAACAGTTCCTCGAAGATACAGGCGTTAGAATCCTTGGATATTATGACAACGACGAAAGAGCACTCACTAACTCCAAGCATGCAATCACCAAACCTTCCGACATGAAGGGTCTGAAGATTCGTGCAATGCAGTCCGATGTATATATCAAGACATTCGAAGCACTCGGTGCATCCCCTATCTCAATGTCCTTCGCAGAAGTATTCACAGGACTTCAGCAGAAGAACATCGACGGTCAGGACAACGGTACTGCTTTGACAGTTTCCCAGAAGTTCCACGAAGTTCAGAGCTACTACACAGACCTTCACCACGTATATGACATCGCTCCGATCCTCGTAAGCGAAGAGTTCTATCAGTCACTTCCGGACGACCTCAAGACAATCCTCGAAGATTGCATCGCTGAGGCTATCACAAACGAAAGAGCTGACTACGTTGTAAATGGCGAGACAGAAGAAGAAGAAATCGGCAAGTATTGCGAAATCACTCATCTTACCGACGAACAGAGAGCGGCATTCAAAGAAGCTTGCCAGCCGGTATATGACTGGTACAAGACGGCTTATACGGATATCGACTTAGACGCTATCCAGGCTGAGATCGCTTCAATCGAACCATAAAAACAATAAGAGACATAAAGATTAGACCTAAAAAGATAAATTTAATTGCGGAGGCCGCCTCGCAAGGGGCGGTTTCCCAAAAAGCTAAGGAGAAAACATATGAAACTGATTCACTGGTTAGATAAATATTTTGAAGAAGGTTTATCCGCCATTCTCTTAGCCGCAATGTCAATCGTAGTGTTGCTTCAAATCATCCTGAAGTGGTTTCACATGCCACTTTCATGGTCAGAGGAAATGGCAAGATATATGTTCATTTGGCTGATTTATATTTCCTCTGCTTATGCGGTAAAGAAGAGAACCCACATCAAGGTGGAAATCATCTCACTATTATTAAAAGAAAAAGGCAATTTTGTTCTTGATGTACTGGCAGATGTTGCATTCCTTGTTTTCGCAACAGTTATTGCATACTTCGGCTGGATCGCAACCTACAAGATTGCATTCGTAAACGTACAGCTTTCACCATCGATGCACATTAACATGGGCTGGGCATATATGTCTTTCGCACTGGGCTGCACGCTGATGGCTGTCCGTTTGGTTCAGGACCTGATCCTAAGAAGCAAAGAATATAAAGCAGCAGCAAAAGCAAAGGAGGTGCAATAAATGTCAGGATTATTGATTTTCGCAATATTCTTCGTATTTGTATTCCTGAGCGTTCCAATCGGTATCTCCCTTGGACTTGCAGTTGTCCTCTATTCGGCACTAACAGGAAACATTAACTTCAACTATATAGCAACGGGTATGTTCACATCCTGCGACTCATTCCCGCTGATGGCTATTCCGTTCTTCGTACTCAGCGGCGCGCTGATGGAAGGCGGCGGACTTTCAAAGAGACTTGTAGGTTTCTTCGATACATTGGTAGGCCACTTCACCGGCGGCCTTGCAGTAGTTACTGTAGTATCGTGCATGTTCTTCGGCGCGATTTCAGGTTCTGCTCCTGCAACAGTAGCTGCTATCGGCACCATCATGGTTCCGTCGATGATCGAGATGGGCTATGAGAAAAGATGGTCAATGGCTCTGGTAGCCGCCTCCGGCTGCCTGGGAACTATCATTCCACCGAGTATCCCGATGGTAATGTACGGCGTATCGACAGGTGCGTCCATCAGTACCATGTTCATGGCAGGCTTCATGCCTGGCATTATATGCGGTTTGACTCTGATCGTGATCGCAGTTCGTTATTGCAAGAAAAACGGTTACCACGGAAACGGCCTCAAATTTTCCGGAAAGAGAGTTTGGGAAGCATTCAAGGAAGCTATCTGGGCGCTGCTGGTTCCGGTTATCATCCTCGGCGGTATCTACGGCGGTTTCTTCACACCGACCGAAGCTGCTGTTATCGCAGTATTCTACGGACTGCTTGTTGGCCTGTTCATCTACAAGGAACTTGACCTTGCGAAGATCTACATCAAGCTCGCAGAATCCGCAAACACCTCCGGTACGATCCTCATCATCGTAGGTACCGGTACGATCCTGGGCCGCGTGCTCACCATCGAGCAGGTTCCGCAGATGGTTGCAAAGGGACTCCTCGGAGTTACAGACAACTGGATCATAATGATGCTTCTGATGAACCTCTTGCTTCTGGTTGTTGGCTGCCTCATGGAAACGACTTCGGCTATCCTTATCCTGTCGCCTATCCTGTATCCGGTAGTTGCAGCTTGCGGCGTAGACATGATTCAGTTCGGTATAGTTATGGTAGTTAACCTTTCCATCGGCTTCATCACCCCGCCTGTAGGCGTAAACCTTTTCGTTGCCTGCGGTATCGGCGGTATCAAGTTCGTGGAACTTTGCAAGAAGATTATACCATTCTTAATAGCACTATTGGTTGGCTTGCTAGTAATAACCTATTTCCCGGATGTCGTACTCTTCATACCGAGAATGCTCGGATATGCAGGCTAGAAGCCAGCGCAAATTGAAAAGTGTAAAAAGTATAATATAAAGAAGTAAAATATAGAAATATAAAGGAAGTAAAAGTTAAGGCAGGGTCTGCCTTGCCGAAAGGCGGATCCTGCAATTTTGGGAGAATGAAATGGAATATAAGACAATATTGACAGAACAAAAAGGAAAGATACTAAAGGTCATCTTTAACAATCCGGAAAAACTGAACGCCCTTACGGATACTTTCCTAGCAGAATTTGCGGATCTTTTGGACAAGCTGGAAAAAAGCGATGCGCAGGTCGTCATTCTCACAGGAACAGGCAAGGCGTTCATAGCAGGAGCTGACATCACCCTGATGCGCACGATGAGCCCTGCGGAAGCTGCGGAATATTCCCGCGTAACTACGGAAGTATATAGAAAGATGGAAGCTTCGAAGAAGATTTTCATTGCGGCGATCAACGGATTTGCTTTTGGCGGCGGCTGCGAAATGACCCTCGCATGCGACCTTAGAATCGCATCGGAAAAGGCAAAGATGGGACTGCCGGAGGTGAGCCTTGGGATCTTCCCGGGAGGCGGCGGCACTCAGCGTCTGCCAAGACTCATCGGCGCGGCGAAGGCGAAGGAATTGATCTTTACCGGAAAGACCATTACGGCACAGCAGGCTCTCGAAATGGGGCTTCTTAATGAGGTCTGCACACCTGAGGAACTGGAAACAAAAGCGGAGGAGATGGCTGCTGCTATACTCAAAAACAGCTGCTCTGCGGTCGGCCTTGCAAAGGAATCCGTCAACAACGGACTCCAATCCGACATCATCTCGGCTATGAATTTAGAAAAAAATCTGTTTGCCCTGTGCTTTGGCACGGATGACCAGATCGAAGGCATGAACGCATTTGTGGAAAAGCGCAAGGCAAATTTTAAATAGGAGGCAAAAGATGAGCTATACAATCAATCAATTACAGGTGGGTCAAAACGCACAGTTTTCAAAGACCATCAGCGAAAGCGACGTTTATTTGTTCGCGGGAGTTACCGGGGATATGAACCCGGCGCATCTTAATGCTGTATATTCAAAAGACGGTGTTTTTCACGAAAGAGTTGCTCACGGCATGCTCTCGGCAAGCCTGATTTCAACGGTTCTGGGGACTGAGCTTCCGGGCAAGGGGACCATATACCTCCAGCAACAGGTAAAATTCGTGGCTCCGGTTCATTTCGGCGACACCATTACGGCAACCGTAGAGGTCGTAGAAAAGAACGTGGAGAAAAACAGAGTTAAGCTAAAAACGACTTGCACCAACCAAAACGGACAGGTCGTTGTAGATGGCGAAGCACTCGCCATGCCACCAAAAGAATCATAGGCTGCGCTACCTTTTTCATTAAAATACGATTGCATCACATAACATAAATAATACAAAAATACAAATAACAAAAATAAAATTCACCTAGATACCTAATACACCTATACACCTAATAAACGATAAGTTTATGCGGCAATCTTGATTCTTTTGGCTTGGGAGCGGCACGGAGGAGACATAATCTTCCGGCGGCTCCTTTTTTGCGGCAAATTTTTGCTGCATTCATGACAAACAGCACGGAATTATATCACTTCATAGTTAAATTCTGCGTTTTGCAAAAAATATTACTATGGTTGTAAAAATATGTGTTGACAAACTTTGCGATCAGCTGTATTATATAACCATAAAATATTTTACATTCCAAAGGAATAGCGCTATTCTCCTAAAATTAAAGCAAATGCAAGACGATGGCTGCCTTGCCGCCGGTAGGTTAGTCTGTCGAAAGTAATTTTATGAGGAGAATTTCAAAATGAAAACTAAAAACAATATGGCAAAAGCAGCACAAGAAGCTCAAGAAGCCCAAGGGAAAAATGTGCAGCCCATGCCGGAATCACTGAGTAAGCAGGCTGTACCTGAAAACCAAGGGGAAGCTCAGTCTACAGGACAGGAAATGCCGGAACTAACCCGTACCTACAAGGATTCCGTCTTTGTCACGATTTTTCACGATGAGAAAAAGCTTATCGAACTTTACAACGCCCTTTTCGATACGAACTACGACGAAAACACGCCCATCGAAATCGTGACAATCAAGGACGTGCTTTTCCGCACTTTGAAAAACGATGTCGCCTTTGTAATGGACGACAGATTCGTGGTGCTGGTGGAACATCAGTCCAGTATAAATGAAAATATGCCGCTGAGGGATTTGCTTTACATATCCACGGTGCTAAAAAGGATGATCGACTCAACCCGGCTATATCGGGAGAAAAAACTGATGATACCTCGCCCTCAGTTCATAGTTTTTTACAACGGAACGAAAGATTTTCCTGCGTATCAGGAGCTGAAACTGTCGGATTCTTTCCTTGGTGAAAAGCAAAAAAACGAAGTTGACGCTTTACAACTCATCGTTCAGGTGTATAATATAAATACGGGAAAGAACTCGGAAATCCTAAAAAAATGTGAGACGCTCAGGCAGTACAGCCGCTTTGTGGAAGTTATGCGAAGCTACAAAGAAACCGCCGAGCTGACAAACGAGGTGATTGTAGAAATCATAAGCCAGTGCAAGCGGGAGGGGGTTCTCACAGAATTTTTGGATATGTACGGAACGGAGATTGTGGAGATGTTATTCAAAGAACTGACAAGAGAAGAAGACCTTGAAATATCGAGGCTGGACGGCTACGACGAAGGCGAACGCGCAGGCTTCACAAAGGGCGAACGCGCAGGTATTGCTCAGGAGAAGCTGTCGATTGCAAAGAACTTGCTCGCAAAAAAAATGCCTGCGCCAGAAATCGCAGAAATCACAGGCCTAACCCTGAGTGAGGTCGCGCAGCTTTAGCCAACTTTAGGCTCAAAACTTAAACTACAGAATGGAGCAAGGCTGCGCTTAGTGGTAAACAACTGCTGAGCGCAGCCTTTTTTGTCACCCCATCTTATTATGTCTTGGCTGATGCGCCAGCGTTCGTACAGAAAGCCGATGCCAACACCGCCACAGGCGTTTCAGTCTCCAGTTTCGCAAATGCGCAGGAAAAATCGTCTGTGGCTAGGCGGCAAGGCGTACGGAACGGAGTGTACATGAGTACCGCAGCACGCCGCAGCGGGCACCGCCACAGGCGATTTTAACAAGCATTTTTTTATTCGTCGAAGTCGGCCTTGCTAGCCCTATCGAATATATCCGTCACTTCTTTCGTCGGCTCTGCGGTGAGCTTTGAAACCACCACCGCCGCAAGCATTGAGCAGATGAATCCCGGAATTATCTCATAGATTCCGGTGCTGCTCGACAGAAATGCGAGCCACAGTCCGTCAACCAGTGCTCCGGTTACAACCCCCGCAACAGCTCCCGCATAGTTAAATCTCCGCCAGAACAGCGAAAGTAGTATCGTAGGTCCGAATGCTGCTCCGAAACAGCCCCATGCGTTTTCCACAAGATTCATGATGGCCTGCGCCCCGGAACCCTTTGAGGTTGCCATGGCAAAGGCGATGAGTGCCACCAGCACAACGACGATTCTTCCGATCCAAAGTACCTCACGCTCCGAAGCGTTCTTTCTGATAATCGGCTGATAAATATCCGCCGTGAAAGAACTCGATGCAACCAATAGCTGCGAATCCGCCGTGGAAATGCAAGCTGCCATGATTGCCGCAAGCAAAAGTCCGGAGGCAAGCGGGAAAAAGAATTTTCTCGACATTACCATGAAAACGGTTTTTTGCAAGCCCTGAGTCAGCAGTTCCTCGCCTACGAAGATTCTCCCTAGGTATGCCACGATGCATGCCGCCGCCAGTGCCAAAACAACCCAAACGATTGCAACGATGGCGGACTTTTTTATCATCGACGGCTTTTCGATGGACATAAATCTTACTATTATGTGCGGCATTCCGAAGTAGCCAAGACCCCAACCAAGACCGCTTACGATATCTTTCCAGTCAGCCGAGAACAGCCCCGACCCGAAGTCGCAGGTCACGATTTCTCCGGATGCGTCCGTATATTGATATATCGTCGAAAGCGCCGTAGTGTCGATTTCCTGAGTAAGCACCACCACGATAGGAATTGCAAGAAGCGCAATAAGCATCAAAATTCCCTGAAAAAAGTCTGTCCAGCAAACCGCCTTGAAGCCTCCGAGGAAGGTATATCCTATGATGATTAATGCGCAGAGCAGCATCCCTGCGCTTTCCGAAACTGCCGGGAATATCATCTGAAAAACTGACGCCCCCGCGACGAAGGCAGATGCAACATATACCGTAAAGCACACGAGGAAAATCACTGCGCAGATAACTTGTAGCGCCTTGGATTTCGTGGCAAAACGATTCGAGAGGTACTGCGGAACGGTAATCGCATCTCCGGCTACCTTTGAGAACTTTCTGAGTCTCTTTGCGCAGAAAATCCAGTTAGCCGCCGTACCCAGCGCAAGCCCGATTCCTATCCACATCTGACCGAAGCCGAAAGCCATGATCGACCCCGGAAGCCCCATGAGAAGCCACGCGGACATATCCGAAGCCTGCGCCGACATAGCCGTTACCCACGGACCCATGGAACGGCCGCCGAGGAAATAGTCCTCCTGGTTCCTGTTTCCGCCGTTGAAAAAGAATATCATCGCTACGAAAAATAATATTATGAAATAGCCTAAAAATGCTATCATTTCTGCATTTATCATTTGCAATCCCTCCTATTTCTTGCCTTATATTTTAGTTATATCTTGGCATCTTGCGCTAAATTCCAAGTCCTGCGCTGATGTTTCGCATGAAGTCCTGTACATTGGTTACGATTCCCTTTGCCGAAAGGCTGCCTCTGTCGCCCAGCTTGTTTGCGGCAAATTCCGATGTGTCTACCATGTAGAAATGCACCGGCCTTATAGTCCCATCCGCAAGAACCCTATATGTCGGAGTCATGTTTCCGGTAGCAATCGTGTGAAGCACCGTCGCCATGCCGATTACCGTGGTTGCCCTGCGCACATGGGAGCGAATGGTGTCCTGCCCCTCGTATGTATGCTCGTAGACCTCCGGCAGCGGGCCGTCATCCCGAATGGAGCCGTTCAGCACGAAAGGAACATTGTGCTTTACGCAGTTATAGATGATGCCGCTGTTTATGCCCTCGCCTTCGATGAACGCCGGAATCGAGCCATAAGTGTTGATGGCATTTATGGTATCGAGATGATTGTAATGCCCCATAAAATGCAGTTTCTGGTTTTCTATGTCGCAGCCCAGCGCCGTTCCGAGGTATCCGCCCTCAAGATCGTGGGTCGCAAGAGCGTTGCCCGCAAGAAGCGCCTGACAATAGCCCTGTGCGATAAGCTCGCCCATTACACGCCGCGCCTCCACATCGAAGCTGCAAGCAGGGCCAAGAACCCAAACGACATAGCCGTTATGCTCCTTTTCGTATCTCAGCAATTCCACCAGATCCTTGTAGTCCTGTGTAAAAGAGGTTTCGCGGCTTCTGGACTGACGGAAAGCAAAGGTGTTCTTCGCGTCATCCTCTTCATCTGCCCTTTTCCAGCAGTTGTCGTGAACGTAAATCCCCTCGCTGGCGTCCTCGGTTCTGCCGATCACCACCATGTCGCCCTCTTTGATATTGCGGAACTCCACAACCCTGATTTTCTCGCCGTCCCAGATGGGAACCGCGTCCATCCTGCTGTCCTCTGCCAAATACCATTTGCCCTCTATCTTAAAATATTCCGGAAAAATCGATGTGGCGTGAAAGCCCTTCGGTGCCGCCTTTGCGCAGGGCGCTTTCACCAGCGTCGCGTCAGGCGCTTTCGCAAACATCTCCTGTGAAAAATCCGGTTCTACATATTTTGCTAACTGAAAACTCATTTCTTTTTCCTCTCTTCTGCAATATGAAAGCATTGTAGCACATTTTAAACAAGAATGAAACACAGAACAATGTCTATATATTTTTCGATATTTTGCGAGGGATTTTTGCAAGTTTATATTGAATTTTCAAGAGTTATAGTCTATACTATATTCTATACAAAAAACTAAATCAAAAATAAATATTAAATTTTTTCAAAAAAATCAGGGGAAAATACATATGAAGAAGAAAAATTCACGCAACACAAAGGGAAAAATCGTATCCGCCGCATGGCAGCTTTTTTACAAGCAGGGCTACGACGACACCACTGTGGAGGAAATAGTCGAAGCCTCCGGTACTTCCAGAGGCTCCTTTTATCACTATTTTGACGGGAAAGACGCGCTGCTGTCGTCCCTTTCCTATCTCTTTGACGAAAAATACGACGAGCTTGCGGAAACCATGGACGCAGCCCTATCTCCTATGGAAAAGCTTATTTTTATGAATCAAGAGCTTTTCCTGATGATAGATAACACCGTATCTGTGGATCTTCTCAGCCAGCTTTTTGCCACCCAGCTCATCACAAGCGGTGAAAAGCACATGATGAATCCAAACCGTACATATTATAAGATGATTCGGCAGATCGTAAGCGAGGGCAAGGAGCAGGGAGTGTTCAAGGAGGAGTTTTCCGTCAATGACATCGCCAAAGCCTATGCGATGCTGGAGCGGGGGCTGATGTACGACTGGTGCATCTCCGGGGGCAGCTACTCCCTCTGCCAGTATTCCCAAGGCGTGCTGCCGCTATTTCTTGCAAGCTTTATCGCGTAGAGTATCCGAAAGATTTCGAATGATACATCCTCGTGTCTTGCGAAAACTCTGAGGTTATAGGAGAAAATCTGTCAAAATTCTCGCAACGAATGCATTCAAAAAAAGGAGCCGAAGCTCCTTTTTGTTTTGCCATAATTTATTTTGTGATGACCTCTGCGCCGCCCATGTATTTTCTCAGGGCTTCCGGAATCTTTACGCTGCCGTCTTGCTGCTGGTAGTTTTCCAGAACCGCGGCGGTGGTGCGGCCGATTGCAAGGCCGGAGCCGTTGAGGGTATGCAGAAATTCAGGCTTTCCGCCCTCACGTCTGAAACGAATATTCGCACGTCTTGCCTGATAGTCGAGGAAGTTCGAGCATGAGGAAATCTCAACATATCTGCCATAGGACGGCATCCAAACTTCAATGTCGTAGGTGCAAGCCGAAGAGAAACCGAGGTCGCCGGTGGAAAGTCTCACAACTCTGTACGGAATGTCCAGAATCTTCAGAACTTCCTCTGCGTCTGCGGTCAAAGTTTCAAGCTCATTCCATGAATCTTCCGGTTTGCAGAACTTTACAAGCTCAACCTTGTTGAACTGGTGCTGGCGGATAAGACCTCTGGTGTCGCGACCCGCAGAGCCTGCCTCTGCTCTGAAGCAAGGGGTGTAAGCCGTATAGTGAATCGGAAGCTGATCCTCCGGAATAATTTCCTGTGCCAATAAATTCGTTACCGGAACCTCTGCCGTCGGAATGAGGAAGAAGTCTTTTTGCGGCACATAGAACATATCCTCTTCAAACTTAGGAAGCTGACCTGTTCCCGTCATTGCAGCCCGGTTTACCATGAAAGGCGGCAAAATTTCGGTGTAGTCCTGATCCAGCGTGTGCAGATCCAGCATGAAGCACATGATCGCTCTTTCCAGTCTTGCGCCAAGTCCCTTGTATACCGTGAATCTGGTGCCGGAAATCTTTGCGGCTCTCTCCCAGTCAAGAATGTCTAAATCCGTGCCTATGTCCCAGTGTGCCTTTGGCTCAAAGTCAAACTTTGTAGGCTCTTTGAACTTTCTGATTTCAACATTTGCGCTATCGTCCTCGCCCACCTGCACGAAGTCCGCCGGAATGTTTGGAACGTTCAGGAGTGCGTCCTTGATGTCCGCATCAAGCTGGGACACCTCTGCATCCAAAACCTTGATTTTCTCGGAAAGCTCCTTCATCTCAGCCATGATAGCGGTGGTATCTTCCCCTGCCTTCTTCATCTTCGGAATTTCCTTGGAAACCGTGTTCTGTTTGTTCTTCATAGCCTCAACTTCTGCCAGAACTGCCCGTCTCTTTTCGTCCAGAGCCGGAATCTTCTCGATGCCGAAGCTGCCCTTTGCTCTTCTCTCTACGCCGGCTTTGACGCCCTCGTAGTCTTCTCTGATTCTCTTAATGTCTAACATTTCTATCTGCTCCTTATAAATATGTTAATTAAAACAAGTTACGTTTATAAATCAAATACAGCTTTCTGAGCTGCTCGATTTTCTGTGACAGTTCAACCTGCAGTTCCGACGCCAAATCGTATTCGCCGTTGTCGAGAGCCTCCCTTGCACGGGTAAGCAGTGACCTGTCGTGGAGCGAATCCTTTGCGATATAGTGTCTCATACGGTCTACCTCAGCCCAGTTTTCCAGATCGTAGTCCGTGGCATCCTCGCCGTGAAGCTTCTTGCACTCTCTTACAAATGTCATGTGGTTCGGAATGAGTCTGTTGTGCAGCTCCGTCTTCCACTGGCTGAGAATCGACTGCTCGTAGGATTCCAGCGAAACAGGGGAAATCACGCCGTCTCCCATGATAACCTTTGTCTTTTCCGGATACTTGGAAAAGCCTTTGAGGTTTTCCCAAACGGTCTGAGGCGCCTTGCCGAAAAGTTCTGCACGCTCATCCTCGGTGAAGTCTTCGAAAACATCCTTTTCGCTTCTGTACTCTCTGCCTGTTTCAAGATAAAAATCTTCTTCTCCGTATTTCTTGGAAAGTGAAGCTTCAAGCTCTTTTGCGGATTTTCCCGCTTCAAGTGCAGCCCTGATTCCGTCTATCATCGCCATATACGCCACCGCCAAAACAAGATATGTATTTGTCTTAGGGTTAGGTGCTCTAAGTTCAAATCTCGTCGCCATGGCGTTTGAAGAATCCCGCACCAGTCCTATCAGAACGGTACGGTTTCTGGACGGCTCCTCCGGTGAATGTCCGAGAGACGTAACGATGCAGACCGGAGCCTCGTAGCCCGGTTTCAGCCTGTTCAGGGAATCGTTGGTGGAACTTACGAAAGGATTGATTACCTCGTAGTTTTTCAGGAATCCCATCAACGCTCCGAAGCCTATTGGTGTAAGGAAATCTTCCTTCATTTTTTCCGGCGAGAAAAGGTTTGTCATCTTGCCGTTTTTCAGCTTTGCGCAGACTCCGATGTGGGTATGTTCACCGTTTCCGGCAACTCCCTCAATAGGTTTTGCCATGAAGCTGGTGTTAAGCCCGAACTGGTTGAAAACATCTCTCACAACATATTTTACTAATTTTTCGTTGTCGCAAGCCTGCATTGCGTCTGAATATTTCCAGTCAATTTCCAACTGCTCCATAATGTGGTCGTGGCTTCCGGAACTGGTTATCTTGGATTTTACTCCGCCCACCTCCTTGTGTCCCATTTCCATGTCGATGCCGTAGCAGTTGAGAATCTCAATGCTCTTTTCAAGAGCCGTTCTTACAGGCCCGTAGGTTCGCTTCCAGTACTGTTCTTTCAGTTCCTGAGAGGTTGAAAGCTGTTCTCTGTCTGCCTTGTCGTCCGGTGTTTTTACCCAAAATTCAAGCTCTGTAGCACTGGTAATCCTGATTTCCTCGATGTCTTCCACGCTGCTTGCACCGTCGATGTATTCAAAAACATACGGGTTTGCCGCAAGGAGAGACATGAGTTCTTCCTTGAATTTGGAAACAGCATCCCTGAGAATCACTCTGGAACCTACTTCCGTCCGGTCATTGTGGATTAGAAACGCAGGTATCCGCAAGGTTCCCACCGGAAGTCCGGTTTCTCTGTCTATATTGTCAAAATTGTAGTCAATATACCAGTTAACCGAAAAATCCGGTATCATATCAACCTTTGCGTTGTTAAGCTCTGCAATTTTAGGCAAATTTACACTGGAACCGTCAGTTTGCACTCCATGTGCCAGCATTGCATCCATATCTTCCATGAAAAGTCTTACAGGGATTCTCTCGTCTGTATCGTTGCCGACCATGTCAAGTCCTGCGTAAGACACAAATTGGACTTCCGGATGCTCCTTTAATATCGTTGTCAGTTTTTCTTTGTTATGCAGCTCCTTTGGGATATTAAACAGCATTTTGTTTAAATCAAAATCCAGCATAATTTTACCTCCTTTTTATATATTTTTTTATTTTAGTAACATTATTTAGTAAGCTCGTTCAAATACTCTTCCATCTGGTCGAGGTATTCGCCATATTTTGCCCAGTCGCCGTTTTGCTGTGCGTTCTGAGCCTTGGTGTAACAATCCTGCACAAGTTCTGCAATCTCTCTTATGCTCATGCTTTCGGTGCTACTGTCACTCTTTGTATCCGAACCGGTCTGGGTGGTTTCGCTGCCGCTTACGCCGTTCTGAGCCTTGCTTCCGAACAGCGAAGTCAAACAATCCGCAAGGGTTTCTTCGTATGCTATCTTGTCATTATATGCCACGATGATTCTCTTTACTTCCGGAATACTGGAGTTCGTGGCCTCCAAATATACAGGCTCTACATAGAGGATGGAAGTGTTGATCGGAATGATGAACATATTTCCTCGTCTGTATGTGGTTCCTGCAGAAGTCCAAAGTGAAAATTCCTTGGAAATTTCGGTATTCTGGTCGATCTGCGCCTCTATTTGCTCAGGCCCGTAAATCGTCCTGGACTTCGGGAATTGATAAAGCACAAGCTGTCCGTAGTTGTCACCGTCGTTTCTTGCTACCATCAGCGCCGTCATATTCTGCTTCGACCTCGGTGTGAACGGAATCGAGTTGAAGAACTCCGCACTTTCCTCTCCCGGAAGCTTTGCAATATAGTAGTTCGGCGTCATCTGAGTCTTTTCCATTCCATAAATTTCGTATGCGATGTCCCACATATCTTCTCTCAGATAGAATACGTTCACATCTTCCATATGATATTTTGCGTAGACGCTCGCCTGAATTCCGAACAGGTAGTTTGGATATCTGATATGGGATTTGAGCCCCTCCGGCATCTCGTCAAAGTCCTTGAAAAGTGTCGGATAAATCTTCTGATATGTCGCCGCAATTGGGTCTTCCTCGTCTACAATGTAGAAATTGGTATCGCCGTTGTATGCGTCAACTACAACCTTTACGGAGTTTCTGATATAGTTGGTGCTGCCGGTGTTGCCGTCAATCGGCTCGGAATACGGATAGTAGGAGCTCATGGTATATGCGTCCACCATCCAATAAAGCTTGCCGTCCACCGTTACCAGATAAGGGTCTGCCTCGTAAGCTAACTTCGGCATGATCTTCTGCACTCTTTCCATTACATTTCTGTAAATGATAATCTTCGAGTCGCTGTCGATGTTGGAGGAAACCAGAAGCTTCAAGCTGCCTTCCTTGATCGAGAAAAGCACTCTGTTAAAGAGGTTGAGCTTGATGCCCGCCTTGCCCTCGTATGTGGTATACTTGTTGCTGTCTCCGTCCGGATAGTCGAACTCCTTTTCGTCGGTATTTACAACGATATATTCGTTGGAAAGCTCTCCGAAGTAAATTTCAGGTCTGGTGATCTCGATTTCGTCAACCTCTGACTCCGGCGGAATGTTTCCGATAAGCACGTCCGGCTGACCGCTGCTTGTAACCTTGTCAACTCGTGACAGGGTCGCGCCGTAGCCGTGGGTATATTTCAGATGTCTGTTCAGCCATGAACTGTCGATCTTATTTTCGTCGATTTCACGAGCCGTCAGGAAAGTCTGTGTATACTTTCCGTTAATCATGTATCTGTCAACGTCCACGTCATTAAATGTATAGTACTGACGGATACTCTGGGTTTGGTTATAGAATTGCTGCGCCGGATCGAAGTCGTTGATTCGGATGTTATTTATCGTCTCCACATTGTCGTTGATATCCGAAGCGGTAAGGGTATTATCCGCCGCAAATGCCTTTACATCAACATCGTCAAGCTGATAGGCAAGCTGGGTATATTGAATATTTCTTTCAAGATACTGGCTCTCCTTGTTGATTTCGTCAGGAGATACCACAAAATACTGAATGAGCATTCCCGCGCCTGTGCCTACAAGCCCTACAACTATCATAATTACAGGAACCGTAAGAAGACTCTTGTATTTTTTTCTTCCCATCTGCACGATGAACATGATTGCCGACAAAATCGACAGGACGCAGAGGACTCTGTACATCCAAAGGGTGACGTTCACGTCCGTAAAGCCTGCCCCGTAAACTGCGCCGGTGTGGGCGTGAAGCAGATCGAACTGACGGAGGAAGAAGTTGATCGCAAGCATGATGAAGAAAATAAATCCCAGTATTGTGATTTTGCCCGAAGCGATTTTCATAAGCTGCTTGAAGTTTCCGTCGTCAAATTGCCTTTTTGTCCTTATTGGTCTTGCCTTGACCTTTTTGCCGGTAAGCGCCTCAAAGATCTTTGCGAAAGGATCCTGTGCCGTCTGCTGCGCATTGGCACCGCCAAAAGGATTGCTACCGAAAGGGTTTCCGCCGAAAGGATTTGCGTTTCCGGTGTAGCGTTCGTCATCGTAGCCCATATTGGCGTCCTGAGCGGGTTCTTCCTTGAACACATCAGGGGTTCTTACCGTCATAAGAATGATGTAATATATGATGGTAAGAATTATAAAGCCCACGATCACGCCGATCAAAATTTCGTTCAGCTGGCTGAGAAACTCCAGCTTAAACAGGTAAAATGATATGTCCAGATTGAACAGCGGGTCTGTTATATCAAAGTCTGTCGCGTTTGCAAACTTGAGGATCTCGAACCAAAGCTCCATAACTGCCATTGCCGTAGCGACTACTCCGAAGATCACCGCAAGCCCGTTTGTGGTGCGATTGAGCTTCTTCGTATCCACAGCCTCTGAAGATGCGATCTTTGCAAAATAGGTCTTTTTCAGGTGATGCAGGTAGAGCATGACAAGACCGGTCACGACGATGAATGTCGGTATGCCGACCTTTAGCTGAGTTACGAGCTGGGTAAAGAATACCGCAACATATCCCATCTCCCTGAACCACATGAAGTCAGATATAAAGCCGACTAATGCCAGAAAGAGTGCTGCGATGAGCACCACGATCAGGATTATTATACTGATCTTCTTTTCGAGTTTTTCCATTATACACTTTCCTCCTTGACTTCATCTATTACTATCATCTGATTGGAAATAGAGGCAAATACGGTTTGCACTTCCGTAACCTCATTGCCGCCCGCCCCTGCGTATGTAACCCTGCATAAGGTATAAAATCCGGACTGGCCGCTTCTTATCTCTCCTATTTCGAGGGTGTTGATTCCCACAAGCTTCTCGTCGGTGTTGGTGCCAAGCCACCCATCGTAATATTTTACTATTGCTTCGATCAGTTTCTGGCCATAGGTGGCATTCATATCCTCCCACTCGGCATCCACAAACTTGTCCGCTGTTGCGATTTCCTCGAATGAGTATGCCGCGCCGTCAGCGTAGCGCAAGTCCGGATTATATGTTACCGTCCCGATCGTTTCAGCATCTGCGGATTTTTCTGTTACTAGATTTGACATATATGCCGACTCTACATCGGCATCTGTGTCCTGTCCTTCGTCACCCGATATGTCCGTAGCATCTCCGCTACCGATGCCTGAGAAAAGGTCAACTGCCTTGAAGACAACATCATCGACAGTTTGGGAAAGCCTGCTGTCTGGTGCGAAGAATTTTATCCCTAGTATTACGCCCTCGACAATTATTGCAATTATGAGAATCGCAAGGAGCACCTTTAGGAAAGTATGCTTCCTTACCGGTTCCTCTTCCCGGTAGGCATCGAGTTCTTTATTTTTGTGGTCGCCAGCATCAGCAGCATTGTCATTGCCGCCGCCCTGATTATCGACTCTCGGAAAGATATCCGAGTATCTGAGCTTCGTCTTGTCCGAGGGCGCACCACCAGATTTAGGCTCTTCGTTGTCACGAAAGGGCAAGTCTTGCTCCTCCAAGGCTCTTTCCGGTGCTGCCTCCGAAGGCCTCTCCGTTTCCGGCGCTTCCTCCGAAGGTGACTCCGAAGCCTTTGCAAGCTCCGCTACCTCGCTGAGATCCACGGTATGTGGCGTGGCCGGCTGAACAACTCCGATGAGGATCGCCTCTTCTTCGAGTTTCTCCGGCTGCGTGTCAGGCTCTGCTGCCTTCTTTTGCGTTATTTGCGTGCCTGTCTCAGGCTCGTTCTTTTTTTCGACTTCTTTTCTGGCCATTTCCGGAAAAACATCCGGAACCCAGGTATAGTCCATCTCTGCAAATTGCCTGTTATATTCGTCTTCCAGGCTTTTGACGCGTTCTTTTTCTTTGTCCAAAAGTGCCTGGAACTCGCTATTTTTACTGTTAAATGTCTTGAACCTGTCGTCAGGTTTTGTACTCATCTCCTCAAAGAGCTCTTTTTCGAGCTCCTCCGGCGAAAGTGGTTTTTCTTCTTCATGTGCATAGGCCGGTGTCTCTGTCAGAGTCAGCGGATCCCCAAATTCCTGCTTTTCTTTTCTGAATCTATAATCATCGACATTCCAGTTGAAGCTGCTACCCTCATCGATTGGTTGCGGCATGCGAACTTTCCGTTCTGTATCTGCTTCTTCTATTTGTCTTATTCTTTCTCCCTCTCTTCTTTGGAGGCTCTCGTTTACCGGTTCGTACTTTGGTTCAAATATTTCATCCCCTACGGATCCGGAATTGTACCTGTTGCGCCTGTCGAGCACGCTATCCCAGTTGAAATCCACATCCTCGGTTTTGCGCGGGCTCTCTTTGGGGAAGCCTTCGAGGTTCCAGCCAAAGCTTACGCTTTCTCTCTTTGCCTTCTCCTGTTCCTTGCGCTCCTCTGTTGCCCTTAGGATTTCTTCGGTTTTTTTCTGCGCTTCGATCTTGAACGGCGGATTAAATACAACCTCGTCGTTTTTGGAAGGCATGCGATTCCTCGCCTCAGCTCCGCAATAAGCACAGAACCTGTCGCCTTCTTGTAATTCTTTTCCGCATTTGGTACAAAACATATTTGCCTCCGTGAATCTGTCTAAGTGTATACCTTCGTATATATCTATGACTTTTTCTGTCTCTTGACTTTCTTGCTTTAGTTTATGGGCTATCTGTCAGTCTTTGATTTTGGCCAGGATTTCCTCCTCCGAGTAGACTATGCCGGACTTGCTAGTGAAGGATCTTTCTGCTAGTGGCCTTTTGGGTTCTACGGGGATGAGCTTTTCGATTACCACCGGCTGCGCGATGCCGCATCTTGCCTTTGGCTGCTCTGCTGGTTCTTCTCTAAAGTCACCGCCGCCTGTCTCCTCTGCGCCCACTTCTTTTGAGCCCGCTTCCTTGTCTTCGGAGTCTTCGGGCTTTCCGAGGATATTCGCATCTGCCGCATCCTCGATATTCTCAGTATCCTCAGTGCTTTCGCTTTCGAGCTTTTCGCCAAAGCCCTGCCTGAGCCGGGCGATATTCACCTCGGCGCGCTCAATATTGAGATTTAGGAGCATATCATCCTGCAAGTCACGCTTCGCAGGCTTCTTCTTTTTTCGGGATGCCACCACCAGGCTGATGATAGCAAGCAGAAGCGCCAGCGCGTTGGTGCATATCAAAATAATTATGTAATTTTCCATGCAAAATTCTTCGATTATCGAAAAAACTGCTTTGATTTCCGCTAACATCTTCCTGCCCTTTTCTGTTATGTTTATATAAGTATATAGCTTTCTATATTATATACTAATCCGCCTGTGATTGCAATTATAAAAAGGGCTGTTTCTGCCCTCCCTGCGCAAATATTTTGCCTTCTGTAAACCTCGCCTCAAAAATATTTTTTCGATTTTTCCGAAAAAGATGTTTTTTCATATTGACAAACCCCCTCCAAAATGCTATCATATCAAATGTGCCAATCATCCGGCCAAACTGAATATGGATCATTAGCTCAGCTGGCAGAGCACCTGACTCTTAATCAGGGTGTCCAGGGTTCGAGCCCCTGATGATCCACCAAATTAGAAAGAACGGTATAGGATACCGTTCTTTCTAATTTTTTGCACTCGCTAAAGGGGCTCGAACCCGAGAGGGCGCGTAGTCATTACTTCTCCAACTGCTTATCAACATCCATTCCCTCGTACAGAACTCTAATTACCGATACAATCCCTTTCTCCTTGTCGGGAATATAAAATATACGATATCGATCCACCGGCGTTACTCTAAGGCCTCTGTTTAACCAAGGGCCTTTCTCATACGAACAAAATCTCTCCGGAAATTCCCCCAGCCCAAGAATACGCCCCTCTAACCTGTCAAGCTGCCCCTTCGCATTATCAGGCGCAAGCAGATAGAAAGCTATATATTCATAAATCTCTCTAAGGTCCTCCTCTGCTCGCTTGGTAATAGTTACTTCATAGGTCATAACTCATAATCCTTTCGAATATCCGCAAAAGTCTGCTTTGCAGGTTTTGTCCACCCTGCAATCATGTCTGCATATCCTTTCTCCAGTTCTGCATTTAGTTCTTCGCTTGTCAACGTTGACATATCAAGAGGTTTTGAGACAGGTATTTTAACCTCAAAGGGTATTCCTCTGTTTAAGATAATCTGCTTATAAAACATCGTAATTGCGTTGGAAACCGGTATTCCAAGTGTCGAAAGGATTTTTTCCGCCTGCTCTTTTACTTCCGGTTCCAGTCTCGCATACAAATTCGCCGTCTTTGCCGCCATATTAAATCCTCTTCTTTCATAAAATCTTGAATTTAGCATTTGCTTTTTCCACGTTAATTATATCAATTCATGCGTACAATAGCAATACATTTTCGCATTTTATCAGGCAGATAGGCTCGAACCCGAGAGGGCGTCCCTTCGGATTTTATCTCCCGTTTATATCCTGTTCCTACTTTATTTAAAGTCTGTTTGTATACTCTTCCCATACATCAAATGGGAGGTATCAAATATATGAACAGCAATTCTGAAATCTATAAAAACTCACTCGCCAAGAACTCGTGCGCCGCCGTAGTTATTCCGGCTTTTGAGCCGACGGACTGCCTGGTGGATCTGGTTAAAGACATCTCTCGTCTGCCGATTGAAATCATTGTCGTCGATGACGGCAGCAACTCGCAGTGCAGCAGTATATGGTATGAACTAATTCCTCATGCGACCATTCTTCATCATCCCCATAATCTTGGAAAAGGCAAGGCGCTCAAAACTGCATTTGCCCATATAAAATACGCTTTGCCGGATATTCGGATAATCGCAACGATGGATGCAGACGGGCAGCATCTTCCGCAAGACATGATAAATGTCATAAATGCAGCCCACAGCCACCCTCGCACGCTGATTCTCGGAAGCCGCGGGCTGAAAAAAGACGTCCCTCTGCGTTCAAAATTAGGTAACGGCATCACAAGATTTGTATTTTCTGCGGTTTCAAAAACCAAAGTTCACGATACCCAGACCGGCCTTCGGGCTTTCGACCGCACGCTTTTGGATTATATGCTGGAAGAAGCCGGCAATCGATACGAGTACGAGATGAACGTGCTGCTGCATTGCAGACAAAACTCTATCCCTATAATCGAAATTCCCATTCAAACCGTATACGCAGACGAAAAAAATTCCACGTCACACTTTGACACAGTCCGCGATTCGCTGAGAATTTACAAACATATCTTCATTTTTGCAGGATCGTCATTTGTAAGCTTTCTGGCAGACTATATCTTCTTTATTCTAATGAATTCGGTTCTGCCGGCAGGGACATACTTTTTGGTGCTATCCAACGTTACCGCACGCTTTGGGAGCGCCGCCTTAAATTATTATTTGAACAGCAAAGTGGTTTTTAAGCAAAACGGCAAAGCGACCACCGCCCTTGAATATGCGCTCCTTGCGGTAGGTATATTATTCGCCAACACGCTTTTGCTCACCTTTTTCGCAGATATACTGAACATTCCTGCGAGTCTTGCAAAAATTATGACCGAACTTACGCTGTTTATAATAAGTTTTGCCGTGCAGTCCTGCGTAATTTTCAGAAAAAGTAGCCTCAAAACACAAGCAGGCGGGAGCGCCCAGCCATGAGTCGTAACACGAAATGTAAAGGAAAATTTATTCGTCGCAGTGCCGGCTTGCTTCTTTCTGTTTTCCTCGCCATAGACCTGCTGGTAGGCGCGGCGTTGGTTTTCGCAGATTATTTTTATACTTATGCCATGCCTCACCGTCTCGATTCTGTCGGTTCATACGTTCAGTATGCTGCCTCCCGGAGCGATTGGGGCGTGAAATTCAAAGACAAATTTTCGGATGAAACCATTTCTACGGGCATCTTATACAAAAGTCCGAATATTTCTGTGGAGCTTACAAGAAAAACCTACGATTCACGGTTCTTAGACAAAACCGCAAAAGGCAAACACATAAAATACGGCACAAAGATTTCCTATATTGTTGCCGATATTTATATTCGAAACATTGAATGCCTGCAAAGTGCATTTGCCAAGGACACATACGGGGTCGGTTACAGCGAAAAAATTTCCGATATCTCAACGAGGCTTCAATCGGTACTGGCGATCAACGGAGATTCCTATAGCAATAACCGTCACAAAGAAAATGGCACGATTATTCGGAACGGCATCGTGTACAGAATTGCAGATTCCACCGAAGAAACCTGTGTCTTGTACCACGACGGCAAAATGAAAATATATCCGCCGGATAAGTTTGATCCGCAAAAAGTGATTGCAGAGGGTGCCTGGCAGACTTGGGTTTTCGGTCCAAGTCTTCTTGACAAAAACGGAAAGGCAAAAACGGATTTTCTTACATGGAAATACATCAAACAAGGACATCCCAGAACCGCTCTCGGATATTACGAGCCGGGGCACTACTGTTTTCTGATAGTTGACGGTCGGCAGCCCGGTTATTCGCGAGGCATGTTTCTTGAGGAAATGTCAAAGCTCTTTGAGTCGCTTGGATGCAAAGCCGCTTATAATCTTGACGGCGGTCATAGTTCCTTTATGCTGATGAAAAGTAAGATCGTAAGTCATCCGTACAGGCCAAAGAGAGAAATCAGCGACGGAATATTTATATGTGAACCGGAGGTAAAATAATGAGGAAAATATACTTTATTCTGCTTAATCTGTCCATTGCGCTTGCGCTGTGCTTTCTGACCTTTGCCGTACTGGACTGGTACAATCCTCTCATGGGATTCACCACCAATTCTTTTTCGGCAAAGCTTCTCGTGCTGCTGTGCCTTTCCACAATAGCGTCTTCCTCTATCACGCTCCACGGTGCTTTGCGTAACCGTAATAATCAAAAAAGAGAAATGAGGTCTGAACATGAATAATGCGACGAAAACGATATCGCATATTTTGCGAGATAATATATGCAGCTTTTTTAATCTGCTGAACTTCCTGATTTTGTGCTCACTGGTAGCGGTGGGCGCATGGAAGAACACGCCATTCTTTCTTGTCATCGTGCTGAACACCGCCATCGGTATTACCCAGGAAATCAAAGCGAAACGACAGGTCGAGCGCCTAAGCCTGCTGACGCAGCCTGCCGTAACTATGCTCGTGGGCGGAAAAGAAAAGACTGCTCGCGCAGAAGATGTCCAAAAAGGGGATTTGCTTCTTTTTGCCGCCGGCTCCGTTGTCTGTACCGACTGTCTGGTAAAAGAGGGACGGCTTGAAGTCAGCGAAGCGATTTTGACAGGGGAATCTGAAGCGGTGATAAAGCTTCCGGGTGATGAGCTTCTGTCAGGCAGCAGCGTAATTTCCGGCAAATGCAGGGCTGAGGCGCTCTGCCCTGCCACAGACTGTGCTGCCGCCAAAATGGTCGAAGAAGTAAAAAAGTCCAAAGGAAGCAGTTCGGAGCTTCTTTCTTCCATGAGGCGCGTTACGAAGTTCACCGGATTTTTTATCATTCCTCTTGGGACAGCCCTGTTTCTGCAAGCAGTTTTATTCCGAAGTGCTACCGTTGATACCGCTGTGGTTGCAACCGCCGCAGGGCTCCTCGGGATGCTGCCGAAAGGACTGGTTCTGCTCATCAGCATTGGTCTTGCCGTCGGTGTTATACGGCTTTCAAAGCAGAATGTACTCGTGCGGGATCTATATTCGCTGGAAAATCTGGCGCATTGCGATATTATCTGCCTTGATAAGACGGGCACGCTTACCGAGGGGAGCCTAGTTGTAGAAAGAGTCGATTTGAAAGCCGAAGAAAGGGAATTTAGGAAATTGATGGCTACTTATCTTGCATATACTGAGGACAATAATGCAACCTATAGTGCGCTGCTCTTCGCTTTCTGTCAAGCAGCGGCGGATACCTACGAAGTGTCGGGGACAGAGCCTTTTTCTTCGGAAAGAAAGTATTCTTCCGTTACTCTTGCAGATGGCAGAAGATTCATCATCGGCGCTCCGGAAAAGCTGTGCAAAGATATCTCTCCTGAGGTAAAAAGTATTATGTCGCAAGGCAGGCGTGTTCTGCTTGCCTCTGTATGCGGTGAGGGCTGCCGTTTACATATTTGCTCCTGCCATGGGGATTGCCTCAAGTCAGATTGGACTGCTGCTATATCTTACCGTTGGGATTATCAGCCTCGCAGGAGTTTTCAAGGCAAGTCTGCCATTTAATGCGCTTCGCGCTTTTCTCAGCGCTGCGTCGGCAGCCATGTTTTTCTGCAGTGCCGCAATCTTCGCGCCGCTACTGCAGCTTCCGCTTTTGACAGCAAGGAGCGCGTTCTTTCTATCGCTTATCGGCGTTCCGGGCGTTTTGCTTGCCGCCGCCCCCATGCCTTTGTTTTTTTCGAAAACCTCTTCTCTTACTTTTGCCCTTTCTTTGGGCGGTTGAGGCTTTTCGTGACTTTTTACCGTTGACTTCGCTGCTGGGTGCAGCCGTCAATATTTTGCTTAATCTTATGCTGATCCCTTCGTCTCTGGGCATCTACGGCGCCGCAATTGCAACATTTTTCAGCTATTTTTTGGTTTTTCTTGTCCGTGCGAGGAGCGCGCGGCGATGGATCCCGTTTCGACTGTTCAAAAGACTTGTGTTTCTAAACACCCTGCTGCTTGCTATCCAGATTGCGTTCATCAATTTTGAACTGCCCGGCAGACAGTGGGTTCAGGGGGCCGCGCTGCTTTTGCTTTTGCTGCTTAACTGCAAGCAGCTTTATACCATATTCCGCATATCGGTCCGCATTCTTTTTCGCAAAAAAGGCAAAAAAGGCGCATAAAAAAGGAGACTGCTCCGGTTTTGTGTAAACTCAAAGCAATCTCCAAGTGGCAATCCTTACCCTTAATATGCTTTATTTAATACGCTTTCATTCGATATCCTGCGCCCCATACCGTCTGTATGTATTGGGGATTTGCCGGATCTTTTTCAATCTTTTCCCTGAGCCTGTTGATGTGAACGGCGATCGTTGCATTATCTCCCATCGCATCCATCCCCCAAACTTCTTCGTATAACCTCTCCCTGCTAAAGACAATGTCTACATGAAGCATCATGAATAGCAGCAGCTCATATTCCTTATTTTTCAAAACGACTTCTCTGTCGTCTACATATACTCGATGGGTTTGCGTGTTAATGCAGATGCCTCCGATTCGTATTTCCGCCTGGGGCTTTTTGTTTCCCGACACCCGCTTGTATTGGGCTATATTTGCCTTGATTCTTGCCACCAGCACGCTGGGCGAAAATGGCTTTTCGATATAGTCGTCCGCGCCTAAGCCCAGCCCCACGATTTTGTCAATGTCCTCTCGCTTTGCGGTAACCATAATAATAGGTATGTTCAGCCGCTCCCTGAGTTTGCGGCAGATTGTAAGCCCGTCAATTTCCGGTAGCATCAAATCCAAAATAATCAAATCAAATTCTCCGGTCAGCCCTTTGTTCAGTCCCGAATAGCCGTCCTCGCAAATCGTCACGTCAAATCCCGACGCCGCGAGATAATCTCTTTCAATTGCGGCTATGTCTCTGTCGTCCTCAACAATCAAAATTTTCTCCATTTTCACACCTCCACTGATGGCAAAGTAATGATTATACCAAGTCCGCCCGTCTGTCCTTTCTCGGCTTTTATGCTTCCGCCCATTCTTTGTATGCTCTTTGCGGTAATTGCAAGCCCAAGACCGCTTCCTCCGGCAGGGTTTCTTCTTGCCGGATCCGTCCGATAGAATACGTCAAAGAGTTTTCCCTGCGCTTCCTCCGAAACCCCCGGGCCGTCATCCGTAAAGGTAAGCTTACACGTCCCGTCATATTTCTCCAAAGAAATGCTTACATTAGCTAACTCCTTTTCTTTATATTTTGCGCTGTTGTCCAATATATTTCTTATCGCCCTTCGGAGCTGCTGTTTGTCGGCTTTTACGCTGCAAGGGGCAAAGTCCTCTGCCGTGATCATCAGGGCTTTGCGCTCATACTCGCCTTGCACATCGCTTAGGAATTTCTTAATTTCCTGGTCGAGCCTGAATTTTGTCATTTCCATCGGAAATTCGTCCATTTCGATTTTGGAAAATGTAAGCATCTGCTCTACCATCCGGTCAATATCTTCTGCCTTTCTCTTTATAGTAATGAGATATTTGTTCCTGTCCTCCTGCGTCTTTGCTATGCCGTCAAGCAATCCCTCAACATAGGCTTTTATTGATGTAAGGGGAGAACGTATATCGTGGGATATCCCTGCCATCAGTTCTTTTCGGCCTTCCTCGTTTTGTCGGGTGCGTTCCACCGAAGTTTTAAGTCTCACCGCCATGTCGTTAAATGCCTCACATGCCGGCTTAAACTCATCATTTCTGTCGTATGTTATTTGATAATCCAAATTGCCGTTTCCGATTTCCCCTGCTCCGTCTGTCAGTATGTCCAGCGGCTCCGCGATCCGCCTGAAGACGTGCTTTGTAAGAATCTTGTTGGTTATCAGGATAGTCAAAAGCACAAGAAAGAGTATTGTAGCTCCTGCCGCCACAATAACCGTTTTCAGGTCATTACTCATTCCCTTGCTTTGCGTGACCATTACAAATATATTGTAGTCCCTGCCGCCTACTTGCTCCACCGTTCTATAAATAACCCGGCCGCCGGCAGTTGCAACAGTTCCTTTCTCATCAAGTATCGAAATCGCCTCAATTAGCTTATCGTCGTCTTCTTCCTTATTGCCATAATCAAAGATTTTCTTGTTCCCCGAATATATTTCCATTCTTGAACTGCTTGCATCCAAAAGCTTCTTCAATGCAGCGGTTCCTTCATCGGTAAGGGTCTGGCCATCTTTTAGCGCACCCTCCGCAAGTTCTGCTGCAGCTCTTGTTCCGATGAAAAATTCTTCCTTCTCATCCATGCCATAATATGTTCCGCTTTCAACCATGTGAAATACGACGGCAATGCACCCGATGCCCACCAGAGCGGCAATCAGCACCGGTATGGCAATCATGAGCAGATTAGATAAAAAAAGCCTTCTTTTAACAGTCATCCTTGCACATCCTCTCAACGTCGATTTTGTTTATCATAGTATATCACATATGGGCGCGCTGTTTATAAACATAATATAAAATAAAAATCCTGCCAGATGCCATGACTGCCATCGACGAGATGACTACAGCATAAAGCCTAACAGGATTTTTCGGAATTTTGTTGCACAGCCCTCTATAATTTTTAAGAATTTTGTTGCAATCGGCATATTTTTTATTGGAATTTTGTTGCACTTACCCTTGTATTTTTTGAGAATTTTGTTACAATATATGATGAGGGAGGTGAATAAAATGCTTGAAAGGAAATTATATTCCCGCCTAACAGCCTGGAAAAACTCAGAAAAGAAAAAAGCATTTTGCATTATCGGTGCGCGTCAAATCGGCAAAACGACACTTGTGCGTGAATTTGCACGCAATAGTTATAAATATTTCGCAGAAATAAATTTTATTACAGACCCAAAAGCCTCGGATATTTTTCGGGAAACCTTTGATGTCGAAACAATCATTACAAATTTAACCGCATATCTCAGAAAACCGTTAGTTCCCGGTGAAACCTTGATTTTCTTTGATGAAATACAGAAATGCCCTCAGGTCAGAACCGCAATTAAGTTCCTTGTAGAGGACGGCAGGTTTGACTATGTGGAATCCGGCTCGCTTCTGGGTGTGAATTTTCAAGATGTTCCGTCTTTTCCGGTTGGTTTTGAAGAAATCCACGAAATGTATCCCATGGATTTTGAAGAATTTGCAATCGCAAACGGTGTTCAGCAGGAAACGCTCTCTTATCTTCATGACTGCTTCCATAGTCTAAAAGCCGTGAGCGAGTCGGTTCATGAAACTATGAAAAAACTTTTTTATGCATATATTGTTGTAGGCGGAATGCCTGAGGCTGTTCAAATCTTTGTGGATACTCATGATGTAGGAAAGGTTATTAACTTTCAAAACTCGATTCTGTCCCAATACCGCCTTGACATTGCCCAATATGCCGGAAACGACGACAAAATAAAAATCAAGGCGATTTTTGACAGCATCCCTGCCCAGCTTGATGATAAAAATCGCAGGTTCATCGTGACTTCCCTGAAGCCCTCAGCAAGGCTTAATCGCTATGAAAACAGTTTCAAATGGCTTACCGATGCAGGAGTTGCGCTTGCCTGCTACAACACAAGCATTCCCCAGCCGGCGCTTAAATTAAATGAAAAACGCAATTTGTTTAAGCTATATATGAATGATACGGGCTTACTCTGCGCGGCTTGTATGGAAAACATTCAATTTGATATTTTAAGCGGGAATGTCGGTCTTAACCTGGGCAGCATTCTTGAAAATGTCATGGCTCAGCAAATCAAGGCAAACGGCTTTCCGCTATACTATTTTGATTCAAAAAAATACGGCGAGCTTGATTTCGTAGTACAAAACGGACTACAAATTGACTTGATCGAGGTTAAGTCAGGAAAAGATTACAGGAGACATCCTGCATTGAACAAGGTGCTTTCCGTGAGCGATTGGAAATTTAAAAACGCCTATGTGCTTTGTCAGGATAATATAGACAGGCAGGATGGCATAACCTACCTGCCTTGGTATCTTGCAATGTTCTTAAAGCCTGCGCAGATACCTGAGGGTATGATTTATAAGCCGGATTTGAGTGGGCTTGATATGCGCGAGGGAGATTGACATACTTTTGCAGCGGCACCTGATTTTTCGCCTTTTGTGAAGCCTATGCGCTGGCCCTCGTCGTAGCCGTCGAGTCTGGATATCTCGAGGTCTTCTTTTCTTGTCAGTTCTTTGAATAACATCTCCACAATCTCCGTTCCGTACTTATCCAGAAATTCTGTTCTGAGGAAATATTTCTTGAGGAAAACAATCCAGTCGTTGTCTTTTTCTTCCTCTGCCTGTTCCTCCGAGGTGTAGCGCATGAGTTTTTCCTCCATGCTTTCCGGAAGAATCCTGTCAAGCCAGCCCACGCTCCTGAATCCATGAATAAAATATCGGTTTGCCTGCATTTATTCTCTTTGCCCTATACCAAAACAGCAGCACCGTAAGAAGCATAAATATCGCCGTTATTACTACCAATACCGTCAATTCATTCTGAATACTTGCGCCGCCTGATATGGCACTTCTAAACGCATTCACCGTGTATGTAAACGGCACATACTTATGGATTGCCTTTGCGAATGCGCCGGATATCTCGATAGGATAAGTTCCTGCCGAGCCTGCCAGCTGCAACACCATAAATACAAGCATGATAAAGCTCCCGACTTTTCCAAGCAATACATTGAAGAAATACATTATTGTCATAAAACAGATTGCCGTAATAACTGTGATAAGTATTGTATCTCTCGCCCGAACAGGATTAAATCCATCTATAATGCATAGCGCAAAATATAACACCAGCGCCATTATGATTGCCGTCGGATAAAGGATAACAGCCTTGCTCATAAACCATGCAAATCCGTTTTTTAATTTATTGCGGTATTTTACCAAAGGATACATCAAGCAAAACGCAAGGCAGCCAACCCACAGCCCCACTGACATCATGTAAGCGGCCATCGCATGACCGTTATTTTCTACTGTTGTAATCTGTGTTTCTTCAACCGTGAGAGGATTAACAAACATATCGATATTGGAATCCTTTGCCGTATTTTGTGATATCCTGTCAGCACCGTCGTTTAATGAACTGTTCAAAGCAGATATTCCATCGGTAGCAGCAGTAAGCCCGCCCTGCAAATCCTTCGAGGCGTCGGCTAATGCCGTCTCACCATCTGCCATCTTTGAGGCTCCGTCTGCCACCTGCGCCATACCGGTTTTTAGTTCGGTGCCTTTGTCAACAAGCCGGAGGCTTGCCGACTGAAGCTTTAAAGCTCCGTCAAGTATGCCATCTGCGCCGCTAACTCCGTCGCTGAGATTTTTGATGCCATCATCAAGATTTGTCATTCCTTCAATGATTCCCATCTGTCCGGTTTCGTCCACTGTATTTCCTAACCCTGCCTGCACGTTCTGCATACCCAAAAGAAGTGAATCCATCGCCTTTGATGATGCCGGCAGCAACCTGTCCGATGCTTCAGCTATCTGAGCAACAGAAGTCTGTAATATGTCTACCTGACTTGATATATCAGACTGTGCAAGGGCCTCTAGCGCAGTGCCTGTGTTCTGTATATTTTTGCCCGCTTCCTTTGTGCCATCGGCAGCGTTTACAATATTGTCATAGGCTGTATTTGCTCCGGGCTGATTATCAGGATCGTACATGTAAGACATTGCCTGCGCTATCTGCTTTCTTTGTTCATCGGTCAGGTCAGGGCTCTGAGAAAGCCCTGCCAAAATCCGGTATGCTGTTATTACGTTTTCGGCTCCGGCACCAAGGTTTGATGCCACGTTATTTAACGAATTTCCCGATTTCTGCAAATCCGCCCCGGCAGCTTCTCCTGCCAGCTTTAGATTGGTCACGTCAATTCCTTTGACTGCCGCATTCAGCTTTCGGATGTTATCATTCAGCAAAAGCAACGAACCGGACGCCATGTTAATCTGCGCCACATTTTCGGTTGTAAGGCTGTTATCTATCTGCCTCTTCATCAGATTTGCGCCGGATAGCAGTGCATTGCTGCCTGACCGAAGCCTGCTGATTCCGTCTGCAGCCTCACCGATTCCGCCCACCAAAGCATTTATTCCGCCGTCTAATTGTCCAATACCATCAACGTAATTACTTACGCCGGTCTGTAGATTTTCGCTGCCACTGTGCAAAATTCTTCCCGAATCTGCCATTACACTAAGGTTATATGAGATAAGACCCGTTCCGTCGTTTAGTGAGTTCATGCCGTCCAATAGCTTTTCTGTACCTTCCGATGCCTGAACCAAGCCGTCTCCCAGTTCTGTAATGCTTGCAAAAACAGACTTTGTATAGGTTGTTGTGACTTCTGATATAATGTTCGCTTTGATTTCCTTTATTGCGCTTTCGCTTAATTTGCCGGAAATGTAGTTATACCCCGGATTGGTTGCGTATTGAAGCTGCATCTTCTTCGGGTTCTTGTCCATCATAGATGTTGCGTTTTTTGAAAAATCCTGCGGAATAGTTATTACCATGTAATAATCACCTTTTTTCAAGCCTTCCTGTGCTTTTTTCTCATCTGCAATATTGAAATTCATTGCATTGTTATCTTTTAATGTTGCCTGAAGATCATCGCCAAGCGCAAGGGTCTTTCCGTCATACTTTACCGGAACATCTTTGTTGACAACTGCTACCGGCAGCCTGCCGATTTGGCCATAGGGATCCCACATTGAATTTAAAAACATTCCCGCATATATAGCCGGAATCAGCAATATCACCATCATCACAAATAGCAGCAGTTTATTCTTAAATAAATATGTAAGCTCCTGTTTTATCATTCCCCTCTGAATGTCTCCTTTCGTTTTCTGGATTTACTATACGAAATGCAGCTAAACAGGAAGTAGACATTTTCTAAATAGTTTCTAAACAATTTTTTGTAAAAAGGTGCTTTTGTCGTTATTCCGGAAATATCGCATAACGATATTTCCTACATAGTTTGATAATAACTACTCTCACTTTGTGTCTGAGCCATGCCCTGCACACGCAAAAACGCCGGAGTATGTTTCCGGCGTTGTGTATTGGCGATATTTATTTGTTATGGCGCGTATCAGGTGCGCAGAGCCCTTATTTTAGGAACATTCTTATCAGCTTGGCTGTCACCACGCTATATGGCTGGTACCTTATCGGCAGGTCGATCCGGTTATATGTCCTAAGCACGCCCTTTTGGTGGGAAAAAGTCTCGAAGCTCTTTTTTCCGTGATATGCGCCCATTCCGCTGTTTCCAACTCCTCCGAAAGGCAGATTTGGATTGGAAATGTGCATGATCGTATCGTTTATGCAGCCTCCACCGAAGCTGACTCTCTGCATAAAATATCTTGCCGTCCTTTTGTTATCCGTAAAGATATACAGCGCCAGCGGTTTTTCGCCCTGCTTGATGAATTCCTCCGCATCTTTCATGCTGTCCACGGTTATAACCGGAAGCAGCGGCCCGAAGATTTCCTCCTGCATCACGGCATCTGCGCGGGTGATTCCGTCCATCACCGTCGGCTCGATTTTGAGCCTCTCATGGTCGGACTTTCCGCCGAAAACGACTTTTTCGGGGTCTATAAGTCCCAATATTCTGTTAAAATGCTTTTCGTTTATGATCTTGCCATAATCCCTTGCGATGAGCGGGTTTTCGGAATACATGACCGCAATCTGCTTATAAAGTTCTTTGAGGAATTTTTCCTTTATATCGCGGTGGATCAATAGGTAGTCCGGCGCAACGCAGGTCTGACCGCAATTCAGATATTTCCCGAAAGCAATTCTGCGCGCCGCCCGCTTTATGTTGCAATTTTTGTCCACGATGCAAGGGCTTTTGCCTCCAAGCTCCAGCGTAACCGGAGTGAGATGGCGAGAGGCTTTTTCCATAACCTGCCTTCCTACGGCAACGCCGCCGGTAAAGAATATATAGTCGAAGCGCTGGTCAAGAAGCGCCTGATTTTCGGCTCTGCCCCCTTCGATGACCGCAACATATTCCGGGTCAAAGACTTCGCTTATCAGCTCTTTGATAACCATGGATGTGGCAGGAGAATATGCCGATGGCTTCAGCACCGCGCAGTTTCCCGCGGCAATGGCTCCCGCAAGGGGCTGAATGCACAGCAGGAATGGATAATTCCAAGGAGACATGATGAGAACGCAGCCATAAGGCTCGCTTAATATCTCGCTTTTCGCATGGAAAGTCACAAGAGGCGAAGGCTTTCTCTTCGGTGCGGCTAGCCTGTCAACATGAGAAATCATATATGAAATTTCTTCGAGAGCAAGTCCGATTTCGCACATATAGCCCTCTTGCTCCGATTTTCCAAGGTCAGCATAAAGCGCCGCCGAGATTCTCTTTTCGTTTTTGACAACGGCTCTGCGGAGCTTCTTTAGCATTTCTTTCCTATATTTAATATCAAAAGTTTTTCCGCCTGCAAAAAACTCTCTCTGGCGGCTTGCGATCTCATTTATCCCCATTCTTTCATCTCCCTCTGACTCGCGTGCGTCACTTAACATCACTTGCG
>CAVCFO010000002.1:107019-125093 GCA_963601575.1 bacterium
ATTTCATCGCGCTTGCTCTTACTTCATATTTTTATTGTAGCACAAACCTCCGATTTTTGCCACCGAAAGCCGAAAAAACATCCTAATGCCGAAACCGAAAATTCATCCTTGACAAGGGGCAAAGTTTGCGGTAATATGTTGTTACATTTCATCGAGTTAAAGCGTTAACTCATTAAAGAGTAAAGAGGGGAATTGAAAATTATGAAAATTATGAAAACTATCAAACTCAAAAAACTTACTGTATTTATGCTAATTCTTGTGCTTTCCATGACCGCTGTGGTTCTCACCGGCTGCGGCGATTCCGGCGATTCCGGGACTGCGGACGCCGAGAAAGAAACCATCGTAGTAGGTCTTGATGACACCTTTGCTCCTATGGGCTTCAGAGACGATCAGGGCGAGCTTATCGGCTTTGATATCGACCTTGCCAACGCCGTGGGAGAAGAGATGGGCATGAACGTTGAATTTAAGCCGATCGACTGGAACGCAAAGGAAACTGAGCTCAAGGCAGGAACCATCGACTGCGTATGGAACGGAATGTCCATCACTCCTGAAAGGCAGGAAAACATGGCGCTTTCCAACAAATATCTCAACAACAAGATCGTCATCATGGCAAAGGCTGATGCAGACTTCGACGTAACGTGCGCAGAGGACCTTGCGGATCTTAAAATCGGAACCCAGGCCGACTCCTCGGCTCTTGAAATGCTCATGGCAAACGAGGCTTATGACAGCTTCAAGGACAATGTCGACGAATACAAGACCTATGATATCGCAATCATGGACCTCAAAGCAGGCAGAATCGACGTTGTTGTGGTTGACCAGGTTCTTGGCGAATATATGAATAATAACCTTGGCGGCGAAATGAAAGAATGTACATATTCCCTTGGGGACGACTACTATGTAATCGGATTTGCAAAGGAAAATACGGAGCTTCGGGACAAGGTTAACGATGCCATCCAGACCCTCATAGACAGCGGCAAGGCTGCCGAAATCAGCGAAACTTGGTTCGGCAAGGACGTCGTAGTTTTCGAGCCGCTTGACTAATCATCTTGCTAAGCGTTGAGAAAGTGAGAAAAAATGACTGAATATTTAATGCAATTTGTGCCGTTTATGCTAAAATCCACCGTAATGGTGATAAAGATTTTTGCACTTACGCTTGTGCTTTCCCTGCCGCTGGGCCTTCCGGTGGCGCTGGGGGAAGGCAGCAGGTTCAAGCCGATTTCGTGGCTGTGCAAGGCATATGTTTTCGTATTCAGAGGCACGCCGCTGATGCTTCAGCTTTGGTTCTTCTACTTCTTTTTCCCGTTTGTGTTCAATGTCAAGATAAGCGCATTTGCCTCCGTAATCGTGGCATTTGTGCTTAACTACGGCGCCTACTTTGCGGAAATTTATAGGGGCGGAATAAGCAGTGTGGACAGCGGGCAGCACGAGGCAGCATTTGCACTGGGACTCAGCAAACGCCAGACGATGCTCGACATTATACTTCCTCAGACCATGAAAGCGGCGCTTCCGCCTATCGTAAACGAGGCGATCACGCTGGTAAAGGACACGGCGCTGGCTTCTGTACTTCCGATTGTAGAGCTGATGAAAGCCACCAACAGCTGCGTAAACCGGCTGACCGACCTGTCACCGTTTTTCTTCGCGGCGATACTTTATCTGCTGATGACCTTCGTCCTGACCGTTATCGCAGGGAAGCTGGAAAAGCATTTTTCAAGATACGACAGGAAGGAGGAAAACTGATTATGGAATACATACTCGAAATGAAAGACATCGTTAAGGATTTCGGTAATTTTCGCGCGGTGGATCATGTGAACTTTTCCATGCAAAAAGGCGAAATCGTTGCCATCATCGGTCCCTCTGGCTCCGGAAAAAGCACCCTGCTACGCTGCATCAACGGGCTTGCGAAGCCTACCTCCGGTGAAGTAAAGCTTGAGGGGCATACGGGAATGGTATTTCAGCACTTCAACCTTTTCCCGCATATGACCTGCATTGAGAACATCACCTACGCACCCATCAAGGTCAAGAAGCAGGACAAAGCCGAGGCGAAGGCTCATGCCATGGAGCTTCTCAGGCTTGTTGGGCTGGAAACAAAGGCAGATGTTTACCCTGCCATGCTTTCCGGCGGTCAGAAGCAGAGAGTTGCCATTGCAAGGGCGCTGGCAATGTATCCGGATCTTATGCTTTTCGACGAGGCGACAAGCGCGCTGGATCCGGAAATCACCGGTGAGGTGCTGAATGTTATGAAAAAACTTGCAGACGACCACACAACCATGATCGTGGTGACCCACGAAATGGGATTTGCAAAGGAAGTTGCGGACAGGGTGATTTTTATGGACAATGGGCTTATCGTCGAGGAAGGAACTCCGGAAGAAATCTTCGGAAATCCCAAGAGTGACAGGCTCAGATCTTTCCTCGGGGCGATGCTCCGGGCATAGTTTTTATTATGTAGGAAATATCGTTATGCGATATTTCCGGAATAACGATAAAAGCACCTTGCGGAGCGGCGCTCATCTATGAGCGCCATGTGCACATAGAAATCTTCGATTTCGATATGTGCGCTTTTATCCTATTTTTCAACAAAAATAATAAAAAAATTTCAAAATATGTGTTGACATATAACAAAATCTATGTTATCATCCACTCATGTTTTGAAAAATTGATTCTTGAGGAAAGGAGAAACGCAAAATGACTAAGTTGGCAAGCAAAGCAAACTTCACTATGATGATGGGGATGTGCATGTGCGGCATGTGCATGTTTTGCAATACAATTTTTTCAAATGCGCTTTCCATCACCAAGATGAAAATTTGTTTTCAATAAACGAATACGGAATATTGCGGAGAGCTCGTTTGAAAGAGCTCTCTTTTTTATTCTGAAACAAAAGCATTTTTATTAAAACCACGGAGGTAACCAAAATGAAAAAAGTTTTATCCACAGTACTAGCACTGACACTCGTGCTTTCCCTTGCGATTGCATTCACAGGCTGCGGCGGCGGCAGCGACGAAGCCGTTGAGATCGCCATTCCGAACGACACCACCAACGAAGCAAGAGCGCTCCTGCTTCTCCAGGAGCAGGGAATCATCACCCTGGCGGAGGACGCAGGTATCACCGCAACCATCAAGGACATCGTTGACAATCCGAAGAATATCACTTTCCAAGAGGTTGAAGCGGCTCAGCTTCCGACAGTTCTTCAGGACGTTGACTATGCAGTAATCAACTCCAACTACGCTCTCGATGCAGATCTTAACCCGGTAGAAGACGCGCTGGCAATCGAGGACTCCTCCTCCGCTTACAGCAACATCCTCGCAGTTAAGAGCGGTAACGAAGAAACAGACAAGATCAAGGCTCTCAAGGCAGCTCTCGAAAGCCAGCAGGTTGCAGACTTTATCGCATCCGAATATGCAGGCGCTGTAGTAAGCACAGTTGACAACCCAGGAGACGGCTATGATGCGACAGTTGACTACGATGCACTGGCAGGAACCACGATTTCCGTTGCAGCATCCCCTACACCACACGCAGAAATTCTCGCAGTAGCCAAAGAGATCCTCGCAGCAAAGGACATCACCCTGGACATCATCGAATTTACCGACTATGTTCAGCCTAACAACGTTGTAGACAGCGGCGATGTTGACGCAAACTACTTCCAGCACCTGCCGTACCTCGAAGACTTCAACGCTCAGAACGGCACATCCGTTGTTTCCGTAGCAGCCATCCACGTAGAACCGATGGGACTTTATGGCGGCAAGCAGACCACACTGGACGCACTTAAATAATCATGGGAGCCTGACGAAATGATAGAAATTAAAAATCTTTCTAAAACATTCACAGGGGCAGGCGATACCGTAGAAGCACTCAAAAATATCTCCATCACAATTGCTGATGGGGATATTTATGGCATTATCGGTATGAGCGGAGCCGGAAAAAGCACCCTCGTGCGATGCATAAATATGTTGGAGCGCCCCACTGAGGGCAGCGTTCTGATCGACGGCTGCGACCTTGGGACCCTTTCCGAGGCGGAGCTTAGAAAAGTTCGCAGAAATGTTACTATGATATTCCAAAGTTTCAATCTTCTGGCGCAGCGCACCTGTATCAAGAACATCTGCTTTCCGCTGGAGCTTGCGGGAGTTCCCAAGGCAGACGCAAAAAAACGTGCCATGGAGCTGCTTGAGCTTGTCGGGCTTCCGGACAAGGCGGACGCATATCCTGCACAGCTTTCCGGCGGGCAGCAGCAGCGAATCGCCATTGCAAGAGCCCTTGCAACGGATCCGAAGATCCTGCTCTGCGACGAGGCCACCAGCGCCCTCGACCCGAATACCACCCATTCCGTACTTTCACTCATAAAAGACATCAACAAGAAGCTTGGGATCACGGTTATCATCATCACTCACCAAATGAGCGTAGTCGAGGAAGTCTGCAACAAGGTTGCCATTCTCGATCACGGCGAAGTTGTGGAAAAAGGCGCGGTTTCCGAAGTTTTCAGCAAGCCGAAATCACAGGCCGCAAAGAAGCTGGTTTTCCCGGACGGAATCACAGAAACTCTGCCGCTTAACGAGGACGAGCACCGCATCCGTATCGTTTTCAACGGTGCAGATGCAACCAACACTCCCCTTATCGCAAAGCTTGCCATGGACAAAAATATTGCGGCTAATATTCTGGCGGCAAACACAAAGTCCATCGAGGGAAAAGCCTATGGCAATATGCTTCTTGGGATCTCCGGAAGCGATGACACGGTGCAGCAGGCGATTTCCTATCTTGGAGAAATCAGCAATGTAATTATCGAGGAGGTGAACGAAGATGTTAGATAGCATATTTGCATCCGAAAGCGTGCAGGAGGCTCTCAGCATACTCCAAACCGAATTTCCTCTGGCAATTTGGGAAACATTCTATGTAACGATTTTATCCACGCTCTTTGCATCAATCATCGGACTGCCTCTTGGCGTTCTGGTGACGGTAGGCGGCAAGGACGGAATTTTGCCACTTCCGAAGTGGCTCATGGCAGTTTTGGATGTTTTCATAAACCTGCTGCGTTCGGTTCCTTTCCTGATTTTGATGATTATGGTAATTCCGCTCACAAGGCTGATCGTGGGAACTCCGGTAGGCACCGTGGCATCCATCGTGCCCCTTACCATCGCAGCGTTTCCATTCATCGCAAGGCTTGTGGAGAGCAGCCTGCGTGAGGTCAGCCCCAACATAATCGAGGCGGCTCAGAGCATGGGCGCAACTCCGCTTCAAATCATCGTAAAAGTTTTGATTCCGGAAAGCGTTCCGTCACTTATTTCTAACGCAACTATTGCAATTACCACCGTTTTGGGGTATTCTGCTATGAGTGGGATCATCGGCGGCGGAGGTCTGGGAAAAATCGCCATCAACTATGGCTACTACCGCTACAAGACTCTGGTTATGATTTTGGCGGTAATCCTGCTGATTATCATGGTTCAGGTTTTCCAGAGCCTCGGCACCCACCTAGTTAAGAAATCAGACAAAAGGAGTTTCGATTAGGCATGAGTTTACTCACGGTAGAAAATGTAACCCACGGTTTTGGCGCGAGGCAAATCCTCGAGGATGCGTCCTTTAGGCTGCGGAGTGGCGAGCATATCGGTCTTATCGGCGCCAACGGCGAGGGAAAATCAACTTTCCTCAATATTATAACGGGAAAAATCCAGCCGGATTCGGGGAGTATCGCATGGTCGCGGCATGTCAGCGTAGGTTACCTCGACCAACATTCGGTTTTGAAAAAGGGCATGACGATTCGCGACGTTCTTCGCACCGCATTCAATCATATGTACGAGTTAGAAAGGGAAATGCTGAAAATTTACGAGGATATGGCTCTTGCCGAAAATGCAGACAGGATGGACGAGATGATGGAAGATGCCGGAGAAATCCAGCAGATCCTCGAATACAGCGGCTTTTATCAGCTGGACGCGAAAATAAGCGAGATTGCAGGAGGGCTTGGGCTTCGGGACATCGGCCTTGACAGAGATGTTGCCGACCTTTCCGGTGGGCAGCGCACCAAGGTGCTGCTTGTGAAGATTTTGCTGGAAAACCCGTCGATTTTGATACTTGACGAACCCACAAACTATCTGGATCATGAGCATATCGTGTGGCTCACCGGATATTTGCAGAATTACGAGAACGCTTTTATTCTCGTTTCACACGACATGGAATTTTTGAACTCCGTAGTTAATGTAATATATAATCTTGATGGCGGCAATCTCACTCGCTATACCGGCGATTACGAGAATTTCCGCCGTATGTACGATATTCAGAAGGCGCAGGAAAAGGCTGCTTACGAAAGACAGCAGCAAGAAATCGAGAAGTTAGAAGAATTTATCGCAAGAAACAAGGCTCGTGTTGCCACCCGTGGCATGGCAAATTCCCGCCAAAAGCAGCTGGACAAGATGGAAATTCTTGAACGTCCCACAGAAAAAATCAAACCGGAATTTAACTTCCTCATGGCCAGGACCCCCAGCCGCTTCGTGGCAACGGCGAAAGACTTGGTAATCGGTTACAGCAAGGATGAGCCTCTCACAAAACCCGTGTCATTTGCACTTGAGCGAGGTCAAAAGGTGGCGATCGTAGGCACCAACGGCCTCGGAAAATCCACGCTGCTAAAGACAATTCTCGGAAAGCTTTCGCCCCTGTCAGGCGATGTTCATCTCGGAGATTATCTTTTTCCGGGATATTTTGAGCAGGAGGCGGCGCGGGATTCTGCAGAAACAGCCCTCGATACCTTCTGGGCGCAGTTTCCGTCCATGGAAAACCGCCAGGTGCGCCTTTGTCTTGCAAAGTGCGGGCTGACAAACGAACATATCACAAGTCAGATGCGTGTGCTATCCGGCGGCGAAAATGCCAAGGTACGGCTTGCCATCGTCATGAACCGCGAGCATAACTGGCTGGTGCTGGACGAACCTACAAATCACCTGGATGTGGACGCAAAGGACGAGCTAAAACGCGCCCTGAGCGAATTTCCGGGTACGATTTTGCTGGTTTCACATGACCCGCTTTTCTATGAAGATTTTGTTACCGACGTCTGGAACGTGGAGGACTGGACGACAAAAATAGTATAGGCGTGCGCAAAGCAGTTTGCTCCGAACCTCGCGAGGCGCCTTTATTGCTAGAATGCATAAAAGCCGAAGACAAAATTGCGTAAGCGCGATTCCGCAGAGGGCAGGCAGAATTTCCGGCCCTGAGGACGCGCGCCCGAGCACTTTATGTCCTTCGGCTTCTGTTTAGTGTGTCTTGTGGGCAAACTGCCTTTTACCTTCACTCCACGTATGCTCGGTCAAACTCCACCACCGCGCAAAAGCTCGGATCATAGGCGTAAACCGCCTCTTCGAAAGCAGCCTCGATTTCCTCATTTGATAGCTTGCAGCCAGCCGTGAGCGCCACATCGAAAACCACGTTCGTGTGAGTTGGCCCCGGCACGATTCTAAGGTCGTGGAAGTTTTGAACCCCTTCGAGCCTGCCGGCAGTTTCAAGCAAAATGTGCTTCAGTGGCTCCCTGTTCGGGTCCCGAAGATTTATCGGGTCCATGTGAACCGTGCAATGAATATCCAGCCGTTTTGCGATTTCATGCTCGATATTGTCAATCATATCGTGACTTTCCATCACATCCACCGCCGCGTCCACCTCCACGTGAAGGGAAGCGAAAACCTTTCCCGGTCCGTAATTATGCACCGCAAGGTCGTGAAGCCCCAAAACTCCCTCATAGCTATTTGCAATATCCTCGATTTCCTTTACCATTTCCGGATCCGGTGCCTCTCCCAGCAACGGGCTCACCGTCTCCCGCACAAGTCCGATTCCCGAGCAGACTATAAACAGCGCAACGAGAACGCCCATATAACCGTCGATTTGCACATCAAAAACGTGTCCGATAATCACGCTGATAAGCACCGCCGATGTTGATATCACATCGTTTCGGCTGTCCGCCCCCGTCGCCGCAAGGGTCATGGAGTTGATGCGCTTTCCTGCGGAAATATTGAAGCTCGCCTGCCAGATTTTTATTATTATCGCAAGCACAAGCACGATTACCACCGCAGGGCTGAATTCTGTCGGCGTCGGGCTAAGAATCTTTTCGATAGAGCCTTTTCCAAGCTCCAGCCCCACCACAATGATGATAACGGACACCAAAAGTCCCGCAAGATACTCGATTCTCGCGTGGCCGTAGGGATGCTCCTTGTCCTCCGGAAGTCCCGCTAATTTAAACCCGATCAGGGTGATCAGCGACGAGGACGCATCCGCAAGGTTATTCACCGCGTCCGCCACGATGGCGATGCTACCGGAAATAAGTCCTACGAGTATTTTCATCACGCAGAGCAAGGTATTGGAAAGTATCCCGACGATTCCTGCCAGCTTTCCGTAGCTATCTCGCACCCCTAGGTCCTTGACATTTTCCCAATCCTTTATGAAGGTTTTGAAAATAAAATTATTCATGGGCAATAGCCTCTCCTATGGCTTTTACCAGCTGATCTGGGCAAGAAGTGTTCTTGAATCCGCAGGTGATCCCTTCAAGCTTCTCCTTTATATCCTCATATTTCATGCCCTTTACGAGGGTGGAAATCGCCTTCAAATTTCCGTTGCAGCCCCCGATAAATTCCACATTTTTCACAACATCTCCCTCCATGTCCAGCAAAATCATGCGGGAACAGGTTCCGGCTGTCCTATATTCGTATTTCATCTAAAATTCTCCTTTCAAACTTCCGATAGCTAATGTATAATTGTTTTGCAATAGCTTTAAGTATAACACGAATAACGCAAAAAAGGTACACAAATGAACAAAAATAACATTTTTATCAAGGCAATCGAAGAAAAATACGAAAGATTCTGCGATTATTATACGATTATGAATAGCGACTTTCTCAGTATCGAGCAGCAAAGCGCCATCTCGGGATTTATGAGGTCGCACGCAAAGGATGGCGTGTATTTTTACGGCGGCTACGGCGAGGCGGAGCGCAGAATGGCAGTATTTCTGCCGGATTATACCGAGGCGGCGGGGAAAATTGCCGCCCTGCCGCGGGACCTTGAGAAATGTGAAAAATCTGAGAAAACAAGCCGCATCCTCAGCGAATTTTTTGAAACAAACGAAGATTCCTGCCCCATTTCGGTGCTTGAAGTGTCCGTGCCTCCCGCCGAGCGCAAAGTTCTCAGTCATCGCGACTATCTGGGCGCCTTGATGGGGGAGGGCATCAAACGAGAAAAGGTCGGCGATATTCTCGTCTCGGAAAAAGGCGCGAAAATCATCGTGGTTTCGGAGCTTTGCGACTACCTTGTCCAAAATTTCAGTCAGGTGGGAGCCGTAAGCGTCCGTGCTAAGAAAGCGCCAATTTCTGCCCTAAAGACCGTGGAAATCAAAACTTCCCTCCTAAAATTCACCGTATCATCACCCAGAATTGATAATATACTTGTAGGAATATTCGGGATCTCCCGAAAAGACGCGCAAAATTATATCTCTCGCGGAAAAGTCTTTGTTTCGGGCCTGGAAATCTCAAAGCCCGACATGACGCTTCGGGGCGGAGAAAAAATCGTTTTGCGCGGCATGGGAAAAGCAATTTATCAAGGAGTTTCAGGCTCTTCAAAAAAAGGAAAGCTCTACGCCGCCGCAGAAAAATACATTTAGCCCCCACTCTTATTGATGAGACTACGGACAGGAGGACATATCATGGACAAAAAAGAACTGCCCAGAATCGCCGGAAAACTTCGCTCGAAGTATCTTGAAATGCCCCAGGAAATTTACAAGGCAAAGGGCCTTGTTATCATGGGTAAACGCATAAAATCCGTGATTTTTACCACGGATATCGCAATAATCAGAAGCTGCAACGCAGACGCCGTGCTTGCTGTGTACCCTTTCACGCCGCAGCAGGTAATCTCCCAGTCCATAATCAATGTGGCTCCCATGCCTGTGTTTGTAGGCGTAGGCGGCGGAATTACCAACGGAATGCGCTCTGCGATAATCGCCAAGGACGCCGAGGGCGACGGCGCATGGGGTGTGGTTGTAAACGCTCCCATGACCAACGAAAATATCGCAATGATAGATAAGGCTATCGACATTCCCATCATCGCCACCGTCATAAACGAGAATGCGGATATCGGCGCGCGCCTTGAGGCGGGGGTTTCAATTTTGAACGTCTCCGCGGCGTCACGAACCCCGGAGGTTGTTCGGGCGATTCGCGAGGGTTTTCCGACGGTTCCTATCATCGCAACAGGTGGCCCCAGTGCCGAAAGCATTGTCAAAACCATCGAAGCAGGAGCAAACTGCATAAGCTACACGCCGCCATCAACTGCTGAGATCTTCGCGGACATCATGAAAAGTTACCGCGCCCAAGAAGACGCCGAGCATCAGGTTGTAGAGGAACAGATTACGATACTTGACGCACTGGAAAGCGTTTAGAGAACGTTATACGCCAAAAGCGGCTCTTTCGAGCCGCTTTCCGTTTGTTTTCATGCCACAAAATTGTTCACATGGGGCCTACGCATTAACGGGAAATAACCGTTAATGTGACAGCCCCTTTAATTTAAACACTATTTCGTTCTCAGCCTCATCGTCAGCCGGGTCGAGATAAATCGCGTAGCTGGTGTATTCGAGGCACTTTCTGACTTCTCGCGCGTTTCCGTTTTTATCCCTTGACTTTAAAAATTCTTCAAGGTTCTTCCTGTTGCCGCACCGCGGGATGCTGTCCCGCGACAAACTGCTTTGCCTGTGCATTGCCATGAAAGCCTCATTGGAAGAAACCCAGGAGCTTTTGTATCACGGGGGTTTTGCGCCGCTGTATGTACGTAGCCAGCGCGACAGCATTATCATCTTCGGAATCTCCCACAACGAAACTATTTTAGAAGTAAACGGCAATCTCTACGACCACGGCGAAGCATTGCTTGAATAATTTTTTGATCATTCTTTTCGCTCGCTAAGCGGGCGATTTTTTATTATCTCGTTAATACGAAAAACCGACTATTATAGACTGTGTCGAATTTTGTCGAAACTTTTTTGCTCTCGAATCCCATTATATCCCTTGCTTTTTGTCCCATGATGTGTTATTCTTAACTTGCAGATTTTGTATGCGTTTGACTCTCGGTGGTCGGGCGCATTTGTGCCATGGCAGGTTTGATTCATTTGACACAGGACTTCGGGTGTTCGCGACGCCCGGAGCTGAGAAAAGGAGTACTTATGAAGCAGAAAGACATTAGCAACTCGATTTACGACTCGCCGGATTTTCTTCCCTTTACGGATGACAATATTTTTATGAACGTCATGCGCAGTCCGGAGATTTGCCGCGGGATTTTGGAACTTGTGCTTCCAAACGAGGAATTTGGGGAAATAAGAATCATGAATTCGCCCCACCCGTTTCTTGATGATGCAGAGGACGGAGAAAACGCATTGGCAAATCTTACCTCGGAGACTCAGAAAACCTTGAAATTCGAAAGGGACGCTCACGGCGTGCGGTTTGACGCTTTCATAAAGAGCGATAAGCTGTGGGCGGAGATTGAAATGCAGACCGGTGCGGATTTGATACTGGGCAAGAGAGCTCGGTATTACCATGCAAACATGGACCTAGACTCTCTCGAACAGGGGGTTGCGTATGACAAGCTGAAACCGAGCTATGTTATCTTTATATGCACTTTTGACTATTATGGCATGGACAAGCCTGTGCATTTTTTCCGTTCGTGGGATCTGGAAAACAGCTTGTCATTTGATGATTTTTCGTTTACAATAGTGTTGAACTCTAAATGCTCTCCGGAGAAGGTTCCGGAGGCACTGAAGCCTTTTTATGAGTATTTAAACGATCCAAGCAAGAATCAGGCTTCGGAGCTGACACGCATGATAGACGAGCGAGTCAGGAAGTTCAATTCGGACGAATGGAGGAAGCGTTACATGACATTCGAATATATGTTGAACGAGCGCGAGCGGAAAGGTTTGGAGCAAGGCATTGAGAAAGGTCTTGAGCAGGGTCGCAGCGAGGGCGAAGCTAAAAAGCAGCGGGAGATTGCGAAGAATTTCAAGCAGGCGGGAATTTCTATTGAGGTTATTGCCGAAAACACAGGATTATCCTGTGATGAAATCGAAAAATTATAATATGCACTAACTAAAAAGCAACAGGTGCGGCTACATGCTCAGTCGTTCCTGTTGCTTTTTTATTTTGTTCGTTCACAACGCCGTAGCCAACAACGCCACGGGCGATTCTAATCTGCATCTACTCAGACGTAGAATTTTTCGTTCACCACCACATCGCGGTGGGTGATCCCGCTTTTTCGAAATGCGCAGGAAAAATCGTTCTCATGGAAGTTTCGAGGACATAAATTGTTCTGGCACGCGTCCTCGGTGCAAACATTTCTTGTTTGCACCTGCGGAATCGTGCTGCCGCAATTTTGTCTCTACGCCCTCTTATCTAGTTCGGCAGGCGTACTTGCACTGTTTCAATTCGGTTTTTACGATGAGCGCGCCCTGGGCGTCATATACCATCACGCGGGCTTTGTAGTAGTATTTTGTGCCCTTTGTGCCTGCTGTGTTGGTATAGGTCTTGCCCGCTAGCTCAAGCTTGGCAGCATAACTTTTTGCCTTCTTGGTGCTTCTATAGAACTTATATTTTACGGTATAGCCGAGGTCTTCGATCTGCTTGATTGCACCTGCGTCTGCATTCAAGGTTACCTTGATGTTGCCCTTTGCGGTCTTAGCAGAGCGTGCATTGAGCGTCAAATCACTTACCAGCTTTTCTACCTTTGCGGTCTGCTCTGCGATCGCCTCATTGGCATCGTCTTCTGCCATAACTGCGTAGCTTGAAAAGTGGCCTGTCTTGAAGGTGAATGTGCCGTCTGCGTTCTTCTGGCCGCCTACCTTGTGATAGGTATTATTTCCATCGATATATACGCAAACTACCGGCTTTGCCGCGAGGCTAGCATTCAGCTTGACGGTTATGCTTACGCTGCCGCCCTTAAAGTTTCTAACATCGCCGCCGGATGTTACGAGCCTTAGATCAAGCTGAACCTTGTTTGCATCCTGGGCGACGGTTTCAACTACAAGCTTGACATCGCCTGTGGTTCCCGCGGCTTCTGCCACTGCCTTTACCGCGTCTTTGTCTAACTTCACTTCTGCCGCATCGGCTTTGATGGTTACCGCCGCTTCGGTTTTGTTTGCGATGTCAGAAACGGTGGCTGCCGGGAGCTCAACCTCAGTCTTTGTTCCGGCTGCGGTCTCTGTCACGGCTGATTTTGTGGCCGCATCCACAACTACCTCGGTGGATTTGTTTTCAACCGCTTTTTTCACTATATCATTTGCCGTGGTCGTGTCTACCGCTGCGGCTACGGTCTTTGCGCCGTCAGCTGCGGTGGTGGTTGTATTCTTTACGGTTGCGATCGTAGCAGCGGAAGCTTCCGTATTCTTGTCTCCGGTTGTATTGGTTACATTGTCCGTGGTCGGAGCCACGTAGCCTCTGGAGCCGCCGGAGCTTCCTCCGGAAGTTTTTGCCGGTTTATATATAATCGCATAGTTTGAGAAATGCCCCGTGGTAAATACGATGCCGTTTGGATTGCCATTTCCATCCATGGTATATGTGGTTTCCATTTCAAGCGGCACAGCCTTGCCATCGTCAGCATAGTATACGACCTTGCATTTCGTCGGGTCTACGCCGGAAAGCTCTGGCGCAGGAATCGTGATGTTGTATAAGCCGCTTGCAGAGCCCACGGTCTTTCCAATGTCGTAAACATTTAATACCTCATAGCCCTTTGTGCCGAGAGAGGCAAGGTTATTTTTCAAAAGCATCTTGGTCGCGGAGTCCGCCTCTGCACCTGACACGTCTAGCGTTGTCGCGTCGCCGTTGTTCTTCGCGGAAATATCGGTAGCGGTGGATGTAGCTTTCTTTACATGGAAAACTATTTCTCTCTTACTGTTATCAGTATCAGGGTTGTAGTATATTGCATAACTCGTAAAGGATGTTACCGGTTCCAGCGAATATCCGGTTTTTTTAATCATATTGATAATTGCCTCCACATCATTTCCGCCAACTTCGCCATGTAAGAAAGTTCTTCTATATGTTTGAGGCGATGAGGCAAAATTGTGATATAACATAACGAAACCTATCGAATCTCCGTTCTCGCCATCATTCGACGCACATCTTACATTATCACAAAGCTCACTGCCCATAAGTTCCCAGAAGGAGTCTCCTGTTATCTCATCCCCGTTTCGATCATAAATCCGATAATAGGTACAATAGGACGCCAGATATGCAAGCTCATCTTCGCCGTCTGTTATTTTTTCAAGAACATATCCCGGTTTCAGTTCAAGGTTCATCTCGATAAACCTGCCTCTGCCTTCCTCGTTTACCTCGGCGCAGGCATTAGGATAAAATGCGGTCTTGCTGTCTCCGCTTGCGCTAAACACAAGCTCGCTGTCAGGGTTAAACCCCATCTTTTTCTGCGAAAATTCCACATTACCGTTCAAATATTCAATTCCATCGGATCCACCCTCGATAACTATGTTCATGCCCTTTGCCAGGCGCAATGTGGTAGTGCTCTTCTTGCCACTCTGCTCCACGCTGAATTCGCTCAATATATCTTCATGACCATAATATTGTTTCAAAGTCACCTTCTCAGCTTTATAGGCAGTCTCGCCAATCGTCACACTAAAGCCGTCCACCGTGGTCGTATCACAAGCTCCATCTGTTATCTCTTTGCAGAAGCCTCCGCCAGGTCGGTCGCTTACATGCCCTAGACTCATTCCCTTCCCGTTGTTCTCATACAGAGATTGCTTGTACGAGGTTTCGGTAAGATTTGTTTCACTCGGATGCAAAACATAGAAAATATTTGCATCATCACTCAACTCTTCGGAAAGGTTTATATGCTTGAGGTTGTCCTCAATCCTATTTGGAACGTTACTCACGCTCTGATAAGTCTCATTATACGATGGCAATGAATTGCACAGAATGATGTTATCATTTGTTTGTGGTTCCGGTGTTTCGAAGTAGCCTTTCCCCAGAATCCACATGAACTTCGTTTCACCCTCGTAGTCTTCACTATCGTTATAGCAGTACAGACTGGGATCGTTATTTTCGTCCGTTTCAAAAGAAAATCCTACTCGAAAGGCTTCATCAAAGTCTTTCGAAACAGTCACTTTCCAAATATAATAATCCTCACCAGCATTCCCAAATAATTTGACGGTTTTTGCAGCCCCAGGTATACTTTCATTTGCTGGCTCATATACCTTTTCAACGGTTATTTCAGAGGCTTCTCTTCCACCGTTTGCATTTCCATCTTCCGTAGGTTCAAGGAAACCATCAAGTATAGGGAGATTCAGGCTATCAGCATTGCCGCTATACAATACATAGAATACTCCGTTCTCGTTCGCTTCAGCATTGTTTTCAAGGAAATACTGCGCCGGATATTCAATTCCGTTTTCTTCTTTCACAGGGATCGGCGTGAAAATCGTTTCGCCGTCCGATGTGCATACGAGCAGGCTTTTGTCCAGAAGTTCATACGAGCTTTCATCCGAATCGCCGCTGGATACTTCATCAGCCGCCAGTCCCACGCTCGGCATCATGGTGAACGCCACGCAGAGTGTCAGCAGAAGCGCAAATATTTTTCTTTTCATGTTAATTTTCCTTTCCTTATAATGTAATAATTCCGTTACGAAAAAATTTTCTTAAGTTTATTTTAGACCCCCCCCCGTCGATTGTCAAGGAAAAACAGACTCAAGAGCCCATAAATAAGCGCCGAGGCATAATCTTCCCCGGCGCATGCTGCTCCATATAATATTGTCCTTCTATTAAATATCGCTGAGCTTTCTTCCCATCAGCACGCCCATTACCGATGCCATCATCAGCCCGCGGGTCCAGCCCGTGGAATCGCCAAGGCAGTGCAGATTCTCCACGCTTGTGTTGAGCTCTTCGTCCATGTCAATCTTGTTGCTATAGAATTTAAGCTCCGGAGAGTACAGCAGGGTCTCGTCGCTTGCAAAGCCCGGAACCACAATGTCCATGCTTTTGATGAAATTGATGATTGAAATCATCGCGCGGTAAGGCATCGCCGAGGTTATGTCTCCTGCCACCGCATCCTTTAGGGTCGGCCTTACGTTGGAATGCTCAAGCTCCCGCTCCCAGGTGCGCTTTCCTGCCAAAATGTCTCCGTAGCGCTGCACCATGATTCTGCCCGCGCCCAGCATATTGGTGATTTCGCCTATCTTTTTCGCATATTCTATCGGCTGGTTGAACGGATATGTGAAATTGTGGGAGCAGAGTATCGCAAGGTTCGTATTCTCGGATTTCAGCTCCTTGTAAGAATGTCCGTTGACCACCGCCAGGTTTTCGTCATAGTTTTCCTGGCTTACGAAGCCGCCGGGGTTCTGGCAAAACGTTCTGACCTTGTTGCAAAACGGCTGCGGATATCCGATGAGCTTGGATTCGTAAAGGTATTTGTTGACTTCTTCCATAATCTCGTTGCGAACTTCTACGCGCACGCCGATGTCCACCGTTCCCGGCTTGTGGGCGATTTCGTGTTTTGCGCAAAGGCTTTCCAGCCAAAGCGCTCCCCTGCGTCCGGTGCAAACTATGGTTTTGTCTGCAAGAATCTGTTCTTCTTTGCCTTTAATTCTAATCTTTGCGCCGCCGCAAACGCCGCCCGCTATGATGATATCCTCGCATTCGCTGTTAAAGTGCATGGTTACGCCTTCACCGAGAAGATATTGTTCGATTTTATAATAGATTTCCTGCGCCTTTTCTGTGCCTAAATGCCGAATCGGACAGTCAACCAGTTTCAGTCCCGCTTTGATGGCTCTCTTGCGGATTTTTTTGACCTCTTCCGGAAAATCAATTCCTTCGATTCTCGTATCGGCGCCAAATTCAAGGTAAATGCGATCCGCATAGTCGATCAGCTCCTTTGCAAAGTCATAGCCGATAAGTTCAGGCAAATCTCCGCCCACATCCGGCGAGAGGGAAAGTTTTCCGTCGGAAAAGGCTCCCGCTCCGGAAAATCCCGTGGTAATGCTGCAATTTTTGCATCCTACGCAGCTTCCCGTATGGGTCTTCGGACAGGCGCGGTTTTCGATCGCAGCGCCCTTTTCCACAATGGTAATCTCGCTTCCGGCATGTCCTTTTCTGATGAGCTCAAGCGCCGTAAATATTCCGGCAGGTCCTGCACCTATAATCAAATATCTCGTCTTCATGTTCTTATCTTCCTTTCCCCCTGAAAGTACAAAAGCATTCCCTCTGGGAATGCTCAAAAGTAAATGGTGCGGTCGACAGGGGTCGAACCTGCATGTCTTTGGGACACAAGATCCTTAGTCTTGCGCGTCTGCCAATTCCGCCACGACCGCACATCACTTGTATAGTATACTATCTATTTCAAAAATATACAAGTGTTTTTTGAAAAAAGTTCTAAAAAATTATGAATCAAATCTGATAATGTCTTAGTATAACGAATCTGATTTTGTCCCAATAGCAAAAAACTAATAACTCGTGTATACTATCTCCTCGGAGGTGGTCAAAATCAGAAAGGTTGAACTCAGAATGAATGAACAAGAAAACGGAAGTTTGACACCTCCGCGCCTCATGTTGTTTTTTAGGCTTTCCGCACGATGCAGCCTTTCTTGAAGAAGCAAACCGCATATTTCAAAATTTCCTGGTAGCCGTCATCTTCAAGCGGCACGGCGTACTTTTGCTCCTCAATCTGCGCAAGGGCTTCTTCGCATTTTTTCTCCATGCCTCGGAAGGTATCGGAAATTTTTAGTTCCAAGATTATAGCTCTGCCCATGAATTTAAGCTCGGTCAGCACGATATCCGGCCGGCCGTTTCCGCTTTCACGGTTTGAGTAAACGCGGTATCGTCCGGCGTTACTGAGAAGCCCCGTCATAAAGCCGTGGTAATAACTTTCCGCATAGTCGAAATAGCTGATGGTATCCAGAAGCTGCTCGTTTAGGAAGTTTTCTATAGCTTCGCAGTCACCGGTTTCGAGAGCGCGTATCAAAGGGCTTCGGTCAGCCTTTTCGATTTTTTTCTCGAACCACTTGGAAATGGAGTCCTCGTAAATTGATTCTATTTCCATATTCGGGATTTTCATTTCCAAAAACAGCTTATTCTTTTCAAACCGTTCACCGACTTTTT
>CAVCFO010000003.1:0-119106 GCA_963601575.1 bacterium
GACGCGGCGGCAAGTACGGACTTGCATCCCTTTGCGCAGGCGGCGGCATGGGAACCACCGTGATAATCGAGATGATGTAATGCCGGCAAGTCCGGAGAAAACTATACGGCAAAAGAAGAACGCTTATGGCAATCAAATCAGGGGCTGAGTATATAGAGAGCCTTAGAAAACTAAACACGAGAGTATATATGTTTGGCGAAAAGATTGATAACTGGGTAGACCACCCTATGATTCGCCCGTCTATCAACTGCGTGGCGATGACATACGATCTTGCAAACGCCCCCCAGTACGAGGATCTTATGACCGCAACGTCGAACCTTACGGGAAAGAAGATCAACCGTTTCACCAACATTCATCAAAGCACAGACGACCTTATGAAAAAGGTAAAAATGCAGAGACTCTGCGGACAGAAGACCGTTTCCTGCTTCCAAAGATGCGTAGGAATGGACGCTTTTAACGCGGTGTACTCCACCACCTACGAAATCGACCAGAAATACGGAACGCATTATCACGAGAACTTCAAGAAGTTCCTCGAATACATACAGGAAAACGACCTCGTGGTTGACGGTGCAATGACAGACCCTAAGGGCGACCGCAGCAAGGCGCCTCATGCACAGGCAGACCCTGATATGTTCGTAAGAATCAAGGAAAGACGTCCTGACGGCATCGTGGTTCGTGGCGCAAAGGTTCACCAGACAGGCTCCGTAAACTCCCACTGGCACATCGTAATGCCGACACAGGCAATGAAAGAAGATGACAAGGACTATGCGGTTTGCTTCGCTTGTCCGAGCGATGCCGAGGGGCTTTATATGATCTATGGCAGGCAGTCCTGCGACACCAGAAAGTTAGAAGAAGGCGCAGACGTTGACCTCGGAAACAAGAAATTCGGCGGTCAGGAAGCACTTGTCGTATTTGACGACGTATTTATTCCTAACGAATATATCTTCATGGCAGGCGAATGGGATTTCGCAGGCATGGTTGTAGAGAGATTCGCAGGATTCCACAGACAGAGCTACGGCGGCTGTAAGGTTGGCGTAGGCGATGTGGTTATCGGAGCTGCGGCGCTTGCTGCCGAGTACAACGGTGCTGACAAGGCTTCCCATATCAAGGACAAGCTCATCGAAATGACGCACCTGAACGAAACACTGTACTGCTGCGGCATCGCTTGCTCAGCAGAGGGCCATGCGACGGAATGCGGAAGCTATATAATCGATCTTCTTACGGCAAACGTCTGCAAGCAGAACGTAACAAGATTCCCTTACGAGATCGTAAGACTGGCAGAGGACATCGCAGGAGGCCTTATGGTAACAATGCCGAGCGAAAAGGACTTTAGGAGCGACCTTCCGGTAGGCAGAAACGGCGAGACAATCGGCGAAGTTTGCAACAAGTATTTTGCAACAAACCCTGAGAAATGCACCGCCGAGGAGAGAATGAGAGTGCTTAGATTCCTGGAAAATATCTGCCTTGGCTCATCGGCAGTAGGCTACAGAACAGAGTCCATGCACGGCGCAGGTTCCCCGCAGGCACAGCGCATCATGATTCAAAGACAGGGCAATATCGAGGGCAAGAAACAGCTTGCAAAGGACATTGCAGGAATACACAGTAAATAACAATAACATATTACTCATACAATACACCATATATTACATTTAGTCTCAAAACCGACGCTCATATACGGGAATAACCTAGATACGGAGCGCCGGTTTTGCGCATTTGAATGGTTCTACGATCATAAGGGGGAACCGAAATTCAGAGCAAGGTTGTTTTTTGCGGCGTAAAGTGGTAAGATTATTCACAAGTAATTGCATAGATCAAAATCCGAAGACGGAGAATGCAGAGGACATCCAAGGAGAGGAAAACATGGAAATACTTACTCAAAAGATTAACCGAGATGAGCTGAACAGCTTAGACAGCGGATATTTTGACGATATGATCAAAGCTGTAGTGGATATTGAAAACGAAATAATTGCCGTTGATGCCGAACTACACGCAGATCTTGAGGGACTTTTGCTTGACGAAGGTTCTGCACAAGCTGACCTGTGGGGAATAAATTTCATTACAGACGAGGACGAAATTGACGAATTTGTCGAGTTTGATTCGCTCATTAACATAAGACCGAAGCAGGACAATCGTTCTCGCTATGTCGAAGATGAAAGCGTGAGAAATAGAATTTTAGAGGTTGTGGAGAAATGGATAGAGTTTTAGAGTATCAGCATAGAGAGCTTGCTGCCGGAAGGTGGAAGACGATGAGCCTTTCTGAGCAGCTTGCCAACATAGGAAGCGAGTTTGGCAGAGCCGCAAAACGGAAAGAAAAAGGCGATAAGGAAAAGGAAATGAAAGCGTTCGAGCGTGGGCTTGAACTTCTTGACTTGTCGATTCAGGATGCGCCTGCAAAGAAAGATGCGCATCCGGGGGTGTTTAAGGAGCTGCTCAGACTTAGAGAGGTTATGTGCGATTACTTTGTCGGCGATAACGAGTACAAAACCGACAGAGCGTTTATTGAGAAATATTTTTATGATTTTGCAGTATGCGCGAGAAAGTAATAAAATAAGAGGCGTGCGTTTAGCGGCGCGCCTCTTTTCGGTACGTTTTCCAACCGTATTTCATATCATTTTCAACACTTTTCCAATTTATTTGCACATTATTTTTGACACTTTTCCAACCTGATTGTGCATTAGCTTTGACACTTTTCAGTCTGCTGCGAGCCTGCTGTCACCGGTGGCATAGTCGATTTCGATCCGGGGCTGGGCGTTGTATACAAATACATTGAAACAGATCCCATCGCCGTCATCCTCCACCGAATATGCCTCGATTTCGACTCCGCTTGCCAAAAGGTTTTGCCCGTCGAAAACCGGCGTAACCCTGTAAAGCACATGGTTATCGGTTCTTTCGACATATTCTGCGACCATGATTTCAAATGGGAGCATTCCCTCGACATTCATATAGCGCGTGCCGGTAATCAGGTTCTTTCCGTTGGCATTTTCGCCGGTAAGAAGGTAGCCGATAAGGTGGCAGCGGTTGTAGAGATATTTGCCGGAAACGCAGTCATATTTTACCGTATGCCAGCCCGTAGGCTTTATCATGCCGATGCTGCCCCGCTCCTGGGTGGGCATGAGATCCTGCCCGACGCATGCTGTGGCAACGCCGCATCTTCCGAGACTGTCAAGCTCGCTATAATTTTCGAAAGATTCCTCGGTAAGCTCGCTTTCATCAAAAAATGGCTCGTTATCGTTTATCTCAATATACGGAGAATCCGAAAATTCTGGAATTTCGGACAGCAGGAGGCTTTCTTGCGCCTGCTCGCTTTCGGCCTGACTTGGAATTTCAAAGTCAAAGGAATCAAATTCAAGACCGTAGCCGGAGATCAAAATTCCGGTGGCAAGCAGTATTGATAGTATGATGGATGGCTTCTTTGCCCTCTTAAAATTTTTCATCTTTTTCATGTATAAATACCTCAAGCTTTATTGTACCATAAATAAGAGAAAAAAAGCGTCTTTGAATGTCCAGTTCAAAGACGCAATTTTTATTTTTTCAGAAATTCCTGCACGAGCTCTTTGACTCTGTTTCCGTCGGCGAGGCCTTTGACCTTTGCCATTACGGGGCCCATGAGCTTGCCCATGTTTTGCATTCCGCCTTCGATGCCTAGAACCGTCGCAACCTGCGCGATGGTTTGGCGAAGTTTCTCGTCGGAAAGCTGCTCCGGCAGATATTTATTCAAAATTCCGATTTCTGCATTATAGGAGGCGATCAAGTCGTCTCTCCCGGCTTTTTCAAAATCAGCGAGGGCATCCTTTCTCATTTTAACCTGTTTGGACAAAATTGCAACAATGCCATCATCATCAAGTTCCTCGCGATTGTCAACCTCATATTGTTTGATTGCCGCGCGCGCAAAACTTATTGTATTTTTGGCGACCTCGTCATGAGCCTTCATGGCCTCTTTGAAGTCTGCCATCAATTTTTCTTTGATTGCCATTTAGTTCACCTCGATTCGCGATGGCCGCCCAGAGGAGCGTATCTCAAGGCAAGAAATGACTTGCGAGTATATTAGTATTTCTTAGCCTTTTTTCTAGCGGCTTCAGATTTTTTCTTTCTCTTTACGCTTGGTTTTTCGTAATGTTCTCTTTTTCTGAGTTCGCTCATGACGCCGTCTCTGGCGCAGGATCTTTTGAATCTCTTAAGAGCGGATTCTAAACTTTCGTTTTCTCTTACGATAACTTGTGCCATATTCCAATTCACCTCCTGACTTACATGAAATATTTCAGCCGAGAGTAACTCTGTACCCATAACAAATGCATTATACACTTTTTCTTGTCATTCCGCAAGGATTTTTGTAAAAAAATGCAGAAATCTTAAATAAAAGTTTGAATTTTCGGGTAAAAGAAAATATAATATAGGTAGGGCTTGCGGCGAAAGCCGGCCACGAAATTAGACGGAACAGGAGATAGCAGTTGGATAAAAAAATTCAGATCACTGAGACCATCGACAGAAGAGAGCTTTTTGGAAATTTGGACGCGAACCTTGACTACATAAAGGAAGCTGCGGGAGCTGAGATTTTTCAAAGGGACGATGGACTGATACTCAAGGCAGAGAGCGAAGAAGCCATAGAAAAGGCGGAGAAGATACTAACAGAGCTTATGAGCGCGCTCGAGGCGGGAGAGATTTTAGACAAGCAAAAGGTCCAATATATTATATCTCTTGCCGGAGAGGGAGTTTCGTATAGAGAAAGCAGAGTCAGTAGTGACGTCATCTGCTTTACACACAAGGGAAAACCGCTGAAGCCAAAGACCCTCGGCCAGAAAAATTATGTCCAGAGCATCCGAAGAAAAGATATCGTCTTTGGCGTTGGACCTGCCGGAACCGGCAAGACATATATAGCGGTAGCTATGGCAATAAATGCATATAAAAATAAAGAAGTCCAGAAGATAATTTTGGCAAGGCCCGCGGTGGAGGCAGGGGAGCGACTTGGTTTCTTGCCGGGCGATCTTCAGGACAAGGTCGATCCGTATCTTAGGCCGCTCTATGATGCGCTATATGATGTTCTCGGAAGAGACGCGGCGCTTAGACTAAAAGAGAAAGAAGTTATCGAGGTCGTGCCTCTTGCATATATGAGAGGAAGGACTCTGGATAACTCGTTCATAATACTCGACGAGGCACAGAATACCACAAGGGAGCAGATGAAGATGTTCCTGACGCGTATGGGATTTGGCTCCAAGGTGGTAGTCACAGGAGACATCACGCAGATCGACCTGCCGCGTGGCAAGAAATCAGGCCTTGTGGAGGCGCTGCGGGTGCTAAAGAATATTCGGGATATAGATATTTGCCACCTGAAAGATACAGATGTTGTGCGGCACGAGCTTGTAAAGAAGATAATCAATGCCTATGACCAATATTATAAGAAATATCCGGAGGAAATACAGGAATAATGAAAATATATTTTGAAGAGGGATATACGGTAGATGATGAGCTTTTGGCAAAGATGACGGAGGCCGCAGAATATGCCATAGAATCCGAGAACTTGCAGGCGCTCGATAAGGATAGATGCCAGCTCAGCGTGACCTTCGCAGGTCTAGACGAAATCCACAAGCTTAACAGGGAGTACCGGGGCGTGGACAGCCCTACGGATGTCCTTTCGTTTCCGCAATTTGAGGATATCGAAAATGAGGCGCCGCCGGCATGCGAAATATGCCTTGGAGATGTGGTAATCTGCGAAGAAAAGGCGCGCGAGCAGGCGGAAGAATACGGACATTCCTTCAAAAGAGAGCTGGTTTATCTTTTCACTCACAGCATTTTGCATCTTTTGGGATATGATCATATGGAAGATGACGAAAAGCAGAAGATGCGGATGCGAGAAGAAGAAATAATGGAGCATATAGGATTATCGCGAGGGGAGGAATAAGAGATGATGTATCGGGATCTGTACGAAAAAGCAAAGGAGATGCTTCCGAGGGCTTATGCACCTTTTTCGAAATTCAAGGTAGGCGCGGCGCTTCTCACAAAGGAAGGCGAGGTTTATACCGGCTGCAATATCGAGAATTCATCATTCGGCGCGACTATCTGCGCCGAAAGAACCGCCTTCGTCAAGGCGATTTCCGAGGGTGAGAGCGACTTTGAGGCAATCGCCATCGTAAGCGAGGATGGAGAGGCATGGCCTTGCGGAATCTGCAGGCAGTTTATGAGAGAATTCTGCGATGACGATTTCAAGATAATCACAGGAGACGATGTAGAAAGCCTCAGGGTTTATACCATGGACGAAATTTTGCCGGAGGGATTCAAGCTTTGATGAAGACAGGATTTATTGGAATAATCGGAAGGCCGAACGTAGGAAAATCAACGCTTCTCAACGCCGTGCTCGGAGAAAAGATCGCAATCACAACTGACAAGCCCCAGACTACCAGAAATACTATTCGCGGAATCTATACGAATATCCCGGATGGTAATTACGATGCGGGAGTGCAAATGGTCTTTATCGACACGCCGGGAATCCACAAACCGCATAGCAAATTGGGCGAGTTTATGACAGAGTCTGCCATAAATACATTCAAAGAAGTGGAAGTGATACTTTTTCTCGTGGACGAACCATTAGAAAAGGGACCGGGGAACAAATATATCCTCGAAATGTTAAAGGAAGTAAAGACTCCGAAAATCCTTGTCATAAACAAGATAGACAAGATGCAGCCAGCGGATTTTCAAAAAACCTACGAAGAATATAGCCAAATGGGGATATTCGAGGATGTCCTCGGCATTTCGGCGCTTGACGGAACTCATGTGGACAGGCTGATTTTGAGAATCGAAGATTTCCTCGAGGAAGGGCCGATGTATTTTCCGGAGGATATGATAACCGACCACCCGGAAAGGTTCATCGTCAGCGAAATCATCAGGGAGAAAATCCTGCTATATCTGGAGGATGAGGTGCCGCACGGCGTTGCGGTTGCGATCGAAAGCTACCGCGAGGAGGAAAATATCACGCGCATCGGAGCCGTGATTTATTGCGAGAGAAAGTCCCACAAGGGCATAATCATAGGAAAAGAAGGAAAGAAGCTCAAGGGAATCGGAAAGAGCGCGCGGCTTGAGATCGAGGCGCTGCTTGGCACGAAGGTCTATCTCGAGCTTTGGGTCAAGGTAAAGGAAAACTGGCGCGACTCGGACTTTGCCCTCTCAAACTTCGGATACAAGGACGGAGAAGGCAGATGATAGCCGATACGGAGGGAATCGTCCTCAGACAGACCAAAACAGCATATGGCAGGCGAATGATCCTCATATTTTCGAGAAAATTTGGAAAAGTTAGCGCAGGAACTAGCGCAAGAGAAAGCGGAAAGAATAAATCAGCTCTTGCGATACGCCCCTTCACCTACGGAAGATACGAGCTTTTCAAGGGCAGAGACAGCTACAACCTTGACAACGCTCAGGTCATCAAGAGCTTCTACGGCTTGGGCGAGGATTTGGACAAGTATATGGCAGCATCGTATGTGCTGGAGCTAACAGAAAAGCTCATAGCAGAGGAGCAGCCTCAGCCGGCGATTTTCAGGAATCTGCTAGATTTCATGGAGGCACTGGAACATCGCAAGAAAAAGCACGATACGCTGGTGCTGGCATATATGACAAAGCTCCTGGCAGCGCTTGGAACCGAGCCCGTACTTGACAGATGCGCCTGCTGCGGAATACAGGCGGACGGAAAATTTTTCGGCGTTCGCGAAGGCGGCATCATCTGCGAGGATTGCGCAAAAGAATTTCGCAAAACAACCACGAATGAAGCATTGATTTATGACATAAATTTTGGTATAGTAGATGTATTAAAATATTTTCGCAAGGAACCGTTTTCCACATTCGAAAAAATCGCGCTGGAGGATAGAATCGCAGATAAGCTGACAGTTATTATGAAAAGCTATATTGCTTATCATTTTGACATAGAAAAGTTAAAGAGCGAAAGCATTTTCGCGACAAATATTTGAGAAAGACTATTTGGGGAGGTATTTTTATGGAAATTACGTTAGAAAAAATCGAATTGGTAAAAGACAGAACGGGCGTATCCTATAAGGAAGCCAAAGAAGCACTCGAAAAGGCAGACGGCAGCGTGGTAGATGCTATCATCGCCATCGAGGATACGGTTGATATCAGCAAAGGCGGCAAGACGAGCGAGTTTGCTTCTGAAACCATGGACAAGATCAAAGAAATGGTGAGGAAGGGCAATATCTCCAAGATTGCTGTCAAGAAGGGCGAGGATACCATCGTCAACATCCCCGTAAATGTAGGAGTTGTAGGCGCACTGGTTGCTCCGTGGGGCCTAATCGCGGCGGCTATCGCTACCGTAGGCTTCAAATGCACCGTAGAGCTTACCACCACCGACGGCAACGTGATCGATGTAACCAAGAGAGCCGGCGATTTTGCCGGCGATGTGAAGGAAAAAGGCTCCGTAGTTATCGACGAGGTCGCATCAAAGAGCAGCGGCGTATATAACTCGGTCAAAGAAGCTTGCCAGGACAAGTATTACGAGTTCAAGGCAAGAAAAGAAGGTTTCTTTGACGGCGACGAATATGACGAGAAGGATATGGAAGAATTCGAGGCAGCGACTGCCTCCGAAGAAGAAAAGGCTTGCGAAGAGGCAGCAGAGGCTGCAAGCGAGCAGGAATAATAAGACAAAGAAAGATAGAAAAGATAGGTAGGATTTTTAGAATGAGCGATGTAAAAAGAGAAGCAACGATGGATAAGGTGGTAGCGCTATGCAAGAACAGAGGATTCGTATATCCGGGTTCCGAGATATATGGAGGCCTTGCGAATACTTGGGACTACGGTCCTCTGGGCGCGGAGCTGAAGAATAATATCAAAAAAGCATGGTGGAGAAAGTTCGTGCAGGAGTCAAAGTACAATGTGGGACTTGATGCTGCCATACTCATGAACCCGCAGACCTGGGTGGCATCCGGCCACGTGGGAGGATTCTCGGATCCGCTTGTAGATTGCAAATCGTGCAAATCCAGATTCAGAGCCGACAAGCTCATCGAGGATTTCCACAAAGCAAACGATATGCCGGAAATAGTTGTTGACGGCTGGAGCAACGAGCAGCTTGAAAATTACATCGCAGAGCATAGTATTCCATGTCCTGACTGCGGCAAGACCGATTTTACGGGAATCCGCCAATTTAACCTGATGTTCAAAACGTTCCAGGGAGTAACCGAGGATTCAAAGTCTGAGCTTTATCTCAGACCGGAGACGGCACAGGGCATATTCGTAAACTTCAAGAATGTGCAAAGAACTTCCCGCAAGAAGGTGCCATTTGGCATCGGACAGATCGGAAAGTCCTTCCGTAACGAGATTACGCCGGGAAACTTCATCTTCCGCGTGCGCGAGTTCGAGCAGATGGAGCTCGAATTCTTCTGCGAGCCGGGAACGGACCTGGAGTGGTTCGGCTACTGGAGAAGCTTCTGCCATAACTGGCTGCTTTCGCTGGGAATCCGCGACGAAAATCTGAGACTTCGCGACCACAGCCCGGAGGAGCTTTGCTTCTATTCCAAGGCAACTACGGACTTCGAGTTTAGGTTCCCGTTCGGCTGGGGCGAACTCTGGGGCGTTGCAGACCGTACGGATTACGACCTGACCCAGCACCAGAATACGTCCGGACAGGATATGACATATTTTGATCAGGATAAGAACGAGCACTACATCCCATATGTAATCGAGCCGTCGCTTGGAGTCGAAAGAAGCGTGCTTGCATTCCTTTGCAACGCATATACAGAGGAAGTCCTCACCGACGCAAATGGCAAGGAAGATGTGCGCGTAGTGATGAAATTCCATCCGGCACTCGCGCCTTACAAGGCAGCGGTACTTCCGCTTGCAAAGAAGCTAGGAGCTGTTGCGGAGCCGATTCACGAAGAACTTTCAAAGTATTTCATGGTAGACTACGATGCTGCAGGCTCCATCGGCAAGAGATATAGACGAGAAGACGAGATCGGAACACCGTTCTGTATCTGTGTCGATTTCGATACGGAGATCGACGGCTGCGTTACGATTCGTGACCGCGATACCATGGAGCAGGTAAGAATTCCTGCAGGCGAAGTTCGCGCATATATCGAAGAAAGACTTGCTTTCTAATCGAAGAAACGGAGAAATATGAATAAATTTGTATATTCATTCAACGAGGGTTCCAAAGAAATGCGGAACCTTCTTGGCACTAAGGGGGCAAGTCTTGCAGAAATGATGCAAATCGGGCTTCCCGTGCCTTTCGGATTTACCGTCACAACGCAGGCCTGCGCATTGTTCTACGAGAACGGATGCAAGATAAGCGAGGAAATCGAGGCGGAAATCTTTGAAAAAATAGCAGAGCTTGAGTCGGTTACCGGAAAGACCTTCGGAGGCGGGCAGAATCCGCTCTTGGTTTCGGTAAGATGCGGGGCTGCATGTTTTGTCCCGGGCCTCATGGAGACGATACTTAATCTTGGGATAAATGACGAAACAGCGGATACAATCGGAAAACTCACGGGAGACCGCAAGTTCGCGGAGGATTCTTATAAGCTCTTCCTGAGAACCTATGGGCAAGCTATGGAGCGCGCGGGCGAAGCCGCCGCTGCCCCGCAGGATGCGGGGCAGCAGCTCCTGGGCGCCGTCAGAGCCGCGTTCCTGGCCTGGGGCGCCCAGGAGCCGTCAGCCTACAGGAGCCGCAACCGCATCGAGCCTGAGGCAGCTTGCGGCGTCGCGGTCAGCGTCCAGGCCATGGCATTCGGAAACCTGGGCGCTGACTCTGCAATCGGGATCGCGACGACGCGAGACTGCATAATCGGCGAAAGCAGGCTGACGGGCGGCTTCGCCCTGAGGACCATAGGCGAGCACGAACTGGCGGATGGCTTCGCCCCGAGGACCATAGGCGAGCACGATCTGGCGGATGGCTTCGCCCCGAGGACGCAGTGCGAAGCAGGCAAAGCCGGCGAAATGCTGCAGGATCTTGCCTCGCTTGCCGACCGTTTTCCGAAAGCCTACGAGAGCCTTCAAAAGATCGCCGGGATCCTGGAGCGTCACTATAGCCGCGTCCAAAGAATGGAATTTGCGATACAAGAGAATAAGCTCTATATCCTGCAGGCCGAAGACGCAGAGCTTACGCCTGAGGCCGAGCTCAAAATCGCCGTAGACATGGCAAGCGAGGATCTCATAAACCGCAAGACGGCGATTTTGCGCCAGAATCCCGAAAACATGGCAAGGCTTGCCGAGGAAGCGGGGAGCATTGCAAGCGGAGATAACTCACAAATCGCCGAAAATTATGCGAAACTCATGGAATGGATAGACGAATTCCGCGAGCTTAAGGTAAGAGTAAATGCCGACAGCAGCCAGCAGGCGCGCGAGGCCGCAAGGCTAGGTGCAGAGGGGATCGGACTTTGCAGAACAGAGAACCTGATTAGGCTCATGGGAGAAATGCCGCTCCTCGAGGAGCTCCTAAGAACAGCCTCGGGCAAGGAACGAGCCGAAAAGCTCCATATATTGAAGGCGTCCCTGCGATGCGAGCTAGAGGCGATTTTTTGCGAAATGGGCGAAAATCCTGTAACGATAAGGCTCCTTGACCTTCCGGTTACGCTTCGCGATGTAACGGCCATGCAAACGGAGGCCATAATCGAGGCGGCACAGAAGGCAAAAGAAGCCACCGATGCTGAAATAAAGGCAGAAATTCTCGTTCCTATGATAAGCACGGTCGCAGAGCTTCAAAAGGTGAAGGCAGCGGTACTCGAGGCCGCAAGGCGCTGCGCTGACAAGTCCGGAAAAAATTGCGAAATTCAGCTTGGAGCCATGATAGAAACCCCCAGAGCCGCGCTTATTGCGGATAAACTTGCAGAAGAATGTGACTTTTTCTCGTTCGGGACAAATGACCTGACTCAGATGGTTTTCGGAATATCCAGAGATACCGAGGCATCCGGCGTCATCGCAAATTATGTCGAAAACGAAATCCTGACTCAGAACCCGTTCGAGACCCTAGACATAGACGGTGTAGGCCGCCTGATGGAATTCGCCGCAAAGGCCGGAAAGCACACAAAGCCGAGGCTAAAGCTTGCAATCTGCGGAAAGCAGGCATCAGATGGAAGAAGCATTGATTTTTGCCATCGGATAGGCATGAGCTACATTTCGTGTCTGCCCGGTATGGTGCCCGCTGCAAAGCTTGCGGCGGCTCAGGCAGCAGCAAGAAACGAGGTGCGGCAGATATGATTGCCATAGGCGGTGCAAGTGCCGGGAGCCTGCTTATGACCCTGCTGATTGCCATGACACCGGTGCTTGAGCTTCGAGCGGCGATTCCGGCGGGAGTTATCGCAGGGCTTGATCTTCGGCTGGTGGTGATAATAGCGATAATCGGAAATCTCATTCCGATTCCATTTATCATCGTATTTATAAGGCGGATTTTCAAGTGGATGCAAACTAGGAGCGAAAGGCTTGCTAAGATTGCAAGCCGCATGGAAGAAAAGGCAGACCGCAAAAAGGACAAGGTTCTAAAATATGAATTTTGGGGCTTGATGCTCTTTGTGGCAATTCCGCTCCCGGGAACGGGAGCCTGGACCGGGGCGCTGATAGCTGCGATGCTTGATATGCAGCTAAAACGAGCCTTTCCTGCCATAGCAGCAGGGGTCGCAATAGCCGCAATAATCGTAACTGTCGCAACCTACGGGCTAGCATCGCTAGTATGAGTCTATGAGCCAAGGAGAAATTTGATACGGAATCAGATAGAGATAAAAAATACCTGCGGAACCGAAATCCCGCAGGTATTTTTAAGTGCAATTAATTTTAATTCAATTCTTTTAAGTACGAATCCTATTTTGCTTCGTTCTTTCTCAGTCTTACAACCGGTTCCTGCGGCATCTTGAACAGCGGGATGAATCTGTCCAGACCTGTGAAGGTGAGGACGATCAGGGAAATTACCGCGATATATGCCATGAAGTTGTACTTCAGGAAGTCCATGTTGGTGATTGTAACAACCGGATATACGCCGGCAGCGATACCTACATAGAAACCAAGGTATACGTGCCACGGAATCAGCTGTGAACCGAATACGCCCATAGCGTCGCCGAATGTAGCATTTCTCAGCTTGATCTTGTACATAGCTTCTTCGGAATCAGTTTCGATATTTTCTTCTGCGATCTGCTTGATAACAGGTCCCATTGTAACGATCTGAGCCATTTCGTCAGCAAGACAAGCATTACCGATGAGAGAAAGAACTGCGTTCCAAGTCATCAGGCCTCTTACTCTGTGAGACATCTTAACTACGAATGCAGCAAGAGGAGCGAATGCATCCATCTTCTGCATTACGCCGCCGAATGCAGCAACCCACATCATCATGATAACAACCCAGCCGCCTGCGCTTTCGAACTGTGCATAGATGATATTGTCAAGGAAGTCCTGAATTCCGCCTGCGGTACCTGCGAAGAGTCCGAGGATATAAGCAGATACAAGACCGGAACCGATGCAGCAGAATGTGTTAAATCCTGTGATAGCAAGTCCGATTACCAGAAGAAGCGGAATGATCATATAAACAGGAACACCTGCGGATACCTGCTCAAGCAGGGATACTGCCGAAGGACGACCGTCGTCGGAAAGCAGGAACTCGATAACTTCCGGATGCTCTGTCTGGATAGTTGTGATAACGCCGGACGGGTCAACTGTTTCTCCCGGAAGGCCCATTGTGAAGCCTGCGATCAGGAAGCAGATAGCCGCCAGTACCAGGCAGCTAACCGACCAAACACCCTGGTGTCTAACTCTGTCTACAACCTCAACGCCCTGAATACCGGAGGATACGATCGTAGTATCGGAGATAAGACCGATATTGTCGCCGAAGCAAGCGCCGCCTGCGATGGCGCATACGGTAAGGATCGGATTTCCGTCAACGATGTGGGATAACCACAGGAAAATAGGTGCGCAGGATGCGAATGTACCCCAGGAGGTACCTGTTGCTACGGAAAGTACGCAGCAGCAAACGAAACCAACGCAAGCTACGGATTTGGCGGTGATACCAAGCTTCAGTGATAAACCGATGATGGCAGCGCCTACGCCGTAAGCCATGAACGCTTCTGCCATTGCATAAGCGAACATAAGAATAAATAATGCCACTAAGATGTGTTTTACGCTGTCCATAGCCGAATCCAATGCTTCTTGGAATTTAACACCGCATACGACACCAGCGATAAGGAATGCGAAGCAGCAAGCAAGGAATGCCGCAACTAACGCGTCCTGACCTGAAATCATGAGTCCCGCGAGTACGAATACCGGGGAGAATTTCAGAAACCCTTTGATAAAGTTCATAATTCTGTTCCTTTCTCAATATAGTATAAAATTTAATTGCAAGTATAAAGTATGCAATATGTGTGCCAAGAAGGAGAAATGTGCAGGATTGTTGAAAATTCGACAATCTTTTTGTGAAAGTTACAAGAAATCGAACCGAAAACGGAGCGAATGCGCAAAACTTGACCCGAAAATGGAATATTTATCTTGACAATGAGCCACACGTAGTATAATATTTTAGCAGACAGGGGGATATAAAGAGATGAAAAATTTCGGAGAAAACAGAGTAATAGAGCCAAAAGGGAGCCTGCCGGCTGCCGCCTGGAAGCTTGATAATACAGGGGAGCTAAAGGCGGGGGAAGTGAAGATTTCTCTCGATTATATAACCATTGAACGGGACAGCATGTGCCAAATCTGTTCGATCTGCGGCAACAATGAGCAGAAAATGGCTGAAAAAATCATGAAGTTTGTCGCAGAGAGGGGAAAACTCCACAATCCGTACACCAACAGCGGTGCGGTCTTTTCCGGATACATCTCGGAAATATCAGAAGATTGCAGGCGTGATGACATAAAGGCAGGCGATTATGTGATCTGCATGAGCACCATGACGGGAATCCCCCTTTATATAGAAGAGATCGAGGAGCTTGACTGCGAGTTTGCTCATATAAAATGCAAGGGATATGCCATATGCTTTGAAACCACTATACTACAGAAATGCGAGGGTATTGCGGAAAACCGCAAAAGATACCTTAGGAGAGCAATCGATGAGGAAGGCACCTTCTTCGGAATAACCAAATTTGTAAATAATATGCATGTCGAAAAGGTTTTGATTATCGGGGTGAGTCTAATTGAAATCACTTTCTATGCCCAGAACATAAAACGACTCGTTCCGGATGCGGATATTTCACTTCTTGTGGAAACCGGCTGCGCCTGCGTATCCAATATGAACGAAAAGGTTTTGCTTGAGACTCTCAGCCCGCTGGTTGACCACATATATTTTGACTCGATGAGCAATCCTATCGCTGTATCGAAGAGGCTCCTTGGAAAAAACGAAGACAATTTTATGGACGTGGTCATAAATCTGGAGGATATCAAAAACTGCGAAAGCGTTGCGGCTTTTGTGGTGCGGGACGGGGGTCTGATCTGCCATACAAACATTGACAACAACTATTCTCAGGCGCTCCTCATTACGGAGAGCCTCGGCAAGGTGGGAGTGCTTCAATATTCACTTGATAGCATGTACGAAAACACATACGATATGGTGCTTGAGCTCATGAAGGAGTCGGAGCCGGTGCTTGCAAAGCTGGATAGCTATTTTGAAGGCAATCGCAATAAGCAAAGCCAAGGTTCCAAGTCCGGCAGAGAAAACGACAAAACGGCGACGCGCCAAATTGACGGTTTTCTTTATATGAGCCCCGTAACCGAGGAGATGGTGGCAGATGCTCTAAATATAGCAAAATACGATTGCAATGTGATTATACAAGGGGAAACAGGCGTGGGAAAGGAGAGGGTCTTTGACCTTATCCATCAGAATAGCACGCGCCGTTCCAAGCCTTGTATCAAGATCAACTGCGCCACCATACAGGAAAACCTCGCCGAGTCAGAATTTTTCGGCTATGAGAAAGGCTCTTTCACCGGGGCTTCTGCATCCGGCAAGGAGGGCTACTTCGAGATGGCAAACAACGGAACGCTGTTCCTGGACGAAATCGGCTCGCTTCCGCTTTCCATGCAATCAAAGCTTTTGCGTGTTTTGCAGGAAAATACCTTTTATCGCGTAGGCGGCACCGCGGCTGTGCATGTTAACGTGCGGGTGATCTGCGCGAATAATATCCCTTTGCGAAAGCTCGTTGAGGAGGGAAAGTTCAGAGAGGACCTCTTCTACAGGCTGAACATATGCATGATAGAAATCCCTCCGCTTCGCAAGCGAAAGGAGGATGTCTACTGCCTCGCCCAGAATTTTATAAAGCGCTACAGCCAAAAATATGGAGTCGAAAAGGAATTCAGCACGGACGCTTACAGAAAACTCCAGGAATATCACTGGCCCGGCAACGTGCGCGAACTGGAAAATACGGTTCACAGGCTGTATATCTGTGAGCGGGCAGATATAATCGATGCGGATCTGGTGGACGAGCTCTTGAACGAGAACGTATATGACGAAAGCGTGATCGACATCCGAAAGGAATTCAGACGCGAGGAGTCGCTTCATTTCAACAGCATAATGGATAAGCAAGAAAAGAAGCTCATCGAATATGCTCTCAAGAAAGAGGGGACCACCCGCAAGGCGGCGGAGTTTTTGAACCTGCCTCAGACAACTCTCGCCAGGAAGAAGATAAAGCACAATCTGTAGCTTATCAGAAATTACGGAGATATAACGCAAATACAATAGAAGAAAAAAATGAATCAGACCAACGAAAAAAGAAGCACAAAATGCTTCTTTTTTCGTCTTCATTCATTTAACTTATTTTAGAGTCTCCTCTTGGGTTTAAGGAGGACTTAAAAATCTTTTATTTTTTTATTTCATCGTCCAGGTCTGGATCTTGAAATCTTTTCCAGCCTTGTTCAAGGTTTCGACTCCGGCTACGATTGTTGAGTGAATCTCCTCATCTGTAAATGTGAGGCCCTGGTTCTTTGCATATGCCTTCATGCCTGTTGCGATAACATCCTCTGTGATGCCGCCTTCTGTTGCCTGCAATGCGTTGAAATTCATTGCCGTGATTGCACTTTCGAATGCATAATCTAAGAAATCTTTCTTGGTGATCATTTTTACCTCCTGTTTAATAATACATCTTATACTTTTATCTTTTATCCGCTCTATTTATAGCCGCGGAATAGTTTCCAACTCTTTCACCGACATAATAAGCAAGAAACGTGCCAAAATCTAAAAGAAAATAGAAATTTCGAGAGAATTCAAGAAAATAATTAAAAAAAATATGAAAAAGCCTAGAAACAAGCAGAAAATAGCAAAAATCTCGGATGCCGGCGGGGTAGCTTCCCCTGAGAAATACCGCATATGAATGAAAAACATCACACCTGCAAGTACGCACCACCATTCTTGACCCGTAAACGATCCGCATGTGACCCAAAAATGAGAATATATCAAAAGGCTTGACTCATATTTGGGTCAGAACTTATTCCCTCCAAGTATGCCTATAATTGAAAAAGGCTGCCGGTTTTGCGGCAGCCCTTCGTATCTATTCGATTAGTATTTTCCGAGAGAAGAAGCCAGAGTTTCGTCCGGATCTTCTACGAAGTGATAATCCTTGCCCGGCAGAACCGCGTTGAGGAGGATACCAACGATGGAAGCTACCGCAAGTCCTGTCATGTTGATTGTGATACTTCCGATTACGATCGGGATTCCTGCTGCGTCGGAGAAGTTGATACCAACCGCAAGTCCGAGGATGATAGCAGCAACGATTACATTTCTGGATTCCTGGAAGTTAGTTTTGTTTTCTACTACGTTTCTTACACCGATTGCGGAGATCATTCCGTAGAGGATGATGGAAACGCCGCCGATGGTTGCAGATGGCATAACTTCGATGATTGCCGCAAACTTCGGGCAGAAGGAAAGCAGGATTGCGTAGATCGCCGCAAGCTTGATTACGAACGGGTCATAAACCTTTGTCAGGGCAAGTACGCCTGTGTTCTCACCGTAGGTTGTATTAGCAGGTGCTCCGAAGAGTGCTGCAATCGTTGTTCCGATACCGTCGCCGATGAGGGTTCTGTGAAGACCCGGATCCTTGATGAAGTTTTTCCCAACGGTTCCGCTGATTGCAGAAATGTCTCCAACGTGCTCCATCATTGTTGCGAATGCGATAGGCACGATGGTGATGATCGAAGTGATTACCATGCCCCAGTTTGTATCGCCATTTGTAAATACCGAGAATCCTGTATTTTCCCAGAGAACCGGAAGGCCGACCCAAGATGCCTCTTTTACGAGGGTAAAGTCAACGTTTCCGGTAACGGCTGCTACTATATATGATGCCAAAACGCCAAGCAAGATTGGTATGATTTTTATCATGCCCTTGCCCCAGATGTTGCAAACGATAACTGTAACGATTGCTACCAGTGCGATCCACCAGTTGGTGCTGCAGTTGTTGATTGCAGATGGCGAAAGATTAAGTCCGATGGCAATGATAATTGGGCCTGTTACTACAGGCGGGAAGTATCTCATTACATTTGAGGAACCGCAAGCCTTGCATACTGCGGAGAGCACCAGATAGAGAAGTCCCGCGCAGGCTACGCCGATGCAGGCATATGTAAGAGCAACGCTCTCTGTCATTCCCTCTGCAACGCCGGCTTCTTTCACGGCAGCATATCCGCCGAGGAAAGCAAAGGACGAGCCCAGGAATACCGGAATCTTGTTGTTTGTCACAAAGTGCATAAATAATGTAGCAAGTCCCGCGAAAAGAAGCGTTGCTGAAATGCTAAGCCCCGTGATGATAGGAACCAGCACCGTTGCGCCAAACATTGCGAACATATGCTGAAGTCCGAGGATCAGCGTTTTGCCGGTGCCCAGCTGGCGGGCGTCATAAATTGGTTGATTGCTATTCATTTTGTCCTCCTTGAATATATCTTTTAAATATGATGTAGTTTTCAGAAGGAACATCTAAGATTTGGAAGTTTTTCGCAGAGCCTTGCTCCTGGTCAGGTGAGGGCAGAATGTGCAATAAAAAAAGCTTTGCCCCGCGGCAAAACCTCACAAACAAGCCCCTTGCTTCTTGCGAAGCTATCGCAGGGACGCTTATGTCAATCTTGCCGGTCTCTCTGTACCGAATTAAAGATGTTCTTCTCTAGCAAATTATTTTAGATTAAAAACCTCCTCTTGTCAATAAGAATATGCCAAAAATCAAAAAAATTCCCGGAGGAGTTCAGAAAATCGAAAGACCGGCCCCCTATCGAACCGGTCTTATATGTCTTTTTATACGCCATGCGGCCTCCTGCGTGCCATTTTGTGCGAGTATAAGAGCTGCGCGCTTATACGAATACGACCTGCACGTTTCTGCAATTTGTAAGATATACAATGGAAGCATAGTTTATTCCGAAGGAGAGAATGTCGCCGACCTTGATGTCTCTTTCGGCATCCTCGATATCCAGTATGGTATGGTCGCTGGAGGCACCGATAACTTCGATACCCTTGTCCTTTGGGAAAATCTCATCGATGCTGCCATAATCCACCTTGCCTATGCCAAGCAGGGCGCGCTTTCTCATGCCCCGGTCGGTATAAACCGGTTTGTGGCCGAATGCGTCAATGGTAATGGTGCCCACAGGATGGGATGGCTTTTGCTTAACCTCGATAACCTCGGCTTTCATGGTATAAACATCCTGGTGCATAGAGCTCATATCATATCCATAAAATATGTCAAGGTCACGGGCAAGAAGTATCCCTTCGCCTACTCTGAGCAGGTTGATTCGCTTTGGCATATCGCCGTCGAAAACGCGCGGCAGGCTTGTGGTGGCGCCTCCGGAGATATATTCAAGCTCTCTAGCGATTTTTGCTTCGATTCGCTCTGCGATCTCGACCAGTTCGTCCAGCTTGTCTGCGGTTGCCGCAATGGAGCCGTAGCAGCCGAGGTTAGTACCGACGCCGCCAAGGATGAGATTATCCATCTCATTTTCGACTTTTGTTGCGACTTCGACCATTTCGTCCTTGTCCCAGAATCCCTCGCGAAGGTCGCCAAGGTCTGCCATGATGATGACCTTGTGCTTTTTCCCTTGCTTTCCGGCTTCTTCGTTGAGGGCCGCAAGAACCGAAAGCTCGCTGTTTAGGCTCACGTCTGCGAGCCTGATAACCTCCGGAATCTCGCTTGGCATAGGAACTCTGAGAAGCAGGGTAGGGAGCTTTATCCCGGCATTTATTGCGTCCTCCAGCTGCTCCAGCCGGGAAGATGCTATCAGACAAACGCCGCCATCTTCGAAGCATTTTGAACATTCGATAATGCCCGTTGTTCCCTTCATGACTCCGGCAACCTTGATGCCCATTTCGGCGCATTGTTTTACGACCGTTGCCACGTTTTCCGTGAGATATTTGAGATTTATTTCGATTCTCGGATATAATTGATTTACCATTTGTGCCTCCTGATTATATGCTTATGCGTTTATGTGCCTATTTCCCGCCTGTCGAGGCAAGCGCATCTTCGCAGTGATAATTTTTAGTATAGCATGAATAGATAATCCGTACAATATGTCAAAAACTAAAATTTGAGAGATGTTGCAGGTTTTGAAAAAGATTTCTGGGATGTCTATGCTTTTTCGAGCAACCAGTCTTGCAGATTCTCTACTTGCAAGCCATTGTAATTGCCTAATGTGAGTCGCTCGTTAGTAAGAATGATTTTCGGATAGTTGTCGTTTATGCTCTTAAGAGGCTTTATCTCGCGATCAAAGGTTTCCTTTGCGGTCATATCGGCAGTTACCTGAAAATAGGTATAAGCACCTTGCTTTTCCGCAACAAAATCCACCTCCGCATTCTCTGCTTTGCCAACTGCAACCCGATATCCACGACGAAGCAATTCAAAATAGACTATATTTTCCAGTGAAAATCCGAGGTCATATTGGCTACGCGGAAGTATGTGGCCTCGCAGCCCCAGATCAACGATGTAGAATTTTTGACCGGTCTTCAAAATTTGCTTTCCGACAAGGTCAAACCGTTCTGCCGGATAGAAGATAAAGGACTCGGTCAGTGCGCGGACATAATCGCTTACGGTATTAGGGGAAATTTTTCTGCCGTTTGTGGTCAGATAATTTGTGATGCTGCGAATTGAAACAGGATTTCCAACCACCGACGCCAAATACTTTGCAATGGTTTTTAGCAGCAAAATATCCGTGATCTTTCTGCTGCTTGAATCGCTATATTTCCTTCTCTGCCTATCTTCGATATCCTTGAGGATGACGGTGCTGTATATGCCTTCTAAATATGTTTCTACCTTTTGATCGGAGCGGTTCATTGCCGCAATATATGGAAGTCCGCCGACCTTGATATATTCTGCAAAGGCGTGCGCCTCATCAAGCTTGGAAAGCTCCAAAAATTCCTTATATGAAAGGGGAAGCATTCGTATTTCAACATATCTGCCGGTAAGCGATGTTGCCAAATCTCCGGAGAGCATATAAGCGTTGGAGCCGGTGATGTAAATGTCAACATCAGGCTGGACATATAAGCTGTCTACGACCTTTTCAAAATCAGTAACCTTTTGAATTTCGTCAAGAAAAATATAGGTCATTTTGCCTTTGCAGAGGCTGCCTTTCAGATAGTCATACAATTTTCGATAATCATGCAATTCCTCATATTCCAAATCCTCAAAGTTTAGAGAAATAATTTGCTGCCGAGAAATGCCGCTTTCTGCAAGTCGCGATTGAAACTGTGCTAGTAGTGTAGATTTTCCGCAGCGACGAATACCTGTAACTACTTTAATCACCTGTTCATCTTTCCATTGCGCCAATTGGTCAAGATATTCTTTTCTTTCAACCAAAACAATCACCTCCTCTAATAGCATTCTGATTATAGCACAAAACATACAAAAAGTCAAATTTCGTTCCCTGTTCAGAACGTAAATAGGAAAACTTCAGTTTATATTCATCTTTTAGAACAAAATTAGGCAAATTTTAGGCTATATTCCGCTTCCGGAACAAATACATGAAAATCCATATTTTGTTCCTGCTTTGGAATGAGTACAGAAGAATTCTGGTCTTCGTTCCGATTTCGGCGCGAAGATGCAAACAGGTTGTGTTCTCGACATGGCTTATATCCCATAATCTAAAAAGCCGATTCCGCTCCCCTACTATAGGAACAAAATCAGCCTTTTCAGCTTTATTCAAATATAAGTAGTTTGCATTACGCCGCGGTTTCAGAGTGGTAAGTTGCCAAACTGTAATCCGACGGTTTCTGCTATTTCTAACTAGCTAAAGTATCTGAACACGCCCTTGACCTTTCCCATGATCTTGACATCCTTGACAAGGATAGGGCTCATGGTATGGTTCTCCGGCTGCAATCTGATATGATCTGCTTCTCTATAGAAAGTCTTGACGGTGGCTTCGCTCTCGAAACCGTCGATCATCGCAACCACTATTTCGCCGTTATTTGCATTTTCGGTCTTTTGGACCAAAATAAGGTCGCCGTCCATGATGCCTGCTTCTATCATGCTTTCGCCACGGACCTTGAGCATATAGCTGACTCCGCCTGTCGCAAACCGCGCAGGAATCGGGAATGTATCTTCTATATTCTCCTCGGCAAGAATAGGCGTTCCGGCGGCGACTCTGCCGACAATAGGAACCTCCACAACATCGCTAACGGAGGAAGTGCCGCCTGAGAAGTCATGGGAATAGCCGTGACCGGGCTGCATGTGACCGGTCTTATCCGACGGGTCAACCACCATCAGAGCGCGAGGCTTGGACGGGTCCTTTTTGAGATGACCCTGCCGCACCAGACTTTCGATGTCCTTGTGTACGGTGGAAGTGGACTTGATTCCGAGAGAAGAGCAAATTTCGCGTACCGTAGGCGGGTAGCCCTTCGTCCTTATTTCGTTTTTCATATAGTCTAAGATTTTTTGCTCGCGATCTGTCAGCATAATGATTTCCTCCTCATGATTTTCTCTCGAACCTTTGTTGAGAACATTCTATCACAATGCGAACAAAAAGTAAACAAGCGTTCTAGAAAAATATAAAAAATTTTTCGCATTTCCGCTCGCATAACCTGCACAAATAGTTGACAAGGTAGAGAAGATTATGGGGCAGGATTGGGAGGCATCCTCATACGAAATGCGAAAACTATGCAAAGGAATGGGCGCCTGTAGCCGAACGCCTGTGGGAAGCCGGTCATACCCCTGACGCGGACAAATAGAGAATAACGGCTTAGAACAAGGGTGAAACAAAATCGTAAAATACGCAAAAATCGCAAAAAAGTTGCAAAAGCCGGCGGAGTTTGTGAAAAATCAGTTGACATCGGAGGCGAGATAAGCTATACTATTTTGGTAATGAAGAAGAAGTTATCCGCTTCTCACCTGATCGGTCGAGTCACCGATGCAGGTTGATATGTTGAAATCGGTGCGTTTATCGCGCATTTCTAGGCGGATACTTCATGTATCCGCTTTTATATTTTTAGGAGGTGCGCCATTAGCAAGGAAAATTTGATCAACGAAGAAATTCGTGATAAGGAAGTAAGAGTAATCGATTCGGACGGAACAATGCTCGGCATCATGCCAACGGAGCAGGCGCTTGATCTGGCAGGGGAGAAGAAACTCGACCTTGTAAACATTTCACCGAACGCCAAACCGCCTGTTTGCAAGATACTTGACTACGGCAAATACCGTTACGAACTTCAAAAGAGAGAAAAAGAAGCAAAGAAAAAGCAAAAGACCACCCAGGTGAAGGAAATCAGACTGAGCACCTTCATCGAGGATCACGACATCAAGGTTAAGGCAAATACCGCTTCTAAATTCCTTAAAGATGGAGACAAAGTTAAGGTTAGCCTGAGATTCAGAGGCAGAGAAAAGGACTATTCTTCGCGCGGCATGGAAGTGATGAAAACATTTGCAGAAATCGTATCCGAAGTCGGCGTAATAGAAAAGAAGCCTTTGTTCGAGGGCAGAAGCCTGACAATGGTACTTGGACCTAAGAATGACAAATAATTTTAGGAGGAAAAATCATCATGGCAAAAAATAAGATGAAATCCCATAGAGGAGCATGCAAAAGACTTAAATTAACAGGATCCGGCAAAATCAAGAGAAATAAGGCATACAAGAGCCATATTCTTACTAAAAAGAATGCCAAGAGAAAAAGAGGCCTGAGAAAGGCTACTGTTTTAACGAGCGCAGACCTGAAGAGAATGCTCAGATCTATGGCAAAATAGTTTGAAAGATTACGGAGGTAAGAAAAATGGCAAGAGTAAAAAAAGGCGTTAACGCGCACAAAAGACATAAGAAAATTTTGAAGCAGGCAAAGGGCTTCTACGGCGCAAAGAGCAAGGTTTTCAGAGCCGCTAACCCGGCAGTCATGAGATCACTTAGATCCGCTTATGTAGGCAGAAAGCTGAAGAAGAGACAGTACAGACAGATGTGGATCGCAAGAATCAACGCAGCAGCCAGAATGAACGACATCAGCTACAGCAGACTCATGGATGGTCTCAAAAAGGCAGGCATCGAAATCAACAGAAAGATGCTTTCCGAAATGGCAATCTACGATGCACCGGCATTCGCAGCACTTTGCGAAACCGCAAAGAAGGCCTATAAGTAAGACAGAAAATTATCGAATAATATAAAGATGCAAAAAGAGAGCTTCGGCTCTCTTTTTTGCGTGGTAAGCGCCGCAAGAAGGAGGGAGATTTCTTATATACAATAATGGAAAAGAAAACAAAATAAATTTTCCGAAAATTTAGTATGGCAAAGCAAAAATGTATTGACTTTAGAACAAGAAAGTGTTAATATTTTGTTAATACAGTGCTAAGAAACTGTATAGATTTTAGACATCGGAGATAAAATTATGGCAGCGGCAGTAACAGCAGGAATTATTTTTATTTTAATGTTCGTTCTGATTATAACAGAAAAAATTCCCAGACATTTGGCAACGATGGGCTGCGGAGCGTTGACTCTTCTCATCGTATTCGGCCTTTGCATGAGAGATGCACAGGCAATTGTAAACACATTGAATTTCAGCGAGATTTTCACAAAGGATTTTTGGTACCTCAAAGGCAAGACGGAAAGCGCTACATCGGGGGTAAACTGGGCAACCATCATTTTTATAGCGGGAATGATGGTTATGGTTGAAGGAATGGCAGAAAGCGGATTTTTCAAATACCTCTGCATGCAGATTGCTAGGCTCGCACACTATCGCGCGCTCAGGATTTTTGTTGCATTCATGCTTCTTTCGGCATTTTTGTCGATGTTCATAGACAGCATTACGGTAATTTTGTTCCTGGCGGCGATTACGGCAGAGCTTGGGATTTTGCTTTCCTTTAACCCGCTTCCTATGATACTTGCTGAGATCTTCTGCGCGAACCTTGGAGGCGCGGCTACTATGTGTGGCGACCCGCCGAATGTTATTATAGGAACTTCGCTTGGATATACATTCGGCGATTTTGTACAAAATACGGGCGTTATTGTGGGCATTTGCCTCATTGCAACGGTAGCATATTTCCTCTTTGCTGCAAGGCATGACATAGATAGCAAGACGGTAGACTATAATGAGCTTTGCGGCCAGCTTGACCCGAAGGCGGCCATAACGAATAAGCGTGCTTTCACGGTAAGCGTGAGCATTTTCCTCATAACGGCGCTGATGCTGATAACGCACGCCACTACGGGGTTTACGGTTGCGTTGATCGGAGTATTCGCTGCAGCGGCAACGATTCTTACGGCAGGAAAAAATTCTCTGCAAATTATGAAAAGGGTGGACGGCAAGACACTGATCTTCTTCATCGGGCTATTTATTGTGGTCGGCGGCCTCGAGGAGACCGGCGTTCTGGAGATGATCGCCTCCTTCATCGGAAGTGTCAGCCACGGAAACATCTATGCGGCAGTCGGAATCATATTGATAGTTTCGGCGGTGGCCAGTGCCTTCGTTGACAACATACCGTTTGCGGCAACGATGATACCGATCATCAAATCACTCGCGGAGTCTCAGGGGATTCCGCTCGAGACCCTGGCCTGGACCTTGGCACTGGGCACGGACATCGGTGGCAGCGCAACGCCTATAGGGGCATCTGCAAATGTGGTTGGAGTTTCGATTTCCGCAAAATACGGTCACAGCATTTCATGGAAAAATTTCTGCGGTTTTCTCACACCTGTAACGGTGATCGTGATCGCAATGTGCCTTGCATATCTGTTTGTTAGATATATTTAGGTTTGGAAAATAATCGGAAAAAATAAGAAAATTAGCAAAAGCACAGAGGAAAGGGACATTTCTTTGTGCTTTTTTTTAGGCGATAGCTGTGGTATAATATCCACTGTGAAAACTTGCGCTTGTGGATATTATAGACAATCAATTACAAAAGGGAAGGCATGAGGGGAAATATGACAGAAACTATTCTAATTTACATACTATTAGCGCTTTGCCTGCTTACGGCGGCTCTCGCGGCCGGCGTGATGATAAGAGCGAGCGCGCTTGGAAAGCAGCTTGCGGAGATGAAAGCCGAAAGCGGCGCCTCGGAGCGGGAGCTGCGTGAGATCAAGCAGGTGAGTCGGGACATGAGCCAGCAAACACAAAACTCCCTTCGAAATTTCGGCGAGCTGATTGCGGGAAACCAAAAGGACAGCGCCACGAACCTTGACAACCGCCTCAGGGAGCTTAATACGCGGTTTTCAAACATGGCACTGGAAAACGAGCAAAAACTCGAAAACATCCGTCTCAGCATGGAGAAGAAAATTGGAGAGCTGACAAACGATAACAACCGTCAGCTTGAAGAAATGCGAAAGACCGTGGACGAAAAGCTGCAAAAAACTCTGGACGACAGAATCACCCAGTCTTTCAAACTGGTAAACGACAGGTTGGAACAGGTATACAAAGGTTTGGGGGAGATGCAGAATCTTGCGGCAGGCGTTGGGGATCTGAAAAAGGTCCTTTCCAATGTAAAGACCCGCGGAATCCTCGGCGAGGTGCAGCTTGGGGCGATTCTGGAGCAGATCCTTTCCCCTGAGCAGTATGAAGAGAACGTAATAACAAAATCCACCGGTGCGGATCGGGTGGAATTTGCGGTGAAACTTCCCGGAGACGACGACAGAACGGTTTGGCTTCCGATAGATGCAAAATTCCCGGCGGATTCCTATAGCAGGCTGGTGGACGCTTACGAAACAGGAGACGCGGCGGCGATAGAAGAAGCAGCCAAAAGCCTCGAACGGGTCATAAAATCCGAAGCAAAGGACATCCATACAAAATATATAGAGCCGCCATATACGACGGACTTTGGCATCATGTTCCTGCCATTTGAGGGACTGTATGCGGAGGTGGTAAGGCGCGGACTTTTGGAAGTATTGCAGCGGGAATACAAGGTAAATATCGCAGGCCCTACCACCATGGCGGCGCTGCTTAACAGCCTGCAGATGGGCTTCAAGACCCTTGCCATACAGAAGCATTCCAGCGAGGTCTGGGAGGTGCTGGGAGCCGTCAAGACCGAATTTGCAAACTTCAGCAAGGTTCTCGGAAATGCAAGAAATCGCCTGAGAATGGCAGATGAGGAACTTGAAAAGCTCATAGGAACAAGAACGAGGGCAATCGAAAGAAAGCTTAGAGGCGTGGAAAGCCTTACCGCAGCGGACAGCGCAGAAGTACTGGAACTGGCGGATTTGGGAGATTCAACGGATATATAAGGGAAGGCGAATATGAAAATTTTTGCGATCGGCGACTTGCACCTTTCCATGGGGGAGGGGATCGAAAAGCCGATGGACGTTTTCGGCGCCGAATGGGAAAACCATGCACAGCGCCTGAAACAAAACTGGATTGAGAAAATAACAAATGATGATATTATAATACTTTGTGGCGATATTTCGTGGGGGCTGAGACAGGAAGAAGCAGAAGCTGATCTTGCGTGGATTCACGATTTGCCGGGAACTAAGGTGTTTTTCAAGGGGAATCACGACCTTTGGTGGCAGTCCGTGGGAAAACTCAACAAGCTATACGAGGACGGCACGATGAACTTTATGCAGTGCAAGGCATATATGGCAGGGGAAATCGGCATTTGCGGAAGCAGAGGCTGGCTTTGCCCCGGTACCGAGGGCTTTTCGGAACACGACAGAAAGATTTATGACAGAGAAGTGGCAAGAGTCAGAATGTCCCTGGAAGATGCCAAAAGGCAGGGGGCGAAAAAGATCATTGCGGCGCTTCATTATCCGCCCACAAATGACAAGCACCAGCAATCGGATTTTACCCGGCTGATGGAGGAATACGGCGTCAAACGGTGTTTTTACGGGCATCTTCACGGAAAGGACGTGTTCCCAAACGGGCTAAAGGGCGTACTTAACGGAGTGGAGTATAGACTCGTATCGCTGGACTATTTAAAAGCAAACCCGGAGGAGGTAGAGACATGAAAAAAGTGATTTTGATAGTGGCAGACAGCCTCGGCGTGGGAGAAATGCCGGACGCGGAGAAATACGGAGACAAGGGCTGCGACACTTTCGGGCATATTTGGCAAAAATGCGGAGGGCTAAAGATCCCGAATCTTCTTTCCCTGGGCTGGGGAAATATAGACGGAATCTTAGACGGTAAAATCGCAGTAGATGGGCCAAAGGGATGCTTTGGCAGGCTTGCGGAGCTTTCCGCAGGGAAAGACACCACCACAGGGCACTGGGAAATCGCAGGACTCAAGACCGAAATCCCCTTCAAGACATATCCTGCGGGCTTTCCGCCTGACTTTATGGCAGAATTTGAACGGCAGATCGGCACAGGCTGCCTCGGAAATTATCCGGCAAGCGGCACGGAAATCATAGAAAAACTCGGAGCCGAACATGAGACAACAGGAAAACCTATCGTCTACACTTCGGCGGACAGCGTTTTTCAGATTGCGGCAAATACAGCGGTGATTCCGCTTGAAAGGCTTTATGAGATATGCGAAATAGCAAGAAAGCTTTTGGCCGGCGATTGGGCCTGCGGCAGAGTAATTGCAAGACCTTATATCATTAACGCTGAGGGAAAGAGGGAGAGAACCTCCGACAGAAGGGATTACTCGGTTAGCCCGCCGCAGGATACGATCCTTGACGCGATCAAGGCTTCCGGCAAGATGGTTTATGGCGTTGGGAAAATCGGGGATATTTTCAATATGAAAGGCCTCACAGAATCGGTTCACACCACAAGCAACATGGACGGAGTTGACAAGACAATCGAAGCCATCAATATGGGCTTTGAGGGCTTTATATTTACAAATCTGGTGGACTTTGACTCAAAGTACGGACACAGGAGAGATCCTGAAGGCTACGGCAAGGCGATAGAAGAGTTCGACGCAAGGCTTCCGGAGATAATGGAGGCAATGGACGAGGAGGACGTGCTGATGATCTGCGCGGACCATGGCAACGACCCTACGGCGCCGGGGACGGATCATACCAGAGAATACATCCCGCTCATAGTATACGGCAAGGAGTGCAAAAAAGGCGTAAACCTGGGTACCAGAAGCTCCTTTGCGGATATCGGAGAGACGGTTTGCGATATCCTCGAAGTTCCGGTAAGCTCTGTAGGCACGGGATTTGCGGATCTGATCGAAAAATGAGATGGGAAATAGGATAGAAACTAAGGGGTGAGATTTATGAGCTTTAACATGAGCGACATCATCTACAAAAAACGAGAAGGCGGCAAGCTTTCAAAGGAAGAGATAGAATATTTTATCGCAGGCTATGTTGGTGGACAAATTCCCGATTATCAGGCCTCGGCGCTGCTGATGGCAATATTTTTCCGCAGCCTTGACCGTGAGGAAACATTCCTGCTTACAAGCGCCATGCGCAATTCCGGAGACACAATCGACCTTTCCCCTATAAAGGGAATCAAAGTTGACAAACATTCCACAGGCGGCGTCGGGGATAAAACCACGCTGATCGTCGCGCCCATTGCCTCGGCATGTGGCGTGCCTATCGCAAAGATGAGCGGGCGCGGTCTTGGATTCACCGGGGGAACCGTGGATAAGATGGAATCCATACCGGGCTTTCGGACTTCACTTGAACCTGAGGAATTTCTAAGTCAGGTAAATGAAATCGGCATGGCTGTAATCGGGCAGACGGCTCACATCACCCCTGCGGACAAGAAACTCTATGCCCTCAGGGATGTTACGGCAACGGTGGACAATTTCGGTTTGATAGCATCTTCGATTATGAGCAAGAAGCTTGCGGCGGGGAGCGATGCAATCGTCCTCGACGTAAAGGTTGGTGACGGAGCTTTTATGGAAAATATCGACGACGCCAGAATATTAGCAGATTTGATGGTTGACATCGGCATCAAGGCGGGCAGAAAGACCGTTGCGGCAATTACCGAGATGGGACAGCCCCTTGGATGCGCGGTGGGAAACTCTTTGGAAGTCATCGAAGCAATTGAGACATTGAAAGGCCGCGGCCCTGCGGACATCACCGAGCTTGCGGAAAAACTTGCAGGAATAATGATTTATCTGGGAGAAAAGGCAGGAACGCCCAAGCAGGGATATGATATGGCAAAGGAAGCCCTTGCAAGCGGCAGGGGACTTGAACAGTTCAAAAGGTTCGTGGCAGCCCAGGGCGGAAATCCGGCAGTGGCAGAGGACTATTCGCTTTTCCCGCAGGCAGCGCATAGCATTGAACTTGCAGCGGAAGCGGACGGCTATGTTTCCAAAATTGCGGCGCGGCGCATAGGGATCGCATCCCGGCATACGGGAGCAGGCAGAGAGACGAAGGAGGATAAAATCGACCTTGCCGCAGGAATATATGTACACAAGAAAGTAGGAGATACCGTAAGCAAGGGAGACGTTCTTGCTACTTTATACGGTAACGACAGGGCAAAATTAGACAGCGCCATAGAGGAAGCCCGCAAAGCCTTTGAAATATCACGGGAAAAGGTTGAAAAACCGAGGCTCATCAAGGAAATCATCGGACTGTAAAATGAAAGTTATAAAAAATGCCTCATGCAATTTTGTCATCAAAGGTGAAATGGCCAGGAGAGGTGAAAGGGTGAAGAAAGATAGCAATAATTTCTTGTGATATAGGCGGGGCTGTGGTATAATGATTCCGGTGATTACAAAGGCAATTACAAAGACAGCGTTGCCGTAAAAATAACCACAAAGCATTGGCGGAGGTAATGATGGAACCCATATATAAAAGAGTTTTATTGAAAATAAGCGGAGAGGCGCTTGCCGGGCAGCAGCGCTTTGGAATCAACGAAGAAATGACCCGAAAGGTTGCCAGGGAAGTGAAAGAAATACATGACCTGGGCGTTCAGGTGGCAATCGTCGTAGGCGGCGGAAACTTCTGGAGAGGAAGAACCAGCAAGGACATGGACCGCGCCACGGCAGACTATATGGGTATGCTTGCGACGGTTATGAACTCCCTCGCTTTGCAGGATGCGTTCCTCGCACTTGGCGTCAGTGCAAAGGTGCAAACGGCGATAGAAATGAGAGAAGTGGCAGAGCCCTATGCCAGAAGACGGGCGCTCAGCCATTTGGAACACGGCGACATCGTGATTTTCGGAGCGGGAACGGGAAATCCGTTCTTCTCGACGGATACTGCCGCGGCACTCAGGGCAGCAGAAATAGATGCGGATGTTATCTTGCTTGCCAAGAACATCGACGGAGTTTATGACAGCGATCCTGCTACCAACCCGAATGCGATAAGATTTGATGAACTTACTCACATGGAAGTTGTAGAAAGAGACCTAAAGGTTATGGATCTTACGGCGGCAACCATGTGTAAGGATAACGGAATTATGATTCATGTTTTCGCCATCGCAGGTGACGGCAACGTTCTCAAGGCGATACAGGGCGAGAAGATCGGCACGATTATTAAATAGGAGGAAGAAATGGAAACCATTAAGAAGAATCTTGAAGAAAGAAGCAAAAAGACGATCTCAATTTTGAAAGAGGATTTGAATACCGTCAGAGCCGGCAGAGCAAATCCGTCGCTCCTTGACAAGGTGCAGGTGGAGTACTACGGAACGCCGACACCGCTGAAGAACCTGGCAAACATTTCGGTTCCTGATCCTAGAACTCTGATGATCACACCGTTTGACCCTAAATCGATTCCGGAAATCGAAAAGGCGATCAACATCGCAAACATCGGCATCAACCCATCTAACGACGGAAAGTGCGTAAGACTGGTAATTCCGCAGGTAACCGAGGAGAGAAGAAAAGAACTCACCAAAACCGTCAAGAAAATGGGCGAGGACAGCAAAATTGCCATCAGAAACCTCAGAAGAGAGGCAAACGACGAGCTGAAGAAGCTCGAAAAGTCTCATGAGATCACAGAGGATGAGCTGAAAAAGGCTTTGGATGACGTTCAAAAGGCAACGGACAAGACAACCAAAGAAATCGACGAAATCGTTGCGGCAAAGGATAAGGAAATCATGGAAGTATAAGCTTCCGTCGCAAATCATAAAAGCATCATAGGAAGAAATCATAATAGGAAGAAACATTTGTGTGGCTATATTTTGTAGCCACACTCTTTATAGGAGAAGTAATGAGCCAAATTACAAATATTCCGAGGCATGTTGCAATCATCATGGACGGAAACGGCCGCTGGGCGGAAAAGAACAAGGTCACAAGGCTTTCCGGTCATAACCAGGGAATGTATGCCATGAAGGAGATAATAAAGCGGGCAGACGTCCTGGGAATAAAATATCTTACCGTCTACGCATTTTCCACGGAGAACTGGAAACGCTCGCAGGAAGAAGTGGGGGGAATATTTAACCTGCTTGTAAAATTCGTTGCCAGCGAGCTTACGGAGCTTGACGAAAATAACGTAAAAGTGCATATCCTCGGAGATTATAAAAAGATCCCAAAATCCGCAATAGCCAGTATAGATAAGGCGCTTGCGGTTACGAAAGATAACGACGGCTTGCAGTTTAACATTGCGCTTAACTACGGAAGCCGTGCGGAAATCACAAGAGCGGCAGCAAAAATAGCCGGAGAGGCAGCGAGCGGGGAAATACGTCCTGAGGAAGTGACGGAAGAATTGATTTCCCGCTATCTTTATACCGGAGACGAAAACGGCAACATCCCGGATCCTGATCTTATCATAAGGACGAGCGGGGAGATGCGGCTTTCAAACTTTTTGCTTTGGCAGGCGGCTTATAGCGAATTTGCCTTTACAGACAGCCTCTGGCCGGATTTTGCGCCGGAGGAATTTGAAAAAATTATTGAGGAGTTTACTCATAGAGGCCGCAGATTCGGCGGACGGAAAGGGTAGGAAAATAAATGAAAACAAGAATTATCTCGGCATGTGTCATGCTGCCGCTGCTTGCACTTGTATATATTGGCGGCTACTGGCTCATGGGAGCCTGTATAATCGTAAGCGCCATTGCGGTGAGAGAATTTTATAAAGGCTACGAGGCGGCAGGAACAAAGCCGAGTTACATATTGGCATACCTCGGACTTTTCCTGCTATATGCCCTAGAAATTTGCTATCCGGCGGATGGTAGGCTCATGCTCTTTTGGATTGTGCTGATGGTCATGGGCTCCATGATATATGGCTTCAAGGTTAACGATAGAAAGCTTGATGATATGTCCGCAACGCTCCTTGGAATATTATATTGCGTGTTTTTTCCATTCCATATAACCCTCATCGACAGGAGCGAGTATAGCATCCTGATCTGGCTGGTGTTCCTGGCGGCATTCGGCACGGACATCATGGCATATTTCGTTGGAATGGCAATCGGAAAGCACAAGCTTTGCCCAAATCTAAGCCCGAAGAAGAGTAAGGAGGGAGCGGCAGGCGGAGTGCTTGGAAGCATAATTTTCTGCGGCATTTTCGCATATCTTGTTATTCCGGAAATGCTCACCGAGGCGATGATCATAGCGATAGCAGGCAGCGTCGTGGCGCAGCTTGGCGACCTTTCGGCTTCTGCTTTCAAACGCCAGATGGGTATCAAGGACTACGGCAACCTCATTCCGGGACACGGCGGGATCCTAGATCGCTTCGACAGCGTATTCTTTACTGCGCCCATGGTATATTATTGCATTTTGCTTGTGAATGAGGCACAGGAAGCCATGCCGATTGTCCAATAAATTGAAAGACCTGAGGACATACCATGAAAAAAATTACGATTTTAGGCAGCACAGGTTCCATCGGAACCCAGAGCCTGGAAGTGATAAAAAAGCATCCCGATAGGTTTGCGGTTGAGGCGCTAACCTGCGGGAAAAATACAGAGAGACTGGCTGAGCAGATTCAAATGTTTCGGCCTTCTTTTGCTGTTACGGAAAAGGCAGAGGACGCGGCAAGGCTTGCAAAAATCTTTCCCGAAACCGAATTTTCCTGGGGCGAAAAGGGGCTTATCGAGGCTGCAGGCGGCGGCTGCGATATGGTTCTTAACTCCCTTGTGGGAATGAGAGGCCTTGCGCCTACCTGCGCCGCTATTGCATCAGGCAAGGACATCGCCCTTGCCAACAAGGAGACACTTGTTGCAGGCGGCGCCCTCGTAATGGACGCAGCGGCAAAGGCGGGGATAAAGCTTTTGCCGGTAGACAGCGAGCACAGCGCTATTTTCCAATGCCTTGAGGGAAACAAAGAAAGGCCGATAAAGAAAATTCTTCTCACAGCAAGCGGCGGGCCTTTCCGTGGATATACGACGGAGCAGCTTGAAAATGTAACCCTTGAGCAGGCGCTGAAACATCCTAACTGGAGCATGGGTCAGAAGATTACCATAGATTCTGCCACCATGATGAACAAAGGACTTGAGGTAATTGAGGCGAAATGGCTTTTCGACGTCCCGGCAGAGAAAATCCAAATTCTCGTTCATCCCCAGAGCATAGTCCACTCGGCGGTGGAGTTTGAGGATAATTCCGTGATTGCCCAGATGGGAATTGCCGACATGAAAATTCCTATCAGCCTTGCGCTTGGCTATCCGGACAGGCTAAGAAGCACAGGCAGAGAGCTTGATTTCTTCACGGAGGGCGCAAACCTTACATTTGAGAAACCAAATCCTGAGGTTTTCGGCTGCATAAGGCTCGCTTATGATGCGATAGAAGCGGGAGGAAGCTATCCTGCAGCGCTGAATGCCGCCAACGAGGTGCTGGTTTCGGCATTTCTTGACCAAAAAATACGCTTTATGGACATACAAAAAACACTTGAACGCATTATGCATGACCATAAACCGGTATATAATTTAGATTTAGAGGGTATCTTAGAAGTTGACAGAAAGACGAGAGAATTAACGGGGGAAATTTTATGAAAACAGCAATTCTTGCGATTTTACTATTCTGCGTGATGATCTTTCCTCATGAGCTGGGGCATTTCATCGCGGCGAAAAGATGCGGAGTACGCGTCAACGAATTCGCGTTCGGCATGGGACCTGTGATTTGGAAGAAGCAAAGAGGGGAAACGCTTCACAGCATCAGGCTTCTTCCCATCGGCGGATTTTGCGCCATGGAGGGAGAGGACGAGGAATCTGAGGATGAGCGCGCCTTCGGAAACAAGAAGCCTTGGCAAAAGATAGTAATACTTGCGGCAGGTTCTCTTATGAATGTCCTTTGCGCCATTATCATCATGTGCATCGTGGTGGGCGTGCGGGGATTTGCGACGACGACGATCGGCCAGATCACGGGAGGCAGCGCGGCAGAGGCCTCGGGCCTTGCAGTTGGCGACAAGATTATCAGCATAACTACGTCGCAAGAAACCTACGAGATAGATCAGTGGGCGGACGTATCCGAGGCTATGAATTCTGTCACAAGTGGCGATGCCATAACCATCGGCTACGAAAGAGGCGGAAGCTCATATACCGTGGATGCAAATCCAACTCTTTCGGAGGGCGTGGATTCTCAAGGAAACACCGTAAATTACTATGTCCTTGGCATCAGCTGCAAGATAAGCCATAGCCCATTCAAAGCTCTGGTCGCGGGAACCCAGTCCACCTGGGCGATGACGAAGATGATGTTTGCGGCGCTTTTGCAGCTTTTTACGGGTGAGGCAAGTCCCGATGAGCTGACGGGGCCTGTCGGAATGGTGCAAATGGTCAGCAAGACTACCGAATACGGATTTTGGTATTACGGCTTTCTTACGGCGCTGATTTGCCTGAACCTTGCGGTGATAAATATGCTTCCGCTTCCGGCACTTGATGGCGGAAGGATCATCTTCGTGCTATATAGCGCGCTCACCGGCAAACAGGTGAGCGAGAAGGTCGAAGGCACCATTCACCTCGCGGGGCTGGCTCTTCTGATGCTGCTCATGATATATGTTACCTTCAACGATGTCGAAAGGATATTCGGCTGAATATAGACACGGAAAGACAGAAATGAAGGCGGAAATGAAGACAGAAGTAATGGATAATAGAAAAAAGACGAAAAAAATAAGATGCGGCGAGCTTTTTATCGGCGGCGACGCACCTATTACGATACAATCCATGACCAACGTGGACTCAAGGGACGAAAAAGCTCTCGTTTCTCAGGTCACAAGACTTGCGGATGCAGGCTGCGACATCGTGAGAATAGCAGTGCCTGACATGCAGTCCGCAGAGGTCTTTGCGCGGGTAAGAAAAACTATCCCAAAAGAAATCCCGCTGGTTGCGGACATACATTTTGATTACAGGCTTGCAATAGCAGCCATAAAGGCAGGAGCGGATAAAATCAGGATAAACCCCGGAAATATCGGGGACAGCCAGAGGCTTCGGGCGGTGGTGGAAGCTGCTAAGGAGCGGCAAATTCCAATCCGCGTAGGGGTAAATTCCGGTTCGCTGGAAAAGCCGATTCTTGAAAAATACGGCAGGGTAACGCCGGCGGGACTCTGCGAAAGCGCCCTGAATAACCTGAAACTCATCGAGGAATTTGACTACGACAGGCTGGTGGTTTCCATAAAGTCATCCGATGTAAGGCTAAATTACGATGCGCATAAGATTCTTTCGGAGAGCACCGACTATCCGATCCACATAGGAATCACCGAGTCGGGAACTCCGGCAAGGGGCAAGATAAAATCCGCCATAGGAATCGGTGCGCTTCTCCTCGCGGGGATCGGCGATACGATGCGCGTTTCGCTGACCGCAGACCCCGTGCAGGAGATCCTCTTTGCAAAGGAAATCCTAAAGGATACCGGGATTCGGGGCGCAGGGATAGACCTCGTTTCGTGCCCGACCTGCGGCAGAACAAAGCTTGATCTTGAGCATGTCGCCTGCGAAGTAGAAAAAAGGCTTGTGCCTATAGAGCAAAAATTGATAAAATCGGGTCACAGCCCCCTCAAGGTCGCAGTAATGGGCTGCGCCGTAAACGGCCCGGGAGAGGCAGCAGAAGCTGACTTTGGAATTTGCGGCGGCGACGGGAGAGGACTTCTGTTTTCTAAGGGCAAAATCGTAAAAAATGTGCCGGAGGGCAGGCTCGTAGATGAACTGATTAGCATGATAGAGGCAAATATATGAAGAATCTTATAAGCAGGAGCATCGACTGGGAGGCTCTTGGCGGAGAAAAAAACGAATATAAATTTGAACTTGGAAAAGGCGTGATTCACAGGGAATCGGGCGTGCTGGAGATGCCGGTACGCCTTAATTTTGTGATGCCTTTTTTGGATTACGAAAAGATAAAGGCGCTGATTATAAATAAGCTTGATATGATTTCTGAGGTGAAATTTGCCTTTGAATATGATGAGATGGCGCTCTCTGATGCTCTTATCGCAAGGCTTTTCCTGCCATATATGATCGAAGAAGTAAACGGAGATTATATTTCTATCACCAAGATGATAGACGAGAAGAAGGTAAGCGTAGCAGAAGGCGAGGTAACATATTATGCACTGGGAGATTTCGCGGCGAAGCAGCTAAACGATAGGCTCGCCCGCAGATTTTCCGAAATCCTAAGAGATACCTTCGGCATAAGCATGAAGGTGAGATTCGAGAATAATGTCAATAAATATGAAGAAATGCACCGCTCATTCAGCGAAAATGAAGAAAAGGAAATAGAGGAGACCGCTCGCAAGTACCGAGAAGAAATCGAGGCTCGCGCTGCCGCCTCCGCAAAATCCGCGGAAAATTCGGAAAGGCCCGATGCATCTTCCGCCTCCGGAAAGAGTTTCGGCGGCTACGGCAGCTTCGGCGGAAAAAACGGCGGCGAGGGTGGCTGGAAACGCAGGGAAAAAGAGCTTCCTGCGTCGGGAAACCGCATTATGGGCAGAGAAATTGCCGGTGGAAAGACCGCAGAGCTCAGAGACATCGACCCGAAGATGGGAACGGTGGTGATCGAGGGAGTTCTTTTCAGGATATCCGAACGGCTTATCAAAAATGGAAACCACCTTGTATCCCTTTTGATTACGGACAACAAGACCACGATCTGCGCAAAGGCTTTCGTTACCGAGGCGAAGTGGGGCGAAATAAACGAACTATTGAAGCCGGGAGATGCGGTAAAGCTCCGGGGAGAAGTCCAGTGGGACACCTTCGAGAACATGAACACCATAATGTTCAAAGACCTAGAAAAACAGGACAGAGCCGCAGGCAGAGAAGATACATGGCAGGACGGAAAGAGGGTGGAGCTTCACATCCACTCAAAGATGAGCCAGATGGACGGCTTTAACGAGGCGGCGGATATCGTTTCCCTTGCCGCGAAATGGGGTCAGCCGGCTGTGGCAATCACCGACCACGGCGTGGTTCAGGCCTTCCCGGACTGCGCGGCGGCGGCGAAGAAACAGGCGGAAAAGGGCCGCCCCATAAAGGTTATTTACGGTCTGGAGGGCTACGTATTCGACGATTCGGACTGCAAAGACGAAAAGGAAGAAATCGACTACAAAACAAAGCCTACGAATCATATCATAATTCTGGCAAAGACCCAGGAGGGCTTAAAGAATATTTACAAGCTTGTGTCCTACTCCCATTTGAATTATTTTTACAAAAAACCGAGGCTTCCGTGGTCTGTCATCGAGGCGCATAGAGATGGACTTATCATAGGCTCCGCTTGCAGTGCCGGCGAAGTTTTCCTGTCCATGGTGAAGCAGGTTACATATAACAAAAGAACCCATACCCAAAACGTTATAGAGCAGAAAAGCCCGGCAGAGCAGGAAAAAATCGCTTCCCGCTACGACTACCTTGAAATTCAGCCTATCATCAACAATCACTTTATGCTGGAAAGCGAGTTTTATCTCGACGGAAAACGAGTAGAAACGGAGGATGATCTTCGGGAAATAAATAAGAGAATCCTCGCCCTTGCAGACAAGCTGGGAAAGCGGGTGGTTGCCACCACGGACTCCCACTATACCGAGCCTGACGATGCAATTTACAGAAACATCATCATGGCAGGAATGGGTTACGACGATGCGGAAAACGGCGAGGGTCTTTATATGAAAACCACCGACGAGATGATGGAGGAATTTTCCTATCTCGCTGGCAGGGCAAGGGAAGTTGTCATCGACAATACGAACTATATAGCAAGCCTCGTTGACGGAGAAATCCGCCCCGTACCTGCGGGGAAATTTCCGCCAAAAATCGAGGGCGCAGAGGAAACCCTACGAAAAACCTGCATGGAAAGAGCCCACGAACAGTATGGCAATCCTCTCCCGAAAGAAATTGAGGAGAGGCTTGATGTCGAGCTTAATTCCATCATAAACAACGGCTATGCGGTGATGTATGTAAGCGCCCAGATGCTTGTAAATAAGTCATTGCAAGACGGCTATCTGGTCGGCTCCAGAGGTTCGGTAGGGTCTTCCTTTGCAGCCACCATGGCGGGAATTACCGAGGTAAATCCCCTGGACCCGCATTATCTTTGCCCGAACTGCAAAAAGATTATTTGGGGAGATATGCAAAAATACGACTGCGGCGTGGATATGCCGCCCATGGACTGCCCGGACTGCGGCACTCCCATGAAGCGGGACGGCTATACCATTCCTTTCGCCACATTCCTTGGGTTCAAGGGAAACAAAGAGCCGGATATCGACCTTAACTTTGCCGGAGAATACCAGCCGATCGCCCACAAATATGTAGGGGTTATCTTCGGGGACAAGAATGTGTTTAAAGCGGGAACCGTTGGCACCGTGGCGGAAAAGACCGCTTATGGCTATGTGGCAAAATACTTCGACGAGAGAAATATTCCGGTGAACAAATACGAAAAGGACAGGCTCACTCAGCACTGCACCGGAGTAAAACGTACCACGGGACAGCATCCCGGCGGCATCGTAATCTGTCCGGACGATCACGAAATCTTTGAGTTTTGCCCGATCCAGCATCCGGCAAACGATGTAAATACGGATATTATTACCACACACTTTGACTATCACAAGATAGACGAGAATCTTCTCAAGCTGGATATTCTCGGTCACGATGTGCCTTCTATGATACGTCAGCTTCAGGACATGACCGGTACGGAGCCGCTAAAAATCGACCTTACCGACAGAAAGGTTCTTAGCATTTTTAACGGGATAGAGGCGCTGGATATAAAAGACCCGGACTACAAGTTTACCCATGGCTCCTATGCGATTCCGGAATTTGGAACTTCATTTACGAGGCAGATGCTTGACGACACGAAGCCGGACAAATTTGCCGATCTTGTCAGAATTTCGGGATTTTCACACGGAACGGATGTGTGGCTGAACAACGCCCAGGACTATATCCGCTCGGGAACCGCCACCATGCGTGAGGTTATTTCAACCCGTGACGACATCATGAACTACCTGATTTTGAAAGGGGTTGAGAACGAAACCGCATTTAAAATCATGGAAATTGTCCGTAAGGGGAAGAAGGATTTAGACGAGCAGCAGGTTGCCACCATGAAAGAACACGACGTTCCCGACTGGTACATCGACTCCTGCAACAAGATAAAATATATGTTCCCCCGCGCCCATGCTGTGGCATATACAATGATGAGTTTCCGTATGGCATGGTACAAGGTATACTACCCGCAGGAGTTTTACGCCACATATTTCACCACGAAGGTCGCCAACTTCGACGCGGAGACGATACTGAAGGGCAAGGATGCAATTCTGGCGAAGATGGACGAGATAAACGCAAAGGGTGTGAACGCAACTCCGAAGGAAAAGGACGATTATACCATTCACGAGGTTGCCTACGAGATGTACGCAAGAGGCTATGAGTTTACTCCCGCAAGGCTTGGAAAGTCATCAGCCACGAAATTTGGCGTGGATAACGGCAAGGTGCTGCTTCCATTTACGGCAATCGAGGGGGTAGGTGAGAACGCGGCGAAGGCTCTCCAAAGCGAATACGAAATCAAGCCTTACGACACCATTGAAGAGGCTATAAAGAGGGCAAAACTCAATAAGACAGCCGCAGGGGGCCTGAGAAATCACGGCGTGTTTGAGGGACTTCCGGAAACCGACCAGCTCAGCATGTTTTAGCGGGATGTTACGGAAAATCAGCAGGCTTTGAACTTTCCGATGAGGGCGAATATGCAAAAGCATATAAGCTCCGTCACCACAATTGTGGCTCCCGCGGGAGTTGAAAGCATGATGGACAGCAAAAGGCCGATTGCAGAGGTTGCCACCGCATAAAGAGCCGCACAGATAATAACCTGACGGAAAGTGCTGAAAATTCTCATGGCAGAAAGTGCCGGAAAGATGATCAGCGCCGAAGTAAGCAGCGCACCCACAAGGCTCATGGCAAGGACGATGACCACCGCCGTGATAACCGCAATCAGGAGGTTATAGGCGGAAGCATTTACCCCTGTGGCAACGGCAAAGCTTTCGTCAAAGGTGACCGCAAAGATTTTGTTGTAAAACAGCACAAATATCAAGATAACAACGATGGACATTGACACGCAGAGGATAATATCTCCCTCGGTCAGTGTCAAAATAGATGTGGAGCCGAAAAGCGTGCTGCACACATCGCCGGAAATATTGGCAGATGCGGAGAAAATATTGAGCAGAAGATAGCCGAAAGCCATGGAGCCTACGGAAATCATCGCCAGCGCCGCATCGCCTTTTATTTTTGCATTCTGTCCGGTTTTTAGAAGCAGAATCGCACTGAGTATTGTTACGGGCATGACAATAAGGAGATTGTTGCTGACGGAAAGAACCGTAGCCATCGCCATGGCACCGAATGCCACGTGGGAAAGCCCGTCTCCCATAAAGGAATAGCGTTTAAGCACCAGCGTGACGCCAAGAAGCGATGAACAGAGCGCCGCAAGGACCCCTGCGATAAATGCGTAGCACACAAAGGAGTAGGAAAAATATTCGCTAATCATGTTTATTAAATTCATCTCTTACCGACCTCCTTGGCTTGATATTGATCTTTTCCCCGCGGCTGCAAATCGGCTCGTCCACAAAATTGGAGAGGCGGAATTTGCCTTTAAGGGGAGTTTGAGCGTAGTCTTCCTTGCTGCCGAAAAACTGCATATTGCTTCCCATGTGCAGGATGTGGCTTGCGTATTTGACGGCGGCTTCGATGTCGTGGGAAACCATCATGACGGTTATATCTTCATCGTGATTAAGCCTTGCGATAATTTCGTACATTTCTGCGGAAGCCGCCGGATCAAGCCCGGAAATCGGCTCGTCTAAAAATAGCATCTGCGAGGTGGCGCAGAGGGCTCTCGCCAGCAGCGCCCGTTGTTGCTGCCCGCCGGAAAGATTGCGATAGCAGGCGTTACGCTTATCGTATATGCCGAGCTTCTTCATATTGTCAAGGGCGGCTTGCTTTTGGGCGCGGGAGTAAAAGGGTTTTCCTCCTAGCGAAGCCAAAAATCCGGACAGGACTATTTCCTGAACCGAAGCGGGAAAGTCCCTCTGCACCGGGGTTTGCTGGGGCAGGTAGCCGATTTGGGAGCGAGACAGTCCATCTGAGAATATAATCTCTCCGGAAAGAGGCTTTTGGAGGCCAAGCAGAGTTTTCATCAGGGTAGATTTTCCGGAACCGTTTTCTCCTACGATACAAAGATAATCCCCTTTGTTGATCTGAAAATTGACCCCCTCGGATATAGCGACGCCGTCATAGCCAAGGGATAGATTGTTTACAATCAGTTGAGACATTCGGAAATGACCTCCTTATTTTTCTTCATTGCGCCAAGATAGCTAAATCCGCCCGCGATATCCTCGGCGGTTACGGATTGCAGAGAGTCAAGCTCGCATATTTTTATTTGGCTTTCTTCATAATTCTTACCGGAATTTTTTTCGGAATTTTCTCTGGCGGCGCGGATAATGGTATCTGCGAGATTTGTGCTGCTATTTTTGAGAATAAGGATGTGCGAAAGGCCCTCCGAAGTCAAATCCTCCGCAAGGTCTATAATCGTCTCAAAACTCGCCTCTGTTTCCGCCGAACATCCCTCAAACGCCGCATGAACCTGTATGCCGTAATCTTGCGATAAGTAAAGGAACGGGAACCGGTCGGCAAGCAAAAGCTCATCTGCGGAAGCCCCATTTACCGCTTCTTCAAATTCCCCGTCAAGGGTGGCAAGCTGCTCTTGGTAGCCTGCCAGGTTTTGTCTGTATAAATCCTCGTTTGCGGGATCCAGCATGGAAACCGTCTCGGCAATTTTCTCGCAGAAAACAGATGCCATCTTCAGGGAAAGCCAAATATGCTCGTCCGCCTCGTGTTCATGCTCCTGCTCGTGGCTATGCCCATGGTCGTGATCGTGATCGTGATCTTCCTGCTCGTATTCGGGGAAGAGGAGCGGATTTTCTGTGAAAAATTCCATCAGCGAGAGCGTGTCGAAACCGCCCCGCTCCGAAGAAGCTATAGCCTCATCTATCCAATATTCCGAAATTCCTCCGGTATAGATCAAAAGGTCGCAGTTTGCAAGGCTTACCATATCCGAAACCGAAGGCTGGTAGCTATGCATATCAATGCCGCTTTCGTTGAGGAGACTTAGGGAAAGGCCGCCTGGATTTTCTCCGATGATATTCCTAGTCCAGTCATACTCTGCGAAGCCTGCGCAGAGAATAAGCCTAGAGCTCCCATCATTTGAAATTTTTATATCATTTTGACTGCTGCCCGCGCATCCTGTGGGCAGAATCAGCAGCGCGGCGATAGCTAGCATCGCCGCAAGTTTATAAATCCTTTTTTTCATAGCAAACCTATTGTAACATAAATTCATCAAAATGAAAATCTCATATGTAACATAAATTCACAAAAAGCAAAGGCCGGAGAGAATCATCCTCCGACCTGCTTTATATGTTCCTTTGATCTTATATTATCTACTTTGCAATTTTATAGGTCACATTCGAGTAGTCGGTATAGATCTTCTGACCGCCGATCTCTCTATATGCTCTTACCTTGTAGTAGTAGCGGGTGCCCTTCTTTATGTTCGATGTATTCTTAAATTGCGTGCCCGAGCAATCGCTTAGAAGCTCGTAGCCTGAGCTCTTGGACTTGGATTTCCAAATCTCATATCCGTCGATCGGAATTTGCGATATATCAAGAGCAGCAGATGATGCGCTCCACGAAAGCTTCATTGCGCCTTTCACCGCGGTAGAGCTTGCCTTGACGGAAATCTGAGCCATCTGTGCGGATGCTTCTTCGCGCTGGGCAATCATCGCTTCGTAATCAGCAAGAACCTTAGCATATTCTTCGCTCCCCACCATCGACTTTGCGCTGCTGTTAAAGAGAGCAGACCAGGTTTGCCTTCCGATATTTCCGGTATTCGATATGCCGTGCATAACCTGGAACTTGATAACCGCTTCCTTAAGCTCATCCGTAAAGGATGTTTCCTCGCCGGCCTTTGTCTGCGTTTCTCCGAGATAGATATAGCTGTAATCGCTGCCGGAAGAAGGATCGTAATATCCAAGCTCGCTTAGGCGTCTGGCCGCTGCCTGGATATAGGAAAGCTTACTGCTGCTCTGCTCGCCCGGCGCAAGGAAATACCTATAGCTGTCAGGATTCAGCACGAAGCTGATTCTGTAGCCGGAGGCCTTCGGAGTGAAGTGATATGTGGTCTTCGTCGAAAGCTTGTTTCCTGTTCCTGTGCTATAAACTCCGCCGAGCTTGTAGCCGATGTCAGCCTGCGAGTAAAGCGAGAAGCTGCTGTTTGTGTAGCGGGTGTCCAGGGTGAAGTAGAATGTCCCGTGGTCCTCTGCCGTAAATGTCCTGTTCGTGCCATTTACATAGATGGAAAGCGTCTTCATCGGGTTGTTCTGCGCCCTGACATAGCTAAGCTTGTAGCAATTCGAAAGATCCACACTCGTGAGCTTGTTATTCTGAAGGTAAACGCTCTTGAGAACAGGAGAGCTCGACAGGTTTGCCGTCTCGTACTTGTTATCGTGCGATGAGAGGAGGGTCATCTTCGTAAATCCGGGCAGGTTAAGTGCACCGGTAAAGCCCTTGCTACTCCACTGTATCTGCGTGGTCTTGCCGGATCCGTTTGTCATAAAGTGAGACTTCGTGCCGTCTCCCCATGTTGATGTATCATAAGGCGAGTAGGTTGAGTCCATCTTCTGGCCGTTTGTAACGCCGGTATTTCCGATCGTCTGAGCGAAGAACTCACGAAGAAGGTTCATCTCGTACTCGTCGTCGATATACTTGCCGTATCTATAGTCAGGATAGATATTCATATATACATGGCTCGTGGCAACCTGTTCGTCCGAGGCATCAAAGTATGTATAGTTCGTAAGTCCCGTGTAGGTCCATACGCCGGTGGTCTTGTTATATTTGTTCGTCGTGCCCACGGTCGGGTCTACAAATATCCATCTTCCATTTATATAGGACTCTGTCCACCAGTGGTCGCGCACGTCGATATTATCCTCCGTCAGCCAGTCGTTTGACGGCACGGCAAGCCTGTGTCCGTAGACGAAACGGGTCGGAATGCCTTGAGCGCGGGCGAGGGCAAGATAGATCGCCGAGAAGCCCTGACATGTGGTATAGACGCTGCCGCTCACGCTGTTTGCGCTGCTGAGCCCGTTCTCGTAATTATATATATTATCGTAAGGATCCGCATATTGGTATGAATGGGTCTGAAAAGCCACCGAATCGTAGTAGAAATTCTTTGCGGTATATTCATATATTCTTTGCAGTTTTTCGTAGTCAGAAGTTGCCCCTTGGGTAATGCGATCTGAAATCGTCTTGATATAGCTGATCTTGCTCGAGGTCATCTCCGCATATATGTTGGTTGCGGGATTTCGCAGCACAAACCGGATGTCCTCTAGCGTATTGTCAAGATACTTGTCTATGCTATAGAGCGAGCCGATATTCTTTATGGACTGATTGTATTCTATGACATCCTTGTAGCGAAGGATCTTGACTTTGCCACCTGTCACCTTGATCTCCATATTCTTATAGAGAACGCCGCTGGATTTGTAATCCTTCGCCTGGGCATCGGCTTCGGTGGCGCATCTTCTCAGATAAAGATTATAATAACCGTTTGGAACATCGAAGCGCTCCATGTCAAGATAATAGGTGAAGCCGTATAGCGTCGTGCCGTCTTGGGCATAGCTTTGAACCGCGTCCACGAAAATATCAAGGTCGATATCGCCCTTGTTTTCGCCCACGCGATAGAGAGAAATCCTAAATAGAGTGGTTTGAAGAGGTGTTTTGTAATTTACCTTCAGAACCGTATCATCTGTGACATAGGCTCTGACATATTCCTTTTCGAAATTCCCGGTAGACTTGAAGGTGGTAACCTGTGCAGGCGTGTTTACCTTGGAAAGCGCCGCAAAGGCGAAGTCCGCCGGAACCGCCGCAATCATAAGCGCTACGGCAAGCGCAGTAGAAATAAATCTCAAAATCCTTTTCTTCATATTATAACTTGTACTCCTATTGATAAATTATTTTGCCAAGAAAACTCGCTCCCCTCTAAACAGTATACTGGATAATATATTTTATTTCAAGCCCCTGCAGGAGAGAAATTTTCTTTTGGCATAATAGGGCAGGCGGCTTCGAAATAGAGGCCGCCTGCATTTTTATCGATTAAAAATTAGTCTGAGAACATTTTTAATATCGTCTTATTCTTGATATTCTATTCCAATTTCTTTCAGAACCGCAAGAGTATTTTCGTCCTCTTTCGTAACGTCAAAGGCGATGGTAAGGGTATCGGACTGCTGCGCCCGTATCCCGCGCAAGCTTTTGGCATCCGAGACAGGAGTTTTCAAATTGACGCAGACCGACACGCCGAAAAGCTCGTGAGAAGTCCTGCTATCGAGAAGCTCGCACATATCGTAGAAGCTCATCTTCTTGAAATCCTCGTCCCTTGCCGTCACGATCTTTTCCACATCTTCGCGGTTGATGGAAATTTTCTTCTGATCATTCTCGTCCTCGTAGTAATCCGCGCTCAGAGAATAAGTCTCGGCAGTTGCGCTCTCAAATCCCGAAAGATTTATTTTGTCCGCGCCTGTAAAATAGGATTTCCAGTCCTCCGAGGCGACAACTCTGTTGATCAGCGCCTTGCTTTCTTCATCCAAATTGAAATAATATTCGCGCCTAAAATTCGAGCCGTTCTTCATCTTGTACTCAAAAGTCACGCTCTCCCGAATAGGCTCCGGCTCATCAGATGAGGAATCCTCTATGGTAGTTTGAAGCGAAGTGAAAATGTCATTTTCCACGATATATTTTTCAAGTTCATACATGGCAGAAATTACCTCAGGGTCCGTTGAAATTACAGGACTTTGCCTGAGGTCGTATCCGCCTCCGCTGTACATATATGTCGATGAGGTGGCATACCAAAAGGTCGAATTGCTGAGAGTCACCGACTCGATCCTGTCCTCCTCCGGCAGTCTCTTTGAGAATCCGCTAAGGTCAAAAACCGTAAAGGCTGTAAACAGCGCTGCGATAAGGAGGTAAAGGCACAGCGAAATCAGATTTTGCCGGCTAAAAACCTTGATCGACTTTGCGATAACGATTTTGACAATCAGGAATGTCACAAGAGCACCAACCGCCATTCCCAGGATCAGCATGGATTTCTTGCTGTCCGTGATACCATAAAGTATCCAGCCGAAAGCGGTCATTCCGACGAAAGTTATGAGATAGGTGATGATTTCCTCGGTAAGCCTGAAAATCATCGAATCTCCTACCTTTTCAAGCCTTGCTCTGCCGTATGCAAACCGAGCCAAAATCAGCAATACAATCGCCGCGGCAAGGTATTTCATCTCAAGGGCGATCCCCGCACCCTCGTTCCAATAGGAGAGCTTGCGGATAATCGGATTCGCTTCTAACATCAAATTCTGCATAAAGTCGCCCATGCCCACATATCCAAGCAGGAAAGCAGCGCAGAACTCATTTATAATGAACAGTGTTGCCGGCACTATCATGAAGAATACGCCGGAAATCAAAAGCTGCATAACCCCTGTTCCCACCAGGGAGCCTGCAAATACGAACATTCCATAGAAAAATGTCACAATTACAACGGAATCTCCCAGCCAGCCAAGCACGGCTTTTGCGGTGTAGACATTTTCCACGGCAAGACTGTAATCGCTTACCCTATATAATGAAGAACTTGTATCCGGCTGCACGTCTTTCATCAGCAAAAGATAAAGCACGCACATCACAAGTAGCGGAAGCACGCACATCAGCCAGCCCGTAAGAATCTGCGTATTAAACAGCCGTGACTTGCTATAAGGCTGCGAATGCAAGGCAAAGGCACGATTCTGCTTGTGGACAAAGCTCATCATTACGCAGGCAGAAACCAGCGGCACGAAGATAAGCAGCGGCACAAACACCCAGCTGAGATTCTGAAAATTGTTCGAAATCGTCGAGCTTATCTTGTACAGATTATCATAATCCACTATAATCGGAAAAATCCCGCCGAAAAAGTACAGCACCAGCGAAAGCACCGGAATGTACCAATACATTCTGAAATTTTCTATTATAAGGGCAGGCGAAAGCGCAAACAGATTTTTATTTTTCATGGCTCACACCTCCCAGCTTTTCGATAAATATTTCCTCGATGGAAACCGGCATAAGCTCCAGAAGATCTCCCTCGAAAATCATCTTGCCCCCGGCGATGATGCCGATGTAGTTGCAAATGTCCTCCATTTCCTTTGCGTTGTGGGAGGAAACCAGCACGGTCATCTGTCTGTCGGCAACATCGTCCATGATGTAGTGCCTGAGCTTGTGGCGAACGATAGGATCAAGCCCGTCCACAGGCTCGTCGAGTATAAGGTAGTCCGGCATAGTCGCCATGGCAAGGCAAAATGCCGCTTGCTTTTTCATCCCCTTTGAAAACTTCGCAAGATTTGCCTTAGCGTTCAGTCCGAAATCCCGGGTCATTTCCCGGAACCTATCCTCATTCCAGCTTGGATAGATCCGCTTATAATATTTCCCCATTTCCATAAGCGAATATCCTCGGAAAAAGAATAGTTCGTCGGGAATTACAGCGGTTCTGCTCTTAACATTTTCGTTGCTGAGAACTTCTTCGCCGTCTATCGTAACCAGTCCCTCATCCTGCGAAAGATACCCCGCAAGGTGCTTGATGATGGTGGTCTTTCCCGCGCCGTTAAGTCCCATCAGTCCGTAAACCGAACCCTTTGGCACCGTCAGGCTAAAGTCGTCAAGCGCTACATAATCCCCAAAGCGCTTTGTGACATTCTGAAGTTTAATCATTTGCCGGCCTCCTTTCTTCTATAATGTTCAAAGCCATGTTCTTTGCCTCTTCAAAACTAAGCCCCAAGAAGAGTAACTGACGGAAAGCATCGTCAAACTTGGCTTTCGCAAGTTCCAGCGCTTTCATATCCGGACGAACTCCGCCGATGTCTGCCACAAAGGTCCCCACTCCGTTTGTGGTATAAACATATCCTTGCCTTTCAAGCTCTCGATACGCTTTTTGGACGGTGTTCGGATTGACTGTTATGGTCTTTGAAAGCTCCCTGACCGAGGGTAGCTTTTCGTCTGTAGCCAGCGCCTGAGTCATTATAAGCTCTTTCAGATTGTCAATCACTTGCTCGTAGATGGATTTTCGGCTTTTCAAGTCAAGCTGAAACATACACGAAACTCCTTTCCTGCAATATTTATAAGTAAATCCCTTTTGCAACCTAAGTGTACCACAACGCATAGTACACTGTCAACATATTTTATGATTTAATAACGAGAACTGTTTGCCTTCGCAGCGCGGGCGGCGCGCAGGGCAATTTTTCCCTGATGCTTTTATCGATTTTCCGGCAGGCGGCTCCTGGCAGGCTGCTGCTCTTTTGATGAGGCGGAGGCGGACGCTTCGAACTTCGCAGATCTCAAATATGGCTCTCTGCAGTCCGTAAGGTCAAGCAAATAGTCGGTCGAAACACTATAAAATTTCGCAAGATCGATCAAGATCTGTGTCGGAATATCCAGATCTCCGCATTCGTAGTTGCTATACACACGCTGCGAGCAATGCAAGATCAATCCCATCTCACGCTGCGACAAATCGCGATCCTCGCGCAAATCTCTGATTCTTTTATACATAGTATCGGATTTTCTCCTTTCTTTCTAAAATTTCCTGCGTGAAAGCGCATTATTTTGAATATATTTTTCAAAATTCTATCACGGCGAAAAGCGCCAAAGCTCTATTAGCGGAAAATCCGCTAACGCGTGTCGAGAAGATTCATGACCTCGCCTCAGCAAAAAGACTTTCAGGCAAAAGGCTTTCAAGCAAAAAAGCTTGACAGTAATCCAAAACTATGTTATAGTAGGCAAGGTGTCAAGCTGTGGGCTTGACGCAGCGCACAGCTAAAACAACAAGATAGCCCAAAATCGAAGCAAGAGGAGGCGGGGCTCTTATGAAAATCGAAAGTATTGCACAGAACAGCCTCCTATACGATTTTTACGGACAGCTCCTAAGCAAGCGGCAGCAGGAGGTAATGGCACTGTATCACGAAGAAAATTTTTCCCTTTCGGAGATCGCCGAGGAGTTTGGAATTTCAAGGCAAGCGGTGCATGACACGCTAAAGAAGGCGGAGCTTGCGCTGAACGAGTACGAGAAGAAGCTCGGACTGGTGGAGCGGTTTATGCGCTCCAAGGAGGCAGTGTCCGACATAGACGAGAGAATTGACAGCTTGATATTTGATTTGACCTGCGGCGCAAGATGGAATCGACCCGAGGGGAACTACTTGGCAGAAAATTGCGCCGGAGAAAGGCCCCAAAAGGGCAAGAACGGCGAAGGCGGCGATAAGAACAGAAATGACGAAATCGTCGCAAGGCTAACAGAAATTAAGACTATAATCAACGGTTTGGAATAGACAAAACAAAACAAAACAATAGAAACACATAGCAAGCACAAAGCCGCAAATTCTGCGGGCTTAGTAGACTTGAGGAGATAAAATGGCATTTGAGAATTTATCCGAAAAACTGCAAGGAACTTTTAAGAAGCTAAAAGGCAAGGGAGTTTTGACCGAGGCGGACATCAACGACGCGATGCGAGAAGTCAAGCTCGCCTTGCTGGAGGCGGATGTAAACTTCAAGGTCGTAAAAGAGTTCGTTGCGGACGTAAAAGAAAAAGCGATGGGCCAGGGCGTGTTGGAAAGCCTCACGCCGGGTCAGCAGGTAATCAAGATCGTAAATGATACGCTGGTTGACCTCATGGGTGGAACCAACAGCAAGCTTACCTTTTCCCCAAGCGGCTTCACTGTCCTCTTGATGGTGGGTCTGCAAGGTACAGGAAAGACCACCACCTGCGGCAAGCTTGCGGCATATCTTAAGAAAAACGGCAAGAAACCGATGCTTGCTGCCTGCGACATCTATAGGCCGGCAGCGATCGACCAGCTCGAGGTCGTAGGAAAATCCGTAGACGTTCCGGTATTTACCGACCGCGGAAACAAGGTAGCAGAAGACATCGCCCTCAAAGCGCGAAAAGAAGCCGAAAGACGAGGCTTCGACGTGCTGATCGTCGATACGGCAGGCAGGCTTCAGATAGATAGCGAGCTCATGGATGAGCTTGTGAGAGTAAAAAAGGCAGTAAAGCCACACGAAATTTTGCTGGTGGTGGACGCGCTCACGGGTCAAGACGCAGTGAACGCCGCAGAGGGCTTTAACGAAGCCCTCGGGATCGACGGAATCATCATGACCAAGATGGACGGCGACTCACGAGGCGGCGCCGCACTTTCTGCAAAGAAGGTGACCGGAAAACCGGTAAAGTTCATCGGTGTTGGCGAAAAAACCGACGCGCTGGAGCCTTTCCATCCGGAGAGAATGGCAAGCCGAATCCTCGGAATGGGCGATATGCTTTCTCTGATAGAAAAGGCACAGGAAAGCTTTGACGATGAACAGGCGGCGAAGCTCGAAAAGAAACTGAAGAAAAACGAGTTCACCCTCGAGGATTTCCTCGAGCAGATGGGCCAGATAAACAAGATGGGCGGCCTTGGCAAGATGATCAGCATGCTCCCAGGGCTTGGAGCAAACAAGGTCAGCGAAGAGGATATCGAAAAGGGCGAGCAGGAGTTCAAGCAGATGGAGGCGATTATTTACTCCATGACCATCGAAGAACGCCGAAACCCCTCGCTTCTTAATGCAAGCCGGAGAAGGCGAATCGCAGCGGGCTCAGGTCAGCCGGTGAGCAAAATAAATAACTTGATCAAAAAGTACGAGGATACAAAAAAGTTGATGAAACAATTCAGCAATCCGAGCTTTATGAAAAAAAATAAAAGACTAAAAGGACTATTTTAAGGAGGAACAGAAAAATGGTAAAGATCAGATTAAAGAGAATGGGCGCACACAAGCAGCCTTTTTACAGAGTAATTGTAGCAGACTCGAGAGCTCCGAGGGACGGTAAGTTCATCGAAGAAATCGGTTACTACAATCCGATGACCGAACCAAAGGAAATCAAAATCGACGCAGAAAAAGCTAAGAAGTGGTTAGGAAACGGCGCGCAGCCAACTGAAACTGTAAAGACTTTATTTAAGAAATCTGGAATTATTGAATAATAAGGAAGCGGTGAAAGCTAATGACTAAATTGGTTGAAGCGATTGCGAAGTCACTTGTTGATAACCCTGAAGCGGTCGTAGTGACCGAAAGCGAAGATCGCCGCGGAACGGTAATCGAACTTAGAGTCGCACCTGACGATATGGGAAAAGTAATCGGTAAGCAAGGAAGGATTGCTAAGGCTTTGCGTACCGTTGTTAAGGCTGCTGCCATAAAAAACAATAAAAAAGTGACAGTTGAAATCGTAAGAGAATGACGATTTATTGCAAAAATTCGGGCACATACTTTAGACAGGATTCACATGTTTAGGTATGTGCCTGTTGTATAAGCAGAGAGAATCCAAAGCACAGAAAAACATAAAACGTAAATATAGAAAGAAATAGAAATAATAAAAATATAGCATGGAAAAAATCAAAATAGGAAAAATCGTAAACGCTGCAGCACTTCGGGGCGAAGTCAAGGTCTACCACTACTCGGACTACAAAGAAAGATTCGAGGAGCTGGACAGCGTTTTGCTAGAGCACAAGGGAAAATACGAAGAATATGGCATCGAGGGAGTAAGATACCAAAAGAAAATGGTAATCCTCAAACTCAAAGGCGTCAGCGACAGGAACGCCGCAGAGGCTCTCAAAGAGCGGGACATATATATAACGGAGGCAGACCTTCGGGATCTGCCGGAGGACACATTCTATGTCAAGGACCTTATCGGCTGCAATGTAGTAAATATAGAGGACGGTAGCAGGATCGGAGTCATAGCGGATGTATTGCAAAATTCGGCGCAGGACATATATAAGATCGAACTTGCAAGCGGCAAGGAAGCACTCATCCCGGCCGTGGGAGAGTTCGTAAAGGAAGTTGACATAGAGCAAAAACTCGTCAAAATCAGGCTCATCCCCGGATTTATAGACGAAGATGCCATAAAAGTAGAATAATAAAATAATAAGAAGAATGACGCAGAATAAAGAGTAAACAGAAAAAACAGAAAAAACAGAAAAAACAGAATAGACAGAAAAGACAGAAAAAACAGAGATGAAAATAAATATTTTGACCCTCTTTCCGGAGATGTTTACGGCTGTAACCGGCAGCAGCATTCTGGGACGGGCGCAGGAAAAAGGAATACTTGACATAAATTTAATAAATATTCGCGACTTTAGCAAAGATAAGCATAACAAGGCAGACGACTATCCATTCGGCGGAGGCGTTGGAATGGTAATGCTCGCTCAGCCCGCGTTCGATGCCCTGAGGTCACTTGGGACAGGCATATCCGAAGGAGCTTCTGCGCAGAAATCCAAGATGATATATATGTCGCCGCGAGGCAAAATCCTCGACCGACAGAAAATCGAGGAGCTTGCAGCGATGGACGAAATTACCATACTATGCGGCCATTATGAGGGCGTCGATCAGCGCATCATCGACGAGTGGGATATGGAGGAAATCTCAATCGGAGACTACATCCTGACCGGAGGAGAGCTTGCGGCGATGGTGCTTGTGGACAGCGTTTGCCGGTTCGTGCCGGAGGTTCTGGGCACAAAGGAATCCGCAACAGAAGAATCCGTCTACTCCGGCCTTCTTGAATATGACCAGTATACGAAACCGAGGGAGTTCGAGGGCCTCACGGTGCCTGAGATCCTGGTAAGCGGAAACCACAAGCTCATCCACCTTTGGCAATACGAAAATTCGCTTAGGCTCACAAAGGAGAAGAGGCCCGACCTCTTCGCAGTCTATGTTGAAAAGACAGAGGCCGGCCAGGATTTGACCAAGGACGAAAAAAAGATTTTAGCGAAAGTTATGACAGAAATCTAGGCACGGGAGATGCGACATAAAAGATGAAATTGCGATGAAAGCTGAGATATTCCCTTGTATTGCAAAGGCGCTTGTGATAAAATGTTGTAATGAAAAATAATAGCAAACAAAAGAAAAACTTAAAGATTCAAATATATATTGCGATTTTTGTACTGCTCTTCGCAGCGCTATATGTATATATATACATCGTGCCGAGGGTTTCGGACATTTTCGTGGACACCTATGTGGCGGAGTACGGCACATTGGAGACATCTGTCGATACGACATGCCTATTCGTAAGGGACGAGAAGGTTTATACAGCTTCCGGCTCGGGGACGGTCAAGAGAGTGATCTCTCAGGGCAAGCTCATGCGAAAGGGCGCAAAGATCCTCACCCTGGGAGGAAGCGCATGCTATACCAAGGAACGCGGCGTCATCAGCTATTTTTATGATGGCATGGAGACTTCTCTAAGCCCGGATAAGCTCGACAGCATAACAGTGGCGAGTCTCGAGAAGGCTCAAGGCTCGGACTTTGAGATTCAAAAATGCAAGTCGAAGACTGCCGAAAGCGGAGATAAGCTCTTTAAGGTCGTAGATAACAAGGAATGGTACTTGGTCGCATGGCTGGCTGCAGAGAATGCAGAGGGCATAGCGGAGGGCGGAAATGTCAGCGTCGACTTTAAGGACGGAAGCAGGCTCAAGATGAAGGTAAAGTCCGTCACCGCCGAGGGAGACAAACAGAAAATCGTCCTTTCCTGCAACAGATATTACGAATTTTTCGATAAATACAGAGCCAGAGACTGCAAGCTCATCAAATCGAGCCGCACGGGGATTTTGCTGGAGACCTCCAGCATCATAGAAGAAGACGGCCAAAAGGGCGTTTATGTAAAGGACAAGTTCGAAAATTACAACTTTACGCCCGTGAGCATCCTCGCTACCGACGGCGGGGTGACAGTGGTTGAGAAGAACTACTACTACGACGCAGAAGGCCAAACGGTCGCTACCGTAAAAAATTATGACGAAATAAAAAAGAACAAGAGCGAAGGGGAGTGAAATCATGTCGATCAGAGATAACATAGATCGCATTACCGAGTTGAAGAACGCGGCGGCCGCGCGTTCCGGAAGAAGCGGAGAGGATGTGCTGCTCGTTGCGGTAACCAAGCTTCATAATGTAGACGAGATAAACGAGGCCATAGATTGCGGAATCACAGACATCGGCGAAAATAAGGTTCAGGAAATCATGAACAAGTATGACGGTGTAAAGCCTGTAAGATGGCATCTCATAGGCCACCTTCAGACCAACAAGGTAAAATATATCATCGACAAGGTTTGCATGATTCACTCGGTGGATTCTTTGAAACTTGCCGAAGAAATCGATAAGCGGGCATCTCAGCACGGAATAACCATGGATATTCTGATCCAGGTGAACTCGGCGATGGAAGAAAGCAAGTTCGGCATTACGACTGAAGAGACAGGGCAGATGATCGAAAGCATACTCGAAAACTGCCCGAACATCAGGATCCGAGGGCTTATGTGCATTGCTCCTTACGAGGATAACCCGGATGATGCGAGAGAATATTTTGCGGCAGTCAAAAAGCTGTATGACGAATATGGAAAAATTGATAACCCGAGGATTGATTTCAAATATCTTTCCATGGGCATGTCCAATGACTTTGAGGTGGCGATCGAAGAAGGCTCCACGCTAATCAGAGTTGGAACATCGATATTTGGGGTCAGAGATTACTCAAAAAAAATGGGAGGAAACTAAAATGGGATTTTCAGAAACACTTAAAAAGCTTGTCGGGATCGACGAGGTGGCAGACGGAGAACTGACAGAGGACGAGATCGAAGAGGCAAGACAGCAGGTAATCAAAGAAGAAAATGCAAGAAAGCCGGTAGCAGGCGCATTCCAGCCGAAGGCGCAGCCTGCGGACATGCCGAAGGCAATTCCGATCGAAAAAAGAGTTTCAATAGCAGGCACAAACACATTTACACTGGTGGTCATCGAGCCGAAGAGCTTCGACGAATGCCCGAAACTTGTAGACAGCCTCAAAGGCAGACGCCCGGTGGTTATCAACCTCGAGAAGATCGAAACAGAAACCGCCAAAAAGATCTTTGATTTCCTCAGCGGAGCAACCTATGCCTTGAATGGCAATGTACAAAAGGTTGCCAACAATATATTCATCTTCGCCCCGGAAAAGGTTGACATTACAACAAACCAAGAGGAAAGAGGCGGATTTGATTTCGGAGCAAACAAGAGCCCTTGGACCGGCAGATAAGAAATGATTGGAGGATAGACATGATTACACCTTCTGATATAGAAAACAAACAATTTGGCAGAGTAAAAAAAGGATATGATCCCGACGAGGTGGATGATTTCCTGGATCTTGTCATTCTTGACATGGAAAAGCTCTTGCGCGAAAATCGCCAGCTGAAGGACGAGCTCAGTAAGGCTCATGTTCAGGTAGATAAGCACATGAGCAGCGAAACTAGCGTATACGAAACACTAGAAGCAGCAAAATCCCTCATGAATGACATCGCAGCCAGCGCAGAGCGCAGGGCCGAAATCCTGCTCAAAAATGCAGAAATGGAAGCAAATATCATCACAAAAGAAGCCAAGGAGTCTATTTCCAGACTCACCGAGGACGGAAATCGCCTGAAGACAAAGGTCGAAATGCTCAAGGGAAGATATAAGAACCTCCTCGAAGCGGAGCTTGAGAGAATCGACTTTCTCGGAGAAGATCTGATCGAGGATTTCGAAAAGGACTTCATGCCCGCCTCAATGACCGAGCTAGGCGAAAAAGAACCCGCAAAAGCTGAGCCTGCAGTGGCTATCGAGTCAAGGACAGAGGCTGGGGCAGAGGCTGCCGAGGATCATGCCGGCAAAGAAAAAGAAGACCTCACCAAGACCATGGTGAACATCCGATGAGATGGACAAAATACCTGATTATGGCAGCGATAATTGCGGCCGATCAGGTAGCCAAGCTTGCGGTACGCGCAAATCTTAAGATCGGCGAGTCGATACCTGTTATAGGAGATTTTTTCAAGCTGACGCATATCTCTAACTACGGCGGAGCGCTGAGCATGTTCGAGCATAATACCATGCTCCTGATAGGAATCCCGCTGATTGCAATAGCAGCTGCGATCTGGTATATGGAAAATCATAGACAGGCTCACTGGTCGCTATCATATGCCGTGGTGCTGATTGCAGCAGGCGGTATCGGAAACCTTATCGACAGGATTACGCAGGGCTTTGTGACGGACTTTCTCGATTTCACATCGATTCCTATGTGGGACTGGATATTTAATATAGCAGATATTGCCGTTTGCGCGGGATGCTTCCTGATGATTTTGTATATTTTCAAATTTGACAAGGCAGGCGAAAATCAAGCCCATGCGAAATCGGAGGATCCAAATGGAGCAGCATGATAGATATACATTTTTAATAGACAAAGAAAATGAGAGCACTAGAATTGATTCTGTGCTTTCTTTGCTACTTCCGGAAACCTCTCGGAGCTTTATCCAAAAGCTCATCGAGAGCGGAGCACTCAGCCTAAACGGCGAGGTGATGACCTCAAAGAAATACAAGGTCTGCGCAGGGGACATGGTAAAGATCCTAATTCCCCCTCCGGAAAAGCTTTCGGTGGAGCCCGAGAACATCCCGCTTGACATCGTCTACGAGGACAGAGATGTGCTGGTGGTGAATAAACCGAAGGGCATGGTGGTGCATCCTGCGGCAGGAAATTATACCGGAACCCTCGTAAATGCGGTGATGTATCACTGCGGGGATAGGCTCTCGTCCATAAACGGGGTGATCAGGCCAGGGATCGTTCACCGCATCGACAAGGATACCAGCGGGCTTCTCATGATTGCAAAGAACGATGCGGCTCATGAGTCACTTTCAAAACAGCTTGCAGAGCATAGCATTACAAGGCGTTACAAGGCGCTAGTATATAATAATTTTACCCAGGATTGCGGAACGGTGGATGCGCCGCTTGGGCGCGACCAGAGAAACAGACTGAAGCGGGCGGTGACAGACCAAAATTCAAAGCGGGCGGTGACCCACTGGAGGGTAATGCAGCGCTTCGGAAATCATACCCTCATAGAGGCAAGATTAGAAACGGGCAGAACACACCAGATCAGGGTGCATATGGCATATATCAAACATCCGCTCGTAGGAGACCGGGTATACGGACCCGCAAAACAGAGCCTCGCAAAGGACGGCCATATGCTCCACGCAGAGGTACTTGGGTTTGTCCATCCCAAAACCGGCGAGTATATGGAGTTTTTTCAGCCGCTGCCGGCAGAATTTCAAGATTTGATAGAGAGGTTACAAAATGGAAAATAAGAAAAAAACTTTCAAACCCGGTGCGGTGCTCAGCCCCGTGCCTGCGGTCATGGTATCATGCGGCAATGGCGAGGAAAAGAACATTATCACCATCGCATGGACGGGGACCATAAATTCTGAGCCGCCCATGACATATATTTCGGTAAGAAAATCAAGGCACTCGCATAACATCATCAAAGAAAGCGGTGAGTTTGTCATCAATCTCGTGAGCGAAGATCTGACATTTGCGACGGACTACTGCGGCGTCAAGTCCGGGCGCGATGTGGACAAGTTCAAGGAGATGAAGCTGACGGCGCTCACATCGGAAAAGGTCTCATGCCCTGCAATCGCAGAGGCGCCGGTGAATCTGGAGTGCAAGGTGAAGGAAATTCGAAGCTTTCCGTCTCACGATATGTTCATAGCCCAGATCGTAAACATGAGGGTAAGCCAGGAGCTTGTGGACGAAAAGGGCAAGATAGATTTTGCAGGCGCGGGCCTCGTTTCCTATGTTCACGGCGAATATTTCGGACTGAAGAAAAATCCCATCGGCAGGTTCGGATATTCTGTGATGAAGCCAAGGACCAAGAAGCGCATGGGCAGGCAGCAGCACCAGGAGCGAGTCCGCAGAAACAGAAACGCGCGACTAGCTAAGACCGGGAATAAGACCGGGAATAAGAATAAGTAAATATTTGATTACGGAGAAACCGCCCTGCAAGAGTAAGACAGAGCGGTTTTTGGAATAGCTGCATTTTTTAATTTACCAAAAGAAGTGATGTGCTACAATAAAATAATGGGATTTCGGCCCCAAAGGACCGGTTCAAAAGGGGTATCATTTAAACTTCTCTATTCGAAATTTCTAAGTATCTTTCACATCTCAGTCATCCGACTTAATGTAATCGATGCAGCTCTCACATACGTATCCGCCGTGAAATGCGACGATGTGATCTTGATTCCCGCATAGTGAACAATTACAACTCTTTTTCATCTCTATACCTCCTCCTAAATGATTTATTAAGCCATTTCTAAGATGTAAGAAAATCATAAAACATTAGTCCCCAAAAAGAAAGAAAAAAATCGCGAAATGTAATAACTCGTACTTTAAATGTAATAATTCAGTCTTTAACCGTTTTCGCATAAAAAATCGTGTCAAATTGTGACGGGTAATTTAGCAAAAGAATGAAGAAAAAGCGGAGAAAAAGTATTGCATTTATGTACTAAATGTAATAAAATTCTTTTGTATGTGAAAGCATCCACAAAACTAAATAAGGAAGGGGTAATTTATGGAGAAAAAGGATTCTGCGACAAGACCCGTTATTCAGGTGCGAAACCTGAGCAAGGTTTATGTAATGGGTCAGGAACATGTGATTGCCTTAAAAAACATCAATCTCGCCATAAACAGGGGTGAGATATGTTGTATTTTCGGCACATCCGGTTCCGGAAAGAGTACGCTGCTGAACCAGCTTGCAGGTCTTGAAAAACCGACCAGGGGAGATGTCTTGATCAACGGGCGGTCGATTTCGCGTATGAACGAGAACGAGCTTGCCGCCTTTAGACAGGAGCATATCGGTTTTGTCTTTCAGTCATATAATTTGCTGAAGGAGTTGACCTGCGTGGAGAATGTGGCGATGCCGCTGATGTTTCACGGCGTACCAAAGGATGTTCGCGAGCTGGAAGCAAAGAAAATGCTTCACAGGGTCGGACTTTTGCACAGGCTGAATCATTTTCCGGGGCAGATGTCCGGCGGACAGCAACAGAGGGCAGGAATCGCCAGAGCGTTTATCAGCAGGCCCGAGATCGTCTTTGCCGACGAGCCAACCGGAAATCTCGATTCAAAGACGACCAAAGAGGTCATGGAAATGATCAGGGATTTCGCAAGGAAATTTCACCAGACCATCGTGCTGGTATCCCACGATCCCGAAATGACCACCTATGCCGACCGCATAGTAACGCTCATCGACGGGCAGATCGTCAGCGACGAGAGAATGAATCACGAAGACGAATAAGAGACGAATAAGAAAAGAGCAAATAATGAGATTGGGGAAATTATTATGAAAAAGTTAATTAAAAAATGTTTGATATTTAGCATGGCGCTGGCGATGATATTGACATCCATGAGCGCGTTTGCGTTTGCAGAGGAGACTGAAGCTTCAGCCTCAGATGATCCGGAATATGTAGTAACGGGATATAGCATTACTAAATTGAACGGTAGCGATGTAAGTGCGGGGAAAATAGTTACCATAAACAAAGGTAATACAGTAACCATTTCGGTGGATATAAAATTGAACACTACAGATAAAATTGTTAGCACCTACGAGGTATTGAGACATGAGGATAGTTTTAGTGGTGGCGATGCACCGACTATGACATGGACAGAAGGTACTAATAAATACAACATTGTGGTGAAAGACCTGGTATACAAAGGAACAGGACAAAGCCTGGTGTTAATGGTGCAAAACGGAACGGGATATGACACTTTGAAAGTCACCGTTGTCGAGGCAAAGGAGTACACAGAGCCGACCACCGACAGCAGCGACAGCACCTATACTCCGGACAAGACTCCGGCTCCGAAGGCTATATTCAGCAGAAACGAGCTCACAAGCGATATCAAGGCAGGAGAGACCAGAACTGTAACAATAAATGTCAAGAACGTGGGTAAGGCCAACATGACAAATCCTGTTCTCACGCTCACGCCGTCGGATGCCCTCATGATCGTAGGCGGCTCGACATCCTTTGAGATGTCATCTATAAACACGGGAAAGACCGGTTCTGTGAGCCTGCAGGTGAAGGCCCTCAGCAAGATCGAAAGCGCTAGCCAATATCTGGATGCGGAGCTTGACTATGACTATTATGACGGAACGAGCACGACAAGCAATAGCGTCAAGGGCAAAGTCTCCATCCCGGCGACCGTAACCAAAACCGAAGATACGGCCACGGATGAGGCAGGAAATCCCGTGCCGAATATTATAGTAACCAAATTCAGCTATGGCAACGAATCCGTTGCCGCAGGGAGCAATTTCACATTCTCCTTCAAATTCAAAAATACCAGCAGCGAGCTTAACGTAGACAACGTGGTAGTTACCGTGGACGGCGGGGAAAACCTCATGCTCAGCGGCAGCACTAACTCCTTCTTCTTTAACAAGATAAAGGCGGGCAGCTCCAAGACCGTGAGCGTTCCGATGAAGGCGCTAAAAACTCTGGCGGTAAACTCCCAGGTGGTTTCCGTGAATTTCAAATATGAATATGTTGACCAGAACAAGAGAACTCAGGCAACTTCGGATGCCAAGCTTTCGGTACCTGTTTATCAGCCGGACAAATTCGAAATAACGCAGCCGGTTCTTCCGGACTACATATCAGAGGGTGAGGAGGTAACCCTCACGCTCAATTATGTAAACAAGGGCAAGACCGAAGTTTCCAATGTGGAGGCGAGCCTTGAGGGAGATGTTACTTCCTCCAACTCTTTGCAAAATATCGGAAATCTCGAAGCCGGAAAGAGCGGAGCCATCGTATTTGCTGTAACCGCAGGAGCAGCGGGCGAAAACGAGTTTGATGTAAAGATCAGCTACGAGGACAGCAACGGGGACACGAAAGAAAGGATTTTCCCGGTAACCATGTCCGTTCAGGCTATGGAGCCTTATGTTCCGGACGATAGTATCGACAATGGAGGAGATACAGGAGAAGAAACCGGAGGATTTAACTGGTGGATTCTTGCCGCTATCGCAGTCGTTCTTGCAATTGCGGCTACAATAATTCTCAAAAAGAGAAAAAAAGCAAAGGCAGCAAAGCAAGAGCAGGCGCTCTGGGACAGCTGGGATAATGAGCTTGGCAGCGATGAGGAAAGTGCAGGAAGCAATGACAAAGGGGATAAATAATGAAATTTTCAGATATTTGGAGAATGTGCGCAGATAATCTGAAAAGAAGAAAAGGGCGTACATTTTTGACGGTTCTGGGTGTTTTTATCGGATGCTGTTCCATCATCGTGATGGTTTCGATCGGTATCGGCATGAGCGAGATGCAGGACCAAATGATTTCAAACATGGGGGATTTGACCATCGTAGAGGTTTACCAGGGAGGTTCTCAGGATGGACAGACCGTAAAGCTTGACGACAATGCGGTTGACAGCTTTTCGGAAATTGCAGGTGTGCAGGCGGTATATCCAAAGTACGAAAACTATGAGTACACTTTTAAGCTGTATGCCGGAGTAAATAACAGATACTGTGCAGAATATGCTACCATTATGGGAGTAAATACCGAAGCCATAGAAGATATGGGAATAGAAATCATGGAGGGAACCACCGCCGGAAAGGGCAAGGATGAAGGCGTCTGCGGACAATACTTCGAGTATTCTTTCAAAGATACACTCATGCCCGACGGAAGCAATACGGTCGACTACTGGTCATATATGTACGACGACCAGGGTAACCAGATCGAAAATCCGGAATTGCCGGATCCATATTTCGATGCCATGTCAACTCCTGTAATTATACAGGCGCTGGCAAACGACGCAAATCAGACCGCATATGAGAGAGAAATCAAGATTACCGGAAGAACCAAACAGGATACCGCGAAGGGATGGGAAACTTCCCAGGGTCTTATGATCAGCGTAGATACCTTTAAGGACATCATTTCAAAGCTGACCGGAGTTCCGGTAGGAAAGACCGAATATACCAGCATCAGCGTAAAGGCTACGGATATTGACAGCGTAGAAGATGTTGAAGCTGCCATCAAGGCGCTGGGATACAGCACCTCTTCCATGGCAAGCATCCGTGAGGAGATGCAAAAGAGCGCAAGACAGACTCAAATGATGCTTGGCGGACTTGGCGCGATCTCCCTTTTCGTTGCGGCAATCGGCATTACCAATACCATGATAATGTCAATTTCCGAGCGCACAAAGGAGATAGGCATCATGAAGTCCCTGGGCTGCTATATCAGAGACATCCGCGCGCTCTTCCTTATGGAGGCAGGTGCAATCGGACTCATGGGCGGAATTTTCGGCAGCATCATCAGCCTATTGGCCTCGTGGATAATAAACATAGTATCCTTTGGCGGAGGCTTTACAAAGGAAGCTCTCAAGATGGCCATGTTCGGCGGAGAGAATGTTACTCGGGTTTCGGTGGTACCGCTGTGGCTGATTGCATTTGCAATCTGCTTCTCGATAATGATCGGTCTTGTTTCGGGCTACTACCCGGCAAACAAGGCTGTAAAGATACCGGCACTGGAAGCAATCAAGACAGAATAAAAAAGTAGCTTGGCAAGCTCCGCTGCTAGGCCCGAAAATGAAAGAGGTGATGCATCATGAGGTGCCCGTTTTGCAGTAATCCCGATACGAAAGTTATAGACTCGCGTCCCACAGACGAGGGGTATGCGATCAGGCGCCGCAGAGGCTGCGACAGCTGCGGCAGGCGATTTACCACATTCGAAAAGGTCGAGGAGACGATACTCATGGTAGTCAAAAAGGACTCCCGAAGAGAGGTATTCGACCGAAACAAGATACTGAACGGAATCGTCAAGGCATGCGAAAAGAGACCGGTTTCGATGACGCAGATCGAGGACATGGTCAGCGATATAGAGAAAACCCTTGCAAACCTCATGGAAAAGGAGGTTACAAGCGACTATATCGGAGAGCTTGTGATGGAACAGCTCAAAAAGGTCGATGAGGTCGCCTATGTGCGCTTCGCATCGGTTTATAGGCAATTCACGGATGTAAATACATTCATCAGCGAAATCGAAAAACTAATCGGAAAGCAGGACAAATAAGAATGACTATGAGAACTTTTCAGATCGCCATAGACGGCCCTAGCGGTGCCGGAAAATCAACCATCGCAAAGGCTGTAGCAAAGAAACTCGGGATAGAATATATCGATACCGGCGCCATGTATAGAGCCATAGGCCTCAAGATGCATAGGCTCGGGATTCCGATGCTGGAGGCAGAGCCGCTCCTTGCGATGCTTGGTGATACGGATATAGATTTTGCAAATGAACATATATATCTTGACGGAGAGGATGTTAGCAGCCTCATCAGAACCCAGGAAATCTCAAAGGCGGCCTCCGACTGTTCGGCCTTCCTTTCCGTAAGGCGAAAGCTCGTGGCACTTCAGCAGAAGATGGCGCGCGAAAAGAGCGTGATCATGGACGGAAGGGACATCGGCACGGTGGTTTTGAAGGACGCGCCGTACAAGTTTTTCCTGACGGCAGATGATGAGGAGCGCGCAAGAAGGCGCCACGCGGAGCTTGTTGCAAAGGGCCAGGATATAAGCTTCGAAGAAGTGCTTATGCAGCTAAGAGAGCGGGATCATAACGATTCTACCAGAGAGGTTATCCCTCTTCGCAAGGCAGACGATGCTGAGGAGATAGACAGCACGAACATGACTATCCGGGAAGTCGTGGACTATATCTGCGGCAAGATAAAATAAAAGAACAAGCAAATCCTTCTCAGGGGCTACCCCGGAGGAGGATTTTTTTCGCGGCAGAGCTTGCCCTGCCTTCATCCCAAAAACACAAAATAATGCACCGAGAATGCTTGTACTTGTGTCAAAAAAATGATATAATTCTATATCTAATGTATTCTGACAAAATGGGATTTGTATGTTCACAGACAGGGGTTTTCGCTTTTGACAAAAGGGGGAACCGAGATGAAAATGAAAATGCTTCCGCAGGAAGAAAGACCTGTGGAAAAGGCAGAGTTCTGCGGAGTAGGAGCACTGTCGAATATTGAGCTTGTAGCGATATTGCTAGGCTCGGGAACGCGCGAAAAGTCCGCTATGGGACTCGCGGAGGAAATAATCTCCGCAAGTGATGAGGGGATTTCTTTTCTGGCGGATTGCACGGTAGACGAGCTAAAGGCCATCAAGGGCGTCGGCAGCACGAAGGCTACCCGAGTCCTGGCCGGAATCGAGCTCGGAAGACGTGTATCACAAGGGCCTTCCGGCAGCAGGCGCCAAATACATAGGGCAGAGGATGTAGCAAATTTCTTTATGAGAGAATTGCGCCACGAAAAGAAAGAAAATTTCAAGGCTGTCTTGCTCAACGCAAAGGGCCAGATCATATCCGTCGAATCAATTTCTGTTGGAGATCTGACCATGGCACCCGTGCATCCCAGAGAGGGATTCCGCCAGGCGGTCAAAAAGAGCGCAGCGGCGGTGATTTTTGTACATAACCATCCCAGCGGAGACGCAATGCCAAGCGAAGAAGATATTGAAATCACCAGACGCCTCATGGCATGCGGAACGCTCCTTGGGATCAAGGTCGTGGATCATATAGTAATAGGAGATAATAGATATCGCAGCATTGCGGCGATGATAGATTCACAAGAGTAGAAAGCAAGAATAGAAAAAGAAAGAATAGAAAGTATAATAAGTTCAAGAATTGTCTTAGTTAACGGAGGTAAAAAAATGTGCAGTTTATTCAAAGCTAAAGATATGGGAATTGACCTTGGTACGGCCAACACGCTTATTTATGTGAAGGGTAGCGGCATCGTGCTCAACGAGCCATCTGTAATTGCGGTAGATACCCGGCAGGCGAAAACCATTGCGGTAGGAGCTCATGCCAAGGAGATGCTGGGAAAGGCCCCCGCAAACATTTCCGTGGTAAGACCTCTGCAGGACGGAGTTATTTCGGATTTCGACAGGACGGCAGACATGCTCAAGGCATTCCTGGAATCTGCACTCAAGATAAAGAGAATCAGAAACTTCAGAGTAGTAGTCGGAGTCCCGAGCGGAGTTACCGAGGTCGAAAAGAGAGCGGTAGAAGAGATAGTTAGGCAGATGGGCGCAACCGAGGTATTCATCCTGGAGGAGCCTATGGCTGCCGCAATCGGCGCGGGAATGCCGGTTGACGGAAGCGACGGATGCATGATCGCAGACATAGGCGGTGGCACCACAGACGTTGCAATTATAGCGCTTGGCGGCGTGGTAACAAGCACCTCCATAAGGCATGCCGGTGATAAGATGAACGAGGCAATTATCCAATATATGAGAAAAAGGCATTCACTCTTTATCGGAGAGCGCACGGCAGAACAGCTCAAGATTAACATCGGCTGCGCATGCATGGACGAGGACGAGGACGGAAACGAAATTATCACAACCATGGATGCCAGAGGACGCGACATCATCTCCGGGCTCCCGAAAACGCTGGCTGTTAGCAACAAGGACATTATGCTGGCGCTTGAGGAATCGATCGACATCATCGTCGATGCGATCAAAGCCACCATCGAGAAGGCACCGCCGGAAATCGCAGCGGATATCGCAGAACACGGAATGCTTCTGTCCGGAGGTGGAGGCAAGATCCGTAACCTCGACAAATTGATCAAGAAGAGAACCGATATGGATGTAAGAGTTGCAGAAAACGCCTTCGAGGCGGTTGCGGAGGGCACCGGAATGAGCCTTGAAGATATTGAGAAACTCAAGATTTATGCCCAAAGCGGCAAGAAGAGATAGACGAAGATGAGATGGTTTGGTGAACACAAATTAACGACGCTTGTGCTGGCAATATTACTGGCACTTGGAATCATATTCGGAATTTCCATCGCGCGCGGGGGTAGCGGGACCGAAGCCTCGGGAGTTTTGAACCGGGGAATGAATGTTATCTCCGGCGGGCTCGGCTCGGTTGCGGGCACGATAAAGGACAATGTCACCGGGATTTTCTCATACCGAAAACTCCAGGCTGAGGTAGAATCCCTGCAGGAGGAAAATAACTCCCTAAAAAAGCAGCTCACCGAGGCAAAGCTCGAAAAGGATCAGCTCAGGCAGCTTACGGAGCTTTCGCAGCTTCTCAACTACGAGTATACGAAGAAAGAATTCAAGCTTGTTTCGGCTGATGTAACCTCGCTTGACGGAGCAAATTGGACGAACATTTTCACCATAAATGTCGGTACGGAGGAAGGAGTTAAGATCGGCGATGCTGTCGTGAACGGTATGGGGCTTATAGGAAAGGTCCAGGATGCCGGAAAACACTGGGCGAAGGTGATTTCTATCATCGACGACGACAGCAAGGTCAGTTTCAAGCTCGCACGCGACAGCAAGCAGCTTGGCGTGGTCGAGGGAAATTCCATGGGAGAGATTAGCGGATATATGCTCGACGCAGACTCCCTGGTTTCTCAGGGGGATACATTGATCACCTCTGGCCTGGGCACATATCCGGAAGGACTCGAAATAGGTACGGTTCAGGATGTCTCATATAACAGCAACACCATGCTGAAGGAAATAACCGTAGAGACCGCTGCCGATTTTAAGAGCATAGAAAAGGTTTCGGTGATTATATGAGTATGAGCTACCGAAAGGCCGGGGCGATGTTCCTGGCAGCATTCCTTACGCAGACCTCACTACTGAATTTGTTTATGATCAGAGGATATACACCGCATTTGATCCTGTGTCTGGTTGTCGTGCTGTCTTTCTTGTACAAAAATCGGACTTATGGCATCATTTTCGGTGCGCTTTTCGGATTGCTATATGACATTTGCTTTAGCAGCGTGACAGGCCCTACGGCGATTTGCCTTGTGGTTGTGGCTACGCTGACATTGCTCATCAGAGAATATGCCAATATCGAAAATATCATAAATATGTGGATCGTGGCAACACTCTCCGTCATGGCCTACTACCTTATGAGCTGGGTACTTTTTCACCTGGCGGGAAATCCGATCGGCATCGTTTATATACTAAAAAAACTGCCGGGCGAGTATATTTATTCGCTCATTGTTATCACAATATTATATTTGATTTTGATTAGAACTGCGGCAAAACATCGCAAAGACAGGTATTTTAGATGAACAAAAAACTGCCAAATTCCAGACTTTATCAAGTAATAGGGCTCGTGATAATCCTTATGCTTCTGCTTTGCATAAGGCTTTTTGTGCTTACGGTCATTCAGCAGGAAAAGTGGGAGGCTTCGGCGGAAAGCCAGAATACGAAAGAGGTGGTGACCGCAGCCCCCAGAGGAGAAATCCTCGATCGCTATGGGAGGCTCCTGGCAGGAAACAAGCAGATTTTTACGGTGACCTTCAATGTAAGCGGAATGGACACCCGGCAGATAAACGATTCCTGCTATTCGCTGGTCAAGCTTCTGGAAAAAAACGGCGATGAGTATGTGGACAATTTTCCGATAAAGATCACAAAGAGCGGGAAATTCTACTACACATACGATTCTGACAAAAAGAAATGGCTAAAATCTCTGGGACTTGATAAGGATGCTACGGCAGAAGAAGCCCTGGCGCTGCTCAGAAAAAAATATGACATAAGTGCCGAGCTTGACCGTTTCGAGGCAGCTAAAGAGCTCCAGGAGAAATATAGCATTTGGCCACCGATAATCACCAAGAGCATGACGTTCTCATATGACTCTAAGAAGCAGAGCTTTATCGAAAAATACGACCTCTATGTTATGGATACGGACGAAAACGGAAAGCAGGTTAAGCGCACGGATCTGTCCGCAAAAGAAGCCTTCATGGCGCTCCGCGAAAAATATAGCATAGATGAGGAGCTGACGGATAGGCAGGCTCGCAAGATCTTTGTCATACGCGAAGAGATAAAGAATATCGGCTACAACAAATACCGCTCAAGCACCATTGCAAGCGGGGTCTGCGACGAAACAGTTGCATATATCGAAGAGATGGGAGACGTATTAAAGGGCGTTGAGATCGCATCGGAGACAGTGAGATATTATCCAAACGGCTCGCTGCTTTCGCATGTTCTTGGCTATATGGGAAGCATCTCAGACTCCCAGTACGAGGAATATGTAACAGAAAAGGGCTATAGCGCCGATGACCTCATCGGAAAAGACGGAATAGAGGCGACCATGGAATCCAAGCTCAGGGGAACGGACGGAATCAAGAGCATCCTCGTAAACAGCTCCGGCGACTATGTGGATACCATAAGCCAGACGGAGCCTGTGGCAGGCAAGAATGTCTATCTTACCATAGATGCCGACCTGCAGGAATTTGCCGAAAGCTGTCTTGAGAAGTGTATAAAGGCGGTCAAATCAGGCGGAGTATATAAGAGCAAATATGGCAACAGAACGCTCAGAAAATATTCGAATTGCGGCTCGGGGGCTGTAGTTGCAATAGATGTGGAAACGGCAGATGTCCTTGCCATGGCAAGCTATCCGGACTTTGATCCTAACATCTTTGCCGAGGGTATATCCACGAAGGACTGGGCATCCGTGCAGAGCACGAACCCGCGGGATTCACTTGCGCCTACCCCGCTATATAATATAGCAACAAGCAGCGCGGTGCAGCCGGGCTCCACATTTAAGCCTATTACGGCGGTAGCCGCCCTCAAATGCGGCCTTGACCCGAATCGCAGGATATATGACGGCAATTATATCGAGCTTGGCGGAAGGCGCTTCGGTTGCGCAAACTACAACAGCGGCATCGGTTCTCATGGCTATGAGACCTTGATCCAAGGTATCCAGAATTCCTGCAACTACTATTTTTATTGTATAGGAACAGGAATCGACTGGAATTCGAAGTCTTCGCTCGGATATAAGAGCAAGATTTCCATCGAAAAGATCATGGAGGTGGCAAAGGAATTCGGCCTCGGCGAAAAGACGGGAATCGAGCTTTATGAAGTTACAACGCCTCTTGCTTCGAAGGAGCGCAAGATGGAATCCATGAAAAATTCTCTCTGGAATGCTCTTTACTATAGCGGAAACAAATATTGGCCGAAGTCCACCACCAAGGATGATGCGAAATTCAGAGAGGAAATCGATACGATAGCAGGCTGGATCGAAGAAAATCCTGAGCGCGATGAGATTATAAGCAGGCTAAAGAACGAGACCACTGTCAAGAGTTCAAAAATAGAGACACTTGCGGATGTCTGCAAATATTCCTACTTCAATCAGGCAGAGTGGGGAACGGGCGACGAGTTCAACATATCCATCGGGCAAGGTGATAATGCCTATACGCCGCTGCAGATGGCAAACTATATCGCAACCCTCGGAAACGACGGAAAGCGTAACCAGGTCAGCATAGTCAAGGGCATCGAAGGTGAGGGCAAGACGAAAAAGGACGATCCATACGAGATCGATGCGGACAAGTCGGATCTTATGACCGTAATCGAGGGAATGAAGCTGGTAGTCAAGAACGGCACCCTGGCATCTACCTTTGCAAACTTTCCTATAGAGGTTGCCGGAAAAACCGGAACCGCACAGAGGGACGGATATATCAATCCGAAGGATGAGGTTTCGTATGTTAAAAATCATCTTTCGGCTATCGCACCGGGGATATCCTGGTCCAGCGTCCAAAAGCAAATGAAGAAGATGATGAAGGAGGACCCCGTGAGCTATCCGACAGAAAATGATGCCGTGGATCAGGCACTGATTACGGTAAGCAACCGCACGGTAAGCCAGTCGAAGATCAATCAATATAAGGATACTTATGATAACTTTGCTTGGACCGTCGCCATGGCGCCTGCCGACAATCCGAAGATTGCGGTTGTTGTCCTGCTGGTTCAAGGAGGCATGTCCTATAATGCAGCGCCGGTTGCAAGGGATATAATCGGCCAGTACCTGCAGGTGGAAGCCAAAACAGGCACACTTGATCTATCAAACAAAATAAACTAATTCATATAAACCTTTGTAGGAGAAGAAAGAATAATGGGAAGAACTATTGCAATTGTTTCGGGAAAAGGCGGAACCGGCAAGACGATGTTTGCCGCAAATTTGGGTGCCACGCTGGCAAAGATGGGAAAGCGTGTGATACTCGTTGATATGGACGCGGGTCTTAGAAATCTCGACCTTTATCTCGGGCTGGAAAATAGAGTCGTATATGATGTAAATGATGTTATGAACGGAGTTTGCAGAATTCGCCAGGCGATAATCAAAGATAAGATGTTCCCGGGTCTGTCATTTATGGCGGCATCTCCCAGGAGAGATGAGGGGGATCTCACGCCGCTTCACTCGAGGGTTTTGTGCAGGAAGCTTGCAGAGAAATTTGACTATGTGATACTCGACTCGCCTGCGGGCGTAGACGACGGACTTGACATGGTTCTGGGCGGAGCCGAAGAGGTGATTGTGGTTATAAATCCTGAAATTTCTTCGATCCGTGACAGCGAGCTTGTTAGCAATGTGCTGAAGTCCAAGGGAATCCAAAATATTTATTATGTAATAAACAAAATAAATATCAAGCTGATAAACTCAGGCTTCGCGCCGAGCATGGAGGATGTCACCCGAGGCATAGCAAATAGAGTAATCGGCCTCATAAGGGAGGATGAGAATATTCATATTTCGACGAATTTGGGGCTTCCGGTTGTCTTCAAGGAGAATACATATATAGCCGCAAATTTCCGCAAAATCGCAAGCAGAATCGATAGGATGCGAGGCGCAAACTAAAAGTTTATCGCCTTGCTGTTGACGCCGACATTTACGACGATGCCGATGGAGATCATGCTGGCGATTACGGATGTGCCGCCGCCGGAGAGCAGCGGAAGGGTGATACCCGTAACCGGCATGAGACCCATGGTCATGGCTATGTTTTCGAAGACCTGGAACAGGAACATTCCCGTGAAGCCGACTACGATGAGCGCACCGTAAAGGTCTACGGAATCGCGGATTATCTTCGTAAATCTCGCAAAAAGAAAAGCATAGAGGAGGACGACGGCGGCACCCCCGATGAATCCAAGCTCCTCCGCTATAACAGAAAATATAAAGTCAGATTGCTGGACCGGTATAAAGTCCAGCCCTTTTTGTGTTCCCTGAAAAAGTCCCTTGCCCGTGAGCCCTCCGGAGCCGATTGCGACCTTTGATTGCCAAACCTGATAATTTCCAGAAAGACTCAGATTCTCCGGATGAAGGAAGGCTTCGATCCTTTCCTTTTGATAATCGTCCAGGAATGTATATACTACCGGGATTGCCGCAAGGCAAAGCAGTGCCGACTTGAGAAAAACTTTGTAGTCGATTCCGGCAAAGAATACCATGAATATCCACATAACCATATATACCAGAGCGCTACCAAGGTCTTCCTTCAGAACGATGAGAATAATCGGCGCGGCAAATAATACCGACTTTATAACTCCGGCAAATGAGTCGAGTTCGTTGCGATGCTCCGAAAGATAGCCTGCCATAAGGAGCACGAAAATAATTTTTACGAATTCGGAGGGCTGAAGCGTCGTCACGCCCAGATTTATCCATGCGCGAGAACCATATTGCGTGATTCCAAGCCCCGGGATATAAACCGTCAGCAGGATAAGGATTGCCGCAATATATAGGAATTTTTCCAAACCGCTGAAAAATCTATAGTCAAATTGCTGAATAAAAAGCAGCACGCCAAAGCCCAGGATGTAGGCGATTGCCTGTATCCAAACGGGTCTTCCGGCGTCCCCGAAGATGACAAGCTCCTCATCATAAACGGTGCTCTCCAGCATGAGCAGACTCAGAATCCCCAGGGCTGCCACTATTATGAATATGAATTTATCTGCATTCTTGAGCGGACTAAAAATTTTGTTCATTTCTTGCCTTTCTTATCCTTGACATTTCATTGACTTAAACATTATAATATATATCGTATGGATATATCAAGTTTTAATTATGTAATGCACTTTTTTATTATAAAAACAACTGAAATATATACAGATTTTACAGAAAAGGAGGTGCTATAGTGACAGGAACAATTATAACAATCGCAGCAGCCGCCGCTGCACTTATAGTCGGCGCGCTGTTCGGATATATATATCGCAAGAATGTAGGCGAAAAGGTCATCGGCAGTGCCGAAACGAAGGCGAAAAACCTGATTTTGGATGCGGAAAACAGATCCGAAAGTATGAAAAAAGAAGCAGTTCTGGAAGCAAAGGAAGAAGCTCACAGGCTCAGAAGCGAGGCAGAAAAAGATGCCAGAGAAAGACGCTCAGAGCTTCAGCGTTCGGAACGTAGATTGATACAAAAGGAAGAGTCACTTGACAAAAAAATCGAAAATATCGAAAGAAAAGAAGAAAGCATTACACAAAAAGAACAATCTCTGGTAAAGAAACAAAAGAATCTTGATGAAGTCATTTCCAAACAAATGGAAGAGCTGGAGAGGATCTCGGGATATACCGTAGAGGAAGCAAAGGCAATACTCCTTGCCAATACCGAAAAGGAAGTAAGGCACGATGCTTCAGTCATGATTAAAGAAATAGAGACCAAGGCAAAGGAAGAGGCAGACAAGAAAGCAAAATATATCATTACAAATGCAATTCAAAGATGCGCCGCAGATCATGTTGCGGAGAGCACGGTTTCCGTTGTTCCGCTTCCAAATGACGAGATGAAGGGGAGAATAATCGGTCGTGAGGGCAGAAACATCAGAGCAATCGAGACATTGACAGGCGTTGATCTGATCATAGACGATACACCTGAAGCGGTTATTCTGTCGGGCTTTGATCCGGTTCGCAGAGAGATCGCAAGGGTTGCCCTTGAGAAGCTCATCGTAGACGGGCGTATCCATCCTACGAGAATCGAAGAAATGGTCGAAAAGGCCACGAAGGAAGTAAATAATATCATCAAAGAGGAAGGCGAGCAGGCAACATTCGAGGTGGGCATTCACAATATCCATCCGGAGCTTGTTAAGATCCTCGGAAGACTCAAATACAGAACCTCATACGGGCAGAATGTCCTCAAACATTCCATCGAGGTTTCGCACCTTGCTGGGCTCATGGCAGGAGAACTCGGCCTTGACATCAAACTTGCAAAGCGCGCCGGCCTTTTGCACGATATAGGCAAGGCCATGGACCACGAGTACGAGGGTACCCATGTTGACATCGGCATAGACATCCTGCGCAAGTACAAAGAATCAGAGGCAGTCATCGATGCAATGGCATCGCACCACGGCGACTATGAGCCAAAGAGCATGGAGGCGGTGCTCATCGCGGCAGCAGACGCACTTTCGGCGGCAAGACCGGGCGCAAGACGCGAAACATTGGATGCATATGTCAAACGTCTCGAAAAGCTGGAGGATATCGCAAATACCACTCCGGGCGTTGAAAAATCATTCGCAATTCAGGCAGGAAGAGAGATCAGAATCATCGCAAAACCGGAAGAGGTCAAGGATGACGAGATCGCTATACTCGCAAGAGAAATTTCAAAGAAGATCGAGTCGGAGCTCGAATATCCGGGTCAGATCAAGGTCAATGTTGTGAGAGAAACCAGAGCCATCGACTATGCAAAATAGCATGATTTTAGGTATTTATAAAAACTTTTGGAGGCAGGCTTCTGCCTCCATATTTTAGCTTTAGTGAGGGGAAAATGAATGGGGAAAACTTGAACAGCCTAAAGACTGTTAACAGGCAGTTCTACAAAAAGCTCACGGTTGTGGGCATTCCTATGGTAATTCAGCAGGTTATTGCGGTTACGCTCAACCTTGCAGATACGATAATGGTAGGCAAGGTTGGAGAAAATGCCCTTGCGGCTGTGGGAGCAGCGAATCAGATATATTTCATCTTCGGTGTCGTGCTTTTCGGCGTCTTCAGCGGCGCGGCTGTTCATGCCGTGCAATACTGGGGCATACGCGACATCGCAAGCCTCCGCAAGATAATCGGTATCGACTATACGGTCTGCCTCGTTTTGGCGATCCCTGCGATTATCTTCGTATACTTTGCGGCGCCATTTCTCATCGGCATTTTTTCCGATGAGCCTGAGGTTGTCAAGCTTGGAACGAAATATATGCACATTGCGTGCTTTTCATATATATTTGCAGGGCTTACCTTCGTAATTTCCTATAATTCGAGGGCGATACAGGACGTAAAGGTTCCGACGATAATCAACGCGGGAGCGATCCTTACAAACGTTATATTTAACTACCTTTTGATCTATGGCAAATTCGGATTTCCGGAGCTTGGGGTCGAGGGTGCTGCAATTGCAACTCTCATCGCGAGAATCGCAGAGTGCATAGCAATGCACCTTTCGGTATATCTCAGAAAGGAATATCCGCTAAAGGCAAGCCTCCGCGAGCTCACATCATATTCGCGCACGCTTTTTGCAAACGTCATGAAGACGGCAATTCCGGTAATACTTACGGAAGGGCTGTGGGCGGTTTCCGTATCATGCATATTCGCAGCCTATGGCAAGATAAGCGCGGCGGCATTTGCGGTTTCGCAGGTTGCGATGACCGTTACCGACTTTTTCCAAACTGTCTACTTTGGACTGGGTAACGCCTCAGCGGTTCTTCTGGGCGAGGTCCTGGGGCAGGGCAAGAAAAAGCTTACATATCAATATAGCCGCAACATCCTAAAGATCACCTGGATTTTGAATGTAGTGATGACAGTTGTAATAATTTGCCTCAGGCAGCCGATCGCAAATATCTACAATTTTTCGCCTGAGACAACGGACATGCTGATGAAGGCACTTTTAGTATATGCAATAGCGGTAACTCCGAAGATGCTTTCGTACATGATGATTTGCGCGATTTTTAGACCGGGCGGAGATACTATGTTTTGCATGTATGTAGATGTGGCATTTAATATAGGTATTCAGGTTCCGCTGGCATATATCAGCGTCCTGGCATTGAATTTGCCGCTGCACTGGGCAATGGCTGTGGTTGCCATAGCGGATGTGATAAAGATTATAATTTGCTATTATCGCTACTTCACAAAAAAATGGATGAATATTTTTACGGGAGTAGGCGAGGCAGAAGAGGAAGATATATGTTAGTTTATTTGGATAACAGCGCGACAACAAGACAATATGATGCGGTTTCGGATGCGATGCAATCTGCCATGCGCGAAAACTTCGGCAATCCTTCGTCACTACATTCGCTCGGACTCGCAGCAGAAAAAGAAGTCAAGGCATCGCGCCACAAGCTGGCAAAGTTCATAGGAGCATCGGATGAGGAAATCTGCTTCACCTCATGCGGCACGGAATCGGACAACACGGTCCTCATGGGAGCAGCCGGGGCGAAGAAACGGCGCGGAAACAAGATAATAATTTCTGCGGTAGAGCATCCTGCGATACTGGAACCTGCGAAAAAGCTTGAGTCTATGGGCTACAAGGTCGAATATATCGGAGTCGACAGGCTCTGCAGGCTCGATATTGAAGGGCTTAGAAATGCAATCGACGATGAGACGATTCTAATCTCTGTTATGACTGTAAATAACGAGACAGGCACTATGATGCCGATAAAGAAAATAGCCAAAATAAAGGACGAATATAATCGCAAGAGCGGGACCGATATATGGCTGCATTCCGATGCGGTCCAGGCGCTTGGCAAGATTCCGCTTAACATGGCAGGAGAATATGCCGGCGTAGACTTTCTGTCTATGAGCGCGCACAAGATACATGGCCCCAAGGGAATGGGCGCGCTCTATATCAGAAAAGGCCAAAACCTCCCAGCGTTCATGCTGGGCGGCGGGCAGGAAAGACATAAGCGATCAGGTACCGAAAATACGCCCGGGATCATCGGATTCGGAAAGGCATGCGAAATAGCAGATTCTAGCTTTGACAGGCGGATAGAAGCCATGAAAGAGGCAAGAGACTATCTCCTCATGCTTATCAAGAACGAAATTTCGGATATTGCGATAAATAGCCCGCAGGATCAGGACGCATGCCCATCGGTGCTTAACATCTCATTTCTTGGGACGAGAGGCGAGGTGCTGCTGCATACATTGGAGCAGGACGGGATCTATGTATCCACAGGCTCTGCATGCGCTTCGAATCATTCCTCTGCGAAGGGCTCGCATGTTCTGAATGCGATGGGGCTTTCGCCAAAGGAAATCGAAGGCGCCATAAGATTCAGTTTCAGCGAGTTTAATACGAAGGAAGAGATGGAATATGTCGCATGTAAGGTGAAGGCTGCGGTGACGAGATTCAGGAGGCTGGGAAGCTTTCGATAACAGTCAGAGTGGCAGGTCACAAATGTGTCTTTGGCATTTAGTCCTCGTCGCGGATGATTTCTGTGGCTTCACTCGCCATTGTTTGGAAACTTGGCGAACGTGCGCCTGAGAACGCACCAAGTTTCTACAAACAATCTGGCTCCCTCGACCACGAAATCGTAGCCGCTCCTGCGGAATCATGCCTTCGACACTTTGTGACCTGCCCCAAAAGTATATTATCGGAGAGGAAGGGCAAAGAAGTCTTTGGCATTTAGTCCTCGTCGCGGATGATTTCTGTGGCTTCACTCGCCATTGTTTGGAAACTTAGAAAGGAAAAATTATGAATGAGCAAAATATCTTGATCGTCAGGTGCGGCGAGGTCGCCCTCAAGGGCATGAATAAGCCGTATTTTGAGAGAATGCTGGCGGATAGAATCAAAAACAATCTCAAGTCATTTCGAGGCGCCGATGTAAGGCGCAGCGAGGGCCTGATTTTCGTGAGGGCGGACAAGGAGCTCCCAATCGATGCAATCATAAAGGAAATCTCAAAGGTCTTCGGTGTTGCTTCCATAAGCAAGGCGGTAGAGGCACAGCCTGAGCTTGATGCGATCGGCGAGGAAGCAGTTAGCTACATGAAAAAGCTGATTTCCGAAAGAGGCATAGGAACATTCAAGGTTGAGGCAAAACGTGCCGACAAGAACTTCCCGGTAAAATCTCCGGAAATAGGCAGAATCATCGGCGCAAAGATCCTCATCGGATGCAAGGTTCTGAAGGTAAATGTACATGAACCGGATGTCCTTCTGCATGTTGATGTGCGCCACGACCGTGCATACATATATGAGGGCAAAATTCCAGGATTCGGGGGGCTTCCTCTGGGGACAAACGGCAAGGGACTGACCCTGCTTTCGGGAGGAATAGATAGCCCCGTGGCGACATGGATGATGGCAAAACGCGGCATGCTCATCGAGGCGGTGCACTTCCATTCCTATCCGTATACGAGCCAAAGAGCTCAGGAAAAGGTAGAGGACCTCGCAAGGATTCTCGCCACATACTGCGGCAGATTTAAGATGCATGTGATAAATCTTCTGCCGATACAGGAGGCAATCGTAACAAACTGCCCTGAAGAGGAAACAACTATTTTGGTCCGCAGATTTATGATGCGAATTGCCGAGAGAATCGCAAAGGACACGGGCTGCCAGATGCTTATTACGGGAGAAAATCTCGGACAGGTGGCAAGCCAGACTGCAGAAGCACTCGTGGTTACGGATGCCAGCGTGAGCCTTCCGGTGATGCGCCCGCTGATAGCAATGGATAAGGTCGATATCATGGCAAAGGCGGAAGAAATCGGCACATTTGAGACTTCGATACAGCCATATGAGGACTGCTGCACGGTATTCCTGCCGAAGCATCCTGCCACGAAGCCAAGGCTCGAACGAATTTTGGAGTCCGAGAGCAAACTGGACTGCGAGGCATTGATCGAAGCCGCAATAAAGGCACAGGAAATAGTCAATATCATCCCTGAGTAGGATGAATAAAGAAAGCTATTGACATGGCATGCACCTGCCACATGGCGCAATATCCTTTTGCAGAAAGTAGGGTTTATTATACGACCGTTGTTGCTTTTGTAGATAATTTGGACAAGTTTTTATGGATTTGGTATACATTCGGTGAAAAAAGAATATTTCCGCGAAAAATCGCAAAATATGCTTGCAAGATCGGCCAAAAAGTGGTTTAATAATGATGTATGTTGTTATGCTTTTAACACAGGCTAACAAGTTAAAAACAGGCCTCTGTCTTTTGCAAGAAGGGAAAGGCCGTTATTAATAATTTAAGGAGGCATTTAAATGAACTTTCAACTGACGAAGGAACAAGAATTCGTAAGAAAAATGGTAAGAGAATTTGCCACTAACGAAGTTGAACCTTTAGCTGCTGACATCGACAAGGAACACAGATTCCCGGTTGAGACAGTAGAAAAAATGGCTAAGTATGGTTTGATGGGAATCCCATTCCCTACACAGTACGGCGGAGCAGGCGGAGATCACATCTCCTATGCAATCACTGTAGAAGAGTTAGCAAGAGTATGCGCATCCACAAGCGTTATCGTTTCTGCTCACACTTCACTTTGCTGCTGGCCAATCTTCAACTATGGTACAGAAGAGCAGAAGACGAAATATCTTCCTGACTTACTTTCCGGCAAGAAACTCGGCGCATTCGGCTTGACCGAACCTAACGCAGGTACAGACGCATCCGGACAGCAGACAAGAGCAGAACTTGTAGACGGCAAGTGGATCCTCAACGGAGCCAAGGTATTCATCACAAACGGTGGATATGCCGACACCTTCGTTGTAATGGCTATGACAGATAAGAAAAAAGGAAACCACGGAATTTCCGCATTTATCGTAGAAAAAGGCGATGAAGGTTTCTCCATCGGTAAGACAGAGGATAAGATGGGTATTTGCGCATCTTCCACTACAGAACTTATTTTCCAGAACTGCGCAATTCCGGAAGACAGACTTCTCGGACAGGTTGGCGACGGATTCAAGGTTGCAATGAGCACGCTTGACGGCGGCCGTATCGGTATCGCTTCTCAGGCTCTTGGTATCGCTCAGGGCGCATTCGACGTAACAGTTGAATATATGCAGGCAAGAAAGCAGTTCGGCAAGAAGCTTTCCCAGTTCCAGGCGCTTCAGTTCGAAATGGCTGACCTTAAGACAAGAATCGAAGCTGCAAGACTTCTGGTTTACAGAGCTGCCGACATGAAGGATAGACACCTTCCGTACAGCGAAGCTGCTGCAATGGCTAAGCTGTATGCCGCAGAAACTGCAATGGCTGTAACCACCAAGTGTGTACAGTACCACGGCGGATACGGATATACCAAGGATTATCCGGTTGAAAGAATGATGAGAGACGCTAAGATTACTGAGATCTACGAAGGTACTTCCGAAGTTCAGAGAATGGTAATCGCCGGCAAGACTTTCAAGAAATAAGGTAGGAGGAGAAACAAATGGCATTTAAGATTATCGTATGCGCAAAGCAAGTTCCTGATACAAACGTTATCAAGATTAACCCTAAAACAGGAACATTAATCAGAGACGGTGTTCCATCAATCCTTAACCACGATGACAACAACGCTCTCGAAGAAGCATTAAAAATTAAAGACAAATATAAAGACGTAACCGTAACGGTTATCTCGATGGGACCTCCTCAGGCAACAGACCTTCTTTTCGAATGTATCGCAAAGGGTGCTGACGAAGGCGTTCTCATTTCCGACAGAGCAGTAGGCGGTTCCGACACATGGGCAACTTCCAACACTCTCGAAGCTGCAATCAAAAAATGGGAAAAAGAAAACGGCCCTGCTGACCTGATCTTTGCAGGTCGTCAGGCTATCGACGGAGATACCGCTCAGGTAGGTCCGCAAATCGCAGAAAAATTGGATCTTCCGCAGGTTACATATGTAGAAGAATTCAAGATTGAAGATAACCTTAAGGACATCACCGTTAAGAGACAGCTCGAAGACGGCTATGAACTTATCGCAATCAAAACTCCTTGCATGTTGACTGCTATCAAGGAACTTAACGAACCGAGATACATGAACATGAAGGGTATCTTTGGCGAAAAGGACATCAAGATCTGGAACGCTAAGGATATCGAAGTAGACCTTAATAAAGTAGGTCTTGAAGCTTCCCCGACAAACGTATTCAGATCGTTCACACCGGCTCCGAAGGCTCCTGGTCAGAAGGTAGCAGGCGACACTGAAAACGAACAGGCTAAGAACTTACTGATTCAGCTTAAGGGTAAGCACATCATCTAATTAGGAGGAGGAATACAAAATGGCAATTAAAATTTTAAAAGATAAATGTAAAGGCTGTTCCCTCTGCGTAAAGGCTTGCCCGTTCGACGCTCTCAAGATCGAGAACAGACTCGCGATCGTAGACGAAGCCAAATGTACAAACTGTAATGCTTGTATCGCAAAATGTAAATTCGACGCTATCGAAGCTGCTCCGGAAGCTGAAAAGGTTGACCTTTCCGCTTACAAGCACATTTGGGTATTCGCAGAACAAAGACACGGCAAGATCCAGAATGTAGCTCTTGAACTTCTCGGCGAAGGCAAGAAGCTCGCTAAGGACATCAGCGACGATACTCAGATCTGTGCAGTACTTATCGGTAACAATATCGACCACCTTGCACAGGAATGTTTCGAATACGGTGCTGAAAAGGTTTACATGGTTCAGGATCCGTTACTCGAAAACTTCACAACCGACGGTTATACAAAGGTTATGAAGCAGCTCATCGACACATATAAGCCAGAAATCGTTCTTTACGGCGCAACTCATATCGGTCGTGACTTCGCACCTCGTATCGCAGCAAGATGCAATACAGGTCTTACTGCTGACTGTACTCACCTTGACGTTAAGGTTTCCAAGTACATCGAGTTCGCAAAGGCTAATACTACACTTGATACATCCACACTTGACCCTAACGACCCGTCAACAGGAATCAAGCAGACTCGTCCGGCATTCGGCGGTAACCTCATGGCTACCATCATCTGCCCGAAGACAAGACCGCAGATGTCCACAGTTCGTCCTGGCGTTATGCAGAAACAGGAAAGACAGGTTGGAGCTAAGGGCGAAATCGTTAACGTTAAGCCTGATATCAAAGCTTCCGACATCAGAATCGAAATCAAGGATATCGTTAAGTCCGCTAAGGAAATGGTTTCCCTTACAGACGCTAAGATCATCTGCTCCGGCGGTCGTGGTCTTGGAGATGCTTCCGGTTTCGACCTCATGAAGCAGTTTGCTGACAAGGTTGGCGGAGTTGTTGGCGCATCCCGTGCTGCTGTAGACGCAGGCTGGATCGATCACTCCCACCAGGTAGGTCAGACAGGTACGACAGTTAAGCCGGAAATCTACTTTGCTTGCGGCATTTCCGGAGCTATTCAGCACCTTGCAGGTATGCAGACTTCAAACTGCATCGTAGCTATCAACAAGGATCCTGACGCTCCTATCATGGAAATTGCCGACTACGCAATCGTAGGCGACCTCTACAAGGTAATCCCTGAAATCATGAAGGAATGGGATAACGCAGAAGCGCTGTATGATGCAACTACGAAGTAGAGTTTCTTCGATTATATTAAAGCGACCTCATTGAGGTCGCTTTTTTTACGCCGTTGGCGCAAGGTTGAAACTATATAATTTCTTCGGCCATGCTCAGAAATTATAACCAAAATATCAATAGCACGAAAAATGGCTCCGCTTGGAGCCATTTTTTCCGTGCTGCTTGCGCGGTTTGTAACTATATAATTTCCGGCTTTTATTCAACCACGTCGGCCATGGTATACATTCCGATGCCTTTTCCTTCCATAAATTCTATCGCTCTGCAAGCGCCGATTGCGAAGCATCTTCCCGTATAGGACTGGTGGGAGATTTCGATTCTCTCGTCTATGCCGCCGAAGTATATGGTATGCGTGCTAGGACAATCTCCCATGCGTCCGGAATGAAACTGGATCTTCGAAATATCGATACCGGCAGCATGTGCCATAGCTTCGCCCATTTCCAGAGCCGTTCCGCTGGGTGCATCGAGCTTGTTTCTATCGTGAATATCCATGATTTCGATATCGCAGGATGTGTGTAGATTCTTCGCTGCGAATTCCAGAATCTTCATCAGGACATTTACCATAAAGGAGGTATTTGCAGCCTTCAGGAGCGGAATCCTTTTGCTTGCATCTTCGATCTTTTGGTTCATTTCCGGTGTAAATCCGGTGCTGCCCTCAAGAAGCGCCTTGTTGTGAGCAAGGCAAACATCCAGTACATCCATAGCGATATTCGCTCCGGAAAAGTCCACGACCAGATCACATTTGTCAATTATCGCATCCAGATCATCGTAGACCATAACTCCGCAGATTTCGGTTCCTATGTAGTCTCTGCCTTTTGGACCCACTGCAGCGACAACTTCGATATCCTTGCACTTTACTGCTTCCTCCAAAATTAGAGAGTCCATCTTGCCCTTCGGGGCCATTATAATTACTTTTATCATCTTTTCCTGTACAATCAAACTTGTGTGACTGCCTCTCCTTTCATTTCTATTGCAAGTAAATTATATGCTATTTGTGATATAATATCAACATATTAAAGAAAAAAATCGTATGGTCTCCATAGCTTCCTTCGCATAACGGTCGGCGCCTATGCGGTCTGCATATTCCTGATTGAGGACGGCACCACCGACCACGACCTTGCACCACGGCGCTTTTTCGTTGAGAAGGGCAATGGTTTCTTCCATTGCGGGAACCGTGGTGGTCATCAATGCGCTGAGGCCGACAGCCGGAGCGTGGTGGCTGATAACCGCATCCAGGATTTCCTGCGGAGGCACGTCCTTGCCGAGGTCAATGACCTCAAAACCATAATTTTCGAGCAAAAGCCGCACTATATTCTTGCCTATGTCGTGAATGTCTCCGCGCACGGTAGCTATGACCACGGGACACTTGCTTGCAACGGTTTCCGTTGACATACGCGCTTTTATCTTCTCAAATGATGATTTGGCAGCCTCTGCTGCCATCAGGAGCTGTGGCAGATAAACTCGCTTCTCTTCGAAGCCCTTGCCGACAATGTCCAGTGCAGGTATTATTTCCTTCTGTATGATCTCAAGAGGATCTACGCTTGCCAGCAGCTGCTCGGTAAGCTCCGCGGCCTGATCCTTCAGGCCGCGGGCGATAGCGCGCTGCAGAGCCGATTTATAGTCAGCGGTATCTCCTGCCGCGCTATCGCCCGCTTGCGAATTTGACTGCACCGGTGCATTTTCCGGAAGTGATGAAACAAAATTTATGTAGTCGCTGCAGCTTTCGTCCATCATATGCAGCGCGCGGAATGCATAATATGATTTCATCATATCCTGCGCGAAAGGATTCATGATGGCAGCAGACAGACCGTTTTCTAGGGCGCAGGTAAAGAAAGCTGCATTTATCGCATCGCGCTTTGGAAGCCCGAAGGAGATATTTGATACACCAAGGGATGTATGGCAACCCAGATCCTGCTTTATAGTTCGGAGAGCCTTGAGCGTCTGTATCGCAGCACCGGGCTCTGCGCTGACGGTCATCGCAAGGGTATCGAATATAATATTTTTTTTGTCTATGCCATATTCGGCAGCACAGGCGAGGATATTCTCTGCTATTTCAACGCGTTCCTCCGCGGTTTTGGGTATGCCATTATCGTCGAGCGTGAGAGCAACCGCAAGCCCGCCGTATTTTTTCATGAGAGGGAATATCGTTCTCATGGATTCTTCCTTGCCATTTACGGAATTTATCATGGCCTTGCCGTTGTAGATCCGCAGCGCTGCCTCCATAGCCTCGGCATCCGAGGTGTCTATCTGAAGGGGCAGGTCGATTACGGCCTGAAGCTCCTGCAGGGACTCTCGCAGCATTTTTACCTCGTCGATTTCCGGTAGTCCTACATTTACATCCAGAATATGAACGCCGCATTCTTGCTGGCGGATTCCCTCCTGGAGAATATAATCCATGTCATGCTCCTTTAGAGCCTGTTTGAAGCGTTTCTTGCCGGTAGGATTGATTCGTTCGCCGATCAGGAGCGGCTGCGCATCAAACTTGACCGCATGAGTATAGGAGGAAACGCAGGTGATTTCCTTATCCGTAAGAGCTACGGGCGGAATTTCGCAGGTAGCCTTTACTATTTCTCGGATATATGCAGGCGTTGTGCCGCAGCAGCCGCCCGCTATGCGGACTCCCTGACGGACATATTCTGCCATATCGGATGCAAATTCAGCAGGCAGCGTCGAATAAACTGCCTTGCCATCTGCCTCCTGAGGAAGACCGGCATTTGGCTTTAGCAATACCGGAATCGAAGCATTTTCAAGAAGCTCGCTGACAACGCCCTTCAGCTGTTTCGGCTCGAGGGAGCAATTTGCACCGATGGCATTTGCACCCATGCCTTCTGCCAATGCAACCATTGCAGCAGGGGAGGCGCCGGTCATGAGCTTTCCATCCTCTCCATATGCATTCGAAACGAAAACAGGAAGATGTGAGTTTTCCTTTGCGGCAAGAAGCGCCGCCTTCGTCTCGTAGCTGTCGCTCATGGTTTCGATATATACAAGATCCACTCCGTTTTTCACTCCGAGCTCTACAATCTCGGCAAAGAGTGCGACAGCATCTTCGAAGTCAAGATCACCGTATGGCTTTAGAAGCTTTCCGGATGGACCTATGTCAAGAGCAATATATTTTGCCTGCGAAGATTCTGCCATATCCCGCGCCGCCTTTGCATTATGCACGGCAGCTGCTATTATCTTTGCAAGCTCATCATGCGAGAACTTCAATGCGTTCGCGCCGAAGGTATTGGTTGCTACCACATTGCTTCCCGCTTCGAAATATTCTCTTTGGATGCGCTGAATTACCTCGGGATGGCTGAGATTCCAGCGCTCAGGATATTCTCCGGCAGCAAGGCCCGCATCCTGAAGCAGGGTGCCCATGCCGCCATCAAGATAAAGCAGGTGATCCTTCATATAATCTAAGATATTCATAAAAATCTCCGTTCCGCCGCAGCGCGCGGCTAAATTTATATAAATAGAAAAATTCTTAAAGCCTATCGAAAATAGAAGCTAAGCTTGCCTGAATTCGCAGTCCGTTTTGCTGCAAGCCTTGCATCCTGCAGGTGGAAGGTGGAAGTCATTTTTATCCGCAGGCATAGCTTTCTCTCTTGCCTTCGCAATTGTCTCTTTCTGCGAAAGGCCGACTATCGCTGATACTGATTTGCTAGGGCTCATTAAAAGACTGTCGTTGAGCGACAGTCCGATCTTGCGATGGCAATCGAGTGCTCTGAAGACATCTCTTTGTGCTTCGAGCGGAAAGTCCCCGTAGCCGGGACTGAATCTGGGCTTCATTGCGAGGCCTTCAGCCTCGTATTTTTGCCTTTGCTCATCGCAGAATTCATCACACACAGACTCGATGCGCTCCGCGCCGATCGCCTGCATGCACAGAGCCTTCGCAGGGGATAGCCTGCCATATTTTGTGATGAGGCGATCCGTAGCAAGCCCGATGGTGGCAGCAAATAGGATGAACCTCTCGCAAGCCTGCAAATTGTGCATAAGATCGCGGCTTTCCGTTTGCATAAATCCAAGGTCAAGCCCGCTTTCTATCTCTTTGACCGGAAAAGTCCGCCAGCATACCTTGTAGACAAGTAGCGGCAGCATCTCAGAAAGTGACTCATCGATGAGACCTGAAACATTGTCTGCCGCATCTTCGCAGCGCATATATCGCAAGATTTCCCGCCTGCTCAGGGGCGGCGGGGGATAATTTTTTGTAAAAATAATTTGATCCATATTTATACTCTTTATACTCTGTATTTTATCATATTATTCATATCATTTATTTGCATACATTTTAGTATCCGGTTAGTATCCGGCTATTTTCCAAGGATATCCGAGAGATTTTCCTGAATCTTTTGTGCAACATCCGGCTTGTTCATTGAATAAACATGCACATTATTCACATTATTTGCATAAAGATCGATGATCTGGTCGGTCGCATAAGCGATTCCTGCCTGCTTCATTGCGGCAGGATCATGGCCGAACTTATCCACGAGGCTCTTGAAACGCTGAGGAACATGCGAACCCGATAGCTTCAGTGCTCGCTCCACCTGATTGGCATTGGTAATTGGCATGATGCCGCAAACCACGGGAACCGTGATTTGCGCTTCGCGAATTTTATAAAGAAAATTATAAAGCAGATTGTTATCAAAAAACATCTGGGTGGTCAAAAATTCGCAGCCTGCATCTACCTTTTCCTTGAGATATTTTATATCTTCCTTTTGGTTATGGCTCTCGGGATGTTTCTCCGGATAGCATGCACCGCCGATGCAAAAGTCATTGCCGCTTTCCCTGAGCTGGCGGATCAGGTCGATCGCATGGTGATAAGCCCAGGCGTCCCGGTGCGAAAGATCCATATCTTCGGGTATATCACCTCGAAGAGCCATCACATTCTCGATGCCTGCTGAGCGTATTTCCTCGATTTTCTGTTGGACGGTTTCGTGCGTCGAAGAGACGCATGTGAGATGTGCGAGAGTCTGCACACCATAGGAATCCTTGATATTCTTCGCGATGTCGAGAGTATACCGGCTCGTGCCGCCGCCTGCTCCGTAGGTTACGCTGACAAAGGCAGGCCTGAGCTTTGCAATTTCCTCCGTAGCGCGTTTTACGCTATCGAATGCGGTATCCTGCTTCGGCGGGAATACCTCAAAGGAAAGAGAAAGTGTTTCTTGTTTCAATATGTTTATAAGCTTCATCTATATAGCCTCCTGCGTAGGTTTCGTTTCATTTAGGATTTTCATTTCATTATTATACTATTAGCAGGATGATTTCGCAAGGAAAAACGGAATTGAGAAAAAATCCTGAAAAAATTTCAAAAAAGGTATTGCATTTTTATTCATAGAGGTGTATACTTAGCCATGTTGTTGGAAAACAGCAGATAAATTAGAATATACCCTTATTTGACAAGGACACGCACATGTTTTTGCCAAATAAGGGTAAGATAAAACTTTGAAAGGAAGAAAAGAAATGAAAACATCAAAAACACTCAAGAAAATTTTGGCAGTATCGCTTATCATGATCCTCGCTCTCTGCACGCTTACAGCTTGCGGTAGCGACGCAGAAGAAGAAACTCAGACAGAAGAGATGACGACCCTCGTATTCGGCACATCCGCAGACTATGCTCCGTTCGAATTCATGTATCCTGATGAGAACGGCGAAATGGTTTATGGCGGCATCGATGTTGATGTTGCTCAATATATCGCAGATTACATGGGAGTAGAACTTCAGACAGAGAATATGTCTTTTGATAACCTTCTTACGGCTCTTGGCAAGGGACAGTTCGACATCGTCCTTGCTGACATCGAAGCGACAGACGAAAGAAAAGAAGCGGCTGACTTCTCCGATCCATATCTGACAGAGCTTGCTCCGCAGTTCCTCGTTAAGAAAGAAAATGCTGACCAGTACACATCTTACAGCGACTTCGAAGGCAAGACCATCGGTGCTCAGACAGCGACCACAAAGTATGAGATCATCAGCGAAATTGCCGATGTAGACGCAGTTGCACTCCAGAGCGTTCTCGACCTTGTAAAAGAAGTTTCCTACGGAAAGGTTGACGCCATCCTCGTAGACGGTTCCGTAGCACAGCAATATCAGGCAAGCAACGATGACCTCGTAGCTCTCAGCTTTGACGAACTTGGCGATTCCGCAGAGGTTTGCGTAGCAGTTGCAAAGGGCGACCCTAAGGGACTCCTTCCTAAGATCAACGAGGCTATCGCAAAACTCACCGAAGAAAACAAAATCGAAGAGTTCAAGGCAAATGCAGAAGCCAAGGCTGACATCTTAGAAGAAGTTTCCGCAGAATAATAAGCGAAAATAATAAAGATATACAAAGTGTATGAAATGTGGTATACTAATCGCATAACTCCTTGCGGTTAGTATACTTATTTATAACCGCATATATCAAAATTGAACGAACCGAGAAAGGAACAAAATCTATGTTTTGGGATTGGTGGCAGAGTATATTTTCCGATATGCCTGCCTATGCTTTTTTTAACTTCAAGTTTTTACCCAAATATGGTCACGCAGTGCTTCAGGGTGTCGAATATACCCTGATTCTTTCTGTAGTATCTGTATTGCTGGCGGTGCTTCCGGCGCTGCTTCTTGCGACCATGCGACTCAGCAAAAGAAGACCGATAAGGTGGATCTCGGGGGCATATATTGCAGCCTTCCGTTCGACGCCTATGCTGGTTCAGCTTACGATCATCTATTTTGGCGTATTTAACTACATAACGGTGCCGAAGATGACGCTTTTTGGATTCATCGATTCAACCAGATTCGTACCCGGCATTGTGGCGCTGGCGCTGAATAGCTCCGCTTATGTTGCGGAGATTTTCCGTGCGGGAATTTTGGCAGTCGACAGCGGGCAGATGGAGGCGGCTCGCTCCCTTGGGCTTTCACAGTCCCAGAGCATGAAGCTGGTTATCCTGCCTCAGGCGATCAAAAACGTGCTTCCGGCCCTGGCAAATGAAGTGGTTACAATGATCAAGGAAAGCTCGATCTGTATGTTCATCGGCATGGCAGAAATCATGTGGACGGCGCAGATGATCGGCGGCTCCACATATATTTCCGTTGGACCGTTTATGCTGGCGGCGATTATTTACTTTATCATCAACTACCCGACCTCAAAGGTTATCGAACATATCGAAAGGAGGATGCGCCGTGGAGACAAACGCTAACTTGATTATTTCAGTAAAAGACTTGGTAAAAGAATATAACGGCGGCAAAATCGTGGCGCTGAACCATTGCAATCTGGACGTGCAAAGGGGCGAAGTGGTGGCAATCATCGGCCCTTCGGGCTCCGGAAAATCCACACTGCTCAGAAGTCTCAATATGCTCGAAGAGCCTACATCGGGAGAAATATATTTTGACGGCGTGAATTTGGCTTCAAAGGATGTGGACATCAACCTCCACAGGCAGAAGATGGGGATGGTGTTCCAGCATTTCAACCTTTTCCCACATAAGACGGTAATCCAAAATATCATGATGGCGCCGGTGACCCTGAAGCTGATGAGCGAAACCGAGGCGAAGGAGACTGCCATGAAACTGCTGGCGAGGGTAGGACTGGAAGACAAGAAGGACGAGTTTCCCAATATGCTTTCCGGCGGTCAGAAGCAGCGTATTGCAATCGTAAGAGCCCTTGCGATGCAGCCTGATGTGATGCTCTTTGACGAGCCCACCTCTGCCCTTGACCCTGAGATGGTAGGAGAGGTTCTAGACGTAATGCGGGAGCTTGCCGCAGAGGGAATGACCATGATCGTCGTGACCCACGAAATGGGCTTTGCAAGAGAGGTTGCGGATCGGGTGATCTTTATGGCAGACGGCGCAATTGTCGAAGAGGGAAAGCCTGCTGAGCTCTTTGACAGCCCGAAAGAAGAAAGAACGAAAAGCTTCCTCGAAAAGGTACTCTAAAAATTATCCGTATATCCCGGAGCCTCCAAAAGATCGAAGTATTTTGCATGATACTTGCGATAGAGCTCATTGAAATGTTCATCCTGGCCGCTGTGCAGATATTTCGTATAATCGTGCTGGTTCTGCACAGCTTTCGGCTCTGTGATGGCAAGAGTGTCGATGCCGATATTGGAACACTGGTCGGATATGCGCTCCACATTTACCAAGATATCGAGGAATGTGATGCCGCCGTGAACCGTGCAGTCTCCATTTTTGAAACGCTCGATATGATTGGAACGAAGCTGAGAAACGAGGTCGTCGATTACCTCTTCGAGCGGCTCGATTTTTTTTGCGGCTACCGCATCGAGCTTCGTGAACGCTTTGTAGGAGTAGTCGAGGACCTGGGCGCAGGCTTCCCCAAGAACCGCAAGCTCCTGGTGGGCTACCGGAGAAAATTCTATATTCTTATCGGCAATTTCTGCTGCCGCCTCGGTTATATTCATGGCATAGTCTCCGATTCTTTCAAATTCAGAGAAGCATTGTATGTAATAATTCAGTAGGTTGCTGTCTTCGCCCTTCGGAACATGTGGCGAGAAGCGGATCATGTAATTGTCAACCTTGTCCGCCAGCATGTCTATATAATCTTCGTTTCTGTTTATCTCATCAACTGCCTCCCGGTCGTAATTGCGAATGGTCCTAAGCGAAACCTTTACGCCATAAACCGCAAGGGTCGCCATCTTTGAGATAACGCCGCTGATACTGGAAAGAGCAAGAGCCGGCGATGCGAAGAGCTTTTCGTCAAGCTGCTGAATTTCCTCGTCAATATCATTTGCAAATTTGTCGTCCTTGATGATGAGTTTTGCCAGCTTTTCAAACTGAAGCGACACAGGAAGAAGAACGATTGCCGCAAAAAGCCTGAACAGCGTATGGGCGTTAGCGATGCCACCGGAGGTGATTCTTGCATTCCAGATTCCGTCTAGAACCCCGGTCTCGCGCAAAATCATAATCGAGGCGATAACCAGCACGGATGCCGCAATATTAAACAGAATATGAATCATTCCGGTACGTTTTGCGTCAGCCTTTGAGCCGATGGAGCAGACGATCGCCGTGGTAATGCAGTCCCCCATATTTACGCCTATGATTATAGCATAAACCGAGCTGAAAGTCAGGGCTCCGGTCACCGAAAGCGCCTGCAAAATACCGATTGTAGCCGAAGAACTTTGAATAAGAAAAGCAGCCCCTGTTCCTACGAGAAAGCCAAGAACGGGCGTGTCCGCCATCTGGATGAAGAGCCTTGCGAAGGTCTCCGATTCTGAGAGAGGAGCCACCGCAGCCGTCATGTTGAGAAGTCCCGTAAATAGTATGCCAAATCCCATTGCCACCTTGCCGATGATGTCCGACTTGGTGGAGCTTAGAGTCATGATGATAAGGATGCCGATTATCGCAGAAACCGGCGCTAACGTGGAGGGCTTGAAAATATTAAGCCACGAAGAAGCGTCGCCGTCTATATCCAGAAGTCTGATGATCTGCCCGGTAACCGTGGTTCCAACATTTGCACCCAGAATTATGCCTATGGACTGGCGAAGGGAGAGGATCCCTGCCCCTACAAGTCCCGAAGTAAGCACAATCGTTGCGGTGGAACTTTGGATAACCGCGGTAACCAAAAGCCCCAGCAAAAATCCTGTCAGAGGATTATTTGCCACTTTTTCCATGAATTTTTTGAGGGTGCCGGAGGAGCCTTGCTGAAGCCCATCTCCCATGAGCCGCATACCGTAAAGAAACAGCGCAAGTCCGCCGAATAAAGAAATAAAGTCAAATATATTCATTTGTTGCCTTCCCGGCTTTTTCAAGCCTCCCCAATATATCGTAAAATATATGTTAAATCCAAATTAAATCCGTGTAAAACCCCGCTAACAGTCTAACAAAAAAATTAGCTAATATCAATAAAAGTTAAGAATTTGACAAGGAAACTGTGGTATACTTAAGATGTGAAAAAGGTCGGAGAGCTACGTGCATGACGACATGGGAAACAGAAAACGATAAATGAAAGTGCAGGGGGGAATGACAATGAACATGCTAGAGGTTAGCGGGCTGAAAAAGATCTATCAATCGCGATTTGGGGGAAACAAGGTGGAGGCGCTAAAGAATGTGAACTTTACCGTAGAAAAAGGCGAGTTTGTGGCAATCATGGGAGAATCAGGTTCTGGGAAAACCACTTTGCTCAACATTCTGGCGGCGCTTGACAAGGCGACGAGTGGACGGGTTATCTTGGAGGGAAAGGACATTTCCGCCATTGGGGAATCCCGGGTTGCGGAATTTCGCCGGGACAATCTCGGATTTGTATTTCAGGATTTCAATCTTTTGGACACATTTTCTATCGAAGACAATATCTATCTGCCGCTGGTGCTTCAGGGAAAACGCTACGAGGAAATGCGGGATAAACTTGCGCCCATTGCAAAGAGATTGGGACTTACAGAGCTGCTGAGAAAATATCCTTACGAGGTATCAGGGGGACAAAAGCAGCGAGCGGCGGTAGCAAGAGCGCTTATCACAGACCCGAAAATCATCCTTGCGGACGAACCTACGGGAGCCCTTGATTCCAAGGCTTCTGACGAGCTTCTTGCGCTGCTAGAGGAAATCAACGGGGGCGGACAGACGATACTCATGGTAACCCACTCGGTAAAGGCGGCAAGCTTTGCTTCGAGAGTTTTGTTCATCAAGGACGGCGAGGTTTTCCATCAGATTTATAAGGGGGAGGACAGCAAGCATGCGCTGTACCAGAAAATTTCGCAGACCTTGACAATTTTAGCAACGGGCGGTGAGAGATAATGAAGAGGGGATTTTATTATAGCCTTGCCTGCGACGGAATGAAAAAGAACCGGAAAATGTATCTGCCGTATATTTTAACCTGCATCGGCATGGTGATGATGCTATATATCGTGCTTTATTTGCAAAATTCCGAGGCGGCGGCTAGCCTCGCCGCCGGAATCAGAACCACGAAACTTACCATGGGACTTGGAGCTATTGTAATAACCGTATTTTCTGTGATTTTCCTGTTTTATACCAACTCGTTTTTGATGAGACGGCGCAGGAGAGAATTTGGGCTTTACAATATGCTCGGGATGAGCAAGAGAAATATTTGTCGCATACTGGCGTGGGAAGTTTTCATTACATTTGTGATTTCGCTTACTGCGGGACTTGCCCTAGGAATTGCATTTTCAAAGCTTGCGGAGCTTGCGCTGCTAAAAGTTCTTAACCTTGGGATTTCCTATGATATTTTTGTAAGCCTAGGGGCGCTCACCCTTACGACTGCAGCTTTTGCGGGGATTTTCCTGCTCCTTATGCTCAACTCCGTAAGGCAGGTTCGTTTCAGCACGGCAATGGCGCTTATGCAGTCAGAAAATTACGGCGAAAGGCCGCCCAAGGCAAACTGGGCTTTCGGAATAGGCGGATTCTGCCTACTTGCAGCAGCATATTATATTGCACTTTCCGTAAGCGACCCGATTTCGGCGATGTTTTGGTTCTTCGGGGCGGTGATTATGGTGATAATCGCCACTTATATGATTTTCGTGGCAGGGGCTGTGATGCTATGCAAAATTTTGCAGAATAATAAAAAATATTATTACAAGGCCAGTCACTTCATCTCAACCTCTAACATGGCATACAGAATGAAGCGAAACGGTGCGGGGCTTGCATCGATCTGCATTCTTGCGACCATGGTGCTTGTGATGCTTTCATCCACAACGAGCCTGTATTTCGGCACGGCGAACTCGCTAAAAGTTAGCTACCCGCGGGAAATCAATATAGGCTATTATATAAACGAAGCCGCCAAGCTTTCTGACGAAAATTTCGAGCTTTATACAGGCATTACGGACTTGCTTGCAAGGGAAAAGGGGGTAGTACCGCAAAATGTTGAAAATTACAGGATTATAAGCAACTACGCGCTGGCATACGGCGACGGAGGCTTTGAAATATCGCCTGCAAATGCGGCTGGCAGCGAAAGAGATGCTCAGACTGCAAAGCTTTCTTTTATGCCCCTTTCGGACTATAACGCTATGACAGGCGGCAGTGCGAGCCTTTCCGAGGGCGAAGTTCTTGCAAGCGCTTTGCAGGGGGAATTTGCATCGGATGCGATAAATATTGAGAATATCGGAAGCTTTTCGGTGAAGGGCAGTGCGGAATTTGACGGTGCGAAAACCCTTGCTACCGGCGAAAATATGCCTGTAATTTTGATTGTAACGGATGATTTTGGCCAGATGGCGAAGAAGCTAGAAAAAGCCTGCGGAACCGACGAGTTTGGAAATTCAAAGTTTGCGGCGAGTATAGTCTATGACTTTGACACCGACGGGCTTTCGGATGAGGAACAGATTGCACTGGCAGACGCATTTACATCGGACCTTGGCAAGGCTTTCATGGATCGCGGCATTGAAGAATTTTCTTATTCTATGAGTACCTATGCGAAGAGCAGCGCGGAATTTTACGCAAGCTACGGCGGACTATTTTTCCTTGCGATTATGCTGAGCATCGTATTCATTTTCGCGGCAGTGCTGATCATCTACTACAAGCAGATTTCCGAGGGCTACGAAGACCGAAACAAATTTGCCATCATGCAAAAGGTGGGCATGACAAAGGCAGAAATCCGAAAGAGCATAAACTCACAGGTGCTCACAGTATTCGCTCTACCGCTTTTCATGGCGGCGCTGCACCTGCTATTTGCATTTCCGATGATAAAGAAGATTTTGCTTCTGTTTCAGCTCACAAATTCGCAGCTTTTCCTGATTACAACGGCGGTCAGCTTCTGCGCCTTTGCATTGCTCTACGTAATCGTTTATAGAATAACCTCGAAAGCATATTATAATATCGTAAGCTAACAGGACTTGCGCAAGGCCGCGCAAGAATATGAAAAAGGCGATGAGTGGGGGTGTTTTCGGGCGGCGATGTATGTTATAATCATATGTAACATATCAAAAAAGAGGTATAAACATGTATCAACTATTCGATTTTGAAAAGAGAGACTGCATCGTGCAGGGGTATCATTTCCCTTGCGAAAATCCAAGTCATGTGGTTTGCCTGATACACGGAATAGGTGAATATGCCGCCAGGTTCAGTCGCGTTGCGGAATACTTTAATAAAGCAGGAATCGCCGTGGTTTCTATGGACCTTCGGGGACACGGGCGCTCGCAGGGAGTGCGGGGAGCCTGCGCGCCGAGAGCGGAAGTTCTCAAAGATATCGACGCTTTGATTGAGTACGCTCAGGGATTTTATCCCGGAGTACCGATCGTAATGTATGGACACAGCATGGGCGGAAATATTACGCTTGATTATCGCGCCCGCGGAGGGCATAACGACGTGCCCGCAGGATATATTATCTCGGCGCCGTGGATTCGGCTTGTGCGCCCCGTAAGCGGCGGCCTTTTGACAGCGGTAAAGCTTCTGACAAAGGTCGCTCCGAACTTCAAAATCAAGTCCGAGTTTCCGGAAGAAAAGCTCGGCAATGTCAAATATGTAAGGCCATATAAGAAAGACCCGTTTGTTCACCCATATGCGACGGCGCTCTGTGCCTACGAGGGGTTCACCATCGGAACAGCACTTGAAAAAGGCACAAACGAGGATAACGGCAGGGCAAGGCACATCCCATGCCTTCTCATGCACGGCACGAAGGACTTGATATGTGACATCGAAGGTAGCAGGGAATTTGCAAGGCTACAGGATCCGAAAAGCTTCACGATGCTCGAGTGGCCGGGCTATTATCACGAGATCCATAACGGTGGCCCTGAGGGCGAAAACGGAGAAGCAGTGATACAAACTGCGATCGACTTCATAAAGGGCCTGTGATGAGAACTTTGAAAAAATGGGAGAAAACGGAGCATGAACAATCAGGCTAACTTGACCGATTTGGAGTATAAAAAGCTAGAGAATTTCGTGACGGAGACGCTCGGCGAGCCGAAGTTTAGGGCAAAGCAGATTTTCGGCTGGATCTATGGAGGAATAGCAAAGGACGGGAGCCTGAGGCTAGGCGCAGAGTCGTTTGATGATATGAATAATTTGCCAAAGAGCCTGCGAGAGCGGCTTGCTCGCTCTGCGAGCCTTTCGCTGCCTGCGGTCTTGCGAGAGCAGGTCTCAAGGACTGACGGCACGCGCAAGTTCCTTTTCGCTCTCGCAGACGGAAACGCAGTCGAAAGCGTTTTCATGAAATACAAATTCGGAAATTCGATCTGCGTTTCCTCGCAGGCGGGATGCAGAATGGGCTGCAGATTCTGCGCATCTACCATAGGCGGTCTGAAGCGGAATCTTTCGCCCGGAGAAATCGCCGGGCAGATACTTGCCGCACAGAGAAAGACAGGCGAGCGTATCAGCCATGTAGTCGTGATGGGAACGGGAGAGCCCTTTGACAACTATAACAATTTGGCCTCGTTTATTCGCATCATAAACGACCCGAATGGCCTTGACATCGGAATGAGGAACATCACGGTTTCAACTTGCGGACTCGTTCCGAAAATTTTACAGTTTGCAGAGGATTTTCCGCAGGTAAACTTAGCAATCTCGCTTCATGCGGCAAATGACGAAATGCGAAGCGAAATCATGCCGATAAACAAAAAATATCCCATGGAAACCTTGCTTGCATCATGCAGAGAATATACAGAGAAAACCTCACGCCGCATTACATTTGAATATACATTGGTAAAGGGTGTCAATGACAGCACGGAGCATGCAAAGATGCTTGCTTCAAGGCTCTCCGGCATGCTCTGCCATGTGAATCTGATTCCGCTGAACAAGGTTGCGGAAACAGGATATGATACCGCAGAGCGCGGCGCGGTCTTGCATTTTCAGAAGGTGCTTAGCGAAAACGGCATCCCGGCAACGATTCGCAGGGAACTCGGCGACGATATCGACGCCGCCTGCGGCCAGCTCAGACTTGCCGCTAGGTAATTACAAATAGTTTTTGCAATATCTATTGACGGAGGATGCAAAAGAGTTTAGAATACATTTTATCGATGATTAGAGAAAACAAGGGCAGTCTTAACAGGCTGCCTTTGTGAGTGGATATGCAAAAAGGTGGATATGATGAGTGAGTTTGAGGTAGTTTCGGAAGAAGGACAAAGAAAAGAAATCCAAAAGAAAGAAAAAGCAAGCCGGCACGAGATCGATATGACAGCAGGTCCGGTGCTGAAGAAAATGTTGATATTTTCGCTGCCGCTGATGGGATCGAGCATTTTGCAGCTCCTCTTCAATGCGGCGGACATCATCGTAATCGGGCGGTTTGCGGGAGAAAATTCGCTGGCAGCCGTGGGAGCCACAACGTCGCTCATAAATCTTTTGGTAAATCTTTTTGTGGGCCTTGCCATCGGAGCCAATGTGCTGACGGCAAGATATTGCGGCTCACATAATGGCAAGGATGTCAGCGAAACGGTGCATACATCTATAGCTATGAGCCTCGTATGCGGCATGGGACTTGCAATAATCGGAATATTTATATCAAGACCGATACTTGCATCTATGGGAACGCCGGACGAAATTTTGCCGCTTTCGGCGATCTATATGAAAATTTACTTTGCGGGAATGCCCGCAATAATGATATATAACTTCGGGAGCGCGGTTCTGCGCGCAAAGGGAGATACTGCAAGACCCCTTATGTACCTTGCGGTTGCGGGGGTGCTAAACGTGGGTCTTAACCTGTTTTTTGTAATCTCCCTAAACATGGATGTGGCCGGGGTTGCGGCAGCTACCTCGATTTCGCAATGTCTTTCGGCATTTCTCATCTTGCGCTGTCTATGCAGAGAAAATGACGCTTTCAAATTGCAAAGAAAGCTTTTGCGAATCCATAAACAGAAAATGAAGGTGATTTTGCAAATAGGCCTTCCTGCAGGCTTTCAGGGAATGCTCTTTGCCCTGTCAAATGTAATTATACAGTCATCCATCAATAGCTACGGAAAATATGTCATGGCGGGGAGCGCGGCGTCTGCCAACATAGAAAGCTTCACATATTTTGCAATGAATGCCTTTTATCAGGCGGCAATTTCCTTTACCAGCCAAAATGTGGGGGCAGGAAGATATGACAGGATAAGAAAAATACTTATCTGCTCGATATCCTGCGCGGTAGTTACCGGAATTGTGGTAGGAAACCTTACATGCATATTCGGAAGGCCGCTTCTAGAAATTTATACGGATAGCGACCTCGTAGTTACGGAAGGTATGAGACGAATGGTATTTATCGCTGCTCCATATTTTATCTGCGGCATCATGGATACCATGGCGGGGATGATAAGGGGTCTTGGATATTCGGTTCTGCCAATGATCGTTTCGCTCCTCGGAGCGTGCGTGCTTCGTATCGTCTGGATTTTGACGGTATGTCAGCTTCCGGCATTTCACCATGTGGAATATGTCTATGCATCATATCCTGTGACATGGGCGATCACGGCTATGGCGCATGTTATTTGCTACATAATCATCACAAAGAAAATAAAAAAATCCATTGAATTGAGCGGCCAAATGCGTTAATATAGAGCATATAGCCATTAGGAGGAAAAAAATGAGAAAAGTAGTTTCAACAGACAAAGCACCTTCCGCGATCGGGCCTTATGCGCAGGCGAATATCCTCGGAAATATCATAATTACATCGGGACAGATTCCTATCGACCCGGCAACAGGAGCCTTGGTAGAAGGCGGTATCGAAGAACAGACAAGACAGGTCTTTAGCAACCTCAAGGCAGTACTTGAGGCAGCAGGAAGCGGATTAGACAAGATAATAAAGACGACTTGCTTTATGGATAATATGGCAGACTTCGCTAGGATGAACGAAGTTTACGCAGAGTATTTCGCGGGCGATTACCCGTCGAGATCGGCAGTAGAGGTGGCGAAGCTTCCAAAGGAGGCTTTGATAGAGATCGAAGCGATCGCATATCTGTAATTTTATTATTATAAATCGAAGCGGGGCAGTCTTAGGACTGCCCTTATGAGGTTATTGGGGATGGATTCAAAAGAAAAAAACTACGACAAATCGCCATTTCTGCGCGCTTTAACCGCTCAAACGAAAGGAAAAACGATGGTAAGAGATATAACTGAAATAAGAAAAGATATCACAAGTACGGACGATAAGATCGCTCATCTTTTCGAGGAGCGCATGAGGCTTGCGGCGCAGGTTGCCGAATACAAAAAGGCAAACAGCCTGCCGATATATGACGCAAAACGAGAGGAAGAGGTCCTGCGAAAGGGAGCGGAGAGGATTTCTGAGCCGGAGATTCAGTCCTATTATTATAACTTTCAGAAGAAGGTCATGGAGCTTTCGAGAAACTATCAGAGCAGGATAATGGCAGGGCTTACGGTGGCATATTGCGGCACCGAGGGGGCTTTCGCCCACATTGCGGCTGGCAAGATCTTCCCAAGCTCAAAACTCATTGCCTTCGGGAGCTTCAAAAAGGCTTATGAGGCGGTGGAAAAGGGCGATTGCGACTGCGCGGTTCTTCCGGTGGAAAACAGCTTCGCGGGGGACGTGGATCAGGTAAACGACCTGATGTTTTTCGGGACGCTCTTTGTCAACGGCATGTACGATTTGGCGGTTACCCACGACCTTTTGGGCATACCGGAAACGCGCATCGAGGACGTAAAGACGGTGGTCACCCACCCGCAGGCCCTTTCTCAGTGCAGCGCATTTATCAAAGAACATAATCTGAAAGAAATGGAATATTCAAATACGGCACTTGCGGCGGAATATGTGAGGGAGCAAAATGACAGAAGCATTGCAGCCATTGCTAGCGCAGAAACCGCCGAAAAGACAGGACTTTCTGTGATTGCAAGAAGCATAAACGACGACAGGACAAATACTACACGTTTTGCGGTATTTTCGAGGGTTGACAGAGCCTCGGATAACAAAGAGAAAAAACAGTTCTTCTCACTTCTTTTTACCGCAAGAAACGAAGCAGGCTCCCTTGCGCAGGCGCTGACAATACTCGGAAGACACGGATTCAACATGCGCACACTCCGCTCAAGACCGATGAAAGAGCTCCTGTGGCAATATTATTTCTATGTTGAGGCGGAAGGCGACATCTATGACGAAAACGGCAAGGCCTGCATCGAAGAGATGAGAAGCTGCTGCGACAAGATCAAAATCGTCGGGGCATATAACAACTTGAACGATTGCTACCTGGAGGAAAACAAATGATTATCCCTTTAAACCTCGGAAAAGACAGCTATGATATAGTTCTGGAAAAAGGCGCATTGAAAAACGCCTGCGAAACCTTGAAAATCCGCGAAAAAGATAAGAATCGCAAGATTTTGATCCTAACAGACGACGGTGTGCCAAAGGAATATGCAAGGGTGCTTTCGGAAAGCTGCGAAACGGATTCGATACTCACGATCCCGCAAGGTGAGGCCTCGAAGAACTTTGATATGCTGCAAACTGTTCTTGAGAGGATGCTCACAGAGGGCTTTGCAAGAAAAGACTCCATCGTAGCCCTGGGAGGCGGCGTGGCAGGCGACCTTGCGGGATTTGCGGCGGCGTGCTATATGAGGGGAATAGATTTTTACAATATCCCGACCACATTGCTTTCTCAAGTGGACTCCTCCGTGGGAGGAAAGACCGCGATAGACTTTTGCGGAATCAAGAATATCGTGGGAGCGTTTCATCAGCCGCGGGGCGTGCTGATAGATCCGTCGCTCCTCGAAACCTTAGATAAGAGGCAATTTGCCTGCGGAGCCGCCGAAATCATCAAGATGGCGCTGACATCAGATGCCATGCTCTTTGAAAGAATCGAGGCGGAGGGTATACACCCGGAAAACATCGAAGAGATTATAGAAGCCGCCCTTAGAATAAAGATAGACATAGTCGAAAAGGACGAAAAGGAAGCAGGACTTCGCAGGGCGCTGAACTTCGGCCATACTCTCGGACATGGCATAGAAAGCTGCACGGATTTTCTCCATGGCGAAGCGGTGGCGCTTGGGATGCTTCCTATGTGCGAAGCCGGCATGCGAAACAGGCTCATAGAAGTCCTAAAACATGCGGATCTTCCAACGGAATGCAAGGCAGAGGCAGAAAAGGTAATAGAAATCGCCATGCATGACAAGAAATCCGAAGGGAATGCGGTGAGCACGGTTCACGTAGATAGACCCGGAAGCTTTCGATTCGAAAAACATACGAAAGACGAGTTAAGAGCGCTATATATGGAGGTATTTTCATGAAAAACACATTCGGAAACGCACTTACCATAACCCTTTTCGGCGAGAGCCACGGCCCTGCGGTGGGAGCGGTTATAGACGGCCTGACGCCTGGAATCGCAATCGACGAGGAATATATCCAAAGCAAAATGGCGCAGCGCAAGCCTTTCGGAAAGATTTCCACTCAGAGACGCGAAGACGACGAAGTTGAATTTCTCAGCGGTATTTTTAACGGAAAAACCACCGGGACGCCTCTTACATTGATTATAAAAAACAAAAATACGAAAAGCGGAGATTATGCCGAGTTTACGAATCTTCCAAGACCCTCTCATGCCGATTATACCGGCCATTGCAAATACGAGGGCTTCGAGGACTATCGAGGTGGCGGACATTTTTCCGGCAGGATAACGGCGGCAATTGTTGCTGCGGGAGCCATAGCAATGAAAGCCTTGGAAGATAAGAACATCTATATAGGAACCCATATCCTGCGCTGCGCCGGAATCTCCGACAGAACCTTTGACGAGAGAGATTATATGGGCGACATCAAAAAGCTGGCAGGGCTTCGCTTTCCGGTGCTTGACGAAAACCTAGAGGCTGAAATGATTGAGAAAGTCGAAAAGGCAGCAGATGATGGCGACAGCGTCGGGGGCATTTTGCAGACGGCGATAATCGGGCTTTGCCCGGGACTCGGAGAGCCGTGGTTTGATACGATAGAGGGAATGCTATCTCACGGAATGTTCTCGATTCCCGCGGTGAAAGGCATTGAATTTGGCGCAGGATTCGGCTTTGCGGACCTGAGAGGCTCCGAAGCAAACGACGCATTTTGTTACGAAAATGAAAAAGTTATTACAAAGACCAACAATAACGGCGGCATAAATGGCGGCATTACCAACGGAATGCCAATCGTATTTAACACAGCCATAAAGCCGACACCGTCGATTTTTAAGAAGCAAAATACTGTAAACCTCAGCGAAAAGAAAAATGCCGAAATAAAGCTTACCGGAAGACACGATCCGGCGATTATTCACAGGGCAAGAGCCGTGGCGGACGCAATGGCAGCGCTTGTGATTGCGGATTTTCTCATCACACGCTACGGAACGGACGCCCTCAGATAAATGGAGAACAATATGAAAATACTTGTAATAAACGGGCCGAATCTCAATATGCTTGGCATCAGAGAACCCGAAAAATACGGAAAAGAAAGCTACGAGAGCCTGCTAAAGAAAATTGAAGACTATAGCAAAACCGCATTTTCTGACGTGGAATGCGAATTTTATCAGTCAAACCACGAGGGCGACCTTGTGGACAGGATTCAGAGGGCATATTTTGAAAAAACAGACGGAATCATCATAAATCCCGGAGCCTATACCCATACGAGCATCGCGCTTCTCGATGCGCTAAATGCCGTAAAAATCCCAGCAGCGGAGGTTCATATCTCAGATGTTGCAAGCCGCGAGGATTTTAGAAAGATAAGCTATATCAGAAGCGCCTGCTGCTTCACGGTCATGGGACATGGCACGGATGGCTACATCGAGGCACTTGACTTCTTGCACGAAAAAATCGCGCGGCAGGGAGAAAAAGCATGAAGATAGCACGAACATAAAGGAAGAAGCATGAAGATAAGGATAGAAAAGGGCAGAGCCGCAGGAACGGTCGCGGCGCCGCCATCAAAGAGCATGGCTCACAGACTTTTGATACTTGCAGGGCTCTCCGGAGAAAAGTGCGCTGTGCATGGAATTTCGGACTCTCAGGACATTCTTGCTACTATTGACTGCCTAAAAGCGCTGGGGGTAAAATGCAAAAAAGCAGGGGATACCGTCACAGTATGCGGAATCAACATCACAAAAGCTGCTCCCTCGCAGCCTCTGAATTGCAGGGAAAGCGGCAGCACCTTGAGATTTTTCATTCCCATTGCGCTGATGACAGGCAGGGAAACGGAGTTTTTCGGAAGCAGTAGGCTCCTCGAAAGACCCCTCGGAATATATGAAGAAATTTGCATGGAATCGGGCTTTGAATTTGAACGAGGAAAAGGAAGTCTCAGGGTATGCGGCAAGCTGAAATCCGGCATGTTTACGATGGATGGGAATATTTCAAGCCAGTTCATAACGGGGCTTTTGCTGACCTTGCCACTCATTGAGGGAGACAGCAGGATAGTTCTCAGGCCGCCGGTAGAAAGCCGCTCATATATCGACATGACCATGGAGGCGCTCAGACTTTTCGGAGCCGAGGCGCAGTGGGATGGCGAAAATGAGATCGCAATAAAGGGCGGTAGCCGGTATTCCGCAAAAGAGGTTTTCACCGAGGGAGATTATTCAAATGCGGCATTTTTCGAGGCACTGAATTATATAGGCGGCGATGTGAAAATTGAGAACCTACGGGAAAACAGCTTGCAGGGAGACAGAGTATATAAAGAACTGTTCGCAAAGATGAACGCTGCAGGCGAAAATATAGCAAATAATATAGCAAATATAGATATAACTGACTGTCCCGACCTTGGGCCTGTGCTGATGGCACTGGCTGCTGCTTGCGGCCGCGGAGCAAGGTTTATTGGAACGGACAGACTAAAGATAAAAGAAAGCAGCAGAGGAGAGGCGATGGCAGGGGAGCTCCGAAAGTTCGGAGTGAGTGCCCGCTTAGGCGAAAACGAGATAACCATAGAGCCTTGCAGCCTTTTGGAGCCTGAAACCAGCCTCAACGGACATAACGACCACAGGATCGTAATGGCAGAGGCGGTTCTTCTCACAAAGACGGGCGGAGTCATAGACGGCGCGGAAGCGGTAAATAAAAGCTTTCCGGACTTTTTCAAAAGGCTTTCTTCTCTGGGAATCGAGGTAAAGAAAATTGAGGATTGATCACAGCACAAACATTTTGATAGTAGGACTTGGAATCATCGGAGGAAGCTACGCAAAGGGATTTGCCAAAAACGGCTTCGACATTTATGCAATAGACAGTAACCCAGGTGCCATAAAATATGCTTTGGATAATTATATCATTGCAGAGGGAGCAACCACCCCGGACCCTGCGATGATCGGAAAGGCGGATGTGGTGATTTTCGCCCTCTATCCGCATATTTTCAAGGAGTGGATAGCAGAAAACCAGAAATATTTCAAGTCCGGAGCTTTCATAACCGACGTTACCGGTGTAAAGGGCTGCATCGTTGGCGATATACAGGATATGCTCCGTGGCGACTGCGAATATATTGCGGCTCATCCTATGGCAGGATGCGAGAAGCTTGGAATTGCAAACAGCAACGAAAAAATATTTTACGAGGCAAATTACATCGTCGTTCCAACGGAAAAAAACAGCGAGGAAGCAAAAGACGTTTGCAGGCAGATCGGAGAAATCCTGGGATTTGCAAGGATCTCAGAGCTTTCGCCAAACGAGCATGACGAGATGATCGGATTTGTTTCTCAGCTCACCCACGGCATCGCAATGTCCCTTATGACATGCAACCACATGGAGCGGGTGGAGGATTATACCGGAGACTCTTTCCGGGATCTTACGCGAATCGCCCGTATCGACGAAACACTTTGGAGCGAGCTTTTTCTGCTAAACAAGGACGCGCTGCTGCACCAGCTTAAGCTTTTTACCATGGAAATTTCCAAGCTTGAGCGAATGTTGATGGAGGCGGACAAAGAGGGAATCAAGGACATGATGAGGCGCTCCACCGCCCGCAGAAAGCTGTTTGACAAAGAAAAACCCGAAGAAAAAGGAGAAATATAGACTATGAATATGGATTTTAAGCGGAAACTTCCCATTCCAAAGGACATCAAGGAAATGTTTCCTATAAGCGAAGAATATGCGGCAAAGCGTGAGGCTTGCAGCGAGGAGATCAAGTCGATTCTTGATGGCAGAGACGACCGGCTCCTTCTTGTGATCGGGCCTTGCTCTGCGGATAACGAAACAGCTGTGCTTGATTATCTATTCCGCCTGCGAAAGGTTAAAGAAAAGGTAGAAGAGAAAATTTGCATAATTCCGAGGGTTTATACCAGCAAGCCAAGAACCACCGGAAAGGGCTACAAGGGAATGCTTCACCAGCCCGACCCGCTGCTGGGAGAGGACATGCTAAAGGGCATAATCACCATTCGCGAGACATATATACGAACCATGAAAGAGACGGATTTCTTCTGTGCGGACGAGCTGCTTTATCCGGAAAACTACAGATATCTCAGCGATATTTTGTGCTATGTGGCAATCGGCGCACGCTCTGTAGAAAACCAGTTCCACAGGCTTACGGCAAGCGGGCTTGACATTGCGGTGGGAATGAAAAATCCAACGGGAGGGGATCTATCGGTTCTCATGAACTCGCTGATTGCAGCCCAGAGCGGACATACATTTATATATAGAAATTGGGAGGTTGCAAGCCACGGAAATCCCTATGCTCATGCGATCCTTAGGGGCTATGTGAACAAGCACGGTCAGTCCATTCCAAACTATCACTATGAGGATCTCAGACTGGTCTGCGATATGTATCACGAAAACGGACTGATAAATCCTGCAATCATGGTCGATGCAAACCACGCGAACTCCGGCAAGCAGTATCTAGAACAGATCAGAATCTGCAAGGAAGTCGTGCAGTCCAAGCGTTTCAGCGAGGATCTCGCAAAGATGGTAAAGGGCGTCATGGTCGAAAGCTATATAGAAGACGGCTGTCAGAGCGTGGAGGGGACCGTATATGGCAAGTCGATTACCGATCCATGTTTGGGCTGGGAAAAGACCGAGAGGCTGATTTACGATTTGGCAGAGATGATTTAGCATATTGGCAGAGATGATTTAGGGAGATTCCCTGCACAAAATTTGACAAGGCCAGGCGGCAGGAGGCAGCAAAATGGAACGAAAATTTTTGGCAAAACGCTATTGCAAGGACGAGGGGACGGTCATGGGACAGGTCGCGCAGCTTGCGGGAAATTTTGACGATGTGATAAATTTGAGCATAGGGGATCCGGACATCATAACCCCGGAGCCCATCATCAGGCAGGCATTTGAGGATGCCATGGCCGGATACACAAAATATACCGATTGCCGGGGCTATAGGGAGCTGAGAGAGGCAATCGCAAAGTACTATGATAAGGATTTCGGCATGACAGTTTCCGACGAGGAAATCATGGTTACAACCTCCGGCTGCATCGCCATGTACCTTGCCCTCGAAGCGATTTTGGACGAGCAAGACGAGGTAATCGTGCCTTCGCCGTATTTTACGATATATAAAACCCAGATCGAGCTTGCACGTGGCAAAATCGTCGAGCTTGACACTTTTGAAGAGGAAAATTGGCAGATAGATCCTGCGCGCCTCGAAGATGCCATTACGCCGAGGACGAAGGCGATAATCATAAATTCACCGAACAACCCTACGGGAAGCTGTCTGAGCCGCAAAACCATGGAAAAAATCGCAGAGGTGGCAAAGAAGCACGATTTGGCGGTGATCGCGGACGAAATTTATACCATATACAGCTTTGCACAGGAATTTATCCCGTTTTCTTCCCTTGAGGGCATGAGAGAAAGGACGATTACGATCAACAGCTTTTCAAAGAATTTCGTGATGACAGGCTGGAGAATCGGCTTTGCAATCGCTCCGCCGCATATCGTTGAGGCTATGCGAAAGATAAACGAAAATCTGGTCTATTCAACGCCGTCAATCTCACAGAGAGCCGCCCTCAAAGCCCTTTCCTGCCGCAAGGAAGTTTGGCCGCATGTCACCGAGATTTTTCGCGAAAGGGTATATTATGCCGCGAAGAGAATCAACAAGATCCCGAATATGCACGTAATTTACCCACCTATGGGGAGTTTTTATCTCTTTGTAAACATCAAGGATACGGGGCTTAGCTCGGAGGAAGCGGCAAAAGAAATTTTCGACAAAGCCCATGTGGTTATGATACCGGGAACAGGCTATGGCGCCTGCGGGCAAGGGTATCTCAGGATCGCCTGCACCGTGGATCTTTCGGAGCTAAAAGAAGCCTTCGATCGCATCGAAAAGATGGATATTTTTAAATAGCAATCCGGCCGGCGAAATAAATGTTGAAACCAAGCCCGATGTGGTGTATAATAAACCAAATACCAAAACAATAAGCAAAAATTTAGGAGGCGGTTATCATGGTTAAATTATTAGTGGGACACAAAGGAAGCGGAAAGACAAAAAAAATGATCGATCTTGCTAACGAAACAGTAGAGACTAGCAAAGGAAGCATTATTTTTATAAACAAAAATCACAGATTAATGTACGATCTCAAGTACAGAATCAGAGTTATTTGCATGGAAGATTTCGAGCATGTTACAAACAGCGACGAATATATCGGTTTCTTATATGGAATCATCAGTTCCGATCACGACATCGAGACGATCTTCATCGACAGCATTCTCAAGCACGCAGACGTTACGCTGGGCGACTTGCCGGAATTTGTTGAAAGACTCAAGGACATTTCGAGGAACTACGGAATGGACTTCGTCGTAAGTCTCAGTGCCGAGAAGGAAGAAATGATCGGAGTTAATTTCGAAGGCTGCGAAATCTTAAATTAATAATTTGCTTAGAATATCGGGCGGTGGTTTTCCATCGCCTTATTTGTTCGGAGAAAATTCGGAGAAAATATGAATATCAATGATATAAAAAAATTGATGAAGGATCGAAAGCCGCATACCCTGGAGATCATGCGTGAGTTTGTGGTCCTTATTTTGCTTACGGAAAAGGAAGGAAGGCTCAGCTTCGTATTCGAAAAGAGAGCTGCCGGCATAAGGCAGCCCGGGGACATATGCTTTCCGGGAGGAAAGGTTGAGCCCGGCGAGAGCCTTGCAGAATGCGCGCTTCGGGAGACAAAAGAAGAAATCGGCATAGACGGGATATCCATGCTCGGGGAGTTTGCCACGCAATATGAGCTCACATCAATTGCCATGCATTCCCTCGTTGGCTTTGTCCCCGAGGAGGCCCTGGGCAAAGTACGCATAAACAAGGCAGAGGTTGCGGAGGTTTTCACGGTTCCCGTAGAATTTTTCGAAAAAACCGAGCCATATATCTACGACTATGACATAGTCCAAGAAGTAAGCGATTTTCCTTATGAAGAATTTGGCATAAATCGCGACTACAAATGGCGAAGAGGACACAAATCCATCGCGCTCTACCGCTTCGAAGACAAGGTAATCTGGGGTCTTACGGCGGCCATCGCAAGGCGCTTCGCCCGGGAAATGTCTCATAGCTTTTAGAAAAAATCCGGAATGGACCCGAAAAGTTATGATATTGTGTAGAATTTGTAAAGGGTGAGAAAAAAATAACTTTCACTTTTTGCCGCCTTGTATTATAATTGAGAGGTAAGATATACTTAATTTCATTTAGGAGGGAACAAATGAAGAAGTTATTAACAGTATTGCTCATTCTGGTAATGGTATTCACATTTGCAGCTTGCGGCGGAAGCTCCGACGACAGCGGCGAAGAAGCCACTACAACGACCGTAGTAGACTACAACTCCATCCCTGATGACTATGAATCTGAAGACGGCACGTATCAGATTGCAATGGTTACAGACGTTGGACAGTTAAAGGACGGTTCTTTCAACCAGTTCACATGGAACGGCGTTAAGAAGTATGCTTCCGACAACGGCAAGTCATACAAGTACTATCAGCCGGGTAATGCCCAGAACGCAACTGACGAAGACAGAATCAAAGCTATGAGAGACGCTTGTGATGCAGGCGCAGAAGTTCTCGTAACTCCGGGATTCCTTCAGGAAACCGCACTTAAGACGGTTGCTCCTGAATATCCGGATGTACAGTTCATCTTCATCGACGGCTGGGACATGGGTCTTGACAACCTTGTTGGCGTTTCCTATCAGGAAGAACAGGCAGGTTACTTTGCAGGTTATGCAACTGTAATGGAAGGCTATACCAAATTAGGATATTCCGGCGGTGGCGGCGGCTCAAACCCTGCTTGCATCAGATACGGATACGGATTCGCACAGGGTGCTAACGATGCTGCAGCAGCAAAGGGCGAAACTGTTGAAATGAGATATTCCTGGGAACACGGTTCGAGCTTCTCAGCTTCTCCTGACCTTCAGGCAATGCTTTCCGGTTGGTATAATGCAGGTACAGAAGTTATCTTCGTAGCAGGCGGTTCGATGTTTAACTCCGGCGACGCAGCTGCACAGGCTAACGAAGGCAAGCTCGTAGGCGTTGACGTTGACCAGTCCAGCCAGTCCGACGCAGTTATCACTTCTGCTATGAAGGATCTTGCAAAGTCCGTAATCGACACGATTACCAAGTTCTACGAAGGCGGAGCTGTATTTGGCGGCGCTACGACACTCGGCGCGGCTGACAACGCAGTAGGTATCCCTACAGATACTTGGTCGTTCGAGAACTGGACAGTTGAGGAATATCAGGAACTGTATGCGAAGGTAGTTTCCGGCGAAATTACCATCGATAACGACAGCGAAATGTCAGACCCTAGCAAGGCAGGACTCGAAAACATTACATTCGTAAAATAGTCGCAAAATAGCCTAGCGGCTTGCGGTCTAAACCGTAATAATAGAGGGGGGAGAAAGTTCTTTCCCCCTTTGTTTTATCGAAGAAAAGGAAGCAAAATGTCTGAATACATAATTGAGATGAACCACATACGGAAAGAATTTCCCGGGATAGTGGCAAACGACGACATCACCTTGCAGCTAAAAAAAGGTGAGATACACGCCCTTTTGGGAGAAAACGGAGCAGGAAAATCAACGCTTATGAGCGTTTTGTTCGGACTTTATCAGCCGGAGGCAGGCGAAATAAGAAAGAACGGACAGGTTGTAAAGATTAACGATCCAAACGATGCCACGGCGCTTGGAATCGGAATGGTGCATCAGCATTTTAAGCTGGTGGATGTGTTTACGGTGCTTGACAATATTATTTTGGGCGCCGAAACCACGGACAAACTGGGCTTTCTCAAGAAAAAAGAAGCAAGAGAAAAGGTAATGGAGCTTTCGGAGCGCTACGGTCTGAAAGTCGATGTAGATGCCAAGGTAGAAAATATTACCGTTGGTATGCAGCAGAGGGTCGAAATCCTCAAAATGCTGTACAGAGAAAACGAGATTCTGATATTTGACGAACCGACGGCGGTTCTCACGCCTCAGGAAATCGACGAACTTATGGAAATTATGAGAGGCTTTGCCAGTGAGGGCAAATCCATACTCTTTATATCGCATAAATTAAACGAAATCATGGCCGTATCCGATCGCGTAACAGTTCTCCGCAAGGGAAAATATGTAGGCACGGTAAATACAAAGGATACGAACAAACAGGAACTTTCCAACATGATGGTTGGAAGACCGGTGCAGCTTGAAATCGATAAGGAAGAAGCGACTCCGGCAGAGACGGTTCTTTCGGTCAAGGGCCTTACGGTACCGTCGAAGCTCCACAAAAATGATGCCGTAAAAAATGTTTCGTTCGATGTACATAAGGGCGAGATTCTATGCATCGCCGGAATCGACGGAAACGGACAGACGGAGCTTGTCTACGGGATTACGGGTCTTGAAAAGGCAGGCGCAGGCAGCCTCAGCCTCCTCGGGCATGACATTTCTAAGGCTTCCATCAGAAAGAGAAGCGGCGCCGGAATGTCTCACATACCGGAGGACAGGCACAAACACGGCCTCGTGCTTGGCTATACCCTCGAACAAAACATGGTATTACAAAAATATAGAGAAGAACGTTTCCAAAACCACGGCTTCATCAAGTTCGACGAGGTTCGAAAATATGCAAACAGGCTGATCGAAGAATATGACGTGCGGTCTGGGCAAGGCCCGATTACTATTGCCCGTTCCATGTCCGGCGGCAACCAGCAAAAGGCGATTATCGCAAGAGAGCTAGATAGAGACGAGCCTCTGATCGTTGCTGTGCAGCCAACAAGAGGTCTTGACGTAGGCGCAATCGAGCGCGTTCACAGGGAACTTGTGAGAGAAAGAGATGAGGGCAAGGCGATACTTCTGGTATCTCTTGAGCTTGACGAAGTTCTCGGACTTTCGGACAGGATTCTCGTAATGTACGAGGGAGAAATAGTTGCGGAAATAAATCCAAAGGAAACCACCCCTGAGGAGCTTGGGCTTTATATGGCAGGGGCAAAAAGGCAAGGAAAGGAGGCGAAGCAGAATGCCTAGACTTGAACCGGACAGCGGCAAAATAAAATGGTACAAATCCGAAGGCGCAAAATCTGTTTATGCCTCGCTAATCTCGATTTTGATCGGACTTCTGGTGGGAACTATAGTAATAATTGTCGTGGGATTTGCAAGAGACAGCATCTCAACGAAGGGAATATGGGACGGAATTCGCCTCGTGTTCCTGGGAGTCTTTAGCACGGGAAGAGTTGACGGGCAGCTTGCTTTCGGCTTCAACCCGGTAAACCTTGGGAATATGCTTTTCCGTGCAACACCGCTTATCATGACGGGACTTTCAGTTGCGATTGCATTCAAAACCGGACTTTTCAATATCGGAGCCGCCGGGCAGTATCTTATGGGAACCATGGGAAGCATTTCCGTGGGACTTTGGCTCGGCATGGGTGATTGCCCGACATGGATTGCCTGGATATGCGCCTTCGCAGCCGGCATGATCCTCGGCGGACTTTGGGGAGCGATTCCGGGGCTCTTCAAGGCTTATCTGAATATAAACGAAGTAATTACATGCATAATGACCAACTGGATTGCGGCAAATCTCGTAACCTGGTGGTTCGACGCCCACGATGTTTTCAAAAATGCGGCAGAGGGCGGCAAGGTCGGATATACGATACCACTCAAAAATGTTGATCTCTCCACGCCGAAGTGGGGAATGGACATACTCTTTCCGGGATCTCAGGCAAACGGCGGATTTTGGGTTGCATGCATCTTCGCGATTTTGATGTGGGTCATCATGTCAAAGACGACCTTCGGATACGAGCTTCGTGCCTGCGGACTTAACAGACATGCCGCAAAATATGCCGGGATCAGCGACAAGAGAAATATCATCTTGTCCATGGTAATTGCAGGAGCCCTTGCCTCGGCAGGCGGGAGCCTTTATTACCTTTCGGGAAATACGGAATTTTATTGGTCTACATATATGTCGCTGCCCTCGGACGGCTTCAACGGCATTCCGGTAGCGCTGCTTGCGGTAAACCACCCGATAGGCGTTATCTTCACGGGAATTTTCATGTCCATGCTAAATGTTGCAGGCATTCAGCTAAAATACCTGACGGCCTATAACGAGTATATTGCGGACATTATCATAGCAAGCATCGTATACCTTTCTGCATTTGCCCTGTTCTTCAAATTGCTCATGGACAGCAGGAAGAAAAAGAAAGAAGCGGCAAAAGGAGGTAAGAGATAATGGTATTTTTGATTCAGCAAACCATGCTTTACGCTGTTCCTCTGATGATCGTTGCACTGGCGGGGGTCTGCGCAGAGCGCTCCGGAGTAATCAACCTCGCACTTGAAGGTATTATGATTTTCGGAGCATTTATCGGAGTTATCTTTATAAGAATGCTGCAAGGGATGGGCTTCACCCAGGAACAGGGACAGCTTGTGATGATAATATCGCTGCTTCTTACGGGAGTATGCGGAGTGGCATTTTCGATGCTCCTTGCATTTTCTGCCATAAAACTGAGAGCAGACCAGACCATCGGCGGCACGGCGCTTAATATGCTGGCGCCGGCGGTTGTGCTTTTCTTTATCTATATGATTGCACAGCAAAATACCCTCGGTATGGCTACGGGAAGCGCTGCGGGCTGGTTCATGATTCGCCCGTCGACTTTTGGACTGCCGAAGGACTACAGCTGGGGAGCTTTTTTGGACCTATTTATCAATAAGGTTTATCCGAGTACATATGTATGCATATTGATTTTCGTATTGGTTTCGATTTTCCTTTATAAGACCAAGACCGGAATGAGGCTTCGTTCCTGCGGCGAAAATCCCCAGGCGGCGGACTCCCTCGGGATCAGCGTACACAAGATGAGATACCTGGGCGTTGGGCTTTCGGGTTTTCTTGCCGGGATCGGAGGATTTACATATTCCATGACCACCGCAAATTGCACCTCCACAGGTGAGGTTGCAGGCTACGGTTTCCTTGCACTTGCGGTTATGATCTTCGGAAACTGGACGCCGATTAACATCGCGCTTGGGAGCATACTTTTTGGACTCTTCAAGTGCATAGCCGCTATTTATGGCTCTCTTGACATCAACGGAGACGGGGTATATATGCTGGCAGAAATCGGCGTAAGCCCGTATGTTTATAGAATGCTGCCATATATTATCACCTTGATTGTTTTGGCATTTACATCCAAGAATTCCAGAGTGCCGAAGGCAGAGGGCATACCTTACGACAAAGGACAAAGATAGCAGAATGAGTTTTTTACCGATAAGTAGAGAGGAAATGAAGAAGCGAGGCTGGGAGCAGCCGGATTTTGTTCTGGTTACGGGAGATGCCTATGTTGACCACCACTCCTTTGGCACTGCCATAATCGCAAGGCTCCTCGAAAGATACGGATATAAAGTTGCGATACTGCCTCAGCCGAACTACAAATCGGCTGAGGATTTTCGCATATTCGGAAAGCCGCGCCTGGGATTTCTCATAAACAGCGGCGTGGTGGACTCCATGGTAAATAACTATTCTGTATTCAAGCATAGGCGAAGAACCGACGAATATGCGCCGGGCGGCAAGGCGGGGAAGAGGCCCGACAGGGCTGTAATCGTATATGCTAACAGGGCAAAGGAAGCCTATAGGGACGTTCCGGTAATAATCGGCGGACTTGAGGCAAGCCTCAGAAGATTCGGACACTATGACTACTGGAGCGACAAGGTAAGGCGCTCGGTGCTGCTGGACTCAAAGGCAGACCTTTTGATTTACGGCATGGGGGAGCGGGCGGTGCTCGAAATAGCAGAAGCACTTGACAGCGGTATCGCAGCAAGAGATATTACCTGGGTTCGCGGCACCTGCTACAGGGCAAAGAATCTTGAACTTCCGGGAATGGAAGATGCCATAATGCTTCCACCATTTGATGAAATCAGCCAAGATAAGAGAGCCTACGCAAAGAGCTTTGCAATTCAATATCGAAATCAGGATTCGATCTCGGCGAAAACCATGGTAGAAAAGTATACGGACACGGTTTATGTCGTCCAGAATCCGCCTCAGGCGCCGCTGGAAGGTCAGGAGCTTGATGATATATACGACCTCCCATTCGAAAACGAGTGGCATCCAAGCTATGATGATAAGGGCGGAATCCCTGCATTCAAAGAAATCAAGTTCAGCATCGTAAGCTCACGGGGCTGTTTCGGGGGTTGCAGCTTCTGTGCCATCACCTATCATCAGGGAAGGCAGGTCAGGAGCCGCAGCAAGGAAGCCATAGTAAGAGAAGCAGAAAATCTCACGCGAAAGAAGGACTTCAAGGGATATATCCACGATATCGGCGGGCCTACGGCGAACTTTCGCTTTCCGGCCTGTGACAAGCAGCTTGTCCGCGGCGTTTGCCCAAACAAGGACTGCCTCTATCCGAATGTCTGCCAAGGCATGAAAGTAGACCACAGCGACTATTTGGAAGTTCTGCGGGCGGTGAGAGCAGTCGAGGGCGTGAAGAAGGTATTTATACGCTCCGGAATCCGCTATGACTACCTCATTGCAGACCCGAGGGCAGACAAATTTATCGAGGAACTTTGCAAATATCATGTCAGCGGAACCCTAAAGGTGGCGCCCGAGCATGTTTCGGCAAGGACGCTTTATTATATGCGAAAGCCGAACGTGGATGTATTTCTTGAATTTGACAGAAAGTATAGACAGACCAACAAAAGACTGGGATTGAAACAATATCTCATTCCTTATCTGATATCCTCCCATCCTGGCTGCGACCTTTCCGATGCGGCGGAGCTTGCGGTATTCCTGAAAAAATACGGCTTTATTCCGGATCAGGTTCAGGATTTCTATCCGACTCCGGGGACCCTTGCAACCTGCATGTACCATACGGAGCTTGATCCATTCACAATGGAACCTGTCTATGTCGCAAAGGATATGGAGGAGAAAAAAATGCAGCGTGCGCTCATGCACTATCACAAAAAAGAAAATGAAGCTTTGGTGAAAAAAGCGCTCCACAAGCTTGACAGAGTTGACTTAATCGGATATCTCCTATATAATGGTAACGCACCTAGTATTCGATACTAGATAAATTCGAAAGACATTCGAAAGACACTCGAAAGGAAATTAAAAAATGCAAACAAAAAAACCTTTTATAAATAGGGGAAAAACCCTCAAGCAGATGCTCAATCTCGTTACGGAAAAATTCCCGGGAGAAAGAGCATTCATGGTCAAGGAGAATGGCAAGATCCGCAAGGTCTCGTTCTTTGAGCTTTTGACCGAGATACGCAGGCTCGGTACGGGGATCTATGGCGAGGGGCTTGCGGGAGAGCGCGTTGCCATAATCGGGGATAATAGCTATCCGTGGCTTTGCATATTCCTCTCGGTCGTATGCGGCGGCGGCACCGCTGTGCCGTTCGACAAGGGATTCAGCGAAGTAGAGCTTGCAAGCTGCCTCGAGCGAAGCGGCGCAAAGGCGATATTCTGTGACGAAAAGCACGAAGCACTCGTAAGAGAAGCGATAGAAGAAATAGGTAAGGACCCTCAGGCAAAGCTCCCGAAGGTCTACAAGATGACAGGAGAAGGCCAGGAGCTGTCAAGTCTCAAAAAACAGGGCGAAGAAGCGCTCATCGCAGGGAGCATAGAATTTTCCGATGCGCAGGTTTTGCCGGATGACATAGCGGTGATACTCTTTACCTCGGGAACGACCTCGATGTCAAAGGCGGTGATGCTCAGCCACAACAATATTATGAGCAATATCCGCGACATGCAATGCTACGAAAGGTTTTACCATTGGGATGTGAACATGGCATTTCTGCCGCTGCACCACAGCTTCGGGCTGGTGGGTGTGCTGGTATTCATGGCATCCGGCGCATGCAGCGTATTTTGCGACGGGCTAAAATATATATCAAAGAACCTAGCAGAATATGGCGTAACCGTTTTCGTCGGTGTTCCGCTTTTGATAGAAAATATGTATAAGAAAATTTGGCGCGAGATAGAAAAGACCGACATGACAAAAAAGGTCGAATTCGCCCGGAATCTCACGAAAAAACCGGGCTTTCGCAGCCTTTGGATGAGAAGAAAGCTCTTTGGCAAGATCATCGATGGCGTCGGCGGAAGCCTCAGGCTCATAATCTGCGGCGCGGCGCCGCTCCTTCCGGAAACGGCGGCGGGGCTTAACGATTTCGGAATTGTCACGATTCAGGGCTACGGGCTTACAGAAACCTCTCCGGTAGTTGCAGCAGAAAGGCCGGAGGACCTTGCGGCAGGCTCCGTCGGAAAACCGATGCCAAGCGTTGAAGTTACAATAGAAAACAAGGACGAGAATGGAATCGGCGAAATCGTAGTAAAAGGACCGAATGTGATGCTGGGATATCTTGACCAGCCGAAAGAAACCGCATCGGTCATCAAAGACGGGAGATTTTATACCGGCGACCTCGGCAAATTTGACAAAACAGGGCACCTGTGGATAACGGGCAGAAAGAAAAATGTCATCGTAATGAAGAATGGCAAGAATGTATTCCCGGAAGAAATAGAAAGCATGATAGATGCTCTGCCTTATACCGAGGAATCCATGATTTTTACGCGCGAAAAACATAACGAGCTGGTGCTCTGGCTGAAGATCGTATATAAACTGGACTACCTGGAAAGCGTGGGACTTTGCTTTGCGGAATTTGCCGAAATCGTGCGTAAGGATCTTGCTGATGTGAACGAGAGTCTCCCTAGATACAAGGCGATTCACCATTTTATACTCACGGACGAGCCTATGATAAAGACGACGACGCAAAAGGTAAAACGAAATTTGGAAATCGAGAAGATAAATGCGCATTGGCAGGATGATTGGGGTTATAATAATTCCATATAGCAGGGGGCAAGTTTAGCCTTCTCGTGAGAGGAAGTACCTATATATGAGTTTGATCGAGAGCTTTGCGAAGATTATCGGAAAGAGCAAAGCAGAATATGAGAAAATAACGGCTGCGGTGCTCACAGAGGAGAAGATCCCTCAGAGATTCTCCGGCAGCGAAAATATGCTTTCGCTTTGCGATAATGCATCTTTCATGAAATATCTGAGAGACTCTATAGATATGCGGGGCAAGGTGAAGCTTGTCTATATCGACCCGCCGTTTTTTAGCAAGGCAAACTACAAAGCTACCTTATCCGTATCTGTGAAAGGCTCTGGCCCAGCCAAAGAAAAGAAAGTGCGCGAGCTAGCATACGAGGACATTTGGGAAAAGGGCATGGAAGAGTATCTAAAGATGATCGCGACCCGCCTGCTTTTCATAAAGGATTTGCTGGCAGAGGACGGAACGGTCTGGGTGCATCTTGACTGGCACAGCGTTCATTATGTCAAAATTCTGCTTGATGAGATTTTCGGCGATCAGAATTTCATCAACGAGATAATTTGGCAGTATAAGTCGGGCGGCAGCACCAAGCGGCATTTTGCAAGAAAGCACGACAACATACTCGTGTACGGCAAATCACCGAAATACTATCTGAATCTCCCCAAGGAAAAGTCATATAACAGGGGCCTAAAGCCGTACAAATTCAAGGGAGTTACGGAATTTTGCGACGATATCGGCTGGTATACCATGGTCAACATGAAGGATGTCTGGAACATCGACATGGTGGGAAGAACATCAAAGGAGCGCACAGGATATGCCACCCAAAAGCCGGAAGCGCTGCTTGCGAGAATTATAGAAGCCGCAAGCTGCGAGGGTGATATCGTATGCGATTTTTTCTGCGGAAGCGGCACCTTGGCAGCCGCCGCCGCAAAGCTTGGCCGGAGGTGGATCTGCTGCGACAGCAGCCCCGTAGCCATCGCATCCTGCCTAAAGCGCTTCATGGGAAATGAAATGAAATTTTCTTTTTTGGCAGAAGAAGGCCGTGCAGGCAAGATAGAAATCCGGGAAAATGAGGAGCATAAAGAGCAGATAACCTTTTTCCCGGAGGGAGAACCTGCGAAAAAATCCTATACAATCAGCATATAGCTATTTACATTTCACCAAAAAAAAGTTATACTAGAGGGGCTGCAGGCGAAAGCGCCAAGCCCAAATAACCATGGCTCATTAGCTCAACGGATAGAGTAGCGCTCTCCGAAGGCGTTGATCGGGGTTCGATTCCCCGATGAGTCACCAGCAAAGCAGAAGGGACAGTGAAAGCTGTCCCTTCTGTTTTGCTTATACTTAGCATCGGGGAATCGGACCCGGTAGCTCACGGTCCGAAGGCGACCGAAAGGGGAGCCGAGGAGGCAGTATGCGAGCGCAGCGAAGCAGACGCTCAATCCCCGATGAGTCACCATGTCGCAGCAAACTGCGCTGCTATCAAAAAACGGCTCTGAAGCCGGTTTTTTTGGGTCTTTCCTGATCAGGAAGGCATTGCTTGCAAAAGAGAGCGATTTCGCTAAAACGCATTGAACTTTCGTCCTGGCGATGTTATAATCATACTTAATATAAGGAAATTGTACCCAAATGGTCACTCTGCACGGAGGTTGAAAAAAATGGAAGGATACATGACTACAAAAGAAGCTGCCCAGAAGTGGAATCTGTCCA
>CAVCFO010000004.1:0-39848 GCA_963601575.1 bacterium
TCACAGCTACTTCAAGACGCACTAAAGACAGAACTGCACATGACAAGATAAGGCGTCGCCAAAAGGCAGCGCCTTTGCAATGCTCAAAATTCTAAAAAAAATAAAAACTTGTTCGTTGTATCACCAAATGGCACTATTTTTGCTGTTTTTTTGACACAAAATGGAAAAAACAAGGAAAACTAAAACCCCTCGAAACATTGAAATTTCAAGGGGTTTGCTGTGGTGGACGATGAGAGGCTCGAACTCTTGACCTCCGCGTTGCGAACGCGGCGCTCTCCCAACTGAGCTAATCGCCCAAAATATATGGAGTTTTGCAACAAAAATATAATAACACATATTTTCGTATTTTGGAATAGGAAATTTTCAATATGCGAAATTTTTTTTCATGATGATCGCAAGGCTGTAGCCCGCTCAGTCCACCTGTATCATAATCTTCAAAACAAATTTGTCGGGGTCGCTTTCGGCAAGCTCATCCAGCAGATATTCTCCGTAAGCGTTTCCGGCAATTTTCATGCCTTTTTCTTTTATAAAGGCGAGCATTTCTTGGTAGACCGTATTGGTATTATCGTAATCATAATCTCCGAGAGCATAACCGCAGACATAGGTTCCCTTTGGAATCACTGCGTTTGCCCCTGCCGAATCTTTCAGACAAAAACAAAGATTCGATATAATCTCGCTTTTTCCCATTATCAAATTCTCTTTTTTCCTCATATGTCCGCTGGTAAAAATCAACGGAAAATTCAGCTCCTCGCATTTTGCATAAAAATCTATAATAAAATCATCGGGAATCTCGTTCCAAGGGCAGTTTATTTCTTCGCCTATGTAAAGGGGAATATCATCCTCTATTTCCATGACGGCAAAGGGCGGAGCGCCGTTTTTCAGGATTTCGTCGCCGCCTGCAATTTGTCCTATTCTCATGCTAAGCATATTTTCTAACATTTGAAGTCTAAACAGCTTTTCTTTTGCGTCCTTTAGCTGTTTTTTCAGGATTTCGAGGGCTGTATCCGGAGATATATTATCGACGATCGGTTTGATATCTTTGAGAGGCACCCCCATTTCACTGAGCATGGATATCAGGCTTATTACGTTTATTTGATTTCTGGAATACAGACGATATCCATTGTCCATGGTCTTGACGGGCTTGAACAAGCCGATTTGGTCGTAGTATATGAGGGTCTGGCGGCTGATTCCCATAAGCTTTGCAAAATTCGAAATAGTAAAATAATTTTTTGAAAACATTTTATTTACCCCTTGACTGTATAGCTACTATACAGATTATAATGGCACAGTGTGAACGGTTTTGTCAAGTAAAAAAAAGAGTAAAACAAACGTAAAACAAGAGGGGGGAAATATATTTTATGAAACTGATTCTACAATTTGCGCGGCGGCATATAGCTATATGCCTTGTCGCCATCATCTTGCTGATTCTGGACGTTATGGGAGGACTTCTCATACCCACTTTTGCGGCGGAAATGCTGAATCTGGGAGTGTCCGGAGCGAATTTTGATAAGTTAGTCGAAACCGGTATAAAGATGATTGCCTTTTCGGTAATCTTTGGCGTCTGCGGTATTTTGGGCGGCTATGCGGGGGCGGTTTTTGCATCAAAAGTAGGCAAGGATATTAGGACTGCCCTATACGAAAAAACTCTCGCACTTTCGGTATACGACTTCCGGCAATTCGGTACGGCTTCCGTCACTACGAGAACGGTGTCGGATGTGAATACAATTCAGCTTGCCATAAGAAGCCTGCTTTCAATTATACTTCCTGTTCCGGCAATCTGCGTGGTAGCGCTGGTTCTGTCATTTCGTCTGGATACAAAAGTCGGATTTTTGCTTCTGGCAGTGGTTGCTGTGGTGCTGATTCTTGCGTATTTCATCATGCGCAGCGCTTCGCCGCTTTTTCGCAGGCTGCAAAAGCTGTTGGATAAGATGTCCGTGGTTCTTCTGGAAAATATCACAGGGGTTCGCGTGGTTCGCGCCTTTAACAGCGAGGAGAGAGAAAGGGCAAGAATGGGGAATGCCTTTTCGGATTACGCAGGAACTTCAATCAAGGCTAACAGGATGTTTGCCTGCCTTGACGGGCTTTCGTTCCTTGCCTTCAATATATTTGTCGTGGCAATCTATTTTATCAGTGGTGCGGAAATCAGCATCGGGAATTTTCAAATAGGAGATATAACGGCGCTTATCGAATACGCGACAATGGTTTTGTTTTTCATTATGATGGCGCAGATAGAAATATTGACTTTGCCGAGGGCGCTGGAGTGCTGCGACCGTATCAGGGAGATATTGGAACATGAACCGGAAATCGTGGATTTAATGAAACGAGTGCCTGAGGATACAGAAAATACAGAAGATACAAAGGTAGCGCGCGACGAGGTGCTGACTTTCGAAGATGTTTCCTTTAGATTCCCGGATGCGGAGGAAGATACCTTGGCAAATCTTAACTTTACTTGCAGGCTAGGGGAAACGACTGCAATTATAGGAGGAACGGGCAGCGGCAAATCAACGGTGGCGTCGCTGATTTTAAGATTTTATGATGTGGCAGGAGGCAAGGTGAAGTTAAAGGGCGTAGATGTGCGCAAGATGCCTCAAAGCTACCTGAGGGAGCATATTTCTTATGTTCAGCAAAAGGCTTGGCTGTTTTCGGGAACCGTTGCAGAAAACCTGCGATACGCAAACAAGACTGCAAGCGATGAAGAACTCATGCACGCAGCGGAGGTTGCTCAGGCAGGAGATTTCATAAGCTCGCTGCCAAAAGGACTGGAATCCTCCGTGGCGCAAGGCGGCACAAACTTTTCCGGCGGACAAAGGCAGAGGCTATCTATCGCAAGGGCGCTGGTGAAAAAACCGGAGCTTTATATATTTGACGACAGCTTTTCCGCTTTGGACTTTAAGACAGATGCGGCGCTCAGGCGGGCTCTTGCGGAGGAAACAAAAGATGCGGCGGTGCTGATTATTGCCCAGAGGGTCAGCACAATCCGTCATGCCGCCCAGATTATCGTCCTGGACGAGGGGCATATGGTAGGCAGGGGAACCCACGAGGAACTCATGGAAAACTGTCCTGTGTACAGGGAAATTTATCGTTCGCAAACGAGGGAGGAAGCAAAATGAAGAAGCAAAACACGGCATTGAGGCTGCTGCGGGAGTTTCACGATCAGCGGCTTCGGCTTACTATAATTTTAGTGTCGATTATATTTTGTGTTGCGTTGGAGGTCTGGAATCCGATGTACAGCGCCATAGTAATCGACAGGCTTTGGGAAAGTATCCAAGGCTCCTGGGCAAGCGGAGCGTCGTTTCGCATCACATGGGATAATATGGGGAGCGAACTTTTGCAGCTTGCGATACAATACTTTTTTATGTGGCTCTTTTATTTTCTCCAGTCCTATTTGATGGCAAGCGTTGCGGAGACGTTGGTACTGAGCCTGCGTAAGCAGGTGGCGGCAAAGCTAAAGAGGCTCCCTCTTAGCTTTTTCGACCGAAACAAAGCAGGGGAGATACTCAGCCGGCTGACAAGCGATCTGGACAAAATGTCCGAGGTTATGCAGACCGGACTTCTGAAACTGATAGTGGCCGTAGGAACAATAATAGGTTCGATTTTTATGATGCTTTATTACAGCGTTTCCATAACCTTGATTTTCCTGGGATTCATGCTATTAAGCGTGTTTATCACCAAAATCGTTTCGGAAAAAAGTTTTCGCCTCGCCGGGGAGCGCATGGAATGTATCGCAAAACTTACGGGACTTTGCGAGGAGTATTATAACGGGCGGGACGTCATCAAAGCCTATAGCAACGAGGATGACAGTGTGAAAAATATTGAAGCTGCGGCGGAAAAGACGCGGCTTGCAAACCAAAGGGTGGATTTTCTTTCAAACTGTGTGAATCCGCTTATCAGGCTGCTGACGAGAATTGCGCTGGCGGCGATTGCCCTTATCGCAGGACGGGCTTTGGTTGGCGGCAGAATGACGGTGGGAGTTATGCAGGCGCTTTTCCAGTATATGAATCTTGCCGCTGAGCCTCTTGCGGAAGCGTCATATATGATAAATTCTTTGCAGGGAGCGCTTGCGGCTGCTAAGCGTACATTTGATTTGCTGGACGAGCCGGAGGAAATTCCGGAGCCTTTCGAGCCTGTGAATTTGGAAAGGGCAAATGGCGAAATATCCTTTGAAAAGGTCAGCTTTGGCTATTACCCGGACAGGATTTTGATGAAGGATATCAGCTTTATCGCTGCGCCGGGACAAAAGATCGCGGTTGTGGGCAGCACAGGAGCGGGAAAGACGACCCTTGTCAATCTGCTGATGCGTTTCTATGAGATAAACGGTGGCAAAATCACTCTCGACGGGGTAGACACGGCGAAAATGAGCCGCAGCGGACTTCGCAGAAACTTCGGCATGGTTTTGCAGGACTCGTGGCTCTTTTCGGGAACCATTGCGGAAAACATCGCCTACGGAAAGCCGGAGGCGAGCAGGGAGGAAATCGAAGCCGCGGCAAAAGCAGCAAAAATCGACTATCTCATTCGCACAATGCCCCGTGGCTACGATACGGTAATGAGTAACGAAGCGGCAAACCTTTCTGCAGGGCAGAAGCAGCTTCTTACCATTGCGAGGGTATTTCTGTGCAATCCGCCGATTCTGATTTTGGACGAGGCGACCTCCAGCGTTGATACCCGCACGGAAGCAGAAATAGGCAAGGCGATGAACCGGCTCATGCAGGGGCGCACCAGCTTTGTGATCGCCCACAGGCTTTCCACCATTCGGGACGCCGATACCATTTTGTTCATGGAACGCGGAAATATAATTGAGCAGGGAAGCCATGACGAGCTGCTGGCAAAGGGCGGAGCCTACGCCGCACTGTATAGCAGCCAGTTTGAGTAAGAGTGAGGACACCGAAAATAAAAGACAGCAGGAACGGCTTATGATATTTTGATATTCAGCCGTGTCTGCTGTTTTTTAGTAATGCATATTATAATTTTTCTCCCTCCTCAGCGAGATACACTAAAGTTTTGCAACCTCAGCCTCACTAAGTCCTGTCGCCTTGACGATTTCTGCCATAGCCATACCCAGCCTCTTGAGGTTCTTCGCAATCTCCCGTTTTTCTCTTATCGCGCCCTTTTCGAGCCCAATGGCTTCGCCCTCGCTGCGACCTTGCTCAATGCCTTTCCGTTCATGTTCGTTCAACATATATTCGAATGTCATGTAACGTTTCCTACAATTTTAAAGGACTTCGTTGAGGCTATTGAGATTCCTCAAAACCGTAGGTCTCTTCAAAATATTCATATTTACAACTAAAAATATCATTTTTTTCTGTGTATCTGTTATAGTAACTTTCATATTCGGTATATAAGTCTTTATATTGATTATAATGACTTTCAGTAGGAGAATCATTATATTGGTTTTCAAGCTGTGAGAGTTGATTTTCATAGCTTTTCAATTTTGATTCCATTTTAGACAGCTGTTCATTCAATGTAACTAGTTCTTCATACAATTTTTGTTCTACTTCTATCGTTTCGGAGTCAGTACTTACACCATCAAGATTTCAGTCTTGAATGTCGAGGTAAAAAAAGATCATACCAACAACACAGATTACAACTGAAATTACCAGCAGAAAACTTTTTATTTTTTCTTGCAGTGGATGCACAATCTTATTGTATGAAACATAATCTTCATCTTTATTTGTAGGTTTATGACCAAGGATACGCAACCAAACATCATTTTCATAATCTTTTATTTTTGAAAGAAGCGATCCATAACTAAAAAGACTTTTTACAGCCCCAATTCCGCCTATAATCATAAATCCACTCATTATTGTAAAGTTTTCCCCGGGGTCAGCACTAAAATATGCAAATAGCGTAGCGATTGTTCCAATCACCATGAGAAAAAGCCCGCCTAAAATGCTAAAACGAGCATTAAACTTGGATTCTTTAATTTCAGAAATCATATCTCTTATGAATTGCTGGTAATCTACGGCTGCGTCTTCATGTTTTTCTGAATAGTCCTCATATGCACGAGTGGCATCGTCTTCAGAGTATGTTGTAAAGTAATCATATTGAGAACGCTTATCTTTGTCCAACAAAAACCTATAGGCTTCCGTTGCTTGTGTGAATTGTTCTGATTTAGATGCATCTCCACCATTCAAATCAGGGTGAGTGGCTTTCGCAATTTTCCTATAGGCTTTTTTTTATTTCTTCATCTGTTGCGTTTTGCGGAATGTTTAATATTATATATGGATTGTTCATTGCTATATTCTCCTCGCATCACCGAAATGTATTAGAACGGAATAAATATTAACTAAAGGAGTTGCAAGAATTATTCGCCATCTTCCTTATCAAAATACTTTTGAAGCGTTGCAAGAAGTAGCCTTGCTTCATCTTCGCTCAACGAAATTCCCTGATAAGGTTTTTCGCGATTTTTAGCCCAGCTGCGTATATCAAATTTAGGGTCGCCGCCGTTCCAAGACACGCGGTTAATTTCCTTTGTCCATCCTTTTTCGGCTTTATACAGTACCGCTAATTCTTCTACAATGTCAATTATTAACTCGTCTTTAACTTTTCCCATTTTTCGCTCCTTCTTAAAATCTTTTTAGGTACAGCTTACTTACAGACATTGTACGACCGAAATTAAACAAATGCAATAGTGAAATAAAAAAAGTTGATGCCTAAAGATGCCTAAACTCCCCCAAGCTATGCACCGCCTTGACTACCGGCGCGCATTTGTGTATAATTGCCATGAAAGAGGCAAAAATTATGCAAAAATCTAAGGACAAAATGGTTTCGGGGGCGCTGGCGTTCATCACTCTGATGGGTATCGTCAGCCTGTTTTCCGACATGACCCACGAGGGCGCGCGGAGCGTACTTGGGGAATATTTGAATCTGACAGGGGCTTCCGCCGCTACCATCGGCTTTGTTTCGGGAGTCGGCGAGCTATGCGGCTACTCGCTGCGCTTGCTTTCGGGCTTTATCGCGGACAAGACGAAAAAATACTGGACGCTGGTTATAGTAGGCTACACCATGCAGGTGCTTGCAATTCCGGCGCTTGCGTTAGTACCCGAAAACGGCTGGCTTATAGCCTGTGGACTGGTAATTGCGGAGCGAATCGGAAAAGCGATCAAAAAGCCCGCAAAGAACACCCTTGTCAGCTTCGCGGCAAGTGAAATCGGCACGGGCAAGGGCTTTGCCTATCAGGAGTTTTTAGACCAGCTTGGGGCATTTTTAGGTCCGGTCATGCTGTTTGTTATCGGCATGATACGGGGAACCGACAACCTGTTTGGAACATATCGCATATGCTTTGCGGCACTGGGGATTCCGGCGCTGATTACGGTTATGCTGGTTGCTTTCTCGAAGATAAAATATCCTAATCCGGAGATGTTCGAAAAAGAGGAAGAAAAGGAAGAAACAAAGTTCCGATTCCAGAAGTCCTTTGCGCTTTACATGGCTGCAATCAGCCTGTTTGCTTTCGGCTTTGCAGACTTTACCTTGATAACTCTCCATGCGGCAAAAACCCATCTTTTTCCGGAAGCCTCCCTAAGCCTTTTATATGCGGCGGCAATGGCAGTGGATGCGTTTGCGGCGCTTTTCTTCGGCTGGCTCTTTGACAAAATCGGTCTGAGAGCGCTTATTTACTCCACACTGTGCAGCGCGGGCTTTGCATTCTTTGTTTTCCTCGGAAATTCACGGATAATGATGGTTTTTGGTATTCTTCTTTGGGGAATCGGAATGGGGGCGCAGGAGAGCATTATGAAGGCTGCCACCAGTCAAATCATCCCAAGGCACATGAGAAGCACGGGGTTCGGTATCTTTGAGACGGGATTTGGAATAGCGTGGTTCCTCGGCAGCTGGATTCTCGGCATTTTGTATGATATGGGTCCGTTCTATCTTGTAATCGTATCGGCGGCGGCGCAGCTTCTGGCAATCGTATTTTATGCCCTTTGCCTACGCCAAAACCGCATAGAGACGGAATTTAAAGGAGAAGTTTAGTTGCCATGAAAGTTTTGAAAGACAAATGTTAAATATTAAAATGCCGCGTGCCAAATGGCACGCGGCGGTTGTAAGAGAGTCTTGAAAGAAGCCTCTCTTTTATTTTTTTTAGTTCTTATTCCAAATTTCTTATCACTGCGCATCTGGATTGTAGTCCGGATCGTCAGGATCATCTACAATATCCTCATCGCCCGGAGGAATCGCAGGATCAGGTTCCGGTGTCGAGGCACCGGGATCGATAGGGTAGGTCTCATGGTCGGAATTGTGAATATTACAGTAATATGTCGGAAGCGGATTTCCCTCCGAATCCGTTGGTGTTTCCGTCGCATATCCGGTCTTTGTATATGTGTCCGGACAATCAGGTGTAGCCAGATAACCGCTTTCTGAGCAAACCGTAACGCTTATCTCGGCTACTGCAGCTTCTGTCGGCTCAGTGCCTTTGGTAAAATACTCTGTCCGTTTCTTTGTGGTAGCGGGAGTTGCCAGCTGACCTGTAGTTGTATCTATCGTTGCACTTACAACATTCGACGGACGCTTGGAATATGTTCCGCCCTTTGCACTATCGATCTGACCCATTATCTTGCCCCAAAGCGTAGCAGCGGCAGGGGACATGGAGGAAAGTTTGATGTTCACGTCGTTTCCTATCCAAAGAGCAGCCGAGTAATTTGCGGTAAATCCGTCGAACCAAATATCGTAGCTGTCGGAAGTTGTACCTGTCTTTCCGCCGACTTTCTCACCGGAAACCTTTGCATAGAAGCCGATGCCCTGAGAAACAACGCTCTGCAGAACATCTCGCATGATCCATGCAACACCGCTGTCGAGGACTTCGGTTTCCGTCACATTCGGTTCCAAAAGCACATCGCCGGTCTTCGTGGTGACCTTGGTATAGCAGCTGTAACTCTTGTGTACTCCACCGTTTACAAATGTTGTATATGCGCTCGCCATTTCGAGGGTTGAAACACCATTTGTAAGGCCGCCCATGCCAAGCGCCGCAAGGTTAAGGTCGTTGGTGTCGCCGTCATGCACGAGGCTCGTAAGACCGAATTTTTCGGCAATCTCGTATGAATAGTCTACTCCCACCTGAGCGAGAATTTTTACCGCGCAGACATTTACGGACTGCTGAAGTGCAGTTCTAAAGGTATATGCGCCGCGATAGGAGTTGTAGGAGTTCTTCGGCCATACCTTACCATTTATCTTCGTAGGTTCGTCCACAACGATGGAACCTGCCGTAATGTAATCTCCCCAAAGCTTGGTGCCTTGCTTGTCGTAGCCCGTGCTTACAAGAGGGAAAGTCTCGCCCTTTTCCGCACATTCAAAGCTCTTCTGAAGAGCCGCCGCATAGACCGCAATAGGCTTTATGGATGAACCAGGCTGCCTGGTCGCTGTTGCTCGGTTATAAAGCATACGGCCTGTAAGCTTTCTGCCGCCGATCATAGCCTTGATTGCACCGGTTTTGTTGTCAATTATGGTCATAGCTGACTGAGGCTGAATTACGCGTTGTTTGAGGCTATAATCTGTGGTGGAGAGCTTTTTGCCGTCCTTTACGAAGAAGTCCGGATAGTCCTCGAAGAACTTTGCGCTCACAACCAAGTTGCCATCAGAATCTTTGCTCTTGTACTCCTGCGGGATATTGACATAGCCTCCGGCGATGGAGTAAAACTTGTTATTGTCAATAGTATACATGCTTCTGAACTCTACGCTGTAGTCGGTGGTGCCCTGAACCGTTGTATCGTAAATAGCAAGGCGCTTTCCGGCATAAATCGTCAGAGAGCCGTCGTCGTTCCATTTATATTCGCTGGATTTTAGCTTGAAAGAGCCGTCGCCCTCAATATAATTCGAGTATTTGTAAAGCATTATGCTGCCGCCGGTCGTATTCAAAATATTGCCCTTGCTGTCGGTGCTGTAGCCCATGGGTTGAGGGAAGTTGGAATCCTTTTTGTATTCTTTTTCGATAACCTCCTGAGCCTGGGAGTCCATAGTCGTATAAATTTCAACGCCGCCCTTATATACGATGCTGGAGGCCTTTGCATAATCATAGCCATATTCTTCCTGCAGATCGCTGATGACCTGGGAGATTACATAGTCAGCAAAGTAGTTGGAAACCTCATTCAGCGCATCGATATTCGGATTTACCATATCCTTGATTTCTACGGCGCTTGCCTCTTCATATTCCTCGTCGGTGATATATCCCTGTTCGTGCATGAGCGCCAGGCAGGTTTTGATACGACCTTTAGCCGCGTCATTCCAAACATAGGCATAGTCTCCGCTCTTCTTTATAAGATTCTCTGTATCCTCGGTTATTTCGTCTGCAGAAACCTGAATTACCAGCCTGTAGGTGGTAGGTGCCTGTGGCATAGCCGCAAGGGCTGCGGCCTCTGCAATAGTTACATCTTCAATATCCTTTGAGAAATATGCTTGCGCCGCAGTTTGCACGCCGTATCCGCTACCGAAGTTAACCGTATTCAAATATGCCTCGAGAATTTCTGACTTCGTGAGCTTGCTTTCCAAAATCACGGCATAGTAGGCTTCCGTGATTTTTCTGCTGAGCGACCTTTCCTGCATCTCATCCGTAAGATAAAGGTTACGAGCGAGCTGCTGAGTTATCGTACTCGTACCGCTGACATGGCCGCCGCTGAATAGGGCATCCTTGATAGCACCGAAAATTCTGATGACATTAAACCCGTGGTGGGTTTCGAATGTCTTGTCTTCAAGCGCGATAAATGCCTTTTGTACATGATCGGGAACCTTGTCGATGCTTACGATGGTTCTGTTTTCTTCTGCGAAAACATTATCTATTATCTGACCGCTGTCATCATATAAGACAGAACTCTGAGAAAGGAGACTGTAGATATTATTCGTCTCTATCTTCGGAGCCTTGATGATGATAATCGTCGCATATGCAGTTATAATAAGCGCAATAGCCAAAAATATACAGATCAAAAATTTCAAGAATTGCTTCTTGTTCAATTTATATTTTTTCTGCTTTCTGACGGAGGATGTTTTATGTTCCGAAGCCGCCGCCTCAGCCGCTTCCAGCTCAAGTCTCCTGTCGCGCCTTGACTTATGCGTAGTTTCGCTCAATCAAATCACCCGCTTTCTGATATAAATTTATAATCTCATCCAAATTGATTAATACATACGCGTCAATTATACCACATAGGCGAAATAAAAACAAATATTTTCACAAACAGCCTGCTAAAAGGTGCTTGCGAAATTACAGAAGATGGCATATAATGATATAAAGGGAAAACAGGGGAAGATTTGAACTCTCGCCAAAGCGAGGGAAAGATGAGAAGAAAATGTTTTGCATCGCTTGTAGTTATTATAGCGATTCTTGTGCTGGTGGACGCTGCGGGACTTCCGCTAAAGCCCGGGCAGTTTTCGCTTGGCAGTGAGGAAATCCTTTGCACCGGGAAGATCATGCGAGTCGAGGAAGACGAAGACAAAATTACGCTCAGGATAAGGCTTGCCTCATGTAACGGGAAGCAGGTCAAGCTCAGCGAAGATGTGCTGGCATCTTTCTACGGCAATGAAAATGCAGAAGAATTTCTGCGCAGGTCGATCACATTCAGCTCCGTGCTAAGGGATGCGGCTGAAGCCGGCAATCCGCATTGCTTCAATTATCGCAAATATCTCAAAAGCATCGGAATCGGAAAAATCACTACGCTAAAAACCTACAGCTTGGAGGATAGAGCTCCGACTCCCATGGATATTTACGAAAAAGCTATCTATAGGGCAAGAACTCATTTTCTGCAAGGGGTTTCGGAAAACGCCAGAGGGATGATTTGCGGCGTACTTTTCGGAGACACGAGTTATATCGAAGATGAGGTTTATGAAGAATTTCGCAGCAACGGCACCGCGCATATTCTGGCAGTGAGCGGACTTCATATAGGCATTATGTACGGAATTTATAAGAAGCTCGTGGGGAGGCGAAGGAGCGCCCTTGCGCTTGCGATGCTTCTTTTTCTACTCTTTCTGTATGGCTCGCTTGCGATGTGGAGCGCCTCATCATGCAGGGCGATTTTGATGATAATTATAAGCGTGCTGGGAAGGTATATGGACCGCAGAAATGACATGCTTACTTCCATGAGCGTGGCGGCATTTATACTCATCGCCCGCAATCCTTATGTCATATTCGCTACAGGCTTTCAAATGTCATTCATAGCAATCACATCGATTGCATTTCTCCGGCCCGTAATCCCGGAAGCCATTCCGGAGAGCCTTTGCACGGCTTTTGCGGTCAATATAGGGCTACTTGTCTATCAAATGTATAATTTCAACTACATATCCTTTGTCAGCATAATTGCGAACATTCCGATTATATATATGACCGGATATTTCGTGCCTTTCGCACTCCTCGGATTTTGCACCTTTACGCTCGGTTTCGGATGGGAAATCATGAAGCCTGTAGTGGAGGGATTTGCACTCATGCTCCAAAAAACAAATCACATAATGAATTTCGATGGCAATTCGGGTAGCGATGTAATTTCAATACCATTTTTTATAGTTCTTTTCTCAATATGCGGAATATTTTTTCTCGCCTCGGAGGCTTTTTACATAATGCGAAACAGAAAAGAATTCAAAAAAATTCTATGCGCATTTATGATAATTTTTGCAGTGTCTGCGGTTGGGGAGATCATTACCTTTTCACCGATCACACACGACGATGTGATATTCGTAGATGTTGGGCAGGGCGATTGTATCCACATAAAAGCGGGCGGAAAGAATGTTTTGATCGACGGGGGCGGCAGTGCAGACTACAACATAGGTAAAAATAGGCTAAAGCCCTACCTCTTGAAAAACGGCGTTGGAGGCGTTGACGCGGCGATTGCCACCCACAGGCATACCGACCATTACAAAGGATTGACGGAGCTTCGAGAATCTCTAAACGAGTTCGAAATACATACTGAAATGACGCAAGGAAAGAGAATCAACCTATCGGAGGATGTATATATCCAGACGCTTTGGCCAATTTCTATTGAGCCCGGCAAACTGCAGGAGGAGAACAAGGATTGCTCTGTTTTTATGCTTCATTATAACGGCTATAAGGTTATGATTACGGGTGATTTGGACAAAGACGGTGAGGCTGCAATGCTAAAGCATTATGCCAAAAGCGATATGCTGAAGGCAGATGTAATCAAAGTCGGCCACCATGGCAGCAAAACGAGCACATCAGCAGAATTCTTGGAGGCAGTAGCTCCAAAAATTGCTATAATACAGGTCGGACAGAACAATTATGGACATCCGACAGCGGAGACCTTGCAACTTCTGGAGAATTATGGATGCCTGATTTTTCGCAATGATATCGATGGGGCGATAGGCATCAGGTTTGACAAAAAAGGTCTAAAAGTTCACAGGAATAAGTGTTGAAATTGACGGCAAAAAAATATATAATACATATATTTAGGTGATTTATTATGGCAAGCAAAAATACAAAATCAGAGCATGCATATAAGAGCTTCGGAGCAGACTTAAAAACAGACAATTTTGCACCGGTTCTTTTTATGTACGGAATTGAGCAATATTTGGTGGATTGGGCAGCGACATCGCTAGTAAAAAAATACATAAGTTCGGGCGCGCAATCCTTTGACTTTACCAAAATAGACGAAGAAAATGCAAGGATAGAAGAGATAATAGCCTCCTGCGAGACATTTCCGATGTTTTCTGAGAAAAGGATCGTATGGCTACGAAATCACGCGTTGCTAAAAACTCAGAACGCCAAGGGATTCTCCGATCCGGACAGAGAAGCCTTGCTAAATTATGTAAAAAATCCGTCGGAGCAGACCATACTCATAATTTCCACGGATGCAGACGGAAGTAAGAACGATTTTTTCAAAGAACTGGCCGGAAAATGCAAGGTATACGAATTTGACAGGCTCGATCGGCTTCAGCTTGCGGCCTTTGCCGAGAAGCGTTTTAAGAGTTCCGGACTCAGAATAAAAAGGGACATATTGCGCTATCTAATCGACGAAACCGGATATTTCAACAAAGATAGCGACTACAGGATTTTTAGCCTGGAAAATGATATAAAAAAAATAATAGCGCATAGCGATGGGATAGAAGTAAGACCCGAGGATATCTCGGCTGCACTAAATGCAGACATGGATACATATGTATTCGATTTTCTGGACGCGGCATCGAACAAAAAGAAGGACGCCGCATTTTCCATTATGCACAACATGCTCAGCTCCGGAAGAGCTGTATCTGAAATAAATGCCATCCTCATAAATCAATTCGAACTTTTGCTCGAAGTAAAGGAATTCATGGACGATGCCATGACGTTTGCCGAAATCGTAAAGACAACGAAGGCTCACGAATTCAGGATAAGGAAGGCGATGCAGACAGCAGGACGCTTCACAAGATCAAAGCTTAGGGAGATACTTTCGCAGCTTTATGAGGTGGACCGGAATATAAAGACGGGCATATTGGAACCGAACTTGGCGCTGGAGCTTTTGGTAGGGAGAATTTAGGAGGAAAGATAAAGGATGCAACACAAGAAGCAGATGAAGGCAGACATAATGCTGATACTGGTGACGCTATGCTGGGGCGTTTCATATTATCTGATGAATATTTGCCTCGGAGACATGGATCCCTTTACGCTGAACTCCTTTCGATTTCTAGGAGCTTTCGCGATCGCAGTTATCTTCTCCTGGAATAAAATAAAAAAAGTAAATAAGGAAACATTCAGATATAGCATAATCGTCGGAATTGCGCTGGTTTTCGTATATATAGGAGCATCATTTGGGGTAAAATATACATCACTGTCAAATTCGGGCTTTCTATGCGCTTTGACGGTGATATTTACGCCGCTGATCGCATGGCTTTTTCTGAAAGAAAAGCCGGATCGCAAGCTCTCGCTGGTAGTTCTTATGTGCCTTGCAGGAATAGCGCTCCTTACGCTAAAAGATGATTTTTCGATAAATAAAGAAAATCTAAAGGGCGATTTGCTATGCATTATGTGCGGACTTGCGTATGCCATAGATTTGCTGGTAACCGAAAAGGCAGTTTCCCGCGAAAAAGTTGATGCGTATTTGCTGGGGGTTTTCCAGCTGGGAGTTACGGGTACTCTGAATCTTTTGATGGCATTTTTGTTTGAAACGCCGCACTTGCCGACTACCGGCACGGTATGGGCCTCGGCAATTTTCCTTGCGGTATTTTGTACAGGCGTTGCATTTATTGTGCAGCCCATCGCTCAGCAATATACGACGGCGTCCCATACGGGAGTTATATTTGCCCTGGAACCGGTCTTTGCGGGGATCGTTGCGGCGGTATTTGCTCACGAAATACTTTCGCTCAAGTCATATATCGGAGCTTTGCTGATGGTAGCAAGTATTTTTATCATGGAAATCGATTTTGAATCAATAAAAAATAAAAAGGAGACAAGCAGGTGAACAGACTTTACATTAAATCAAGAGATACCGTTCAAAAAACGGTAGAAGGCCTTTACAAAGACCTGGAAAGAAGAACTATTGCAAGCCCTCCGGGACAGTGCCCGGTGGATCTTACCGCATCATTTTTGCGCCTGTGCCACTCACAGAGCTGCGGCAAATGTGCTCCTTGCAGGGTGGGACTCGGACAGCTTCAACAAATTATCGACAGCATTGCAGATATCGACAGTGACCCGGACATGAATCAGCTAAAGCTTCTGGAAAAAACCGCAGAAGCAATCAGCGTTTCTGCGGACTGTGCCATCGGTGCGGAAGCCGCAAATATGGTGCTTCGCGGACTGAAAGGATACAAAGAAGACTTTGAATCCCATATCAAAAATCACACCTGTTCCGAGCGGATTCGCAAGCAAGCACAGCCTGTTCCTTGCGTTGCCATGTGCCCTGCGGGAGTGGATGTACCGGGTTATATTGCTCTGCTAAAAAATGAAAGATATGCAGACGCGGTGCGCCTGATACGAAAGGACAATCCGTTCCCGACGGTTTGCGCCCTTATATGCGAGCATCCTTGCGAACACAGATGTCGTAGAACCCTTATTGACGCACCTGTGAACATAAGAGGTCTGAAACGATATGCGGTAGACAACTGTGGTGATGTTCCTGTACCGGCAAAGATGGACGACACTAACAAGAAGATTGCAGTCATCGGCGGCGGCCCGTCGGGGCTTTCTGCGGCATATTTCCTTGCGATCATGGGTCACAAGGTAACGGTTTACGAAAAACGTGCACAGCTTGGAGGAATGCTCAGATATGGTATTCCAAATTACAGGCTTCCGCGAGAAAGGCTCCAGTGGGATATCGATGCGATTCTCTCAACGGGAATCGAGGTAAAGACGGACTACGATGTTTCTACTCCTGAGGCCATGTCGGAAATACGAAACAATTTTGATGCGGCATATATTTCAATAGGCTCCCATAATGCAAAGAGTATCGGAATCCCCGGTGAGTACGCAAAGGGCGTTGTTGCGGCGGTAGAAATGCTCCGCGGAATCGGCGACGATGCCATGCCTGACTTCCGGGACAAGGTGGTTGTTGTTATCGGCGGCGGAAACGTTGCCATGGACGTTGCAAGAACAGCAAAACGGCTCGGTGCAACAGATGTAAGCATCGTTTACAGAAGAAGACGTGACGATATGACGGCACTTCCAGATGAGATAGGCGGCGCTATTGCAGAAGGATGCAACCTATTGCAGCTCAAAGCTCCTGCAAGAATCGAGACAAACAAAAAGGGCGAAGTGGAGGCTCTTTGGGTAAAGCCGCAAATTGCAGGAACTGCGGATAACTCCGGACGACCTAGGCCTATGGATTCATCCGAGCCGGAACAAAAGATACCTTGCGATATCATAATTTCGGCAATCGGACAGTCTACGGATATAGGATTTTTCGAAGACTACGGAATTCCGGTATTCCGCGGGAACATACAGGCAAAGAAAACCAGTGTAATAGCAAATGTTCAAGGAACATACGCAGGAGGCGACTGCGTAACCGGGCCTTCCACGGTTATCAATGCCGTAGCCGCAGGAAAGGTTGCGGCAGCAAATATCGACTCATATCTTGGATATAACCACGAAATCGAAGCAAATGTGGATATTCCGTTACCTACACCGAGCGATAATGTGCCTTGCGGCAGAGTAGAACTTAAAGAGCGTTTTGCAAATCAGAGAGGAAATGATTTTGACGAAGTTGAACAGGGCATGAGCTTTGAAGAAGCCATGCAGGAGGCTTCTAGGTGCCTTAGATGCGACTATCACGGCTTCGGCGCCTTTAGAGGGGGGAGAAATACAAAATGGTAAAACTTATTATAAACGGTCAAAACATAGCTGTTCAAGAGGGGACCACTATCATGGAAGCCGCGGAAAACGTTGGCATCCACATTCCCCATCTTTGCTATCTCAAAGACCTTAACGAAATCGGTGCCTGCAGGGTTTGTCTTGTTGAAATTAAAGGCATGGAAAGGCTAGTTACCGCTTGCAACACGGTATGCGAAGAGGGAATGGAGATCATGACCAACAGCCCTCGAGTAAGACGTACCAGAAAAATCAACGTGGAACTGATTCTTTCCGACCACAGGACAGAATGCGCAAGCTGTGTAAGAAGCGGAAACTGCACGCTGCAGACCATCGCAAACGACATGGGAATCATAATGAACGACTACGAAAATACTGCAGAAGTTGACAGATGGAACAAAGAACTTCCGATAATCAGGGACGCTTCAAAATGCGTAAAATGTATGCGCTGCATTCAGGTCTGCGAGAAAATACAGGGACTTGGAGTCTGGAATTTAACAGGTTCCGGATACAGAACCACCATCGGCGTAAGAGATAATGAAAATATTAACGACGCAGGATGCTCCCTTTGCGGACAATGTATCACTCACTGTCCGGTGGGGGCTTTGCGGGAAAGAGACGATAGAATCGAGCTTAATGATGCACTTGCAGATCCCGATATCATCACCATGGTCCAGATTGCTCCGGCAGTGCGAACAGCTTGGGGCGAACAAATCGGGCTAAAGGACAAAGACGCGACTCTCGGGAAACTGGTCTGTGCTCTGAAAAAAATAGGCATAGACTATGTGTTTGACACCAGCTACTGCGCCGACCTTACGATAATGGAGGAGGGAAGCGAATTCCTCGAAAGACTTTCCAACAGAAATCGCTATAGATGGCCTATGTTCACATCCTGCTGTCCGGGCTGGGTAAGATTTGCAAAGACCCAGTATCCCGATATAGTAGAGGATCTTTCCACTGCAAAATCGCCACAGCAGATGTTCGGAGCAATGGCAAAGACTTTCATTGCATACAAATTAGGGATTAACCCGGATAAGATTTTTTCGATATCTATAATGCCATGCGTTGCGAAAAAATACGAGATGGCCGTACCGGAAATAAATGATGCAGATCATGGCAAGGATGTTGATCTTGTGCTGACGACTAGAGAACTTGACCGTTTCATTCGCAGCGACAGCATCAAACCACAGGATTTGATCGATATGCCTTTTGATGATATTTTCGGAGAGGCTTCCGGCGCCGGAACGATTTTCGGCACCACGGGAGGCGTAATGGAGGCTGCACTCAGAAGCGCGCATTATCTCGTAACGGGAGAAAATCCGTCCCCCGACGCTTTCCGAGAGGTGAGAGGCTCGAAGGGCTGGAAAGAAGCAAAGTTCGACCTGGCAGGAACCCAGCTCAAGGTTGCGGTTGTAAACGGACTTGGAAATGCCGGAGAACTTATCGAAGCCGTAAGATCGGGCAGGGCAGAATACGATTTTGTGGAAATCATGGCATGCCCCGGTGGCTGCGTAGGCGGCGGCGGGCAGCCGTTCAGAGACGGACAGGAATTCGCTCAGGAACGAGCAATGCAGCTCTATGGATTCGACAGAACAAACCAGCTGAGATTTTCCCACGAAAATCCTGCAGTTAAGCTGACCTACGAAGAATTTTTAGGAAAACCACTCTCAGACAGGGCACATAAACTGCTCCATACAGAGATTGAAAACTGGAATATTTCCATAAATAACAGATAGGAAAGCGAAAAAAAATATAAAACGGAGCTTGCACCCGGCGATAAATTTTGCAAAGGGAAAGGTTCCGTTTTTTATATTTTCGAATACAAAAGATAGATTTTCGAGTCAGGCACTATGAATTTGCAATGAGCTCGCGGGCGCTTGCAAGGGTGGTTTCCGTAACCGTGCTGCCCCCAAGAAGCCTTGCAATTTCTTCGATTCTGCCATCATCGGACAGCTTTTGGATATTCGTATATGTCTTTTCGTTATCGGTTTCCTTGTAGATTCGGTAGTTGCTGTCGCCGCAGGCAGCAATCTGCGGAAGGTGTGTTATGCAGATTATCTGGTGATGCTTTGCAATTTCTTTTAGCTTTTTGCCTACGACACTGGCGGTAATTCCGCTGATACCGGAGTCGATCTCGTCAAATATAAGCGTCGGGATGTTGTCGCAGGAGCCAATTACATTCTTAAAGGCAAGCATGATCCTGGACATTTCGCCTCCGGAAGCAATCTTTGCAAGGGGTTTCATGGGTTCGCCCCGGTTTGTGGCAATGAGTATTTCAACCTCGTCCATGCCGTTTTCGGTAGGGGCGGAGAGAGGCGAAATACTGATTTCAAGTTTGGCATCCTTAAAATTAAGATCAGAAAGCTCAGATGTGATTTGATGCTCAAGCTCAGAGGCCGAGGCCTTTCGTATCTCGGTAAGCTCGCTGCAGGCAAGAAGAAGAGCCTTCTTCGCTTCGGAAAGCTCGTACTCAAGGCGACGCTTCTCATCGTCAAAGTTTTCGATAATGTCAAGCTGAGCCAGGATTTTCTTCTCGTATTCCAAAATTTCTTCGATGGAAGAACCGTATTTTTTCTTAAGGTTATCTATCGTGGCAAGCCGCGACATGGCAGAGTCCATTTCTTCAGGCGAAAAATTTAGGCTGTCCCTGATATTTCGAAGCTGTCCGGACAGATCCTGGAGCCTGTAGTAGATGTCTCCGAATTCTTCGGAAACTGCAGCAAGCTCATTGGAATAGGAGGAAATTTCTTCGAGGGAACTCATACACAGGCTGAGCTGGTCGGTAGCCGGCTGCGAGCCGTCAAAGAGCAGGGCATATGTTTTTTCAACATTTTCGAAAATTTTCTCGCTGTTTTGCAAAAGAAAGACCCGCTCTTGCAACTTCGCATCTTCGCCCGGCTTCAGGGCGGCATTTTTGATTTCTTCCGCTTCGAATCTATAGAAATCCTGCTTGCGGGCGTTTTCTTTTTCTTGGGAAAGCAGAGTTATGAGCTGTCGTTTGATCCGGTTGTATTCGCGAAAGGCGGCAGCAATCGCAGCCTTTATATCTGCGGAGGCGCCTGCCTTATACATATCTAAAAGCGTAATGTGGTAATCCGGATTTAGAAGAGACTGGTTGTCATATTGTCCGTGGATGTCTGCGAGGCGTTTTGTGGCAGCGTTAAGCTGTGCTAAGGTGACGATTTCGCCATTTAGCTTGCATATATTTTTTCCGGAGGATGAGACTTCTCTTGTTATAACGATTTCTTCGCCCTCAAGGGTGCCAAGAAGCTGAACAACTGCTTTGTCCGTTCCTGTTCGTACAGAAGAGGTATCTGCGCGGCTTCCGAGGGCGAGGCTGATTGCCTCTACTGCGATGGATTTGCCGCTACCGGTTTCTCCGGTTATGATATTAAGCCCGTTTTCAAAGTCGACTTCTGCATTTTCAATTATTGCAAAATTCTTGATACTGATATGATCAATCATTTCTTGGACTCCTGTGAAGCATTTCGTTAAATCCGTCTACGATTTTCGGAACGTTTTTCGGGTCATCCGCAATGAGAAGAAGGGTATTGTCACCCGCAAGAGATCCGATTATATGTTCAAAATTAGATGTGTCGATGGCTTCGCCTGCTGCATTCGCACATCCCGAAAGCGTTTTTACAACTATGATATTGCCGGAGGAGTTGATGGAAGTGATGGTCTCGCGAAATATCTTGATAAAACGATCGGAAACCGGCAGATCCTGAGACTTGTGAACCGTATATTTGTATTTGCCTGACGAAGAGAGAGTTTTGACAAGGTGGAGCTCCTTGATATCTCTGGAAATCGTCGCCTGAGTTACCTCATAACCACACTCACGAAGCATCGAAGCAAGCTTTTCTTGCGTGTGAATTTCGTTGTTGGTTATAAGCTCTATAATTTTGTTCTGTCTGGAATATCTCATAGCTACCTCCAAAAGAATTTTTTGCATTCTATATAACAAAATATTATCATATCATCCCGCAAATTTCAACTAAAAATTAGATATGGACAAACAAATGTTTGCGTGATATAATTTTTCTGAAAGAACAAAACAGAAACGGAGCAAACAGTGAGAATTTTGGGAATAGATCCCGGATATGCAATACTCGGATACGGGATTTTGGATATGATAGGTAACCGCTTTGAGGTGGTAACTTATGGCTCGATTTTGACAGACAGCAAGCTTGATATGCCGCAAAGACTGGGCATATTATATGATGAGCTAACGGAAATAATCAAAAGATACGAGCCGGAGGAAGCATCCATCGAGGAGCTTTTCTTTAATAATAATGCGAAAACCGCCATATTGGTCGGAGAAGCACGGGGAGTTGCCGTGCTTGCCTGCGCCAAACAAGGCCTTGCGATAAGCGAATATACGCCGCTGCAGATAAAACAGGCTCTCGTAGGTTACGGCAGAGCCGACAAGAAACAGGTACAGGCTATGGTAAAGGCGATTTTGAATCTTGACGAAGTTCCAAAGCCCGACGATACTGCAGATGCCGTAGCTGCGGCGATTTGTCACGGCCATTTTGGCGGAAGCAGCAGGCATAAACTGACAATTAGGGAGGGAATTTAGTTGATTCGATATATCAAGGGAACCTATACAATGACATTTGAAAGCGGAATTGTTCTAGAAACATCATCGGGAATAGGCTTTGAGATAAATATACCGGCAGGTTCGCCGATATATAAGTATTCTGAGGGTGACGAGGTGCTCGTCTATACATATATGATGGTAAAAGAAGACGATATGAGCCTATATGGCTTCCATAATAGAGAAAGTCTCGATTTGTTCCGGCTACTTATTACCGTAAACGGAGTCGGTGCAAAGGCAGCCATGTCTATTATGGGAAGCATGAGCGCAAGCGAGCTTCGCCAGGCCGTAATATTCGAGGATGCAAAGACCATAAGCAGGGCGAACGGAATCGGCAAGAAGACCGCAGAACGCCTGATCTTGGAGCTGAAGGACAAGGTTGGAAGCTTTGAACGGGGAGATGCAAAGGAAACGATAATTGCATCATCTGATGCTGACCGCACCGGCGGAGATGAAAGAACAGAGGCAATCAGTGCACTCGCGGCTCTGGGATATACAAAGTCGGAGGCATTTGCGGCTGTATCTGCAGTCGGAGAAGAGGGACTTACATGTGAGGAATATATCAAAAAAGCACTGAAAAACCTCTTCTGAGGTCCAAATGAGATAAAAAGGCAAAATAATATCCAAGGGGAATACAAATGGAAAATGAAAGAATTACATCCACGGGTATAAATCCCGGTGAGGCAAGGCAAGAAGCGAGTCTGCGACCGCAATATCTGGATGATTATATAGGTCAAAAGGGTGTCAAGGATAACCTCAAGATATTCATCGAGGCCGCAAGACGCAGAGGAGAACCTCTGGATCACGTCCTCTTCTACGGTCCTCCGGGCCTCGGAAAGACAACCCTTGCAGGCATCATCGCAAACGAGCTTGGCGTAAATATCAAGATAACATCAGGTCCTGCCATAGAGCGAGCAGGTGATTTGGCTGCGATACTAACGAATCTGGAAGAAAATGACGTACTCTTTATCGACGAAATTCACAGATTGAATCGTTCGGTTGAGGAAGTGCTTTACTCTGCAATGGAAGATTATGCACTCGATATAATAATAGGCAAAGGCCCCTCGGCACGCTCCATCAGACTTGACCTTGCGCGTTTTACGCTAATCGGTGCTACAACCAGGGCCGGGAGCCTCTCTGCGCCGCTCAGAGACAGATTCGGGGTTATAAGCAAGTTCGAACTTTATACCAACGAAGAACTGACCGAGATAATCAGGCGAAGCGCAAAGATCCTGGGCGTTACGGCAGACGAAGAATCACTTGCGGAGATGGCAAAGCGCTCTCGCGGGACACCACGCGTGGCAAACCGCATGCTGAAACGAATCCGGGACTTTTCACAGGTCAAGGGAAATGGTATAATAGATATGGCAATTACTAAAGAGGCGCTTTGCGCGCTGGGAGTGGACGAGTTGGGTCTTGAGAGGCTCGACAGGGAAATTCTCAGCGGAATCATAGAACGCTTCAACGGAGGACCTGTAGGCATCGATACCATTGCCGCCTCCATTGGCGAGGAGAGGGTTACGATAGAGGATGTTTACGAGCCTTATCTCATCCAGACAGGGCTTTTATACCGCACACAGAAAGGAAGAATGGTTTCGCCGGCAGGCTACAGGCACATGGGGCTTACGCCGATCGGCGAGGAACAGACCGAAGAATAGACATGCATATCAATGATTTTGACTATGAACTTCCGCAGGAGCTGATCGCACAGACTCCGGCGGAAAAACGCGATTTTTCAAGGCTTATGGTCGTTGACAGAGCTACGGGCAATGTAGAACATAAGCATTTTTATGATATTTTGGATTATTTGGATGAGGGAGACTGCCTCGTTCTTAACAACTCAAAGGTATTGCCGGCAAGGCTTTATGGAAAGAAAGAAGGAACCGGGGCGAATGTCGAGTTCCTGCTTACTAAACGCATCGAGGGGAATACATGGGAGACAATGGTAAGACCCGGCAAGAGACTAAAGCCCGGTGATGCGGTTTCTTTCTCAGACGATAAGCTCTTCCGCGCGGTCATAGAAGACTACGGCGATGACGGAACCAGAATCGTCAGGTTCGAATACGAGGGGATTTTCCTCGAAAGGTTAGAAGAGCTGGGGAAAATGCCGCTTCCGCCATATATTGAGCGAGAAAATAATCCTGAGGACAAGGACAGATATCAGACGGTTTATGCGATGAACGAGGGATCGGTTGCGGCACCTACTGCAGGGTTGCACTTCACTTCCGAGCTACTCGAAAAAGCAAAGGCAAAGGGCGTAAGGCTTGCTTATGTCACCTTGCATGTCGGCATCGGCACATTCCGCCCCGTCAAGGTAGAAAATATCGAGGAGCATCACATGCACTTCGAGGAATATTTTGTGGACGATGAGACTGCAAATATCATCAACGAAACCATAAAACAGGGCGGCAGGATCGTATCCGTAGGAACTACTTCCACAAGAACCGTTGAAAGCGCGGCATATTATGACGAAGAATCCGGAAAGTATCTTGTGCAGGCTGGCCATGGCTCCACGGGGATATTCATCTATCCCGGATATGAGTTCAAGATTATAGGTGCGCTGATTACTAACTTTCACCTACCGAAGTCTACACTTCTGATGCTGATCTCGGCACTATATAACCGCGAGGACATATTGCGCGTATATAATATCGCCGTGAAAGAAAAATACAGGTTCTTCAGCTACGGTGACGCTATGTTCATTCGATAGCAGTATTTTCTTAAAAGCAGGCTGCAAGGCCTGCTTTTTTTGTTGAAATGCTAGGCAAAAAGTGGTACAATGAATAGTCAAGAATATTTAAGATAGAAATTTAATTAAAATATAAAACAAAGAGGTGCAAAATGAAAGAAAAATTAAGAGTAGGAATATTAGGAGCAACGGGCATGGTAGGCCAGCGTTTTATATCGCTTTTGGAAAACCACCCATGGTTTGAGGTTGTGACACTTGCAGCGAGCGGACGCAGTGCCGGACTTACTTACGAAGAGGCGGTTGAAGGCAGATGGAAAATGACAACTCCGATGCCGGATGCCGTAAAGAAAATCGTTGTAATGAATGTAAACGAAGTCGAAAAAGTCGCAGAAACCGTTGACTTTATCTTCAGTGCGGTGGATATGACAAAGGACGAGATCAAGGCCATAGAAGAAGCTTATGCAAAGACAGAAACTCCGGTAGTTTCCAACAACAGCGCACATCGCTGGACACCGGATGTTCCTATGGTTATTCCGGAAATAAATATCGACCATTTCGACATAATCGAGTCACAGAAGAAGCGTCTTGGCACGAAACGCGGCTTCATCGCAGTAAAGCCGAACTGCTCTATTCAAAGCTATGTTCCGGCGCTGGAAGCATGGAAAGAATTCGAACCATACGAATGTATAATCACTACTTATCAGGCAATTTCCGGCGCAGGCAAGGATTTCAAGTCTTGGCCTGAGATGGTAGAAAATATCATCCCGTACATCGGCGGAGAGGAAGAAAAGAGCGAGCAGGAGCCTCTCAAGATCGCAGGACATATCGAAAATGGCATGATCGTAAAAGCCCTGGAGCCTAAGATCAGCTGTCAATGCGTGAGAGTTCCGGTTCTCAATGGACATACCGCGGCGGCTTTCGTAAAATTCAGAAAGAAGCCGGCCAAGGATGAGCTCATCGAAAAGCTCGAAAGCTATAGCGGCTTCCCTCAGGAAGCAAAACTTCCGACAGCTCCTGCGCAGTTTATCAAATATTTCGAAGAAGATAACAGACCGCAGGTTAAGGCCGATGTTGAAAGAGACAAGGGAATGGGGATTTCCATCGGACGCCTCAGAGAAGATAGCATCTATGACTACAAATTCATAGGGCTATCTCACAATACTGTAAGGGGCGCTGCGGGCGGCGCACTTCTATGCGCCGAAGCACTCGTTGCAAAGGGATATATCGAGAAAAAATAAGAAAAAAACAAAGGGGAAATTAGCAGAATGACATACTTTGAAGCGACGATTTTGGGTTTGGTGCAGGGACTTGCGGAATTTTTGCCCATAAGCAGCTCCGGCCACCTTGCACTGCTGCAAAATTGGTTTGGGATTGACGAAACGAAGGTTCTTCTTTTCACGGTACTTCTCCATGTGGGGACACTGATTTCGGTATTTGTCATGTATTGGAAGGATATTTGGGAGCTTATAGTTGAACTTGGGCTTACTATCAAGGACCTTTGCACAGGTAAGGGCCTAAAAATGGAGGAAAGACCGGTTCGAAAACTCGGTGTAATGATAATAGTTGCAACTATACCTACCGCAATAATCGGACTAGGCTTTAACGACCTATTTGATTCGCTATATACATCGATAATTCCGATCGGCATAGGTCTTATCATCACAGGATTTCTGCTTCTATTTGCCGAAAAGAAAGGCGAGTCTACGAGAGGAATAAAACAGATGAACCTTCGAAATGCGATCTTTGTCGGGATAGTGCAGGGAATAGCGATCTGCCCCGGAATTTCAAGATCCGGCGCCACCTTGTTCGGAAGCCTCATCTGCAATTTAGACAGGAAATTTGCCGTAAAATTCGTATTCCTGATTTCTATTCCATCGATACTTGGATCGGCAATTATGGAAGCTCCTGCGGCGATAGAAGCAGGCATAAGCCTTTCACAGCTTGGGCCTGTACTTTGGGGCATGCTTGTTGCGGCAGTTTCCGGAATATTTGCAATTAAGTCGATGATCAAGATAGTTTCGGACAAAAAGCTCAGCATTTTCTCATATTATGTGTGGGTTTTGGGACTTGTGGTTGTAATTTATGGAATTATTGTTGCAATTCGCGGGCCTTTGGCATAAAACACTAAAGAGGTAAGAGATGGCAGATACCAAAAGAGGGCCGGGCAGACCACCCGGATCAAAAAATAAAAAAACAGATAAAACGGAAAAAAATAAAACCGAAAAGACCTCCAAGGCAAAGGAAAAAGCCATGGAAATCCAGGCAAAGAAAAAGGCCGACAAGCGTGTAATCGACGAAATATGGGCGATTATTACCATTGCGATCGGCGCTTTCCTTGTTGTTGCCACATTCACACAGGGTGCAGGCAAGGTCGGCGAGGTGATAGGGCTCGCACTCAAGGGTGTATTCGGGCTGATGGCATATGTTCTGCCTTTTTATCTCATACTATTTGGCATTCTGCTATTTGCAAGAAAAACAAGCCATTTTTCGATAAAGACGATACTACTTTTGTTTGTGATCCTGCTAATGCTTGCTACGATGAACTCCACGAGGTTCATAGATGAGAAGAATCTGACGCTTTCATGGCAGATTATGAAGGGCTTCTATGCGGCCGGTGAAAAGCTGACCGGCGGAGGTTTCCTCGGCATGATAATTGCGACACTACTCGTCAAATGGTTCGGGCTTGCGGGTTGCTGGATATTCACACTTGTTGTAACCTTTGTAAGCCTTTTGCTCCTCATCAATACACCTGTGTCGAGATTCTTCGAGAAAATTTCGGACAAAATCGAAGAAAGAAAGCTCATAAAGGAGCACGCACATCTTGATATGTCAACCGAAGATGAGCAAGGAGTGCAGGTTGCAATGCGTCCTGAGATAATAGTGAATGGGGCAGGAGCTATCCCGCAAAACCAAAGACAGGCTACGCCGCAAAGATATACTCCGCCTTCGGAGAGCGTAAAAGGAACACCGGATATATATAACGAAAAAAAATCAAATAATCTGCTAAAATATATGCAGGATGAGGAGCTGTTTGCCAGCAAAAAAAGCGGAACCTATGGGCTTGAGACAGAAAGCAGAGCGCAGAGCGGGTTTGGGCTTACGCATGAACCTCCGCAGCAGACCGTATATACAGCTCCGAAGGTAGTCGAAACACAGGGCACACCGGCGGCAGAGCCTGTAGAAAAGATTTCGAACAAGGAAGCAAAGGAAGCGATGCTTACAACCGAAGAGATCAATATGACTCAGACGCCGGACAAGTACAAAAAACCGCCGGTAAATCTTCTGGAAAAACCGGCGGCAGGTACGAGGACGCCGACAGGACTTTTGCAAGAAAAGGCAATGAAATTAGAGGAAACCCTGAGAAACTTCCATGTCGATGCACATGTAATCAAGGTAACGCAGGGGCCGACGGTCACCAGGTACGAAATCCAGCCTGCAGTTGGCGTAAAGGTAAGCAGCATCGTTAGACTCGCGGACGATATAGCGCTTAATATGGAAGCAAAATCCATAAGAATCGAGGCGCCGATACCCGGAAAAGCAGCCGTTGGAATCGAAGTCGAGAACGAATCGGTAACTATGGTAAGGCTTCGCGAGATAATAGATTCTGATGCCTTCAAAAATAGCAAGTCGAAAATTACCTTTGCCGTGGGAAAAGACATCAGCGGAAATGCCATTGTTGCGGATCTCAAATCCATGCCGCATCTGCTCATTGCAGGCTCAACGGGCTCCGGAAAGTCTGTATGCATAAATAGCATAATCACCAGCTTTATCTACAAGGCAAACCCGGACGAGGTAAAGCTCATACTCATAGATCCTAAGGTGGTTGAACTTGGCAACTATAATGGAATTCCGCATCTTATGATCCCTGTTGTAACAGATCCGACAAAGGCGGCGGCAGCCCTTAACTGGGCGGTTGCAGAGATGACGGACAGATACAAAAAATTCGCAGAAGAAGGTGTCAAGGACCTCGAATCCTTCAACGAATTCGTCCTTGCAAATGATGAAAAGGAAAGGGTAATGCCGCAGGTTGTAATCATCATAGATGAGCTTGCTGACCTTATGATGGCGGCACCGTCCCAGATCGAAGAATCGATTTGCAGGCTGGCGCAGATGGCAAGAGCCGCAGGTATGCACCTCATCGTCGCAACCCAAAGGCCGTCTGTAGATGTAATCACAGGCGTGATCAAGGCAAATATCCCTTCCAGAATTGCATTTGCAGTTTCTTCGCAGGTTGATTCGCGTACAATCCTAGACATGCAGGGCGCAGAAAAATTAGTCGGAAAGGGCGATATGCTTTTCAGCCCTATGGGTATGGGCAAACCGATCAGGGTACAAGGAACTTTCGTTTCGGATAGTGAAGTCCACAAGGTCATTGAATTTGTCAAGGGACAGGTTGAAAAGACCGAATATAACGAGGATGTGCTTAGCAAGATCGAACGCAGCAATGTCCAGGATAGCCCGGAGGATACCGATGAGCTTCTTCCCGATGCGATCGACCTTGTGATAAACAGCGGGCAGGCTTCGGTTTCCATGCTTCAGAGAAGATTCAGAATCGGATATAACAGAGCCGCAAGAATCGTTGACATGATGGAAGCACGCGGAATTATAGGGCCTCAGGACGGAAGCCGGCCGAGACAGGTGCTGATGACTCAGGAGGAGTTTGCGGGGCTTGAACAGGAATTAAATTCAGATACATCAGATACAGAGGAAAATTAACGCATGAAAATATTTATTGATACACTCGGATGCCCGAAAAATTTTAACGACACCCAGACCGCAAAGGGTTTTCTGGAAAATGCAGGATATGAGACTGCACAAAATCCGGAGGAAGCAGATGCAATAATCGTCAACACCTGCGGATTTATCAACGACGCAAAAAAAGAGTCCATCGAGCGAATTTTCGACTACTGCGCCTACAAGAAACAGGGCAAGAAAATCATCGTTTCCGGCTGTCTTTCACAAAGATACGCAAGCGTGCTGTTTGAGGAAATGCCGGAGGTGGACTGTTTTATCGGGGTAAATGAGTACGAAAAGCTTCCGGAAATATTGAAAACACTCGATAGACGGTCAAAACACATAACGGATTCCTATGCGGAGATTTTGCCAAAATTATGCAGAAAACTTGACGATAATTGTTTTTCGTCAACCATAAAAATAGCCGAGGGCTGCAACAATAAATGCGCCTATTGCGTCATCCCGTCTATTCGCGGAGGTTACAGAAGCAAAACCGAGGAGGACATTCTTGCGGAGGCAGAGGAACTAGCAAAGGCTGGCTGCAAGGAGCTGATACTCATCGCTCAGGACGTTACGAATTACGGAGTCGATATTTACGGAGAGTACAGGCTGCCGGAACTTCTGAGAAAGCTCTGCGAAACAGATGGCATAGAATGGATCCGTCTCATGTATTGCTACGAAGATCGCATCACCGACGAGCTTATTGAAGTTATCGCTGCGGAGCCGAAAATCTGCAAATATATCGACATTCCGATTCAGCATTCATCGGACGCAGTGCTAAAAGCAATGCGCCGCCGCTCAACGGAAAGCTCCATCAAAGAAACGATAAGAAAGCTTCGGAAAAGAGTTCCTGATATTCACATCAGAACCACCCTCATCGTAGGTTTTCCGGGGGAAACTGAGGATGATTACGAAAAACTTCTGGATTTCGTTCAAGAAACACGCTTTTCGCGCCTGGGAGTTTTCGCTTATTCTCAAGAAGAAAATACGGTTGCCGGGGAGATGGAAAATCAAATCGACGAAGAGATCAAAGCAGAAAGGCTGGACGGCATCATGCGCCGGCAGCTTGAAATTTCCCTTGAGCTGAACAAAGAAAAAATCGGCAGAATCCTGAAAGTTTTGGTAGAAGAAAGAGACGAGGACGGAAGCTATATCGGAAGAAGCGAGTTTGACGCGCCGGAAATCGACAATTCCGTTTTGTTTACCTCGGACAGAGATCTGAAAGCCGGGGACATGGTGAATGTTTTGATAGAAGACGCTTTTGATTACGATTTAGTGGGTAGGGAGGTTATAGATTATGAATTTACCTAATAAGCTGACGGTTGCAAGAGTTATCGCGGTGCCGTTTTTTATCGCATTTTATATGCTTGGATGGCATGTTGCGGCATTTGTTCTATTCGTTGCGGCATCATTTACGGATATGCTGGACGGCAAGATTGCCAGAAAGCATAATCTTGTTACAAACTTCGGAAAGATCATGGATCCTCTAGCGGATAAAATCCTGGTTTATTCGGCATTTTGCCTCTTGATTCCTGACTATGTTCCGGGCTGGATGCTTATTATCATTTTGGCAAGGGAGTTTACGGTTGCCGGAATGAGAACAGTTGCAGCGTCTGAGGGAATCGTTATCGCCGCGGGAATGAGCGGCAAAATCAAGACGGTACTTCAGATGATAGCGGTGCCTATGCTGCTTCTTCTTCCGGCTGTAGAAGATGCAGGAGATGCAATTTATACGGCTTTTTACTATGTTTCCTATGCATTTCTGTGGGCAAGCCTCATCATGACGGTATATTCGGGCACGGAATATGTGGTGAAAAACAAAGGAGTGTTCAGACAGTGATGAAAACTGCGATTTTGACGGTAGGAACGGAAATATTGTTCGGACAGGTCGTAAATACAAATGCGGCCTTTCTTTCACATGAGCTTCAGGACATCGGATATGATGTGATGTATCACTATACGGTAGGAGACAATCCAAAGAGGCTCAAAGACTTGATTTCACTTGCTTATAGAGACTGTGACCTTATTATAACAACAGGGGGACTTGGGCCTACTCAGGACGATTTGACGAAGGAAATAATATCAGAATATTTCGACGAGGAATTGATCTTACGTGAGGATATTTTGTCATGGCTTAAGACCACTTTCAGCCGCGCAGGATATAACTGGACAGAAAATAATGAAAAACAGGCATATTTTCCGAAAAATGCCGAGATTCTCGCAAACCCTGCAGGAACCGCTCCGGGCTTCTTGCTTGAAAAGAACGGAAAGACAATCGCGGCTCTGCCGGGACCTCCGCGCGAAATGACTAAGATGTGGGAAGAACAGCTCAAACCGCGTCTCGTGGCTAAGCAGGACAGCGTAATCTATTATAGAATCGTAAGAACCTTTGCCCTGGGCGAGTCCGCCATGGAAACAAAGCTTCTACCCCTGATAAACGGGCAGACAGACCCCACCATCGCCACCTATGCAAAGGAAGGCGAGTGTTCGCTAAGGATAACTTCCAAACGCAAAACCCTTGCGGAAGCACAGAATGCCGTGGAGGAAATGCTTGCAAAGGTAGAGGGAATTATCGGAGAATATATTTATAGTACAAATAACGAAGATCTAATAGATGTTGTCGGCAAAATTCTGATAGAAAAAGGCATAACGATATCATGCTGTGAGTCATGTACCGGCGGGCTTTTTGCAAAATCCCTCACGGACATTGCGGGAATTTCCAAGGTATTTGACAGGGGGCTTGCCACCTACTCATGGAAAGCAAAGATGGAGGAGCTGGGAGTAAAGCTCGAAACCTTGGAAATGTATACCGCCGAGAGTCCGGAAGTCGCAAGACAGATGGTAGAGGGGCTTAGGGAAAAGACCGCCTCTGATATATGCATTTCTATAACCGGTGTCGCAGGTCCTGCGGATATAGACCAGGCAAGACCTGCGGGGCTTGCTTATATCGGCATCTGCTATGAGGGCAAAACCGATGTGATAAAGACAAAGCATAGAAATGTTTCGCGCAAATATAACCGAAATTATATGCTCCTTGTAATGCTAAGCGAAATATATAAACGTATAAAATGATGGATAAAAAAAGAATTACGCCGGACGAGGTTAATCGGCTTTACGAAGAATTTCATACTCCGGAACATGTGAAAAAGCATTGCGCAGCGGTTGCGGGCTGTGCCGTAAGAATTGCAGAAGCACTCAATGAGCATGGGAAAAAGCTCGATATTGAACTTATAAGGGGCGCAGGGCTAGCGCACGATGTCGCAAGAACGATGAACAGGCATTGGGATGTGATGGCAGACAAGTTAGCCGAACTCGGATATAATGATGAGTCTGCCATAGTGAGGACCCATATGAATCCCGGCGAATATAATAGCATAGAGAATATCACAGAGGCCGATCTTGTATGCCTCGGAGACAGGCTCGTGATAGAAGATAAATATGTCGGAATTGACAGGCGGTTCGACTATATAATCGAAAAAGCAGAAAAGTATGGCAAGCTTAACCGCGATGAAATTATGCAAAATAAGACAAAAATGCAGCATCTCCTTGATCAAATCGAAGAAGTAATAGGATGCGGTATTGATGACTTGTTCAAATAAAATTTTCGGCACAAAGTTTTTGATTTTCGGTACAAAGTTTTTAAGATTCTCTTGACAATATGAGAGAATAGGCTACTATTGTAAATAAGTACCATACGCTTTTTCAAAATAATGCTTGACCTGAGGAACAAAATAGTTTATCATAAGAGCATAGAGAACAAATGTTCGATTTTCGGAGGGACAGAAAATGAGTATAAATAGCACAATGAGTGACAAAGATAAGGCATTAGAAGCCGCAATGGCGCAAATACAGAAACAATTCGGCAAGGGCTCTATAATGAAGCTGGGGGATGACACAGCACATATGAATGTCGAAGCCATCTCCACAGGCTCCATCAGCCTTGATATTGCCACCGGAATCGGCGGCGTACCGAAGGGCAGAATCGTAGAAGTTTATGGACCCGAATCCTCAGGTAAGACGACACTTACGCTGCATATTATAGCAGAAACACAGAAGGCAGGGGGCAAAGCAGCATTTATCGACGCAGAGCATGCGCTTGACCCTATATATGCAAAGAATTTAGGTGTAGATGTAGAAGAGCTTCTTGTATCCCAGCCGGATACGGGTGAGCAGGCACTCGAAATCTGCGACATGCTCGTTAGAAGTGGCGCTCTCGACGTGGTGGTCATCGACTCAGTAGCAGCCCTTGTGCCAAAGGCAGAAATACAGGGCGAAATGGGAGATTCCCACGTGGGACTTCAAGCAAGACTCATGTCCCAGGCTCTCAGAAAGATCACGGGTACTGTTAACAAGTCCAATACCTGCGTCATATTCATCAACCAGCTGAGAGAAAAAGTCGGCGTTATGTTCGGAAATCCGGAGGTTACTACCGGTGGCAGAGCGTTGAAATTCTATTCCTCCATGCGCCTTGATGTGCGAAGAATCGAGAGTATCAAATCCGGCGACGGCGTAATCGGCAATAGAACCAGAGTCAAGGTTGTAAAGAACAAGGTAGCGCCTCCATTCAAACAGGCGGAGTTTGATATCATGTACGGCGAGGGGATTTCGAAAGCAGGCGATATCCTTGACTGCGCGGTAGAAGCAAAGCTTCTCGAAAAAGCCGGCTCGTGGTACAGCTTCGAAGGCGAGAGAATCGGGCAGGGCAGAGAAAATGTCAAAGTCTATCTTAGGGATCACCCGGATGTCATGGACAAAATAGAAGACTTGCTTCTCGACAAGATTCGAAACGACGGCAAAGAAGAAAAAGAACCGGAAATCCCGGAAGAAGATATTTCCGCAATTATGGATCTCTTCGTAGACGAGGACGGCGTGGTTATCGAATAGAAATTTTGCACAGAATCAAGCCTTTTTTTGAAAAAAGCTTGACTTTGCGCGCTTTAGGTGGTATCATAACTGAGTTGAGCCGCGCAGACCGGGTTTTGTAAGTTTCGGATTTGGTTCGGACACCCGCAATGGCGAGACTGGATAGAGGAGGATAAATATTAATGTACGCAGTAATTGAAACAGGCGGAAAGCAGTACAGAGTGCAGGAAGGCGATGTTATCACTGTCGAGAAGCTGAATGTAGAAGCAGGACAGGTCGTTACATTCGACAAGGTACTCGTACTGGGAGAAGGCAAGGATGTCAAGGTTGGCACACCATACCTTGATGCTGCTGTAACAGCTACAGTAATAGAAAACGGAAAGGCTCAGAAGGTTATCATCTTCAAGTACAAGGCTAAGAAAGACTACAGAAAGAAACAAGGTCACAGACAGCCGTACACGATGGTTAAGATCGAGAGCCTGATAGGCGAAGCTCCAAAGGCAGCTCCAAAAGAAGCTCCTAAGGCTAAGGCAGTAGTTGAAGAACAGGCTGAGGAAAAACCTGCAAAGAAGGTTTCCGCTTCGATGAAAAAAGACGAATTGATTGCTTTTGCTAAAGAAAACAATATCGCTATCGACGAAAAAGCTACAAAGGCTGTAATCATCGAAGCTATTGAAGAAGCATTAAAGTAATTTATCTTATACGGTTAGGAGGTACTTTTTATGGCAAGTAAAAAAGGTGTAGGTAGCTCTAAGAACGGTCGTGATTCCGAGTCCAAACGTCTTGGACTTAAAGCCGGCGACGGACAGTTCGTTAGCGCAGGCAGCATTCTCGTAAGACAGAGAGGAACAAAGTTCCACCCGGGCAACAATGTTGGTATCGGCGGTGATGACACCTTGTTCGCAAAGATCGACGGAGCTGTTAAGTTCGAAAGAAAAGACAAGACCAGAAAACAGGTTAGCGTTTATTCAAAAGAAGCTTAATTAGATTTTTAGACCCTGTACAATTTTGCACAGGGTCTTTTTTCGCAAAGGAGGCTTAGATTATGTTTGTAGACAGAGCCAAAATATATATAAAATCAGGCAAGGGCGGCGACGGAGCCGTAACATTCAGGCGAGAACCTTATGTGCCTGAGGGCGGCCCCGACGGCGGCGACGGAGGCAAGGGCGGCGATGTCATATTCATGGCAGACCGAAATCTCCGGACGCTGATGGATTTTAAATACAAGAAAAAATACGAAGCAGAATCCGGACAAAACGGCATGAAAAAGAAAAGATTCGGCAAATCAGGTGAAGATCTCATAATTAAGGTTCCACTGGGAACGATCATTATAGACGAGGAAAGCGGCCTTGTGATGAAGGACTTGACCGAGGACGGAGAATCATTTGTTGCAGCAAAAGGCGGCAAGGGCGGAAAGGGAAATACGAATTTCAAGAATTCCGTAAGGCAGGCTCCGAACTTCGCAGAAGCGGGCGGTGCTGCAAAGGAAAGAAACGTGATTCTCGAACTGAAGCTTATTGCAGATGTGGGGCTCGTGGGATTTCCGAACGTTGGAAAATCTTCGCTTCTTGCTGTTGCAACCAGTGCCCAGCCAAAAATAGCAAACTATCATTTTACAACCATCGACCCAAACCTTGGAGTTGTGAATATCTATGACAGTAGCTTTGTAATGGCAGATATTGCGGGGATCATCGAGGGCGCCAGCGAAGGGCTTGGAATGGGATTCAAATTTCTCAAACACATCGAGAGGACAAAGGTTCTGATTCATGTTGTCGATGTTTCCGGCAGCGAAGGCCGCGATCCTATCGAAGATTTTAACAAAATCAACAAGGAACTGGAGACATACAGCCCGCGGATTCTCAAAAAGCCTCAGCTTGTGGCTGCAAACAAAATTGACATGATATCGGAAGACAACCTGCAGTATCTGGAATTTAAGAAATACATAGAAGACTTAGGCTACAAGGTATTCCCGATGTCGGCGCCACTTAATATAGGAGTAGAAGAAATTTTAGGAGCGGCGCTGAGCGAGCTTAATCGAATCGAGCAGGAACCGGCCTTGGAGGAGGAAGATGTAACAGAATTCTTCGACTTTGAGGCAGAAGAAAGTGACCCGACCTATCGCGATATCAAATGCGGATATGACGAAGAAGATGATGTTTATACTCTTGGCGGCAAGCAGCTGTCAAAGATCTTTCGTTCTACGAACTTCAACGATATGGGCTCGCTTCGCTATCTATACAAATATATCGAAAAGAAGGGCGCTATAGACGAGCTAAAGGAGCTTGGACTTGAAGAAGGCGATGTCATTCGCATCGAAGGCTTCGATATGGAATATTGGGATGAAATTTAGAAGGTAAACTATATGGAACTACAATACAAGCTGGATCAGCTGCTGAAAAGGGCAGAAAAACCCGGAAGATATATCGGCGGTGAGATAAATTCTGCCAAAAAGGATCCGAAGGAGATGGATGCAAACTTTGCTTTTGCATTTCCGGACATATATGAGATTGGAATGTCGTATTTGGGTCTGCAAATCCTTTATCATGAGCTTAACAAGCGAGAAAATATATTCTGCCAGAGGGTCTTCGCACCTGCGGTGGACATGGAAGAGATGATGCGAGATGAGGGAGTGCCTTTGGTAAGCCTTGAAGCCAAAATGCCTATCAAAGATATGGATATGGTTGGTTTTACTCTCCAATATGAGATGTCATTTACCACGGTGCTAAGCATGCTGGATCTTGCACAGATTCCACTTCTCGCATCAGAAAGAAGCCAGGAAAGCCCTCTTATTATCGCAGGAGGGCCTTGCGCATTTAATCCCGAACCACTTACGGACTTCATAGATGTATTTTTGATCGGAGACGGCGAAATGCTACTTCCGGAATTTGTCGAAAAATATATCGAATGCAAGAAGAAAGGGATGAACAAGGTAGAATTCCTGCGGGAGGCCTGTAAAATGCAGGGTGTATACGTTCCTTCATTATATGATGTGAAATACAATAATGACGGAACAATAAAAGAATTATGTAAACTGTACGAACAAGCACCGCTTCCGGTCACAAGGGCAATACTTCCATCAATCGAAGAAATTGATTTCCCCGTAAATCCGATAATTCCTATAGTTGAGGCGGTTCACGACAGAGCTGTCACGGAAACCTTCAGGGGCTGCACGAGAGGCTGCAGATTCTGCCAGGCAGGCATGATTTACAGGCCTGTTCGCGAACGCAGCAAAGAGCGCATACTTGAACTCGCAAAGGCTCAGATCGAAAACACAGGTCATGATGAGCTTTCGCTGCTTTCGCTTTCGACAAGCGATTATTCCTGCTTCGAGGAGCTTGCAACGGAGCTGATTGATTATACCAAGAGCGAAAATGTGTCTCTTTCGCTTCCATCTCTTCGAATCGACCGCTTTGCTTTCGATGTTTTGAACAAGATCCAGGAATATAAGAAATCCGGATTGACCTATGCGCCGGAAGCAGGCACGCAGCGGCTCAGAGATGTTATAAATAAGGGCGTTACCGAAGAGGATATTTACGAGTCTATCGAGCAGGCACTCAAGCTCGGATGGAAACATATCAAGCTTTATTTTATGATCGGCCTGCCTACGGAAACCTACGAAGATCTCGACGGAATCGTTGAAATTGCAAAGAATATCAAGGAGCTGAATTACAAAGTAAACGGGCCAAAAGGCGGCAGATTTAACCTGACAGTCAGTGTTTCCAACTTTGTGCCGAAAGCTCATACCCCATTTCAGTGGGAGGCGCAAAATACTGCCGAAGAGTTTGAGAAGAAACATAATTATCTCGCAGAGAGGCTGAAGATCAAAGGTGTAACCTTCAACTATCATGACAATACCACCAGCGCCTACGAAGCCGTATTTGCAAGGGGAGACAGGCATGCAGGCAGGCTCCTGCATGAGGCGTTTAGCGCAGGCTGCAAGCTGGACGGTTGGACTGAGCATTTCAATCCCAAGGCATGGGAGCTTGCTTTCCAAAACAGCGGGATTGATAAGAATTTCTATACAACCAGAAGACGAGAGTTTGACGAAATCCTGCCTTGGGATATAGTAGACAGCGGAATCTCAAAAAAATTCCTTATGAGCGAAGCAATGAAGGCAATGAACGAAGAAATAACGCCGGACTGCAGGCATGGCTGCACAGGATGCGGCATGAATACGAAGGTCATTTGCCCGATGGCCGGATCGGCAAAGAAAGGCGGTAATTAGCGTGGCTGGAAGATATGTTATAAAATTCAGCAAAAATGGATATATAAAATACACATCGCACCTTGACTTGCTCCGCATCTTCAAGCGGGCGTTCAAAAAAACAAGGCTGGGACTTAAGTATTCGCAAGGCTTCAATCCACATCCGAAGATGGGCTTTGCGCAGCCGCTTTCTCTGGGATATTCCGGTAAAAGTGAACTCATTGAGTTTGAGCTTTCTGCCCCCATGGATGAAAAGGTCATACTGGATAAAATGCAAAGCGAAATGCCGGAAGGAATAAAATTGCTGGACTGCATTCTTCTGGGGGATGATGAAAAATCGCTGGCGGCATCAGCAGATTCTGCGATATATAAAATATGGATACCAACGGAATATGACGAGAAAAAGCTAAAAAGTCTTATGGAATCCTATTTGGCGCAAAATGAAATCTTTGCAATGAAAAGGCAAAAGAAGACCAAGAAGTTACAAGAGGTCGGCATTCGCAAAATGATTCGCGGCTGCGAGATAGCGAAGCTCGGAGAGTTTGCCATGCTCTCTGCGCATCTTGACTGCGGCAGCCATTCGAATTGTAGCCCGGAGCTTGTAATTTCAAGCTTTTGCGAGTTTGCCGAGATACCAACGCCTCGGCATGAAATAGAAGTGGAGAGAGAAAAAATATTTTTTAGCAATAAATTACAATTTTAGCTTGACTTCCCGCACGGCATGATGTAATATTGTGTCAATAGAGGAGGTATTTCGATGGAGTATTTTGGAAAAAACGGCATTGCTGCGAAAATAAGAGATTTTGTCGAAAAAGCGAAGGAGTTTGCTGAGCTAAGAAAAGATTTAATAAAAATAGTAGCGGTCCCCGCATTGGTGATTGTTGCTATTTTATTTTTTTGGATCAGCTCACATAATGAGGAAATTCAAATTGAGGAGGGAGGCGAGGTGAGTTCTCAGGGCGATGTCTTGACCGAGAATACTGCCGGAGAAACGGTCAGCGCTAAGATCTATGTAGACATCGGCGGAGAAGTAGAAATGCCGGGAGTATATGAGGTAAAGGAGGGCACACGGCTTTTCGAAGTAATAGAAAGAGCCGGAGGGCTCACAGAAAATGCGGATATAGACGGAATAAACCGTGCAGAAGCTGTAATTGATGGGCAGAAAATAATGATAAATGCAAAGGGAGAGGAAGCCTCTATAGAAAGTTCAGATACACAAACAAAATCACAAAATGCAGCAGAAGGCAAGGTGAATATAAATACCGCAACATCAGCGGAGCTTCAAACGATACCCGGAATTGGTCCTTCGAAAGCAGAACGCATAATAGAATACCGAGATACAAATGGCAGGTTCAAGTCAATAGATGAGATCCAAAATATCTCCGGGATAGGAAGCAAAACCTTTGAAAGCATAAAAGAATATATCTCTGTTTTCTGATAAGATCGCAAATCAAACTATTTTGTAACAATTTTTTAGGACGAAAATCACACAGCCCATCGATAAGATAATACAATAATTTCGTTAGGTGGTCGGCGGTTTCAGCATAAAGCATGCATAGAG
>CAVCFO010000004.1:39858-84438 GCA_963601575.1 bacterium
CCGTAGCAGATGACAATAGAGACTTCTGCGAGATAATCACAAAAAGTCTGGCTAAAGAAAAGAATATGGAAATTTCTTTTGTTGCACATGACGGTGTCGAGGCGATCGAAAATGTTAAAAACGGCCTCTATCCCGATGTGCTGGTTTTGGATCTGATAATGCCGCATCTGGACGGATTCGGCGTGCTCGAAGCGCTAGATAATATGGATATTCTAAAATATCCGCGAGTGATAATGATCTCGGCGGTGGGGCAGGACTTGATAATCCAAAAGGCAATCGCCCTGGGAGCACAATATTTTCTCGTAAAACCAATAAATATGACAATGCTCCTAAAACGCATAAATCAAATAAGCGACAGCCTCCCGCGCCAATTTATCCATGAGGAAGGCGGAGGAAAGCTTCGAAAATCATTGGCTCTTAAGGATTCGGTCAGAAATAACGATTTGTTGGTAGACATAACGAATTTGATTCACGAAATCGGAATCCCGGCGCACATTCGCGGCTATAGCTATCTGCGCGATGCCATCGCACTTGTAGTGGAAAATAACGAGCTGCTTCATTCCGTGATGAAGGGACTTTATCCGACCATCGCCATCATGAATAATACAACTCCGAGCAGAGTAGAACGGGCGATACGTCATGCCATCGAGCTATCGTGGATGAGGGGAAGGCCTGAGGCTATCGACAAACTTTTCGGCAGCAATGCCCAAAATGATAAAGGAAAGCCGACCAACTCGGAATTTATCGCAATTATAAGCGACAAGCTCAGACTGGAGAGGAAAGTAGTATAGAAAGAAAATAAAGCTTCCCGCCCTCACAAACCATGCAAACTCTCACTTGTAAACTTCGCCGACTTGAATTATACTGGAGACAAGATAAAACTAAGGGGGAATTTTCGATGGTTACCAAAGAACAAATCGACAGAATAAACGAATTGGCAAAGAAAAAGAAAGAAATAGGCCTTACAGATGAAGAACTCGCAGAGCAGAAAGTCCTTTACCGGAAGTATATCGACGCTTTCAAGGCGAATCTGAAAGCCCAGCTTGACACGATCGAAGTCGCTAGTGATGACAAGGAAGAAGTCAGGAAAATCGAAACTGAGGTCGAAGAGCTCGAAGAAACCTTGGAGGAAAGCGAAGAAAAATTTAACTAAAAAAATTCAAATAATTGTTGAGATTTTAATAATTTTTTTCGAAAAAACTGTTTATTTTCCGCGAAATTTTGGTATAATGTTTTAGTAAAAATCCAAGATAGTAGCGGATTTTTTAATTATAAATATCCAAGTTCAAAGGAGCGATAATATATGAGAAACGTTTATCTCGACTACTCCGCGACCACGCCGGTCAAAGAAGAAGTTTTAAAAGAAATGATACCTTATTTTACGGAAAAGTTCGGAAACCCCTCGAGCCTTTATGACAAGGGGCTTGAAGCCAAGGAGGCTGTGAACCATGCAAGAGAGAGGCTCGCGGCTCTGATTAATGCAGATCCAAAGGAAATATATTTTACCGCAGGGGGAACAGAATCCGACAATTGGTCCCTTATGGGCGTGGCGGACAAGCTAAAAAATAGAGGAAATCACATCATTACCACAAAAATTGAGCATCACGCAATTTTGCATACCTGTGATTTCCTGGAAAAACACGGCTATGATGTTACCTATCTTGACATTGACAAGGACGGCAGAATCAGCCTTGAGCAGCTGGAGAACGCCATTACAGACAAGACAATCCTGATCAGTGTAATGATGGTAAATAACGAGATCGGCACCGTTCAGCCTATAAAAGAAATCGGAAAGATAGCCAAAGCTCATAAGATTGTTTTCCATACCGATGCGGTTCAGGCTTTGGGAAATGTGCCTATCGATGTAAAGGATATGGGAATTGATTTGATGTCCATGTCATCGCACAAAATTTACGGACCGAAAGGCGAGGGCGCGCTCTACATGAGAAAAGGCCTGCGTATTTCAAACTTTATCCACGGCGGCGCCCAGGAAAATAGCAAGAGAGCAGGCACCGAGAACCTTACGGGCATCGTTGGCTTCGGCAAGGCTGCAGAGCTTGCAAGAATTAACTTCGACAAACACGTAAAGCATTGCAGCGAGCTTAGAAATTATTTGGTGGACAGAATACTAGAAGAAATACCGGACATCCAGCTCAACGGAACCATGGAGGGAAGACATCCGGGAAACGCGAACATCACTTTTAAATATATCGAGGGAGAATCGATTCTTTTGCTTTTAAACCAGTTTGGAATCAGCGTTTCCACAGGCTCGGCCTGCTCATCGACATCGCTTGAACCATCGCATGTCTTGGTGGCACTGGGCGTTCCTGTAGAGATGATCCATGGAACGGTAAGATTCACGGTCGGTGATTTTACGACGAAGGAAGACATCGACTATGTAGTAGATAATCTGAAGGTAATTGTAGAGAAACTGAGGGCATTGTCCCCAATAAATGCGAAGAAAGGTTGGTAAAAACATGGGATTATATAACGATACAGTGATGGAGCATTTCCTCAATCCGAAGAATGTAGGTGAGATGGAAAACCCGGACGGAAAAGGAATCTATGGAAGTCCGGTTTGCGGCGACATGATGCAAATTGAAATCAAGGTTGACGAAAACGACATTATTACGGATGCGAAATTCAAGACATTCGGATGCGGTTCGGCGATTGCCTCCTCCAGCATGGCGACTTCGATGATCATCGGAAAATCTGTTGAAGAAGCGCTCAAACTTACTAACAAAGAAATAATTGACGAGCTTGGCGGCTTGCCTCCGGTAAAGGTTCACTGCTCGGTTCTTGCTGATAAGGCGATAAAAAATGCGATTTACGACTATGCAATGAAGACAGGCAAAAAGTATGAGGCACTTGAGGGCTATGACCCGAACGCCGATGATGACGAGGATGAACATGGAGCTGAACAGGAATAAAGTATTACTGGGATTAAGCGGCGGAGTCGATAGCGCTACCGCCGCTTTATTGTTAAAAGAAAAAGGATTTACCGTCACGGGATATTATTTTGACGTGGCAGGAAATAACGAAAAGGGAAAAAGTGAGGCGGCTGCGGTGGCCCAGCAGCTTGGCATCGACTTTATATACGAGGACGTGTCCGCTGACTTCGGAAAAATCGTTATAGGCAATTTTATCGAAGAATATCTCCGGGGCAGAACTCCTAACCCATGCGTTATGTGCAATCCAAGCGTAAAGTTTAAGTGCCTGATCGAAAGAGCGAACGAAATCGGGGCATATTACATCGCCACGGGGCACTACTGCCGCATAGCCCACGACGAGGCAGATGACAAATTCTATATAAGACGTGCCGCCAGCGAAAAAAAGGACCAGTCCTATATGCTGTATAGATTAGGGCAGGAGGTTCTAAGCCGCCTGATCTTTCCGCTGGGAGAGTTTGAAAGCAAGGATGTAACCAGAAAACTTGCCCGTGAAAACAGCCTCCAAAACGCCGAAAAAAAGGACAGCCAGGAAATTTGTTTCATAAGTCCTGCGGATAACTACGCAGAATATATAAAACGTGCGGGATTTTCTTCCGCGCCGGGAGATTTTATCGACAAAAATGGCAAAGTCCTTGGCAGGCATCAGGGAATCCTCAGCTATACCATCGGGCAGCGAAAGGGCCTTGGCATCGCCCTTGGAAAGCCTGCTTTTGTTACAAAAATCGACTACGAAAAAAATACCGTTACCCTTGGAAGCAACGAGGATTTGTTTAACAGAGAAGTTATATCCGAGGACAATGTATTCGCGGCATATCCTGCGGAAACCTACGATGGAAAAAAAGTTTTGGCAAAGGTGAGATATTCGGCGGTCCCGACGGAAGCGGCCATAAAAGTCGATGGCAAGCGGATTGTTACGGAATTTAAGGACGCGCAAAGGGCTGCAACTCCCGGTCAGTCGGTGGTTTTTTACGATGAGGACAGGGTAATCGGCGGCGGATTTATCGAAAAATAAGCGAAAAATAAGCGGATTTCGGAAAAGTTCGGTGCCGAAAGCATAATTTCATAGAAAAATACAGAAAAGTCTATGGTATACATGGACTTTTTGCACTAAATATGATACAATAAATCATTAAGTTTTTTTGTTAAAAACTACAAATTAGGCACTACATTGTATACATTTTTTCAGGAGGAATTTTATATATGGAAAAGTTAGGATTAAACGAAATACGTTCGAGATTTCTCAAATTTTATGAAAGCAAAGACCATTATGTTGGCAAATCCGCAAGTCTTATTCCGAGAAATGATAAGTCAATTCTTATCATAAACTCCGGAATGGCGCCACTTAAAGCATATTTTGCGGGAACCGAAACCCCGCCAAAAAAGAGGATGTGCACCTGCCAGAAGTGTATCAGAACAGGCGATATCGACAATGTGGGCCATACTGCAAGACATGGCACTTTCTTTGAAATGCTTGGAAACTTCAGCTTTGGTGACTATTTCAAGAAAGAATCCCTTAGCTGGGGTATTGAGTTTCTGACCCAGCACCTTGGGTTTACCATGGACAGGCTCTGGTCGACGGTTTATCTTGACGACGAAGAAGCTATCGGAATTTGGAAATCCTTAGGAATGAACCCCGACCATATCGTAAGACTGGGCAAGGAAGACAACTTCTGGGAAATCGGCCTGGGACCTTGCGGGCCTGACTCGGAAATCTTCTATGACAGAGGCGAAGAATTCGGCTGCGGAAGTCCTGACTGCAAACCGGGCTGCGACTGCGACAGATTCATCGAAATCTGGAACCATGTTTTCACCCAGTTCAGCAAGGAAGAAGACGGCTCATACTCCAACCTCGCGCATCCTAATATCGACACCGGCATGGGTCTTGAGAGAATGGCTTGCGTTATGCAGGGCACAGACTCCATCTTTGATGTGGACACAATCAAGCACATCTTAGATGGCGTAGTGGAAAAATCCGGCGTTACATATCACGACGGCGCAGAGCCTACGGACGTTTCCATTAGGATCATCACTGACCACCTGAGAGCCATGACCTTTATGATTGCGGACGGCATCATGCCGTCAAATGAGGGCAGGGGTTATGTTCTCAGAAGACTGCTCAGGAGAGCCGCTCGCCACGGAAAGCTGCTGGGAATTAAAGGAACATTCCTTGTTGAACTTTCAAACAGAGTCATCGAAGTTTCAGGGGAAGCCTATCCTGAACTTGTGGAAAAGAAAGACTATATTCAGAAAATCATACAGGTAGAAGAAGATAATTTCGCCGCAACCATAGATAAGGGCGAAGAAATTATCTCTGATTACATTGCCGAGCTGAAAAAAGAGGGGAAAACCGTTCTTGACGGAGCAAGAGCCTTCAAGCTCTATGATACTTTTGGCTTCCCGCTTGAACTTACGGAAGAAATCCTTGCGGAAAACGGCTTTACCGCTGACGAAGAAGGCTTCAAGGCTCGTATGCAAGCTCAAAAGGAACTCGCTCGCAAGAACAGAAAATCAAACGAGGACGAAGGCTGGGACAAGAACGAACTGGATCTCAACGTTGAAAAGACGGTATTTACCGGATACGATACCTTGCTCGATACAGGCAAGGTCCTGGCAATTATCAGCGAGGGCAAGATTGCTGGCTCCGTAGGCGAGGGAAGCAAGGCTGTCATTATTCTTGATAAAACTCCGTTCTACGCAGAGGGTGGCGGACAGGTTTGCGATAAAGGATTTATGTCAACTATCGTCGAGGCTGATGAAAAAAAGATTTTTGACGCCGAAGTTCTCAAAATTGAAAAGAAAGACGGCGTGTTCTATCATACGGTTCAGGTGCTTTCAAATGAAATCAAGACAGGGGACGAAGTTCTCCTTGCCGTTGATCCGGAAAAGAGACACTCTGCCGAAAGAAACCACACCGCTACGCACCTTTTGCAAAAGGCTTTGAGAGAAATCGTGGGTACCCATGTTGAGCAGGCAGGCTCCATGGTAAACGAAAACGTTCTTCGTTTTGACTTTTCGCACTTTGAAGCTGTAACGCCATCTCAGCTTGCAGAAATTGAAGCAAGAGTAAACGAGGTTATCAATAACTTCATGCCTGTTTCGATAGCCGAAATGTCCATGGAAGAGGCTCAAAAAACCGGCGCCATGGCTCTCTTCGGAGAAAAATACGGTTCGGTTGTTCGGGTTGTAAACGCAGGAGATTGGTCGGTGGAGCTTTGCGGCGGAACCCATGTAAAGAATACCGGCGAAATTGGTGCTTTCAAGATTATATCTGAGGGAGGCGTGGCATCCGGTGTAAGGCGTATAGAGGCGGTTACGGGAACCGGAGTCCTTACCGCAGCAAAGAGCGCAGAAGAAACCATCGCAAATGTTTGCGACACGCTCAAATGCAACAAAAATGCTCTTGCAGACAAGGCAAGGTCCATGTCCGAGGAGCTTAAAACCCTCAAAAAAGAAGTCGAAGAACTGAAAAAAGCCGCTATGTGCGGAGAAGTTGATACTATGGTGGCGGAAGCGAAGGAAATAAACGGCATCAAGCTCGTAACCAAGGAGTTCAAGGATTACAATATCAACGATTTGAGATCTCTTTCCGACGACATTAAGGCATCCTATAAGGGAGTTGTTATGGTATTTGCCACGGTAAACGGCGAAAAGGTAACATTCCTCGTATCAATTACCGACGACCTGCTTGAAAAAGGTCTTCATGCAGGAAATATGATCAAGCAGATTGCGGCGGCTTGTGGCGGCGGTGGCGGCGGCAAAGCCGACATGGCTCAGGCAGGTGCAAAGGACGCTTCAAAAATAAATGATGCATTTGCTGTTGCACAATCCCTAATAAAATAGTATAATCTACCGGTAAGGATAATTTTATGTATTGGTAATTATGAAGGAAGGTGGGTATTCCTATGGAAAAGAACACTATCATGTTTGACTCCTCCAAGGTGCAAAGGACGAATAAAGAGATTGTCAAAGAGGTTTATCGCGCCCTTGAGGAAAAAGAATATAATCCAATCGACCAACTGGTGGGATATCTTATTTCTGGGGATCCTTCGTACATCACAAGCTATAACAATGCGAGAGCCTTGGTTAAGAACCTTGATCGAGACGAGCTCATCGCAGAGATGCTTCGTGAGTATGTAGGATCAGATAAATAAAAACTTAAGCGGGCTCAGTGCCCGCTTATTCTTTGTGAAAACAAAAACGAAAGATAAGTAAAGAAAATTGAAAGGTAAATCAGAATGAGAAAAATTGCGCTGGATGTAGGGGATAAGACGGTAGGAATCGCAGTTTCCGATCCACTGAATATCACGGCACAGGGAATTACGACCCTAGAGAGAGTAGGCATTCGTAAAGATACGGGAAAAATACTAGATTTGGTAAAGGAATATGACTGTGATACCATAGTTATAGGTCTAAACAAGAATTTGGACGGCTCCGACAGTATCCAAACCGAAAAGGTTTACGAGTTTCGGACAATGCTCGAAAATAAGATGCGCTCAACAGGCATGAAAGGTATAGAGATCGTTTGGCAGGACGAGAGATTCACAACCGTTATTGCCGAGCGAGTTTTGATCGAAGCCGACGTGAAACGAAAGGACAGAAAAAAAGTGATAGACAAGCAGGCTGCGGTTGTCATACTCCAAAGCTACTTGGACGGCCTGAAAAGATAATTTTTCATATAAAACGAAAGATATGAGGAAAAAAATTAAAATGAAAGAATTTTTAGCGAGAAAAGACATTGTAATTTCCGTAAAACGTTATGGAATCGACGCTCTTGGCGCAATGGCACAGGGTTTATTTTGCACATTGCTTATAGGAACCATTATTAATACTCTGGGAACTCAGCTTAACATCGAAGTTCTGAAGATGACGGTAGTCACAATAAACGAAGCTTCCTATACCATTGGCGGGCTTGCCTCTGCGATGTGCGGCCCGGGAATGGCGGTAGCAATAGGCTATGCCCTTAACTGTCCGCCGCTGGTGCTGTTTTCACTGATTTCCGTGGGATTTGCGTCCAACGCTCTGGGCGGGGCAGGAGGGCCTCTTGCGGTGCTGTTCGTGGCAATCATCGCCTCAGAAGTCGGCAAAGCCGTATCGAAAGAAACCAAAATCGATATTCTGGTAACGCCTCTGGTTACGATTGGCGTAGGCGTTGCGCTGTCCGCATGGTGGGCGCCGGCACTGGGAGCTGCTGCCATGAAAGTAGGAAGCCTTATAATGTGGGCAACGGAGCTTCAGCCGTTCCTCATGGGAATCCTTGTTTCTGTCATCGTAGGCGTCGCTCTTACGCTTCCGATTTCGTCAGCGGCAATATGCGCGGCGCTTCAGTTAACCGGTCTTGCCGGGGGAGCCGCGGTGGCAGGCTGCTGCGCTCAAATGGTAGGCTTTGCTGTAATGTCTTTCAAAGAAAACCGGTGGGGCGGAATAATCTCTCAAGGTCTTGGAACTTCCATGCTCCAGATGGGTAATATCGTAAGGAACCCTCGGATTTGGATAGCACCGACCCTTACATCTGCCATTACAGGCCCGATTGCAACCTGTATTTTCAAGATAGAAATGAACGGTCCTGCGATTTCTTCCGGAATGGGAACCTGCGGTCTTGTTGGCCCGATAGGAGTTTATACCGGTTGGGTAGACGAAATTAGTGCCGGCGTAAGAACTGCCATAACAAGCACAGACTGGATAGGGCTTGCGCTGATTGCGATTATTTTACCGGCAATTTTGTGTCCGCTTATAAATATGTTCTTCAGAAAAATCGGTTGGGTAAAGGACGGCGATTTGACATTGGCATAGTAAAAAGACCCCCGTGAATATTTGTTTTGTTTGCGGGGCATCGACTTGTACGATGCAAATTTGTTCGCGTGGGCTTTAGCTGAATGTAGGCAGAAAACAGCCACGTATAGCCCATGGGGATAGAGACGGAAAGGCAAAAAGAGGAGCAACTATTCCTAAAATCATAATTTTCGGAACAGTTGCCTGCGTATTTAGATAAAAGGCTGTATTCTCAGCTGCCTATCAGGAAATCCAGAATATTCATTATCGCCGGAATGCTGAGGCTCTATTTTGCGTTTTAAGCGATTTTTTAGCCTTGCTTGAGGGCTTATACCTCCTGATTCAGTTCGATTTCCGCACAAACGGCAAATATATGGAGGCTTGCCGTTTCTCATCTATAGTTAATTGTAAATTGGGATCTGAATAGTCATGCCGGCATATAGCTCCGACGCCGATATGTCGTTAACTTTGCATAGCTTGTAAACGGCTTCTCTGGTATCCATATCCTGCGGCATATAATTTTCGGCTATTGACCACAAAGTGTCGCCGGATACGATTTGAACATCCATATAGTCGGTTCTGGTTAAACTTGCGGCCGTATTGAAGCCCAATGCAAAATTAACCGCCGTAGTCAAAATAACGATTGTTAAAACCACAAATACCGTAAATCTGAATTTATTTACTACCTTATAACTTCTGCTCATATGTCAACGCCCCTTTCAAAACATTTGTTCTTTTCTTCAATATAGCAGAATAGATGTTCGTTGTCAAGGCTTTCATAAACAAATGTTCGCAAAAGATTTAAAAATTTTTTCGGCTACTTTTTAATCTTGTTATAAAATTTATCCAAAAATACATTGATTCGCTTTCTGAAAATAATGCAAAGACCGCAGGCAATCACCGCAAGACCGAGCAAAATTCCAACCCCCGCATACTCGCCGCTTTCTGCCATCGTGCCGATAAGAAGGCAGCCGACCATGCCCGGCAGTCTCCCCACCGACGCCAGCAAAATAAAGGGCTTAAATCGCATTTCGGAGGCTCCGGCGGCATAGCTTAGCATATCTTTTGGGATTCCCGGTATCAGATAAAGAAAGAAGATAAGAGTATAGGCTCTCTTTGAATTGAGCCGCTGGATATAATATGACATCTTTTTTTCGCCAAAGAATATGTGCAAAAAATCGCGCCCAAGAAGCCTTGCGAGCATAAAGGACAGTCCCGTGCCGAGGACTGCGCCCGTCATGGCGTACAGCAAAGCGCGCCAAAATCCAAAAAGATATCCCGCCGCAACCTGAAAAACCTGCCCCGGAATTACGCTTATCACAATTTGGACTATTTGAAAAGCAATATAAATCAGCGCCGACTCGCTCTTATAGCTATTTAGAAATTCGACGATTTTGTCAATATCTCTGAAGCCCCTCAGCCAGTCAAGCTTGAAAAAATAAAGATACAGCGGGATCCCTGCCACAATCAAAACCAGCAGCGAGATTTTTATAATTGAAAGAATAAGCCTTGCCCGCTGATTTTTTTCGGTAGTCCTTAAATTTTCCAAACCTGCGCTGAGTTCCTGCTTTCGCGCTTCTTTTTTGCGTTCTCTTTTCTCTTTATCCATTTACCCCTGATTGCCCCCTCGGAGTTTATAATTCAACTAAGCCTTTCTTATGCAGAGTGTCGATCGCCTTGATTACCCCGAACTTGGAATGTTCGTAGGTAAGCCCGCCTTGGAAATATGCTATATAAGGCTCACGCATCGGCCCGTCTGCGGAAAGCTCTATAGTTGAGCCTTGCACGAAGGCTCCCGCAGCCATGATGACCTGATCTTCGTAGCCCGGCATATCTCCCGGAATCGGCATTGCAAAGCTGTCAACAGGAGCCGCCGCCTGAATCCCCTCGCAAAAGGCAATCATCTTATCCTGTGCATTGAATTTTATGGACTGGACTATGTCTGAGCGATTTTCTGCAGTCTTTGGAGAAACCTGAAATCCCAGCTTTTCAAAAGCTCTGCCGCAGAGTATCGCGCCTTTCAGCGCCGCGTTTGCAGCACGCGGAGCCATGAAAAATCCTTGCAGCATCGTCCGGGTCTGGCCGTAAGTAAGACCGCACTCCCCTCCTATTCCGGGGCATGTCATGCGATACTGAATCTGGTCGATCAAATCCTGTCTTCCGGCAATATATGCGCCGCTAAGCACTATGCCGCCGCCGGGATTTTTTATTAGAGAAGCAGCTATAACGTCCGCCCCCACATCCGTAGGCTCTTTCGTATCGAGAAATTCCCCGTAGGAATTGTCCACCATCTTGATTATATTTGGATTTATCGCCACAATTTCGCGCATGAGCCTTTCGATTTCGTCCATGGTAATGGCTTTTCTCCAGGAATATCCCGTGGCGCGCTGGGCGGTTATCATCTTGGTCTTATCGGTGATTGCAGCCTTTACGCCCTCAATATCTATGGAGCCGTCAGGGAGCAAATCCACCTGTTTGAAGGTAACCCCATAGTCGCGAAGTGAGCCGTTTCCCGGCGTATAATTCGTAAGCCCGATTACCGTCTGCAAAGTATCATAGGGTTCACCCGTAGCATAAATCAGCTCGTCTCCGGGACGCAAAATCCCAAGAAGCGTCGTGGCAAGAGCGTGGGTTCCGTTCACAAAGGTCGTCCTAACAAGCGCCGCATCGGTATGAAATACGTCCGCAAATACCGCCTCGATAGCGTCTCTGCCCGCGTCATCGTAGCCGTAGCCTGTTTTCCAGCCGAAGTGCATATCCCTAATTCTGTTCTTTTGGAAAGCCGCCAAAACCTTGTACTGGTTATAAGCCATAATGTCATCAAGCCGCGCAAATTCCCCGGAGACATCATTTTCGGCATCCTGTACAATTTTGGTAACTTTCGGATCTATATTAAAGGTTTCTGTCAAAAATTGAGCTGTTTTTTCGTATTGCATATTATTTTTCTGTCCTTTCTATTTCCCATTCCATGCCCTTGACAAGGTCACGCTTTACATTGACCTTTTGGCGCGCATAAAGCTGCGTGGTTGTAACCTGTTCGTGATCGAGAAGCGCCGCAACATCGAAAATCGAATTTCCCCGTCCTATCAGGCTTGTGGCAGCGGTAGCACGCAGCTTGTGAGGGCTGTATCCCGCCCGCCTGCTGGTGCTGAGGGCGATGGATGTGTATTTTTTTACGAGCTGCCGTATCTGGCGGTCCGTCATGCGTTTTCCCTGCAGCGACAGGAAAAGCGCGTCTTTGCTTTCCTCAGACAAATCCGCACCGGAGGGCCTTTCGTTATCTATATAGTCGCTGAGAACAGCAGTAACCGACTTGTTCAGCGGCATCACCGACTCCTTGCCACGCTTTCTGTAAACGATAAATTCTCCACGCTTAAAATTAAATGAGGAAATATTCAGCTGCTGAAGTTCCGACAGCCTCAAGCCGTATGTCAGAAATATGATGAGTATCGCCTTGTCACGCTTTTTTGTCTTTTGCCAGTAGCTCAGTTCGTGGTCCGTAAGCCCTGCCCCTGTGGAAACCGCGTCCAGCATGAGCATAACTTCGTCGTCCTGCAAAGCCTTGATCTCCCGTTCTCCCGGTTTTGGAACGCGTATAGGGTCAAATCCGTCCGTTATATTTTTTGAAAGCAGACCGTCCCGATAAAGCTGTTTGAACATCACAGATAGCGACGACTTCTTGCGGGCAAGGGATTTGTTGGAATTTTCGTACATGTATATGCTGTCATCCGTTTCCACCTTGTACCTGCGGCAATATTCGATAAACATATTTACGTCCACCGCCTGCACTTCATCAAGCTCCGCGAGCTTTATTTTGTCAGTAGTTTCCGCCTTCGTCAAGTCTGTTTCCTCGATCAGATAGTTCATAAAGAACAAAAGGTCGTGAAGATATGCGAGCCTTGTGGCGGGCAAAACGTTTCCTTTCAAATACGAAAAATATCCCCGCATAAATTTGGGAAGCGCATTTTCAATCTTCTCACATTCCAGGAAAATGTCATTTTCTTTCTTTATTATGTTGTCCGGCCTGTCACTTTTGTTGTGAATTTTTATCTCTTTCTGAGCCATGTCAAAATATCCTCGATCGCTTCATCATCGCCTTGATAATCGCTGATGTTAAACCATTTCATGTCCTCGTAGCGCCGAAACCACGTAAGCTGACGTTTTGCCAAATGTCGGCTGTTTTGCTTGATAAGCCTAGTAGCCTCATCGCGGTCATAAAGCCCGTCAAAAAAGCCGATAATCTCCTTGTAGCCGATCCCTTTCATGGAAATATCCTCCTCGGCAAGCCCCATTTCCAGCAGATTTTCGACTTCCTTAAACAGTCCTTCTTCTACCATCAGATCAACTCGCAAGTTAATTCTATCATACAGCTCATCTCGGTTTCTCGTCAGCCCAATCAGAACCGCATCATAATCTGTGCATTTTTTGCTGCAGTTCGTAAAATCTGTAATCTTGTTTCCCGCAGAAGCCGCTTCGAGGGCGCGGATGACCTTCTTGATATTATTCGGATGTATGCGGTTTGCCGCTTCCGGATCAAGCTCCCGAAGTTTTCCGTAGATGTACTCAGGCCCGAAAAGCTCCGCTTCCTTTTCAAGGGTTTCCCGCAGCTCGTCATTTTTCTGTGCGTTGCCAAAATCCATGTCATAGAGCAAGGAATTGAGATAAAGCCCCGTTCCTCCGCTTACTATGGGCGTTTTTCCGCGGGAAAAAATATCCGCAATGGCGTCTTTAGCCATTTTTGCATATTTTGCCACCGAAAAAGGCTCTTTCGGGTCGATTTCGTCCACCAGATGATGCACCGCCTCGGCACGTTCTTTTGCGGTGGGCTTTGCGCTTCCGATATTCATGTATTTGTAGAGCTGCATGGAGTCGCAGGAAACGATTTCTCCGTCAAATGCCTTTGCGGCGGCTATTGCATATTTGGTTTTTCCAACGGCCGTAGGCCCTGCAATTACAATAATTTCTCTCATTTATGGTCATCTCTTTTTAACTTGCTATGTATATATTTTATACTCGTTTGAACATCTTTTCGAGTTCATATCTTGTAAGTTTGATGAAAGTCGGTCTTCCGTGTGGGCAGCTGAACGGATTGACGCATTTTGCAAGCTCATTGATCAGCGCCCTGACTTCCTCCATCGAAAGCCTATCGCCCGCTTTTATGGCGGCCTTGCAGGACATCATGATGAGCTTGTCCACAACCACGGTATTTCTGAAATCGGTGGAAGTATGAACGTTTTCAATAAAATTGTTTATGAAATCCTCCGCCTCCGAAAGCTCCATAAACATTGGAATTTCAGGCACTCTATAGGTGTCCGGACCGAATTCGTCAATGGTAAATCCCATGGCATTCAAGGCTTTTAACCAGCCGTCTTTATCGTGCGCAGCCGAAAGCGAAGTATTGATGATCAGCGGGCTGAGAAGCGGCTGTCTCATTTTTTCGGCGGCATCGTATTCAGAAACAAGTTTTTCGTAGAAAATCCTTTCCTGCGCGGCGTGCTGGTCGATCAAATAGAAATTATCATCGTCTGCCGCGGTAATATAGGTGTCAAAAAGCACTCCGGTCACCTTTATTTCGGTGATGTCAAAGGGTCTTGCGGCAGGGGCGGCAATTTCTATTTCCGGCTTCGCAGGTTCTGCGGCGGCGTCTAGATTGTCAGGCATTTCTGCTGCGGGAGCCTCTTTTCCTGCTGCCGGCGCTTCATCTTTGAGCGCTACAGGTTCATTGCTTCTGAGAGTTGACAATAAGCTTTTTATGTCAACTTGCTCGCGAACTTCGCTTCTTCCGGAATTTTCGACAAAATTTTGCGATGAAAAAATATCATTCTTGAAAAGATTTCCCGCGTCCACCACTGCTTCTTTTGTAGCAAGAGCCTGCCGTATTCCCCGGGAAATAAAATCCGAAATAAGGGCTTCGTCGTCAAAGCGCACTTCCCTTTTGTTTGGATGAATATTTACATCCAGCGTACCCGAATCGACCTCAAGGAAAAGATAGGCAACGGGATATCTTCCCTCAAACAGCCTTTCCTTATAACCGGCGGTGACGCCTTTTTCCATGACCTTGCTGCTTACAACTCTGCCGTTTACAAAGAAAATCTGACTGCCTCTTGTGGTTTTGCTCATGGCAGGAGTTGAAATATATCCCGCAAGGGAAAGCCCATTATCCGAATAGGATACCGGCACCATGTTCTTTGCGTCTACATCATGATAAATCCTGATTATTGTATTCAGGCGGTTTCCGTCACCTTGGGTGGTAAAAAGAACCTTGCCGTTATTTATAAGGCAGAATCTTATATTCTTGTAAGCAAGCGCCATCTGCGAGACAAAATCTATTATCAGCCCGCTTTCGGCGCTGTCGCTTTTCATAAACTTCAGCCTTGCCGGTGTGTTATAAAATAAATCTGTAATCACAATAGTAGTTCCGTTTGGACAGCCCGTCTGCTCGGTTCTTACAGGCATTCCGCCCCGTATAGTAAACCTCGTTCCCGTCTTTGAATCCGCCGTTTTTGTGATAAGCTCGCACATGGTTACGGCAGCGATGGAGGCAAGGGCTTCTCCCCTAAATCCAAGGGTTTCGATGGCGTCTAGGTCCTTTACGGAAGAAATCTTGCTTGTGGCATGACGCAAAAAAGCCCTATCGGCTTCTTCACGGGGGATGCCGCATCCATTATCGGTAACCCTTATATAGGACTTTCCGCCCTTTTTAATCTCCACGGTAACCGAACTCGCCCCCGCGTCGATGGAGTTTTCCACAAGCTCCTTTACAATTGATACGGGTCTTTCGATGACCTCTCCTGCGGCAATCTTATCGGCAATCGCCTTATCCAAAACTCTTATCATTTCGCTACCCCTTGCATAACCGTGCGAGCAACATTGGGATAATCCGTCATTATGCAGTCCGCGCCGATTGATATGAGATATTCCATATCTTTTTCTTCATCGATTGTCCAGTATTGAACCGCAATATTGTTCTTGTGAGCGTAGTTAATAACGGTGGTCGTGCCTAAATTTACATATTTGGATTCTTTTGCATTTGCGAAAGGAATCTGCAAAACTCCGAATTTCGCAGAATAGTCATCCTTATCCAGCATCGCCGCTATATAAAAGTCCAGCACCTCCGAAGCGTGTGCCCCGCGAATCAAATCCGGATATGCCTCGTCTTTGTAGTCCGAAACATCTCCGTTGAAAGAGCCGAAAGCCACCTTGTCAACGATATCATATTTAACCAAAGTCTCATAAAGAATGTCAACGCATTTCATCCCAACTTCGCCGGAATCCTTAACTTCGATTATGTAGCGGTAATCTCCCGCCTCAGTAAGATATGCCAAAGCCTCATCAAGGCTCAATATTTTAAGATCCTCCGGCACATCTTCGCCATGCAGGTCCTTATAGGGGCTGCTGCCGTCGTCTGCGGTAAATCCGGCGCCCATGTTGAGCTGCCTAAGCTCCTCATAGGTTTTATCGCCGGGAGTTACATCTTCTTTGCCAAAAACATACACGCTGTCTGTGACCCTGTCGAGATTTCCATCGTGGAAAAGCACCGGAACGCCGTCCGATGTCATGTGCAAGTCAAATTCAAAAACATCAGGATTATATTCTTCATTTTCAACGCACCCGCGAAAAGCCATCAAAGTGTTTTCGGGCAAAACCCCCGCGCCGCTTCTATGGGCTGCAATTTGGATGATTTCGCTGACAAAAGGATTTGATGTGCTATATTTTTCAACGTTTTCCGGCGACGACCTGTGAAAATACATTCCCGCCGCCGTAGCTGCCAAAACAAGCACTATGATAAAAATTGCGATTATGACTCTTTCAATGATTTTCTTTGCCATAGCTACCTCTTATTTTTCCTGAATCTCCTTGCCGGTCATGTGTTCGATGGTAATGGCAAAAAGCTGCACCGCTTTCAAATCTTCGGCAATTTCCTCGTCAGCCTCAGCTTCCGACGGATAGTATTTCATTGCAAATGCCTTGAGCTTCGGTACAAGATCTTCCCTTGACACTGCCTCCGCTTTGCCAAAGCAAACCGCGCTCCTCACATAAGGCGCCCATTCAAGATCCCTAATCTCCGGCTCTCCGAAGACCGTAAAGCAAACCTTTGGATTCCGTTTTATCGAATCGACCTTGTGTCCTGCCAGCGCCGAATGAAAATAGATTTTGTTTTCCCCTTCGTTATACAGGTAGTTGATGGGAATTGCATAGGGATAGTCCTCGTCCCCCGACAGGGCAAGCACTCCGCGTCTACCCTCTTTTAATAATTTAACTGTATCTTCTGTTGAAATCGACCGCTTCTCTGCACGGCGCATTTTTCTGAACATAGTTTTACCTCTTTTCTTATCATATTTCATTTTATATTTCATTGTCGTTGTTCAATGCTATTAGCTCGGAATCACTTGGTTTCTGGGCTGGTTAGCAACCTTTTATATGCATCCATCTCGCTATCTTTGAAACAGCAGAAATAGATGTCCATAACATAATCCTTATGAGCGTCCAACCACTGAACGGCAGTTAGAAAGGATATCTTTGCTGCTTCGTCAATTGGATAACCGTATGCCCCTGTTGATATTCCCGGAAACGCTATGCTTTTGCAGCCATTTTGAAAGGCAAGCTCTAACGAATTGTAATAGCAATCGGAAAGCTCTTTCGCATCATTCTGGCTTCCGCAATAAATTGGGCCAACCGTGTGAATAATAAGGTTTGCGTTTGTGATATTATAAGATTTGGTAATTTTCGCCTCTCCTGTGTTGCATCCATTCAATTTTTTGCACTCCGCCAGCAGTTCCGAACCGGCTGCCCTATGTATTGCTCCATCAACACCACCACCGCCGAGCAAGCTCTTATTCGCAGCATTTACGATGGCATCAACTTGCATATCCACAACGCTGCCTTTAACGAATTCGATATGTGACTTTGGCCTGTATTGCATGATAACATCACACATCTGTTTTGAAAGCATGAGCTTTTTATCCCAAGGGTTTATTATATATCCTAGGCACTTTTCCCAATTTACAACAGCTTCAATAAGGTCTTTAAGCGGTTGATTAATACGCGAAGAGTCCTCGCCCTTTTTTATTTCTTCTTCAGAGGTAAATACCGGAATAAAATATTCTCCCTTTTCATTGACCACTAAATGGCGAAACTTGATAGCTATTGGTTCTTCACTTGTAAAAGTATCTCCGACGCTGACATTCCATGGATCGCCTATCATCTGCACCATTGCTTCAGGCGTTTCGATTGGAACAATCACCTGCATTTCATTTGCGAACCCGTCAAGAAGTGCGTTAAATATAGGTTCCGGAGCTGCTTCTTCTCCACCGTAGTACCAGTTAAAAATCGCTTTTTCGACTTTCTTTGCAAAAATATCTTCCATATAGCTCCTTCCTTTTTGGTTGTCTTCTCAGATAGTACATTTATAAGTGTAAGCATGTTTTCGCATTAAATTGATTCAAGCAGTTTGATCCTTTTCCAGTCATTTAATTGTATATTTAAAGGTCTATTCTTGTTAGAATATGCTCCGGGATGAAAGACCGGATATACTGGAATACTTTTCATTTGGGAATCTGAAAATGACAGTTCAAATCGGCATTTAGATACAAAGTCTGAGTAATTCATTCTTTTGATTGATTTTTCTGACGATATTTCAATCAAGTGAATCTTTGCATTTTCGCAATATCCGAATGCGTTAAACACTTTTTCTCCAAGAGCAATAATAAGCTTAGGTTGAATTATCGAAATAAGTTTTCCCATATATCTATTGGCGCAGATATAAAACCAGGCGTCGTTTGCTTTCCCTGAAGTCTTGTTTTTTCGGTAACAACATGCTAAATTTGTGAAATATAGCTTATCATTTTGCTCTCCTAAATTAATGCCAAATATTTCTTTAAACAGATAAAACAAATTTGCATCTGTGGGACTATTCCATTTTCGTTGCGCATCCTCTTTTGTTTGAATTTTATTATCTCTCCACCGGCTTGAATTTTGAGGTAATTGAATATTATCAACATTACCATAATCCTGACCTATCAGCATAATTTCCGCATTCAAACTTCCCTGCCAGCAATTCCAACGATTCACATATATTCCATCAATAGAGTATACTAAAGATGTGTCTAAAGGCAGCCCATGTGTATCATTTAGCAAACATTCCCCGTTTTCATCAAAAGACGGCATTTTAATGTGCTCACAGCAATGACACATACTTATTTGGTTAATTAGCTTTATGTACTTTTGTTCTTTTTCCGTTAACATAATATTATCTTTTATTGTTTTCAAACTGTGATTTAATGTCTTACAATTATAACATTTAATGCAGATAATTTAAACCTGTTTTGACATTTTTCCGCAGACATCACTATATTATGTTTCACTTGTCCTGTGTTTGCTGTATATAGTCCAAAAAGTTTTGGCATCCCTCGGCAATATCATCATAGGTCACATCGAAATTCCCTGTGTACCACGGGTCTGCAATGTCTCTTGAGTTTTTGGAAAAGTCAAGGAGCCTGCGCACCTTACCGTCAGTGTCGCTACCTATGATTCTCATGAGATTTCTGCGGTTGTTTTCATCCATAATCAGTAAATAGTCAAAATGATCATAATCTGCCTTTGTCACTTGCCGAGCGCGGTGATTTCCGCAAGGAATTCCCATCTCTGCCAGCTTGCGGCGAGTGCCTTGGTGGACGCCATTTCCGATTTCCTCCCGGCTTGTGGCTGCCGAATCGACCTCAAACCGTTCTGACAGTCCCGCTCTTTTTATCATATCTTCAAACACATATTGCGCCATCGTGCTGCGGCAGATGTTGCCGTGGCAGATGAATAATATTTTTATCACCGGTATCGTCCTCCTTGTAGCTTCAAATACATAAAACGAGTAGTAAAAGCACCGACGATTTCACTACTCGAAAAAATTTAAATTAACTCCGGAGCATTCAGTTCCTCTGAAAATAGGGCTTTGAATTTTTTGCTCTCACTTCTTGCCATTAGGCTATGCTCTCCTTTCCGGCATAATGATACAGCACATCTTCTTCGATTTTTTGTTCATTCAGTTTTATTTCCACTTTCAGCATATCCGCACCTGCCTTTAGTTATTTTTTATTGAATTTATTTTAAGTACAAGTCACAAGTTAATTATACAACATCTAAAACAAAACTTCCAATTGAAATTTTAAGCATACAACTTAACTGATTTTTTATTGCCCTGACTGCAGAAAAGGAATAATATCAACCCTATCGGAACAATACTACCTATATATAATTGAGCAATGCGGAAGCACTGCCCTTTTGCCACCGCCCGCGTAATAAGAATTCCCAATTAATATCCAATTCTGAAATAGTCAAGGTATGTCTTGAATTTATCCTGGGCGGCAAGGCAGGTATCCCCCAAATAGCCTTTTTCGCGATTCCACTCTTTGAGCCCGCGATAATAGAACAGTTTCAGCTCATCTTCTATGATAAAAGGAACAATCTTATTTTTTAGGCATTCTTTGAACATAATCAGTCTGCCGACTCGCCCATTTCCATCTTGGAATGGGTGGATTTTTTCAAATTTCACATGAAAATCCAAGATATCCTCAAAAGTTTTGGCGTCCTTGGAATTGTATTCGAGAAGCAGTTTTCGCATTTTGACCGAAACTTCTTCGGGAAGCGCCGTCTCCTCTCCTCCGACTTCGTTAGGAATCTTTTTATATTCTCCTACGCAAAACCAGTCCTTCCCTGCATCCGCTGTCCCGGTTTTTAAGGTTGAATGAAGCTCCTTTATGAGTTCTTCCGTTAATTGCAAGTTTGCGCCGTCGATGATCCTGTCTATACACCGAAAATGGTTTACCGTTTCCAATATATCGTCTACCTTTAGGGCTTCGTTTTCGGTTCCGACGGTATTTGTTTCAAAAATATATCTTGTCTGGTCGTGGGTTAGCCGGCTGCCCTCCATGTGATTTGAATTGTAGGTCAGCTCAATTTGAACTTTGTGATAAATGCCACCGGAATATTTATTTTTCTTTTCCTCTTGCAAAATTTCAAGCAGAGTAACAGGCTGCTTCTTATCCATTTTGTTTTCTCCTAATTATTTCTTCTTCTCCATCGCCGAAAGTAAGAAATGCCCCATATATTTTATTATTTGTCCAGCGATGCCTTTGCCTTTAGCTCCTCCAAGATTTCGAATGCCTTGGATGGCGTGATTTCCATGAGGTTCAGGGCGCGAAGTTTGGATGCCACCGGATTAGGCGCAAAGGAGAACATGGAAATCTGTTCTTCGCAAGGCTCTGCAACCTTTGATATTTGCGGCGCACCCGAACTTCCGGCTTCTGCCGATGCCGTCGAAACGCTCTGAGCCTGCGTGGCGGCGCTTTCAAGCTCCGCAAGCTTTTCGTTTGCCCGTTCAAGCAATGCTTTCGGTATTCCCGCAAGCTTTGCCACGTGGATTCCGTAGCTTCTGCTGGCGGAGCCCTCTACAATTTTGTGCAGGAATACCACATTTCCGTTTTCCTCCGCAACATCGACATTGAGATTTTTTACGCCGAAGCGCTCGTCCTCAAGTGCGGTAAGCTCGTGATAATGGGTGGCAAACAGCGTCCTGATATGGGATTTTTCGTTGCAAAGGTACTCCACTGCCGCCCAGGCGATAGAAAGCCCGTCGTAGGTGCTGGTTCCCCGCCCGATTTCGTCAAGAATAATCAGGCTGCGGGACTTCGCGTTATTTAGAATATATGAAAGCTCGCTCATCTCCACAAAGAAAGTGGATTGACCCTGCGAAAGGTTGTCCGAAGCTCCGATACGGGTAAATATCCTGTCGCAAACGCCAATTTTTGCCCTCTCACAAGGCACAAAACAGCCCGCCTGCGCCATAAGGACTATCAAAGCGGTCTGCCGCATATATGTGGATTTTCCTGCCATATTAGGGCCTGTTATGAGAAGCATACTTTCATCTGTGTTGTTTAGATATGTGTCGTTTGAGACAAAGGTCCCGCCCGAAACCGTCTGCTCGATAACAGGATGCCTGCCCTTTACGATTTCAAGCTCAAAGGACTCGTCAACCGCAGGGCGCACATAGCCCAGCTTGTCGCTTACATGGGCAAAAGAAGCAAGAACATCAAGCTCTGCCACCGCCGCCGAGGTTGTCTGAATTTCCTCGATATGTGACTGGATTATATCCCGAACTTCCGTAAAGAGATTGTATTCCGTCTGGTTGATTTTCGCCTCGGCATTCAGCACAAGGCCTTCCATTTCCTTTAGCTCCGGCGTTATGAAACGCTCGGCGTTGGCAAGGGTCTGTTTGCGTATATAATTCTCCGGAATCATATCGTAATACGAGCGTGTGATCTCCAGATAATAGCCAAATACCCGATTATAGCCGACTTTCAGGTTTTTTATGCCCGTGCGCTCTCGTTCTTTGCCCTCTAATGTCGATATCCATTCCTTGGCGTCCTTGATTGAAAACTTAAGCTTGTCAAGCTCCTCGGAATATCCCTCTTTGATGAGGTTTCCCTCTTTTACGGTAAAAGGCGGCTCGTCACAAATTGCCCTGCCTATCAGGTCGTAAATCTCAGTTAAGGAGTTAATTTCGGAGTTTATCTTCGTCAAAATCTCGGAGCTGAGCCAGCTGAGTTCTGCTTTTATGTCCGGAAGAACGGCAATGGAGTTTTTCAGAGCGATCATATCCTTGCCGTTTGCGTTTCCGCAGGCGATTCTCCCCGTCAGCCTTTCAAAATCATAAATCTGCTTGAGGCTTTCCTTTATGTTGTTTCTTGCAATCAGCTCGCTAAAAAGCTCCGAAACCCCGTCAAGCCTTTGGTTTATCTCCGCGGCGCTATTCAAAGGCTCCCGCAGCCACTGGCGCATCTTTCGGGAGCCCATGGCGGTATGGGTCTTGTCCAAAATCCCAAGTAGCGAGCCTTGGGTCTTTTTCTCGTACAGCGTTTCCGTGATTTCGAGGTTGCGGATGGTCGCCTTGTCAAGAGCCATGTGCGAGCCGATTTCGTAATTGTTGATGCGTGTAAGATGCTTCAAAGTCTGCTTCTGAGTTTCCAGCAGATACCCGAGAAGCGCCCCTAGCGCCTGCACCGCGCACTGCCGAAAATCAAGCCCAAGCCCCGTCAGAGAAATGCAGTTAAACTGCGCCTCGATAAGTTCTTCGCAGGTCTTTTCAGAGAAATACGAATCTCCCAGCACGTTGATATACGCTCCGGTTATGTTTTTTATTTCGTCTGTCGGATATTTTTCTGAAAAAGTCTGAGAAATTATGACTTCGCTTGCGTTAATCTTTACAAGCTCATTGAGAATTACATCGTACAGGTCACTGCCTGCGTATTCCGTGAGATAAAGCTCACCCGTTGAAATATCGCAATAAGATACCGCCATGGCGTCTTCCCCTGCATAAATCGCCGCAAGGTAGTTGTTTTCTTTCTCGGAAAGAATGGACTGGGAGGTGATGGTTCCGGGAGTTACGATTCGGATTACTTCCCGTTTTACGATGCCCTTTGCCTTGGCCGGATCCTCGGTCTGCTCGCAAATCGCGACTTTGTAGCCCTTTTCCACTAACTTTGCGATATATGAATCTGCGGCATGGAAAGGAACGCCGCACATGGGCGCCCTTTCCTCCTGTCCGCAGCTTTTTCCCGTCAGAGTGAGTTCCAGTTCTTTTGACACAAGAAGCGCGTCGCCAAAAAACATTTCGTAAAAGTCCCCCAGTCTAAAGAACAAAATGCAATCTTTGTACTGCTCTTTAATGTCTAAATATTGCTGCATCATTGGGGAAACTTTCATGAAAAACTCCTTTTGTATATTTTTGATTAAATTCACTAACGCGAATTATATGCCTTTATACCTTCTTTGATGATGTTGATGCCGGCTTTCATGTCCTCTGCCTTGAGAACATAAGCGATACGAATGTCGGACTTGCCTACGCCCTTTGTGCCGTAGAATCCGCCTGCCGGAGCGAACATACAAGTCTCGCCGTCAACATCGAATTCTGTAAGCAGGAACATGAGGAATTTTTCTGCATCATCAACCGGAAGCTGGCAAGTGATGTAGAATGCGCCTTCCGGAACGCCGTACTTGATTCCCTCGATTTCGTTGAGTGCTTCAACGGAAACGTTTCTTCTGTGTTCATATTCTTTCTTGATGTCATTGAAGTATGCAGGATCAAGGTTGTAAAGCGCAGCAGAACCGATCTGGTCGAGGGTAGGCACGCAGAGTCTCGCCTGACAGAGCTTCATGAGGTTGCCCATGAGTTCTTCGTTCTTGGAAGCGATGGAGCCGATTCTTGCGCCGCAAGCGGAGAATCTCTTGGAAACGGAGTCAACGATAATTACATTCTGTTCAGCTTCTTTATATTTGCCGAAGGATGACATTTCCTTGCCGTCATAAACAAATTCTCTGTAAACCTCGTCGCAGATGAGATAAAGATCGTTCTTAACTACGATATCAACGATGAGATCCATTTCTTCCTTTGTGAGAACCTTGCCTGTAGGATTTCCAGGGTTGATGATTGCGATTGCCTTTGTATTAGGAGTGATAACGCCTTCGATCTTTTCTCTTACGGCATACTGGTATCCGTCGTCAGCAGTCGTTGGGATTGCAACAACTTCGCCGCCTGCCGCCTTGACAAATGTCTTGTAGTTTGTATAGAAAGGTTCAGCCATGATAACTTCGTCGCCCGGATCGAGAATACCGGTGAAAATCATCGAAAGAGCCTCGGAACCGCCGTTTGTAATAAGGATATCCTTATTTTCGAAGTCGATACCGATTCTCTTGTAGTAGCCGATCAAAGCTTCGATAAGCTCCTTTACGCCTTGGGAATTAGCATAAGCGAGGACTTCCTGATCGAAGTTCTTTACAGCATCGAAGAAAGCTCTCGGAGTCTTGATGTCCGGCTGACCGATGTTAAGGCCGTAAACTTTCTTGCCCGCAGTTCTTGCAGCATCCGCGTAAGGTACGAACTTTCTGATTGGAGAAAGTTCCATGGCTTGAATCTTTTGTGATAGTTTCATTTTTAATTCTCCTCTTTTCTTTTTTTACATCTTTTACTGATTATTTTTCTAACTCCTCGTGGGAGGCGTTGACTATGGTTGTAATGACTTCGGGGGTTACGGGGGTTACGGCGCTGTGCGCAGCCTGTCCCGTCTGCTTCGTCAGATACAGAAGATATTCGATATTGCCCTTTGCCCCGGTAACCGGGCTATAGGTAAGCCCTGCCGGCTGCAAATTGCTCTCCATACCATATTGTACCACATTTTTTATAACTTCATCATGGACTTTTTTGTCCCGAACGATGCCTTTTTTGCCGACTTGTTCTCTGCCCGCCTCAAATTGGGGTTTTACAAGGCATACGAGGCTTCCACCATTGCAAAGAAGCTTTGTCGCCACCGGAAAAACCAGCTTCAGCGAAATGAACGAAACATCGATGCTGATAAAATCTATGGGATCCTCAATCAGTGAAAAATCAAGATATCTGATATTGCATTTTTCCATGTTCAAAACCCTTGGGTCGATTCTGAGCTTGTAATCAAGCTGCCCGTAGCCCACGTCCACCGCATAGACCTTTCGGGCGCCGTTTTGGAGCATACAGTCCGTAAAGCCTCCGGTGGAGGCGCCGATATCCATACAAACCGCGTTTTTGAGGTCAATGGGCCAGAGCTTCATGGACTTTTCCAGTTTCAGCCCGCCCCGACTCACATAGGGGCAAATATTTTCTTTTACGAAGATTTCCGCGTCTTCGTCTATCATATTGCCTGCTTTGTCACTTTTTTGCCCGTCCACATAGACGATTCCCGCCATTATGGAGGCTTTCGCCCTTTCACGGGACTGATAAAAGCCTTTTTTTACAAGCAAAACATCAAGCCTTTCTTTCAAGCGCTTCACATATCCTTTCTGCGATTTTTTCCGGAGACAAGCCGTATCTGTCCGTCAGCTCCTCAAATGTACCCTGCTCGATAAACTTGTCCTGCCAGCCAAAGTTCAAAATCCGCATGTCTTCGCCAAGCTTCGAGCCCAGAGCTTCTCCAAAGCCCCCTGTCACCACATTGTCTTCTATGGTAACAATCAGGTTTACCGGCTCAATATTCTCGTAAAGTCTTTTTTCGATGGGTTTTACGAATGCTGTCTCCTCACAACTTGCTGTAATTCCCTTACTCTCAAGGATCTCCCGGGTCTTGCGAGCGGTCTTTTCCATCCTGCCGATCCCGATGAGTTTTACTTTCTTTGATTTTTTCCACGGAGATACAAATTTTCTGCCTGCTGCGTGATTTTCTGCCTGCTTCTCCGCCTCGCCTCTCGGATAGCGAATCGCACAAGGAGTTTCAAGTTCCAATGCGTAGTCCATGCACTCATCAAGCACTTTGTCGCAGGTTGGTGCAAGAATCGTCATGTTTGGCATCGGATTCAGGTAGCTGAGATCGAAAACTCCGTTGTGAGTCTCCCCATCTGCCCCAACGATTCCCGCCCGGTCGATCATAAATGTTACAGGCAGATTCTGCATACATACGTCGTGGAGAATCTGATCATATGCTCTTTGCAGGAACGAAGAATAGATGCAGACAAAGGGCCTGAATCCCTCTTTTGCAAGCCCCGCGGCGAAGGTCACCGCGTGCTGCTCTGCAATTCCCACGTCAAAAAATCTGTCAGGGAACTCCTTTGCAAACTTTCCGAGTCCCGTAGCATCTCCCATAGCAGCCGTAATGGCAACGATTCTGTCGTCCTCCCTTGCAAGGCTCACAAGATGCTCCCCCATAAGGGCAGAATATGTCGGATGCTGGGGCTTCTTGAGCACCTCACCGGTTTCCGGGTCAAAGGGCGCGATCCCGTGGAATTTGTCCGGGGCTTTTTCGGCATTGCGATAGCCCTTGCCCTTCTTGGTAATTACATGGATAATAACCGGCTCGTCCAGCATTTTCGCTCTGTTAAAAGCGTCGCAGAGCTTTGCGATGTCGTGTCCATCCACCGGTCCGAAATATGTGAAGCCAAGTTCCTCGAAAAGAACTCCGCCGTAGTCCATCATGGAATATTTTATGTCATTTTTCAGTTCCGCAAGGCTGTTTGCAATGCCCTTTCCTACGCTGGGAATTGCGGCAATTCTGTTTTTTATGAATTTTTTCGCTCCAAGATAGCCCTTGGAGGTTCTAAGAGAGTCCAAATGCTTTGAAATTCCGCCTATATTGGGCGAAATGGACATTCCGTTGTCGTTTAGCACCACGATTACCTTTGATTTTGAGGCACCGATATTATTCAGAGCCTCATATGCCATTCCTCCCGTGAGAGAGCCGTCGCCGATAACCGCTATGACCTCGTGTTTTTCGCCTTTCAAATCCCTTGCCGCAGCCATTCCCGCCGCCGCAGAAATCGAAGTGCTGCTGTGCCCGGTATTGAAAGAATCGCAAGGGCTTTCGCCGGTTTTGGGAAATCCGCTGAGGCCGTCAAGCTGTCTTAGACTTGGAAAATCCTTTGCCCTGCCCGTGAGAATTTTGTGCACATAAGACTGATGCCCCACGTCCCAAATGATCTTATCCTTCGGGCTGTCGAAAACCTTGTGCAAGGCGATTGTCAGTTCCACGACTCCTAAATTGGAAGCAAGATGCCCGCCGGTCTTTGAAACATTGTCGAGCAGGAAATCTCTGATCGAATAGGTAAGAAGGCTCAGCTCCTTTTCGTCCATCTCCTTCAAATCCCGCGGAAAATCATATTCTAAAATGCTTTTTTTTATATTTTCTTTCATCAAAATTCCTAATGTCTTCTGTCTTTTAGTTCAAGCACCAAATCTCTGAAAAATTCGGCATTGTCATAATAGTCTGCAATGGCTTCCACCGCAGCCTCTGTCAGCTGCTCAAGCCTTTCCTTTGCCTCAGCTAGCCCGTTTATGCTGGTATATGTGGTCTTGTTTTTCTTCTTGTCGGAGCCTGTTTCTTTGCCGAGTTCATCCGTTGTTCCAACCTCGTCGAGTATATCATCTGCAATCTGATAGGCAAGTCCGAGATTTTCGGCATAAATATCAAGCTGCGCCAGCATATCCGAAGATGGATTCCCAAGATAAAGCCCTGCCTTTATGGCGGACTTGATGAGTGCGCCGGTTTTGTTTATATGTATATATTCGAGCATCTCGTTGGAACAGTCATTTGCTTCGGCTTCGATATCAGAAACCTGCCCCGCAACCATGCCTCGGCAGCCCGCTCCCTTTGCAATTTCGTAAGATGCGTTGATCCTCTTGCGCATTTTTTCCGGCTCATCGAAATAGAGCATCATGTCCTTGTTTATCGCCTCAAATGCCGTGGTCAAAAGCCCGTCTCCTGCTAAAATCGCAATGGCATCGCCATAGATCTTGTGATTGGTCGGAAGCCCCCGCCTGAGGTCGTCGTTATCCATAGCCGGAAGATCGTCGTGAATCAGCGAATAGGTGTGAATGTACTCCATGGCGCAGGCGTAAGGAACAGCTTCCCTGATGTCGCCTCCCGCGAACTCACATGCCGCAAGAAGAAGCACAGGTCTTAGGCGTTTGCCCCCTGCCGTGAGGCTATACTTCATGGACTCATAGAGCGAAATACTCTTGTTGTCTATGTTAGGAATGAAATCCAAAAGGTGTGCGTCGATGATTTCTTTGTAATCCTGATAACTTCTTTCCATAGCGTAAACCTCCGTTTCCCTATTGCTGCGTATATATTTCGATCTTTTGCTTTGCGCTGTTTAAAATTTCCTCGCAAGCCTTGTAGCACTTGATACCTTCTTCGTAGCACTTCACCGCCTCGTCAAGGCTGGTCTTTTCGTCCCTTATCTTTTCGGACATCGCTTCAAGTTTTTTCATCGATTCTTCAAATGTCATTGTCCTTACCTCGCATAAATTTCTGTCGCCTTTACCTTAACCCTGCCGTCTCTTAGGGCTATTTCGTATTCGCCGCCAACTTCGAGGGATAAAATCGAGCCTATAACCTCGCCCCGCGGGGTCTGCATGATGGAATATCCCTTTGCCAAAACGTTCTTTGGATTATTTTCCTCCAAAATCAAGCTGAATTTTTCCATTTTGTGCTCTGCGAAAGTCAAAATACTTCGCAGGGCGCTTTGCATTTCCAAAAGGTAGTTGCAAGATGTGAGCTTGTCTAACTTGATCTTGCCTTTCATCTCCGCTACAAGATTATCCCTATAAAACTCAATTTTTCTCCGAAGTTCATATGTATCCGGAACAGCCGTCTCCGCCGCCGCCGTAGGGGTTTCCGCTCTTTTGTCCGCGACAAAATCCGCAATGGTAAAGTCGATCTCATGTCCCACCGCCGAGATAACAGGTATTTTTGACCTGTAAATAGCCCGTGCGACGCACTCTTGGTTAAACGTTTGCAAATCCTCTGCAGCGCCGCCGCCTCTGCCTACGATGAGGGTGTCAATATCGTCAAACTTTTCGTTTATCTCATCGAGTCTTGCCGCTATGTCGGAGGCAGCCGCCTCACCCTGCACAAGGACAGGGAAAATCACGATATCCACAAGGTTTGTCCTGCTTTTTATGATTTTGAGAATATCCTGCAAGGCCGCGCCGGTTTCGGAGGTGACTATGCCGATCTTTCGCGGAAATTCCGGAATCGGTTTCTTATGTTCAATCGAAAAGAGTCCTTCGGCGTCGAGTTTCTTTTTTAGAATTTCAAAAGCCGCCGCAAGCTCTCCCTCGCCGCAAGGCTCAATGCTTCTTACAAAAAGCGTATATGTTCCGCCTTTTTTGTAAACGTTTATATAGCCGTTGATAATTATTTTGAGTCCGTCGTCGAGCGGAATTTGCAAATTTTTCACATAGCTTGCAGGGAAAAAGCAGTTGATTTTGCTATTTTCGTCCGTTATGGAAAAATATATGTGCCCGCTGCTGTGATATTTCAGGTTGGTAATCTCTCCGGTTACGCGTATATTTCCAAGCAACGGGTCAGTGGAAAGCACCCTGCTTATATATTCATTCAGTTGTGTTACGCTAACAGGCTTTAGAGCCATATTTTTTTACCTCCGAGAAGGGCTGTCCCTATTGCATTATCTGCTGACAGCTCAGGTTTTCCGAATACGACATTCAGATCCTTATAAATATGTTCGCTCAAATAATTTCTCATAAATTGGCTACAGGAAACGCCGCCTGCATATATGAAATTGTTTACTTTGTATTTATGAGAAAGCTGCATGGTCATCTCAGCGACAGATGCCGACAGCTTTTCGAAGAGTTCGCATACGAGATCTTCATGCACACATTCCTCCAATGTATGCTGGCATTGCGTCTCGATTCCCGAAAGATTGACATAGCCGTCTTTTACTTTGATCTTTGTGAGCACGTTCGTATGTCCCGAGGAGCAAAGAGCGATCTTGTCGAGTGCCTCACCGCACGGAAAATCATAGCCAAGACTTACCCCAACTCTGTCAAGAACCTGACCGTAGGCGATGTCTTTTGAGCCTCCTACTATTTCAAGCTTTCCGCTCTCGTCAAGGAGCAAAGCCTCGGTAGTTCCTCCGCTGAAATGAAAGCAAATAAGCGGGGCCTCGTCCTTCAAAGCAGAATAATGCCTTATGGCTTCGATATGCCCTTCTTGATGAGAAAATGTCTGAAGCTCAATTCCCATAGCTGCCGCAAGCGCTCTGGCATATCCGAGCCCTGCCGTGAAAACCGGCATGTATGATCCATCGACGGGCCTGGGCCTTGCAGAAACCGAAATTGCCGCTATATTTTTTCGTATATATTCGTTCGCAAAAGCAGCTTCTATCGCCTCCGGGAGCTTTTGGACGTGCTGAAAGAAAGCCTCGGATTGCCTAAGACCTCTTTCGCCACGCTTGACACTCAAAAACTCCTGGCTGTTAAATAGCAGCTTTCCCGCTCTGCCCACTACCGCAACCGAAGTTTTATAATTGCTCGTGTCAATTCCCATCGACAATAATTCCTTTTCCATTCTTTTGCCTTTCGAAAATACTAAAGATTTTTAACGATTTTGCCCAAAATGGCATTTACAAATTTCGGCGATTGCTCCGTTCCGTAAATTTTGCTGAGGTTGACAGCCTCATTCACCGCAACCGCAGCCGGAACGTCATCCGCATAAATAATTTCGGCCAGGGCAACCCTTGTTATAGCAAGATCGGATTTTGGCATTCTCGTCGTAGGCCATCCGTCGCTTGCTATATTTATGTCTAAGTCGATCTTTTCTATATTTTCCAGCAGGCCATGCAAAACAGCATTGACATATGCCGTTTGAGTTCCAAATTTCTTTCCGCTCAGATATCTTTCGATATGTGCAAGGTCCAGGTCCTTCTGAGCGTCCATCTGGAAAACAGTCTGCATGAGGAATTCTCTGGCTTCCTTTCTAGTAAATTTTGCAGATTGATTTTTTATAGCTTCTTCTCTTTTCATTATTATTTTCCTTCCGAGTATCATGCGCTACCAGCTGACGCCTTGCACATGAATATTTACTGCGGCAAGCTCCAGCTCGGCAATATTTTTTACCGAATCTTTGACCGCATTTTGTATATCCCACGCAACCTGCGGGATTTTCATGCCGAACTTTACTATGACGAAGATATCAATTTGCACAGTTCCGTCCTTTTCGATATTGACTTTTACTCCTGAGCTTGCGGAATCCTTGCCATATAGCATCTTTGTGAGGTTATCCGTGAAGCTGTCGCAAAGACTGCTGACGCCCGGAACGCCGAGCGTCGCTTTCATGGCAGCTTTGCAGATAATTTCTTCCGAAATTTTATTAAAAATTTGTTTATCGTTTGTTCCTGCCATTTTGCATACCTCAGAACCATTATAGCAGAAAAGCCCCTCTTTTACAATGAAAATCGATGTAATAAATAGGGGCCCTCGCTCTTAGAAATAGTGCTTTTTTAAGAAGAAATATGTCAGCGGCAGCGCATACATATATACCGCATACGGCAGGCACTCCGCGCTTACGCCGAAGAAAGAAAGCGGAACCGAGCAGCCTATGCACCAAGGAACAAGACATGAAACAAGGATTACCGAATTTTCCATATCTATCATCATCTCCTCCTTCGAACCGCCGCCTTCAAGATATGGCTTTTTCATGAGATCCGCACATATAAGCGTTGCAATGGTCTGGTTACAGAATATCATCGCAGAAATGAGACTCATGCCGAACATAATCGTATATCTGCCTAGCCTTGTGCACATGTCGCCAAGCTTTCCTTGCAGATTATCAAGCATCCCGGTCTCCGTAAATATTCCCGAATAGGAACTGGATATTATGAGTATTATCACGATTTCCAGCATGGAAACAAGCCCGCCGCCGTTGAGGATTTCGCCAAGTCCTCCTGCCTCTGCCTTGTAGCCAAAGATGCAAACTTTCAGGACTTCCGGAAGTGGAACCTTTTGCACCAGACAGGAAACCAAAATTCCGCTTGCGATGCTCGCCAGCATGGATGTAATTACCCCAACCTTTAGCAGTGGCAGCAAAATCATAAATACTGCCGGGACGAAAGCCCATGGCGAGAGTATAAATTCACTTTCAAATGCCTTGACAAGCTCCTCGTCTACATGGCTTATCGGATTCATAACAGAGAGCATGGCATATATAAGGACCGTAAGGACAAAAGGCGCTATCGCAACTTTCATCATTAGTCTTACGTTCTCATAAATTTTCGTATCGGTGACGCTTGCAACCATGTTGGCGCTTGAGGATACGGGAGAGCCACGGTCCCCGAAATATACGCCGCTCATCAGAACTCCTGCTGTTATCACAGGATCAACTCCTCCGCTTCTTGCTAGGGTCATAAATATGACTCCTACAGTTCCCGCGACCCCGAAGGATGTCCCCAGCGCATAGCTGAGAAGGCACGAAAGCAGAAATGTTATGAGCAAAAAAAGATACGGCGTGATAATTCGCATTCCGTAATACACGAAGACTGTAATAGTACCCGAAATGCGCCATGTCGCCGTAACAAATCCGATTATACACATGACTTCTATAACTATGATTGAGCTTTTGCCGCCCTGAATCCCCATTTTCGCCATAGAGCTTATGGAATGCCCGCGGTGCTTGCCGACTGCCATAAATGCAAGAAGCCCTATGAGAAGTGCAATTATCATAGAAAAGTCAAATATTATAGCCGCAACCATTGCAGCCAAAAATACAAAAAATGCAACGAGAAGATCCATTTCAAAACCTCAGTTATCAGTTATATGAACAAATATTAAAATTTTCTGAAAGCTGCGACCGCTTCCTCGGGATTTTGCGCCTTAAAGACCGCAGAGCCCGCAACGGCAATCTCAACTCCGGCCTTCGCAAGCATTTCGATATTACCTTCGGTAACGCCGCCGTCAATTTCGATTGCAAAATCATATCCCTTTTCTCGTTTGAGCTTTGCTAGCTCCTCGACCTTGGAAACGGTGCTTTGGATAAATTTCTGACCGCCGAAGCCCGGATTTACGGACATTATCAATAGGAGATCGGCATCCTCAAGCACGCACGAAAGCGTGGACACGGGAGTTGCCGGATTTATTGCGATCCCGGCCTTTATGCCATGGGACTTTATCTTTTGGATCGTCCTGTTGAGATGGCGCGACGCCTCCTGGTGAACCGTGATAAATTCCGTCTGGGATGTTGCGAAATCGTCTATATAATCATCCGGATTTTCGATCATGAGGTGTACATCATAAGGCAGGCTCGTCTTTCCGTTAAGGCATTTCATCACGGGCGCACCGAAGCTGATATTCGGCACAAAATGGCCGTCCATAACATCTACATGTATGTAGTCTGCCCCGCCTCTTTCGATCTTTTTTATATCCTCAATCAGCTTTGCAAAATCAGCAGACAAAATTGATGGCGCTATTTTCATCTTTAACCTCTTTCCTTTCTATGGCCGCTGTGCGGTCAATATTTTCTTTTGTTTCTCAGCTCTTCCATGTTTGCGACATACGAAGCATATCTTTTCCGGTGAATCTTTCCATCCGATACGGCCTTTCTGATAGCACATTCCGGCTCCCTTAGGTGTCTGCAATTATCATATTTGCAAGCACCTGCATAAGGTAAGAATTCAGGATAAAACTTCCAAAGCTCATCCTCAGCCGCCTCCAAAATCTCAAAGGATGTGAATCCCGGCGTATCGAATATCTTCGCACCGCACTCGGCATCGAATATTTCAACATGACGAGTCGTATGTTTGCCGCGATTGGTCTTCTCGCTTATGGAGCCTGTTTCCATATTGGCATGGGGTATTATGGCATTGATTATTGTCGATTTTCCGACGCCTGAGGGGCCTGCAAGAGCTGCCCTTTTCCCCGAAAGCAAATTCTCAAGTTCAGCTATACCTTGACCCGTCGTTGCACTTATCGATAAAACATTATAGACAGGTTCATATATGGCCTTTATTGCATCTATTTTTTCTTCGTCTGCCAAATCGCACTTGTTTATGCAAATTATCGCATCGGCCCCGTTCATCTCTGCCATTATGAGAAACTTGTCAATCAATGCAAAATTCGGCCTAGGCTTTTGCGGTGCAAATACTACCGCGAAAATATCCACATTAGCGATGGGCGGTCTTATGAAGCGATTCTTGCGCGGGAGAATTTCTTCGATAATTCCCTGCTTCTTTTCTTCGTCGATAATGCTGATTTTTACATTATCTCCTACCGTGAGGGTTATTCCTTCCTTCTTGAAAATTCCTCTCCCCTTCGCCTCGAACAAGCCTTTTTCTGTTTCAACATAATAGAATCCGCCGATTCCTTTTTTTATCAATCCAAGCATAGGCAGTTACTCTATGTCTTCTTCTACTTCTGAGCCGTCACCGAAGTCCTCGCTGCCGCTGCCCTCAGGCTTTTCGCCCTTGCTGACCTTATAGCTTACCTTCGTTCCGACCTCAAGCTCTGTGCCGCTGGAATATTCCTGCCAGAAAATAAGATTCTGTGCAATTTCGTCGGTCTCCTCATATGTGACATCTCCGATTTTCAGACCAAGGTTATCCAAAATTCCGCTGGCCTCGTCAGGTGTCTTTCCGATCAAGCTTGGCATTTCAACCTTTTCTTTTCCCTTGCCGTCGCTTACGGTTACATCTATCTTCGTTCCTTTGGATGCGGTAGTTCCTTCAGCAACCGACTGAGTAATTATTTGATTTTCCGGAAGAGTATTCTCTTCGGTCTTTACAATTCCAAGTTCAAATCCGAAGGTTGCAAGGTAGGTTTCGGCCTCTTTGTAATCCATGCCGACTATCTTCGGAACCACGCCGTCCTTTTTGCCCTTGCTTACATAGACTGTTATGAGCTTGCCGGATGATACCACGGAGCCCTCCGTTGGAGTCTGTGAGGTAATGAGGCCTTCTTCCTGATCCGGACTATAGACATCTTCGCCTTTGGTAAGCTCTAGCCCTGCCTCCAGGGCAATTTGCTCTGCCTCCTCATAAGTTTTTCCTACGAAGCTAGGAACCTCAATTTCATCCTTGTCTGCGCCGAACCAGCCGAGAACGGCGCCTAGTCCTATGATACCGGCGATAACAAGCACGATAACTGCGCCGATAATAAATCCCGTGGAAATTTTATTTGCCTTTTCCAGGGCTTTGTCCTGGCTTTCAGATTTTTTTGCACTTTCGCTATTGCGGTGCGGATGTTCCCTTTCCACACTTTGCTCATCGATTTGCGGTTTTGGATCTGATCCGTTTGCAATAGCAAAGGCCTTCGGACCCATAACCTTTGTCACAAATTCGATATTATCAAGGTCCTCTATCATCTCATCAGCAGTTCTGTATCGATTGCTCTGATATTTGTCCGTAGCTTTCATGATAATCTTTTCTAGCTGCGGCGGAAGTCCTGGCACCTCATCACTAACCGATGGCATCGGATCATTGATATGCATGAGAGCAATGGATATCGGATTTTCTCCATCGAAAGGAACCTTGCCCGTGAGCATTTCGTAGAGGACAATGCCCAGAGAATAAATATCCGAACGCTCGTCTACATAAGCTCCCCTCGCCTGTTCAGGTGAAAAATAATGCACCGATCCCATTACCTTGTTGCTTCCGCCGATGATGGTTGCTGCGCTTACGGCCTTTGCGATACCGAAGTCTGCAAGCTTTGCAACGCCGGTACTTGTTATGAGTATATTATGGGGTTTGATATCCCTATGTATTATCTGGTTCTTGTGTGCAAGGCTCAGTGCCGAAGCTACCTGCTTGGTGATACTTATCGCCTCCTTGTAGTCGAGCCTGCCCTTTTCTTCGATAAGCTGGCTAAGCGTCTTGCCCTCCACAAGTTCCATCACGATAAAGTGAATATTTCCCTCCTGACCGACATCGTAAACGCTTACGATATTAGGATGCGAAAGTCCTGCCGCGGCCTGGGATTCTCTCCTGAAATTTTCGACAAACTGCTCGTCCCTGGTGAATTCCGGGCGCAAAATCTTTATTGCAACATATCTATTCAAAAGGCGGCATCTGGCTTTGTAGACAATAGCCATTCCGCCTTCACCTATCTTTTCTATAAGTTCATACCTTCCGGCCAGTAATCTATTGCTCATCGATATCTTCCTCCGTAACTTTCAAACAAATAACCGTTATGTTATCTCTGCCGCCATTTATGTTTGCGCGGTTTATAAGCTCCGCGCAATCATCTGACATGCTCTGATCTTTGCTCAGAACCTCGATCATCTCCTCGTGCATAACCTCGTCATAAAGGCCGTCCGTGCATATAAGGAAAATATCGTCCTTCATGATTCCTACCTGGAAGAAGTCCGGCTCGACGGTCTGCTCAGCCCCAAGCGCCTTCGTGATCATATTCTTACGCTCATCGACTTCTGCCTGTTCCTTGGACAGAATTCCGGCCTTTACCAATGTATTTACATAAGTATGATCCTCCGTCAGCTGCACAAGCATCCCTTTTCTGAAGAGGTAGGCCCTGCTGTCGCCGACATTCGTGATATATGCTTTGTTGTCAATCGCATAGACGATAACAGCCGTTGTCGCCATCCCGCTGTTTTCCTCGTAGGTATGGGACAGGCGAAATATCTCGCTATTCGCCTCGTCGAGGCAGCTTTGAAGATAATTGACGATTGCATATTGATTTGTAGCCTCGGCTATCGGATGCTCGGTTATGTAATTTGCGATTTTGTTCACCGCGGTTCTGCTGGCAATTTCGCCGGCATTGCTTCCGCCGACTCCGTCGGCCACCACATAAACCTTGTCCGGAAGCATAACAAAGCACGCGTCTTCGTTATTGGTTCGTCTTAGCCCTTTATCGGACTTAAACCCGACGTGCATAAGTTCCTCCTTCCACGGGTTATACCCGTATCATTTTGCAAATAAAAAATCCGTCCGTTCCGTCTGTTGGCAAAAGCTGAATTTGCTTTTCCACCGCGAAATCTCTATTTTCATGTAAAAATCTTTCGATTTGGTTTTCGTTTTCGTCTCTATTTATAGTGCAGGTGCTGTATACTAGGCTTCCGCCCTTTTTCACATAAGCGGCTGCCCTTGCAAGTATCTTCGCCTGCCTGTCCGTAAGCTCATCCAGATCCGGGTCCTTACGATATTTTATCTCTGGCTTTCTTGCCATGACACCAAGTCCCGAGCATGGAACATCTGCCAGCACATAGTCTGCGCTTTCGATAAACTCGAAGATCTCTATAGTACTATCATGGCACTTTGTGCGGATAATGTCAATACCGCAGCGCATAGCTTGCGCCCGAATCAGGCTAAGTTTGTGCTCATAAATATCTATAGCTATGATCTTGCCCTGATTTTGCATAAGCTCTGCCGTTGCTAGCGTCTTGCCGCCAGGTGCTGCACAAAGATCCAGCACAGTGTCTCCGGGTTTTGCACCCAGTATGTCTGAGGTCATTATCGAAGCTATGTCCTGCACAGAAAAAAACCCCTGCTTATATGCGTCGCTTTCCAGGAGCCTAGATCCGCTCACGAAGAGTCCTCTTGGTGTTTTGTCAGAAGCCTGAACGCAAAAGCCCTCTTTTTCTAGCAGTTCCGCAAGCTCATTTGTATCGATTTTCAGCCGGTTTACGCGCACAGAAAGCATAGGCGCGGTATTTATAGCAGCCAACATTTCTTCGGTTTTTTCGAGGCCATATGTATTTAGCCAAAGCCTCACGATCCACTCGCAAATAGAATATTTCACACCGAGGTATCTGACAGGCTCCTTTTCTATGTCAGGCAATGAGATTTCTCCGCGCTTTTTTATATAGGCGCGCAGGACACCATTTATGAATTTTTCGCGGCCGCTTGCCAGCCGTTTCGCCAAGTTCACGGTTTCACTGACCGCCGCATATTCCGGTACGGAATCCATATAAATAATTTGATAAAGACCCATGCGAAGAAGCGTGAGCTCTTTCTTCTTTATCTTTTTGACTCCGCTTGGCACGAGTGCGTCGAGGTAATAGTCGAGCAAAATTTTATTTTCGAGCACGCCGTAGACGATCTCGCGCACAAATGCCTCCTTGTCCGGAGCATTTTTTTTGATAAAATTGTTCGTCGCAAGGTTTGAGTAGGAATCGTTTCTTTCGATATCCAGCAAAATCTCATATGCTGTCTTTCTGTTCAGATCCATCAATCCCGTCCTCTGAGTGCGAGCATTCTAAGAAGATTGCCTATGGCAACCGCAAGTGCCGCAACATAAGTCATAGCAGCCGCGCGGAGCACCTTTTTTGCACCGGCCTCTTCCTCATCATCTATAATGGAGAGCGCCTGCATCTGTTTCAGGGCTCTGCTGCTGGCATTGAATTCCACAGGAAGCGTAACCGTATGAAACAGGATGACAACAATCATCATGATTATGCCGATATTAAAGAGCATATCTCCCATATAGCTTCCTGCTGTCAAGAGTCCGAGTCCGATGATGACCAGGATCCAGCAGAAATTAGATGCAAAATTGGCAAGCGGCACTATGCTGTTTCTTATCTTCAGCGGCGCATATCCGTTCGCATGCTGAAGCGCATGACCTGCCTCATGGCATGCAACGCTGACAGCAGCGATGGAATTCACATTGCAAACTGACTGGGATAGGCGAAGCACCCGCGTTCTTGGATCATAATGATCCGTAAGGCTGCCTCTGACAGCTTCTATCCTGACATTTGAAAGGCCATTTGCATCAAGAACCATTCTCGCGGCCTGTGCCCCCGTGAGGTTCCTATCGTTTCTTATCTTAGAATATCTGTTAAAATTGGATTTAACCTTCATCTGTGCATAAAGCGTAAATAATATTGCCGGAATCAGCAAAATTTCCGTCGCATAATACGCAAAATAACTATTCATCATAATAATTCCCCCTGTTATTTTAATATAATCCCTTCTTCGATGTGATTTCCCTTCAGATAGTCGGCAACGGATACGCGTTTTTTCCCGGGCACCTGAATTTCGCTGACCAGTAGTGCTCCGTCTCCGCAAGCGATCTTTAGACCATTTGCGCCCGCTTTGACGATCGTTCCCGGCGCCATGCCCGTGTTTTCTGCCAAAGGCTCTGCCTTCCAAAGCTTCATAACTATATCATCGTATTCGCAGAAGGCTCCCGGCCAAGGATCAAATGCTCTTATCAATCTTTCGATCTCAACAGGTTCCTTGGAAAAATCTATCTTGCCATCCTTCTTTGATATCATATTTGCATAGCTTGACATAGAATCGTCTTGAGGCTGCGGCTTTGCTTCACCTTTTTCGATAAGGCCTAGCGCGCTGATCAGAAGTTTTGCTCCAAGACTTGCAAGGGCATCATGAAGCTCGCTATAGTTCATTTTGCCGATCTTTAGACTATCCTTCAGCAGCATATCACCGGTATCGAGGCCTTCTGACATTTGCATTATAGTAACGCCTGTTTCATCATCGCCCTCCAGTATCGCGTGCTGGATAGGTGCAGCACCTCTGAGCTTTGGAAGAAGCGAAGCATGGACGTTCACACATCCTAGCTTTGGCATCTTCAGTATTTCCTTTGGCAAAATCTGTCCGTAAGCCACGACAATGATTATATCGGGATCATATTCTCCAAGCCGTGCAGCGAATTCCTCATTTCCACGCACCTTTTCCGGCTGCAAAACCGTAATTTCATGTTCAAGAGCCAGCTTCTTTACCGGGGTAAATTGAATCTTCTTGCCGCGGTTTCTTGCCTTGTCGGGCTGCGTTGCCACAAGTCCTACCTCGTGCTGCGTAGCGAGCAAGCCTTCCAAAATCGTTACCGCAAATTCCGGCGTTCCCATAAATGCTATTTTCATATTTTATTCCTCATCCTCGAATTCCTCATAGTCTTCGTCTGCGTCTCTGACATTGGTCGCCTTATCTATATAGAGGATTCCGTCCAAATGGTCGTTTTCGTGGCACATAACGCGTGCATCGAAGTCATGAAATTCGTAAACTTTTTTCTCTCCGGAAAGGTCCTGCGCTTCGATCTTTATGTAATCGGGGCGAAGAACCGTGCCGATCTTCCCCGGGACGCTCAGGCAGCCTTCGTCGCCCGCCTGTTCTCCGCTCTGCTCAAGGATAACAGGATTTACCATATAATATACTCTTCCCGGCTCGGGCTCGGCAACAAACATCCTCCGCATGATTCCGACCTGCGGCGCAGCGATTCCTACTCCGAATTCCTTGCGCATGGTTTGAAGCATATCTTCCATGGTAAGCCTGATGCGGTCGGTGATTTCCGTAACCTCTCTGCATTTTTTTCTGAGTATTTCGTCACCTTCGAGGACGACATTTCTTATTGCCATGTTAAAATCTCCTTTCGTAACTAAAAAAGACTGTACGGATTTACGTCTACCGTAAGATTTACATCTGATTTTTCTTCTATGAGTTTTTTTGCAAAATTCTCTATATAATACATATATCGGTTTCGCTGGGCCGCTCCCTGCTCGTTTCTGGGGCATTTGACTATCAGATACTGTCTGTAGCTATTCTTCCCCTTGAAACTTTGAGAAAGCTTCGGCGAAAGCACGTTTTTTTCATTTTCTTTTCCGAGAGCATTTTTCATGTATGACTCACATCTCGTTGCGCAAGCTGCTGCGCCCTCTTGGGTCTTGGCTGTGAAATTGATCATGATTATGTCTCCGAACGGCGGATATTTCATCAAGGCTCGAGCCTTGATCTCTTCGTTATAAAATTCTTCATATTCATTTTTTCTTGCGAAACGGAATGTATAATTATCCGGTTCGTAGGTCTGGACAATCACCAGTCCCTGCTTGTCACCTCTGCCAGCGCGCCCCGCAGCCTGTGTTATGAGCTGGTATGTTCGCTCCGTTGCGCGATAATCAGGAATGTTCAGCGTTACATCTGCCGCAATTATCCCGACGAGGCCTACATTCTCGAAGTCAAGACCCTTTGCGACGAGCTGTGTTCCGACTAATATATCTGTCTTTTTCTTTGCAAAATCGGAAATAATCCTATCCATTTCCGAGCGTTTTTTGACCGTGTCCAGATCGAGCCTGTCGGCCTTTGCATTCGGAAAATACTTCGAAACAGCCTCGATTACCTGCTCCGTACCGATTCCGAAATGCTTGAGATATTTGTTCCCGCATTCCGGGCATTTGGGGATCAATGGATATTTGCGTCCGCAATAATGGCAGACCATAGCATTCTCCGTCTTGTGATAGACAAGTGACAGCTCGCATTCCGGGCATTTCATTACCTTGCCGCATTCTCTGCAAGATACGAAATTGGAATATCCGCGCCTGTTTTGCATGAGAATTATCTGTTCATTTTCGGCAAGCGTCTCATTCATTGCATCATAGAGCATGCCGCTGAAAATTGTCATATTGCCGCGCCTAAGTTCCCTGCGCATATCTACAATTTCAATATGCGGAAGCGGCGTTTTGTTATATCTTTCTTTTAGCGTAATGAGGGTATAGATCCCTTCTTTGCATCTTTCGTATGATGTCACAGAAGGCGTTGCGCTTCCCAGCAGCAGGACTCCGCCGCTGCTTCTGAGGCGCTTTAGCGCGACTTCTGCGGTATCGTATTTTGGAGTCATGTCGGATTTGTAGCTTGCCTCGTGCTCCTCATCCATGACTATAATTCCTATGTTATCAAGCGGTGCGAAGACGCCCATTCTCGCGCCGATTACTATTTTCGCTTCGCCCTTTCTTATTCTCTGCCATTCGTCATATCTTTCTCTTTGCGTGAGTTTGCTATGCATTATGGCAATTTTGCTCTTGCCGAACCTTAAAACAAACCTCTCGATAAGCTGGCCGGTGAGAGAAATTTCGGGTACCAGCACGATTGCGCTCTTGCCCGCCTTGAGACATTCGGAAACCGCTTCCATATATACCTGGGTCTTTCCGCTTGCCGTAACACCAAAAAGGAGAAAATTTTCCTGCCTATTTTCTTTTATTGCATCGCAAATCCTGACGGCTGCATATTCCTGCTCTGCCGTCAGGTCTTTTGGTACATATTCACCGGGGAGAAGATCCTTATAGGGTTCCTTTTCCTTTCCGGGGGCTGGGGGTTTTCCCGGCGTGAGAAAACAGTTTATTGCGTCCGAATATGTAATCGCATATCGCTGCTTCATCCAAGCCGCAGTTTTGATCATTTCTTCGTTTAGGCAGGAATTTTCGTCGATTGCGATGATTTCTTTCAGCTTGTCTTCGGGACAGTTTAAGCTGCCGGAAAGCCCGAATACGAATCCTCGCCTGGTTCTATTGCCCTTGCCGAATGGTATGCTCACGCAGTCGCCTGTTTTCACGCTGAGATTCCCCGTAAGATATGTAAAAAACATATCTGTATGTTTGCTTTTGTTTTCTACTACAATATTTGCGTATTCCATTTCGTTTATCTTAGAGCAGATAAATGTTTTTCTCGGCGCATTTTTCGATCATTTCCTGCGGCCAAACCGAAGCCTGAACCTCGCCGATATGCGCCTTGCGAAGGAAATACATGCAGAGTCTGCTCTGGCCGATACCTCCGCCGATAGTATATGGAAGCTCATCGCCAAGGATTGCCTTCTGGAACGGAAGCTCCGCTCTTTCAGGACATCCTGCTTCTTTCAGCTGTCTTTTCATTGCATCTGCATCAACACGGATACCCATGGATGATATTTCGAAGGAGCGGTCGAGTACATCGTTCCAAAGGATGATATCTCCGTTCAGCTCCCAGTCATCGTAGTCCGGTGATCTTCCGTCGTGCTTTTTGCCCGATGCAAGGAGTCCGCCGATCTTCATGATGAAAACAGCACCGTGCTCCTTGGTGATTGCATCTTCTCTTTCCTTTGAGGTCATGTCAGGATACATATCCTCGAGCTGCTGAGTCGTGATGAAGAAAATCTCGTTAGGGATTTCCGTCTGGATGTTTCTGTAAAGTCTGTTTACATAGTCTCCGAGGTTCTTAATTGCGCTATAAATCGTCACAACGGTTTCCTTCAGATATTCCTCGGTTCTCTGTTCCTTTGTTATAACCTTTTCCCAGTCCCACTGGTCAACATAAACCGAGTGAAGGTTGTCTAATTCTTCGTCGCGTCTGATTGCATTCATGTCGGTATAAATGCCATGACCCGGCTCGATTCCGTATTTGCCGAGAGCCATACGCTTCCATTTTGCGAGGGATTGTACTACTTCAACCTCCATCTCGTCAATGTCTTTCAGCGTGAAGCTTACGCGTCTTTCAACACCGTTGAGGTTGTCGTTAAGTCCAGTTCTCGGGTCTACGAACAGCGGCGCGGAAACGCGGCGAAGCTGAAGGCCGTATGCCAATTCCTGCTGGAAAAAGTCTTTGATTTTTTTGATTGCTCTTTGGCTTTCCATAAGATCAATCGATGATTCGTAGTGTTCGGGTAAAATAAGTGGTAACATAGCTAGTCCTCCTTTGTATATACATCTTTTATATTATTATGTTACTAATACCATTTTGAATATTCACAGCCGCAGTAGTTCTGCCTGTAAAGCCCGTATTCCTTTGAGAGCTCAATGCTTCTTTGGAATCCGTTTTTCTTTTTGAAATCTATATCCAAAAATTCCAGTCCGTACAAGGCTGCAAGCTCCGTTCCTATCGCCGAAATCAGCGGATAGTTCTTGTGGGGGCTTACCGTAAGCGTCGTGCCGAAGATGGGATTTCCGGTCTTTAGTGCAACCTGAGCCGTCCGCTCCATTCTCAATTTGAAGCACTCCGTGCACCTTGCTCCGCCTTCCGGTTCATTACTGTAGCCGGAGCAAACCTTATAAAAGTCCTCCGGCAGGTACTCTCCTTCTATCATCTTGACCTTTTCGTCATCGAGGGCGCTAAGATTTAACGCATCTATGAACTGAATCTGTGCCGCCTTGCGCCTTTCGTATTCCTCGGGATCCGTTATGTTTGGATTATAGAAAAATACGCTTATCTTATAATCCGGCAGCAGCCTTTCGATACAGGCCGTGCTGCATGGTCCGCAGCAGGAATGAAGCAATACATGCTTTTTTTCGGCCTTGGTATGCATATCTATCGGACAAAATTCAGCGCCGGCTATATCGCCGTAAATTCTGTCGAGAGCGCAGCTTGTCTTTTTTTCTGTATCCATCTTTTGCGCCTCCTTTCTTGACAAATTCGTTTTTTTATTTTAATTTTATTATATGACATTAGATTATAGCACAAAACTCACAGAAAATAAAGAGGAAATTTGTTTATGAGCAACATATTTTATGAAGATTTGCAGGATTTTTTTGGTGAAAAAAGATATAATTCGATAAGCAGGTATCTCAAGAAGGAATTCGGGGGAAAAACAATCAAGCTTGCAATAGACGGCGGATTTACCTGTCCCAACCGTGATGGCACGAAGGGCGTTGGCGGATGCACATTTTGTTCAGACAGCGGCTCCGGAGAATTTGCGACTAATATAGAAGATCAAATCAGCCTCCTTTCGAAGAAATGGCCCCATGCCCGCTACCTTGCATATTTTCAAAATCATACGAATACCTACGCCCCTGTTTCCGAGCTCAAAGAAAAATATTTCGAGATTTTGAAAAATCCAAAGATTGAAGGCCTT
>CAVCFO010000004.1:84448-112121 GCA_963601575.1 bacterium
CTTGTAATAGGCACGCGTCCCGACTGCCTTTCGGATGAGATTCTGGACTTGCTTGCAGAAATAAACAGGACACATTTTCTCTGGGTCGAGCTCGGCTTGCAGACGATACATGAGGAAACCGCAGCTAAGATAAACAGATGCTATGATCTATCCGTCTTCGATGAGGCAATGGCAAGCCTTTCGTCTCGCGGGATACGAACCGTCGTGCATCTCATATTGGGTCTTCCGGGCGAGTCGCCTGAGATGATGCTGGACTCCGTAAGATATGTTTCTGCAATTCCCGATCTGTTCGGAATGAAGCTTCATCTTCTCAATATCGTAAAAGGCTCGCAGATGGAATATCTTTATCCCGACTACAAGCCCTTCGCTTCGATTCAAGAATATGTTAATTTGGTTGTCGAGTGTCTTGAGATTATCCCTCCGGAGGTTACAATTCACCGCCTGACAGGGGATGCGCCGCGCTCGATTCTCATCAGTCCGCCTTGGAGTTTCAACAAGAGGACGATATTAAACGGCATCGATGACCGTCTGAATCTTTTGGACACCTGGCAGGGCAAATATGCCCTAGCCGATAGGCCTTCTAAGCCTTCGTTGTTACCTTGATCTTTGTAAATGGCGTATAAAGGGTTTTGCCGCAAATTACCCTTATGCCCCGAACCTTGTACCAGTAGGTGGTACTTGGCTTAACATCCTTTGTATTGATGTAATACAGGTTCTTCGGACTTGTTGAGGTGAAGAACTTCGAGTAGCCCGAAGACTTCTTTGCGGAACGCCATATCTGGTAATTGTCTACGGCATATCCTGACATGGATTTTTTCCATGTCAGCTTTACTTTTTTGCGGGAGACCTCCGCCTTGAGATTCGTGATCTCGGTTTTGGCAAGTCCTGCCGTATATTTTTCTATCTTGGCTGCGTTCGCGGCTTCTTCTTCTTTGGATATGCTGTCATCTTTGCCGGTCTGATCGGCCTGATCGTTTTTATCGGCAGTATCGGTATTTCCTGAATTGTCCGGGATCACGGCACCCGAGCCATCCGTTTCCGTCGGTATTTCGCAAACCGCAGTTGGCATATCGTTATATACCGGAATGAGGAATGTCATTGCAGTATCGAGCACATAGCTGTAGCCGTTTCTAAGGGCCGCTGCCTCGCTCTCTGCAGCCTGCACATTCGTCATATATTGACCCGTAGCGACCTGGCTAAGCCCGTTCATAACGTTCCATTTTTTGAAATAAAGCGTATTCTTGTTATTCTGCACATATTCCTGGCTATAAAACTCGGCGCCACCCTCGATTGCCTTGCGTATAGAGTTCCAAGGTCTCGAATAGGAGCCCGATTGCGATGCATACCAAAGTCCTCTCTCAACGGCGTCCATCGTGCCGCTGCTGTATGCGCCGATATTGAAGTAATTATAAATGCCTTCGTATCCTGAAACCGTTCCGGATATGCACATACCCGTGCCGCCAGAACCCTGTTCTACCAAAATCATCGATGCAAGCACATAAGGATTAACACCAGCCTTTTCACCTGCCTCCATCAAAACGCTCGTATAGGTTGCTGTAGGTTCATCCGCAAGGTAAGAATCCATAAATGTTCCGCTAAGCAAAGTTTTGAGCCCGGACGCACTCTGTGTATCCTGATCGTAGGCATGAGTCAAAAATTGAAAAATCCCTACTTCGTTTAAGAAATTGCGCGGATCCATATAATATTTGATTATGCCCGTAGATGCGCAAACCCATCCGCCGCTGTCATATATGATATATTTGCCTGTTTCCGGATTATATGCGCCCTCAGCCTGTGATTTCCATGCTGCAGGAGATCCCGAAGCAACGAGGGTCTTTCCGAGAACACTTTCCTTTGCTATTACATCGTTCCAAGAAAGTCCGGTATTTGCTGCCTTGAAGTTCCAATTGGGATGTGCGGCATGAAGCTTTCTCAAATAATCCTTGTAGGACTCCGGGAAGCCTTCTTTTGTGAGCTGAGCCTCGAAGTTGCTGTCATAGCTATATTCTGCGCTGCTCTCGACAGTTATATAAGCAGCAGATGCGTACCCAAGACTCGATGTCTTATACTGTATATAATACCATTTATCTTCATTCACATCGTAGGTTTCGGACAAGATGGTAACCTTGTCATTCAAATTCAGATATCCGGTGGCCTTGTAGCTTGTGCCTGCTCCGCTTCTTACATTCAGCGAAGTGGTGGTAACCACACCTGTCTTCGTCTCCGCTGCGAAAGCATTCGCCGGAAGCAACGCCCCCATAATGCACAGCACTATAATCAATGCTATAAATTTTTTCACATTCGTTTTGATAATTTCTGTTCTCAAATTCATATAACTCCTGTTCTTATTCTATCTTTCGGGCCCCAGACGCCCGTCATTATAATGCTTGCGGCACAGAGATACATACATGTCGTTTCCCCCGACGACGATCTGCTCGCCCTGCTTTACAAACTGTCCGTCTACTATTCTTGCTACCATGGTTGCCTTCCGCCCGCACCAGCAGATGGTCTTGATCTCTTCTATTTTGTCCGCATAAATAAGCATATAATAAGAGCCTTCGAAAAGCTCGTTTCTAAAGTCGTTTTTTAGGCCGTAGGCAAGAACCGGAACCTCGAAGCTGTCTACGATCTCTACAAGCTCCTCCACATGATGCTTTTTTAGAAATTGGCATTCGTCCAGCAGCACGCAGTCGATCCTCTGTTTATCATTTTCTCGCATAAACAGTTCCAATATATTCGTATTTTCCGATACAATCATCGCTTCTCTTTGCACGCCGATCCGCGAGGTTATCACACCTGTTCCATACCTGTCGTCGGTCGAAGGTACCAGGGTCAAAACATGTTTTCCACGCTCCTCGTAGTTATAGGCCACCTTGATAAGTTCAATGGATTTGCCTGCATTCATGGTGCTGTATCTGTAATATAATTGTGCCATCAAAATTCCTTTCTGCCTTGTGATTATTGAATGATTTGGGCAAAGCTATAAGCCGGGTTCTGTATTAAACGATCATCTATCTCGACCTGCCATTGCTGACAGGCTCCAGCGACCTACCTTCCGGGAGGCGACGGGCAGCCGCCATTCTTCCCTATTTGGTCTTGCTCCGGATGGGGTTTACACGGCCGGCATGTCTCCATGCCGCCGGTGAGCTCTTACCTCACCATTTCAACCTTGCCACAGCCTAACTGTTTCGGCGGTATGTTTCTGTTGCACTTTCCCTATAGTTACCTACGCCGGACGTTATCCGGCATCCTTGCCCTGCGGAGCCCGGACTTTCCTCATACGCCGCTAAGGACGCACGCGATCGTCTGCTTTACCCAAAATTCATAATCAATAATAAAATGCGCCTATAAATGTTATGCTATATGTAATAACAACTGCCGCGATCAACAAAATAACCGCAACTTGTAAAACTCTTCTCTTTGCTTTGTTCTTGTCCTTCATAAAGTCCTCTAAGTTCTCTGAAGCTCATATCTTCGCAAACGGATTGATATTTACGCGAGAGCAAATTATATCTAAATTGTAAAATTTGTTGAGTCGCGAAGCCATATTTTTCGCAAAGATATATTCCGTGCCGAAATGCCCGCAGTCGAGGATATTCATCCCCAGATCCCTTGCATGCTGCGCCGTATGGTATTTCACATCGCCTGTCACGAAGAGATCGCAGCCTGCACTAACAGCAAGATCCAGATATTCGGCTCCCGCGCCGGTACACCAGCCGATTTTCGATACGGTTTCGTCCGCATCTCCTGCGAAATTAAAGAATTGCTTTTCTATGCCGAGCGAAAAAGAGGCATGATTTGCAAACTCCTGGCAAGTCATAGGCCTCGGAAGTGTCCCCATCCTGCATATGCAGCTTTCGTCTGCCGGGAGCGGGCCAATATCTTCAATTCCAAGCATCATACCGAGGTAATCATTATTTCCGCCGATGCATTTATCGAAAGGCGTATGCGAAGAATAGACGCTAATGCCTCTTCTGATTAGTTTGATTATATGGCTACCGATAATGTCATTATCGTCAATCTTTTGTATCCCGTCGAAAATCAGCGGATGATGCGTGAGTATCATATCGGCATTGCAGCCGATAGCCTCGTCAATCACTCTTTCGTTGATTTCTAGCGCTACCAGAACCTTTGAAATTTCGTTATTTCCGGTTCTTATCTGGATTCCGGAATTGTCCCAAGGCTCTTTAAGCTCAAGCGGAGCTATGCTTTCAATTTCTTTGATAAAATCATCAATTTTCATTTCTTGACCTCCTCAAAAGATAATCGATATAACTTATGCGATATGCCTGATGTCTGATCTGAAGATTTGTAGTTTGTTTTCCCTTTTGCATATCGGCAAGAATTCTTGCTTCTTTTTTTCGCTTCGTCGCAAGATATTCGCCGAGCAGCTCGTCCTTATAGTCAAGGAGCGAGTGCGGAAATTCGTACTCGATGTCATCCCCGTTCATTTGTCTGGTGATGGCGATCTCCTTCGGGACCGCCGTGATAATTTCGCATATATACTTGCCCTCGCGAACGAGAGCCTCATTTTCGATCCGAAATCCGTTGTCAAACAGCCAGAATCTGAGTTTGCCGATATCCTTTCTGGGCTGAAGTATCAGCTTTGAAAAGGATTGGGCTTTTTCGAGATCTGCGCCGAGGATTTCCGTCATCAAAATTCCGCCCATTCCGGCAATGACCAGCGTATCAACCTCTGCTTTATCGAGAATCGTGATCCCGGAGCCAAGCCTAAGGTCAAAATTTTCTGCGGGATAATATGATTCGCAGTTTTCGCGCGCCTTTGCAAGCGAGCCGCTGCTTATATCCGACATTATCACCCGGGGGCAAATTCCTTGTTCCCACAGATAAAGCGGCAGAAAACCATGGTCGGTGCCAATGTCTGCCATGGTTTCTCCCTGATGTATCTGATCTGCTATTTTTTTGAGTCGCTCGCTGAGCTTTATCATTTGTTTTACCTGTTTTATTCCAAATAGTCCTTTAATTTCTTGCTTCTGCTCGGATGGCGAAGCTTGCGAAGAGCCTTTGCCTCGATTTGGCGTATTCTTTCGCGTGTAACTTCGAATTCTTTTCCGACTTCTTCGAGAGTTCTTGCCCTTCCGTCTTCTAGTCCGAATCTGAGCTTGAGCACCTTTTGCTCTCTATCTGTAAGCGTATCGAGCACCTCTACAAGCTGTTCCTTGAGCATCGAAAATGCCGCTGCTTCTGCAGGCGCCGGAACATCCTCATCCGGAATGAAGTCTCCAAGATGGCTATCCTCTTCCTCGCCTATCGGTGTTTCGAGGGAGACAGGCTCCTGTGCGATTTTTTGGATTTCTCTTACCTTTTCAACAGAAAGGCCCATCTCTAAGGCGATTTCCTCTGGGGTCGGCTCACGCCCGTAGGTCTGAAGGAGCTGCCGGGAAACCCTTATCAGCTTATTTATTGTCTCTACCATGTGTACCGGGATGCGAATTGTCCTTGCCTGATCTGCGATGGAGCGCGTTATGGCCTGTCTGATCCACCAAGTCGCATAAGTTGAGAACTTATATCCTTTTGTATAGTCGAATTTGTCTACGGCCTTTATCAAACCGAGGTTTCCTTCCTGGATAAGGTCGAGGAAAAGCATTCCTCTTCCGACATATCTTTTGGCTATGCTTACTACAAGCCTCAGGTTTGCCTCACATAGCCTCTTCTTTGCACTTTCGTCGCCTGCTTCCATGCGCTGAGCAAGCTCTATTTCTTCTTCTGCGGTCAGCAGCGGAACCTTGCCGATTTCTTTGAGATACATCCTTACGGGATCGTCTATTGCAACACCTTTTGGTATGCTCGCCTCAAGGTCCATCTCGTTTGCTTCTCTGATTATTTCATCGGGATCCTCAGCAAGATCGTCTTCTTCCAGCACGATTTCAAAGTCCTCAGGCTCTGTCTCCGATACGAGTTCTATGCCCTTTGAAATAAGGGTGTCGTAGATATCATCCATTTGATTCTTGTCAAGCTCTGCGGATTCCGTAATGTCGGCAATTACCGTATAGGTGAGTTTATTCTGTGTCGAGTGTCCCTTTTCAATAAGCATTTTGATAAGCTCTTGCCTTTTTTCTTCAGAAAACTCTTCCTTGCCCTCGTCTTGCTCCAAAATTTCATCGTTTTGGAGATCTTGTACGGCTTGCTCCTTAATAATTTCGCTCTTGCTTTCTGTTGTCATTAAATTCTTCCCCCGTAAGTTTTGATCTGTGCCTGAACTTTCATAAGTTCTTCTGTTAATTCCTTTATTGTTTCGCCGCCGACTTCTTCGTCCGAAAGCGATAGCCTGTCAATCAGCAGCCTTTCCTTTGCCAGCAGCTTATCCAGCCTCCACTTTGTTATGCATTCTGTGAATACCTTGTCTTCGTTACCTGCTATGATTATCTTCTCAAGCTCTGCGGCAAGACGCTGACTCTCTTCCGGGTCAAGTCTTTCCATGATTTCTTCGCTATCGAAGTCTTCCTTCGCTCCGTAAAGCTCAAACATTATATTCATAATTTTTCGCGCCTCTGTGCTTTGCATAATGTCCTGTATGCAAAGAAGTTCCTCTGTAAATGGCGGATTTATGAACAGTGTCTTGATAATCGTAAGCTCAAGCTGCGAAAGCCCGTTTTGTTCTTCTGGCTCCATTTCATCGCGAGCATGAAACTTTTGTCTTTCCCTAATATTATTATTACCCGAAAATTCCATTCTTATAGCACCTTCGGATATTTTTAGCTCTTTTGCTAGCTTTTTTATGTAAATATCGGCCTCAACCGGGCTTAGATTTCTGAGAATAGCAGTTGCATTCTTGATAAAATCTATCTTGCCTTCTTCGGTTTTTAGGTTGATATTCTGTTTGATCGTATCCAGTTTATAGTCGATCATCGGCATGGCTTTTTCGGTGAGCTCGATAAAAGCCTCCCTTCCGTGCTGCTTGACGAATTCGTCCGGGTCCTTGCCATCCGTAACATGCAGGACTTTTACCTTGCAGTCCTGACCGCCGAGCACATCTATCCCACGCATTGCAGCCTTTCTTCCTGCCTGATCTGCATCGTAGGAGAGTATGACATTCTTCGTGTAGCGCTTTATAAGCTTGGCCTGATTTTCGGTAAGTGCCGTGCCAAGAGAGGCGATTGCATTATGGACTCCCGCTTGATATAGAGAAATTACATCCATATATCCTTCGACCAGGATCGCGCTGTTTTGCTTTGCGATATCCTGTTTGCAAATATTTAGTGCATATAGATTGTTCTTCTTTTGGAATATTCTATTCTCCGGTGAGTTCAGATATTTCGGCTCTTGACCTGCGATGGCCCTGCCGCCAAAGCCGATGACCTTGCCTGCCGTATTTATTATCGGAAACATTACTCGGTTTCTGAATTTATCATAATATTTGCCATTCTTTTCGGAGAGTAGGCCTAGCTCTACCAGAATTTTTTCGCCCACTCCATTTGATTTGAAATGGTTATAGAGACTGTCCCAACTTTCGTCCGCAAAACCGATGCCAAATTTTTTGAGGATCGCATCTTCTATTCCGCGCTGTTTCATATAGGAATATCCCGGGTTTTTCGATTCGGTGAAGGCTCTATAGAAAAACCTTGCGGCTTCCTTGTTTATCTCATAATATTTTTCGCTGCTCTTATCTTCTGAGCCTGAGATTTCGAGCTTTACTCCATTTTCGCGGGCCAATTTTTCGACGGCCTCAGCGAAGTCGAGATTGTAATATCTTTGCACGAATTTGAAGACATTTCCGGATTCGCCGCATCCAAAGCATGTAAAGATCTGCTTTTGCTCGGAAACTACGAATGATGGCGTCTTTTCGTTATGAAAAGGGCAGCAGCCCTTGTAGTTTGCGCCCGCTCGCTTCAGGGGCACAACCTTTGCGATTTCGTCGACGATGCTGACTCTTGCCCGAACCTCTTCTATGCTTGAATTACTAATAAAACGACCCATTTGCCTCTCCACTAAATCCGTTATATGATTAATATACGAGAACTTTGGGTCGTTTCCTTTTTTATTTACAAAAATTTTGTCGAAAAAAGTAAAATTTCTTAACTGCTATTTCCAGCCCTTCGGCACGAACAAATCTGTATAGGTGGCGAGTGCAAAACGATCGGTCATACCTGCAACATAATCCTTTACAGCCTCATTCTTACCATCTTTTTCGGCGATTTCTTTCATATCGTCAGGGAGCTGGTCTATATTTTTGATGAAATAATCATAAAGCGAGGTTATCACAACTTCGACCTTGCTCAGATCTTCTTCCCTTTTCACCCTGCTGCTTTTGTAGACATTTGCAAACATAAACGCGCGGAGCGAGTCGAGATTTTCCTTAAACTCAGGGCTCTGTAAGATCAAATCCTTGCCGTCGCTGTTTACGATGACATCGGTGACCATATTGTTGATGCGCTGGCGGTGAGTTTTCCCGAAAACTTTTAGAGACTCAGGCGGAAGCTCCTGACTTGAGATCACACCGCTCCTGATGGCATCGTCGATATCATGATTTATGTAGGCAATTCTGTCGCTGATTTTGACGATCTGGCCTTCCAATGTGAACGGGGCAAGCGGGCCCGTGTGATTTACGATTCCGTCTCTGACTTCCATGGTGAGATTCATTCCGCGTCTTGATTTCGTGGATTCAATGACATCCGCAACACGCAGGCTCTGGACATTGTGCTTGAACCCGCCCGGATGTATTTTGTCAAGCACCTCTTCTCCATTATGTCCAAATGGCGTGTGCCCTAGGTCATGCCCAAGCGCAATCGCCTCCGTCAAGTCTTCGTTCAGATTAAGCGCTCTTGCAATCGTCCTTGCTATCTGCGAAACCTCGATGGTATGGGTGAGCCTCGTCCGGAAGTGGTCGCCCTCGGGAGCAAGGAAAACCTGCGTCTTGTGCATGAGCCGGCGGAAGGCCTTTGAGTGGATGATTCTATCTCTGTCTCTTTGAAATTCCGTCCTTATGTCGCATTTTTCTTCCGGGAAGATTCTGCCTTGCGACTGTGCGCTTTTGGCGGCCTTTTCCGACAAGATCTCATACTCCCTCTGCTCCAGTTCTTTTCTGAGTAACATTTTTTCACCTCGAAAATAAATTTATTTAATTCCTGTATGGCCGAATCCGCCTGCGCCCCGCTCCGTTTGGCTTATCTCAAATGCTAGGTCGAAGTCAACTTTCTCATACTTTGCGAATATCACCTGGGCGATTCTGTCACCGTTATGTATCGTATATGGCTCATTACCCCAGTTTATCAGCGGTATATTCCATTCTCCGCGGTAGTCGCTATCCACGGTTCCCACGCCGTTTACAAGGCCGATGCCATGCTTTATGGCAAGTCCTGACCTTGCTCTTATCTGAGCCTCAAATCCGGGTGGAATCTCCACAAATAGTCCCGTCGGCACAAGCCTTCTTTCGCCTGGCTGCAATGTCACAGGCTCATCTATATATGCTCTGATATCTGCACCTGCCGAGCCTTCTGTCGCATAGCTCGGAAGCTCTCCGCCCTTGCTTACGACCTTTATTTTTTGATTTTCTCCTGTTACCAATTCCGGTTTTACTTCCATGCTCTTCTCCAATCGAATCTTTTGTTTGTCACGGCAACGCCCAAGTAGCGCGAAGGGTCACAGATCAGCTCTTTTATCCTATCGATATCATCCATGCTCACACTATCAATACCTGCGATTACCTCTTCAGGCGCGCAAATCTTGTCGAGGAGTACAACATTTTTGCCATTTGCGAACATTCTGCCGGCAATATTCTCCTGTCCGAAGATGAAGCTGCTCTTGAGCTGCTCCTTCGACATCTCAAGCTCCTCGGCTGTCACTCCGTTCTTCTCCAAAAGGTCTAATTCTTCTCTTATCCCGGCAAGTGCATCCTTTATCCTGTCGTGGCCCACGCCCGCATATATGAGATAATATCCGTCAGTAGAAAACGAGCTTGCCAGGGAGTAGACGCTATATGCAAGGCCCTTTTCCTCACGGATGTTCTGGAAAAGTCTTGAGCTCATGCTGCCGCCCATTATGTTATTGAGTACCTGCAAGGCGTATCTTCTCTCATCGTCCAATGGCAGCCCCTTTGCCGCAAGGCATATATGGGACTGCTGGATGTCCTTGACTATAATACGAAAGCTTTTTTCAAAATCCGAGGCACTGTATTTTGGGGTCTTTTTTGATCCTTTGAGTTTATCGAATTTGTCCTCGAGATATTCGCAAAATGCCTCTTCATCAAAATTTCCCGCAACGGAAACCACGATTGAATCGCGGGTATATTGCTCGTTCTTATATTCTCTAAGCACTCTTTGCGAAATGCCGCGCAGCGTCGTAGGCGTTCCTATTATGCTTTTTCCGAGCGGCGAGCCACTAAAAATCATCTCCGTTACCGTATCATGCACCAAATCATCAGGCTGGTCCTGGATCATCTTGATTTCTTCGAAGATTACCTTGCGTTCCTTCGTCATCTCGTGCTTGTCGAATATTGAATTTGCGAGCATGTCAAGGATAACTTCGGCGCCCTTTTCAAGATTTTCGCTTATGGTCTTCACATAATAGCAGGTCGCTTCCTTTCCGGTGAAAGCGTTCATCTGCCCGCCGATTTTGTCTATATCTTCTGCAATTCGCCTTGCGTTCCTTTTTTCTGTTCCCTTAAACATCATATGCTCGATAAAGTGGGACACTCCCGCATTTTTTTCGGTTTCGTTTACGGCTCCCGCATGAACCCATATTCCGAAGGCCGCAGACTGTACGTAATCTATTTTTTCCATGACGAGTCGAACGCCGCAGTTCAAGCTTTTTACTACGATTTTGCTCATTTTTTCTTGCTCTCCTTTTTTGCCTTTATCAATCCTATTATCAAAACAATCGCAACAAGCACCAGGGCTATGTTCTCCCCCATCTTGCCGAAGGACGCCCCCACCGCATCGGTTGCCCAGAGTATGAGACAAAATCCGAATAATATCGAAATTACGATTGCTATTTCTGTTCTTTTCATTTTTTACCTGCCTCAAATAAAATAACGCTATTATTGTATCACATTTTCCCCGAAAATCATATAGCTAAGATATAAAAGAAATCGCAATGCAAATGAAAAAGCTGCCTCATGTCAAACCTTTCGAAATGGCATGTGGCAGCTATTTGGGATATTATTATTTTTTATACTCGCACGCGAGCTTTGCACCGTAATGAAGGGCATTCAGGTTACTCTCTTCTGTCCCTATTGGAACATGATTGAGGACCGCAGCCTCTACGGCCTCCCAGCTTGCAACCTGCATGAGCTCATTTACAACACCTACCGAGATGATATTGGCTGACATGTGGTTTTTGATGACCTCCGTGGCTCCCTCAAGAATAGGCAGTTTGTAGACCTTGTGGGCTTTTTCCACATCTTCTGGAACCGTGATTTCAGAATCTGCAACAACTATACCATTAGGCTTTAGGCATCCGATGTACTTGTTCAGTGAAACCTGGGTCAGCGAAAGGAGCAGATCCGGCTGCAAAACCTTTGTATATGTGATCTTTTCGTCGGAAATGATAGTCTCTGCCTTTGAGGAACCGCCTCTTGCTTCCGGCCCGTAGGCTTGGCACTGAACCACCTGTTTTCCGTCCTCAAAAGCGGCTTCTGCAAGGATGATGGTTCCCATGATAACGCCTTGACCGCCTGAACCTGTCATTCTGATTTCAGTCTTTGCCATTATTTGTCACCTCCAACCTTGTGGATTATATCAAGATACATATCCGTATATTCCTCTTTGCTCTCGTCTCTTGAAAGTTCGCCGATGATCAGCTTGCCCTTGAGATCTTCTGCGGACATTTCTTTCGCTTTCTTTACATCTACCGCAACATCTCTCTGCCACGAAAGCATCTTTACGGAATCGCCCTTCTTATTCTTGCGCCCGTAATATGTAGGGCAAACGGATACGCCCTCGATAAGTGAAAATCCGTGATGCTTGATTCCTCCTTCGATGAGCTTGATCGCCTGCGGTGCATGGTATGCGGTGCATCTTCCCGTAAATGTTGCGCCGGCAGCCTCTGCCAGTTTTGGAATGTCAAAGTTATAGTCGATATTTCCATAAGGCGCGGTTGTGCCCTTTTCGCCGTGAGGCGTGGTAGGCGAATACTGTCCGCCTGTCATTCCGTAGATATTGTTATTAAATACGATAACCGTAATATCTATATTTCTTCTGCAAGCGTGGATGAGATGATTTCCGCCGATGGCGGTTGCATCTCCGTCTCCAGTGATTACGATAACATTAAGCTCAGGATTTGCAAGCTTTACGCCTGTGGCAAATGCGATGGCTCTGCCGTGGGTTGTATGCAGCGTATTGTAGTTCATATATCCTGCGGCTCTGGATGAGCAGCCGATTCCGGAAACAATTACTACCTTGTCTGGGTCAAGACCGCAGTTTTCAATCGCCTGAGCTACATCTCTCATCAGTATTCCGTGACCGCAGCCCGGGCACCAAATGTGCGGAAGTCTGTTAACACGCAGCGTTTTTTCAATCAATTTGCTTGGCATATCAATATTCCTCCTTTACTTTTTTGAGTACCTCAGCCGGGGTAATGGTGGTGCCGTCGATTTTCCCTAGGAAAGCGACAGGAACTCTGCCCTCAACGACCCGCTGAACCTCAAGGAGCATTTGACCGTCGTTATGCTCTGCGACGATGATCTGCCTCAGGTGTTTATTATTTTTGATGACCTTAAGCAGGGCTTCCTCAGGGAACGGCCATACTGTGATAGGTCTGAACATTCCGAGCTTTATAAAGTCAAATTTATGGGATTCTTCGATAGCGCCCTCTACGGCTCTTGCGGTGCCGCCGAAGCAGATGATCAGGGTTTCGCAGTCTTCACAATCTACTTCCTCCCATTTTTCGATACGGTCGCGTCTCATTCTTATCTTGTCGAGGAGTCTTCTTTCCTGATTGTCTGTGATGCCGTTGTCATTTGTAGGGAATCCGTCAAGATCGTGGAAAAGTCCCGTAACATTGAAATGGTCGCCCTCGCCGAAAGGTGCATATTCGGGAACATAGTTTCCCTCCTGAACCGCATAGGCCAGCGATCCATTAAACTCGCGGTCAATCCTTCTGTTGGAAATTTTCATTTCCTCTGCAGGAACCATCTCACAGCCTTCTCTAAGGTGCCCGATAATCTCATCCATGAGGAAGATTACCGGAACTCTAAAGCGCTCTGCCATGTTGAATGCTCTTACGGTTTCCGTATAACATTCCTGAACCGACGACGGAGAAATTACGATAACCGGATGGTCTCCGTGAGTTCCCCATTTTGACTGCATGAGGTCGCCCTGAGACGGCGATGTCGGAAGTCCCGTTGAAGGACCCTCTCTTTGCACGTCGACTATTACAATCGGAATTTCTGCGATGGACGCATATCCGATATTTTCTTGTTTCAGCGAAAATCCCGGGCCCGATGTAGCTGTCATTGACTTCAGTCCGGCAACTGACGCTCCGAGAGCCGCAGCGATACCGCCTATTTCGTCCTCCATCTGTATGAACTTGCCGCCTACCTGCGGAAGTCTTACAGCGCTTCTTTCTGCAATTTCTGTCGACGGGGTAATCGGGTAACCCGCATAAAAGCGCATTCCCGCGGCGATAGCTCCCTCCACAACGGCTTCGTTGCCTTGCAGCAGTTGAAATCTCTTTGCCATTATTTTGCCTCCTCCTCGATATAAATTGCATAGTCCGGGCAGCGCAGCTCGCAAAGCCCGCACATAATGCAAGCCTGGGCATTGTTTATCTTCACCTTTTCGTGTTCCAATCCCAGAACATGTTTCGGACAAAATTCAACACAAATGCCGCAGCCCTTGCACCATTTTGGATCAATAACCAATTTCTTGTTATGTTCCATTTTTGTTCACCTCGTAAAGTATAAAAAAATAAGTATAATTTAAATTACACTCAATGATAACATAAAGGCTATTCTTTTCAAGTGTTTCTGTAAAAAAACACTTTTTTTGAACAAAACAATTGACCGATTTAGCGAGGTAAATCATGCTAAAAGTTCAAACATTGAAATCGCAGTTGACATCGCTTAACCGCCAAACACTATGTTTGGCGGTTTCGTTTTTACTTGCGCTTAATTGTCCTGTCAAGAAACTGATTGATAACGATTTTTGCATTCAACGCATAAGCTTTGAAGGGCTGTGCCTTTGCACGCTCTTCCGTCCAGTAGCGCTTTTTGTGTTCTTCGAAGATTTCCTCTGCAGAAAGTCCCCTTGCGATTGCGTCCTGGATGAGCTTCTTTTCCTTCTCCTGCTCGGCTATATATTCGTCGATAATCTTATAGCTCATTTCGGGCGGGCAAATACCGTAATGAGGCATGATGAGGCGAGCAATATCCAGCTTTTTTAGCCGATTTGCTGAGGCAAGGCTGTCCGCCACACTTTTTAGTGGTGCGGTATGCATCCTGCCCGGGCCTCTGAGAGTTCCGGTGGATTCGCTCGTGATAAGGACCTTTTCCGGAAGAATGTAGAAGGAAAGCGAGCAGTCCGTATGCCCTTTTGTTTCGAATATTTTGATAATTCTGTCGCCAAGGGAAATTTCGTCGCCATCTTTTACGATTTTGTCGATTTTCATCCCATCTACTCTCACATCGATTTCGCCATTTCTGTATAATCTACTTGCATTATCTCCCAGGCTTTTCATAGTAGCAAGGGCAGTTTCGCTCTTAAATACGCGGCTTGCCTTTTCGTTACCACAAACTACCGCATCCGGCCATCTTTCGATAACATACGGAAGGGCGCCTATGTGATCATAGTGCGTATGTGAAACGAGTATGTAGTCGAGTCTCCTGTTTCCCTGCGCAAGCACAAGCTCAATATTATATATTAAGTTATCTGAAAAACAAGCCATCCCGGCATCATATAGTGCTGTTTTCTCGCTTCCCAGAATTAAATATGACTCTCCGCCGGCACCGCCCGTTACACGGATGATGAACTCCGGAAAGTCAAATCTGCTATAGCCCGGGTAATCCGTGAAAAATTCAGAATCCTCGGGCCTTTTCATTTTCTTTTGTATATCTTGCATTTTTCTCCTATTGCTGTTCGTTTAGTTCATTTTGTGTCTTATAAGCAAGGTCTTTGATTTCGTCTCTGTTTTCGCTGAGAGTTAGGTTGATCTGCTCGAAGGTTTTCTCAAGGTTAGAATACATTTCACCGAAATAACGCATGTTCAGCTCATCCATCTTTGCCTGCATATCGTAGAGCATCTTGTCCACATAGTCATATGTTTTCATCTTGAGAAGTCTTGAGTGGATCTCCGCATCCTGCCTGATTTCCTGAGCAAGTTTGGTTGCTCTGATGGTAATTTCGTCGGCCTCAACAAGATAGTCTGCCTGTTTTTGGGCTTCTCTGATGATTCTTTCGTACTCGGTCTTTGCTTCTGCAAGGATGCGGTCTCTCTCGTCGCGAATCCATTTTGCCTGCTGTACATCGTCCGGAAGCGCAAGTCTGACTTCTTTGATGATGCTATAAATGTCCTCGGATTCGATCATGACCTTGCTCATCATCGGAACCTTGGTGGCTGCATCCACTATGTCCTCAAGTTCTTCGAGTAATTCCAAAACCTTCATCGTATCTTCCATTATTTCATTCTCCTTTTCATTTCTTCAAGAACATACGGCGGAACCAAAACAGAGCCGTCTCCGCCAAGGGAGATGACCTGCTTTGCCATCGTAGAACTGATAAATGCATATTTTGCGTCCGCAATGAGAAAAACAGTTTCGGTATCCTCATTATAAAGATGCCTGTGTAGCTGTGCCATCTGCTGCTCCGAGTCATAATCCTCGGTGCTACGCAGTCCTCTCACAACGACGTTAAAACCATTTGAATTTACATAATCGGCCAGAAGTCCGTCACACATCCCCGTGGAAACATTGGGAAGGTGCTCCGTAACCTTCTCGATCATTCTTACTCTGTCCTCAAACGAAAAAAATGTATGCTTTTCGAGATTTACAACAACCCCTACCACAACTTCGTCGAATATCTTTGCCGCTCTTTCGATAATATCCAGATGACCCAGCGTAAGCGGATCAAATGAACCGGCATATAAAGCCTTAGTCGCCATGTCTTCCTCCGATTCTAAATTTGATTTTATCATATACCTTGCGCTTAGGCAAGACAAAATCAGCCTATCGGGACTGCTAAATCGTACAAAATCAGCCAAAATCAGCCGTAAATTGTGATTCCGATGCTTCCATAAGTCCTGTCTCTAAGCTTCTCAAAGCCCGATATTTCGTCCGGAAAAGCATCCTTTGCACCGTGTTCGGCTACGATAATTCCCTCCTCTGCCAGCAGGTCAAGGTCTTTGATAAGTTCAAAACATCTTTCGTACAGTCCTTTTTTGTATGGCGGGTCGAGGAAAAAGACATCTATCTTTTCGCCCTTTGCAGCGATTTGACTCAAGGCTCTCTCGTAGTCTCCGGCAATTACCGACGAGCGTTCCTCCGCGCGGCACATGGCTATGTTTCGCTTTGTTAGCTCAAGGCTTATGCGACTGTTGTCAGAAAAATAGCATTTTTCTGCGCCTCTGGACAGTGCCTCTAGTCCCAAATTCCCTGTTCCGCTGAAAAGGTCTGCGCATACCGCATCGCAAAGGTTACCTGCGATCATGCTAAAAAGCGCCTCTTTTACCTTTTCCGTCGTCGGCCTTATATCATTTCCCACAGGCATTTCGAGTCGCCTGCCCTTAAAGTCTCCGGTTATTATTCGCATAAAATTCTCTCCCAAAATTCAATCTGCTAATATATTAACTCAAACGAAGTGTAAAATCAAATTTTTGTCGAAAAATCAAAGTCTCAGCTGTATTTTGTCACCGAACATCTTTTGAACATGGCATTTAAGCCCTGCGTTTTCGAGGCTAAAGAGCCGTGGGTCTTCTTCTATGATTTTTGCGGCGATATTCTTCGTCTTTTCAAGGATTTCGGTATTTCTCACAAGGTCGCCTATATTAAGCTCCGGAAGCCCATGCTGGCGCGTTCCGAAAAGCTCTCCCGGGCCTCTAAGTTTCAGGTCTTCCTCCGCAATCACAAAGCCGTCTGCGGTTTCACACATGATTTCGTTTCTTCTCTTTGCCACCTTGCTTTCGCTGCCTGAAATGAGAATGCAATATGACTGCCGGCTTCCTCTTCCGACTCTGCCTCTGAGCTGGTGGAGCTGAGCAAGCCCGAATCTTTCGCTATTTTCGATCACCATAATGGTAGCATTCGGCACATCGATTCCAACTTCGATTACCACGGTAGAGACCAGAACGTCGGTCTTTCCGGCCGCGAAGCGTTCCATCGCCTCGTCCTTTTCTTTCTGTTTCATATTGCCATGAACGAAGCCGAAGCGAACATCAGGATAAGAAGATGCGAGTTCTTCGTATATCTCCTCAGCCGAGTGGCAATCTATCTTTTCGGATTCTTCGATGAGAGGCGCAACGACATATGCCTGTCCGCCCTGTTTTACCTGTTCACGCACAAAGTCATAAATCTTCTTACGGGCGCTTTCGTTCCTCGCAAAGGTTCTGATGGGCTTTCTTCCTTTCGGCAGACTGTCGATTATGGAGATATCCATGTCGCCGTACAGCACCACCGCCAGCGTCCGTGGTATCGGCGTCGCAGTCATTACAAGGATGTCGGGATTATTTCCCTTTGCAGAGAGTAACTCCCGCTGATTAACTCCGAACCTGTGCTGCTCGTCGGTGATAACGAGTCCGAGATTTGCAAAACTGACGCCATCCTGTATCAGGGCGTGTGTGCCTACCAAGATGTCCGTCCCGCCGGATTTTAGCCTTTGGAGCACTTCACGGCGTTCCTTTGCCCCCAGAGACCCCGACAGCAGACCGACCTTTATTCCAAAAGGCTCAAAATCCCGTTTCAGGACCGCAAAATGCTGCTTTGCAAGAAGCTCTGTCGGCGCCATCATCGCCGCCTGAAATCCGCTTTTGACCACCTTGAACATGGCAAGCTCCGCCACCGCGGTCTTCCCCGAGCCAACATCTCCTTGCACGAGCCTGTTCATGCATTTATCCTGCTCCATATCCATTTCGATTTGGGCAAAGACTCTTTTTTGGCTCTCCGTAAGCTCAAACTTAAATGAATTTTCAAAGTCCTTTACCGAAACCTCTTTTGAAGCCCTCACCGCATTTTCGCAGCTTTTGCTGCCATTTTTGATATAAAAAAGCCCCGTCTGAAGGCAAAGAAGTTCCTCGAAAATCAGCCTGTACCTTGCCTCGTGATAGACCCGTTCATTCTTTGGAAAATGTATGTTAGAAATCGCATGGGAAGGGCTGCAAAGTCTGCACTCGCTTACTATTTGCTCCGGCAGCCACTCGGTGATTTCATCAGTAATGCCGCTTGCTATCAGCTCTGCCTGCCACGCCCTGAGCATATTCTGCGTGATGCCCTCCGTGAGCGGATAGACGGGAATCAGCCCTCGAATATCGCTCTTTTCTCCAGGCACATGAAACTCAGGATGCGCCATCTGCCTGATTCCGCCCCTAATCTGTATCTTTCCGAAAAGCACCAATTCTTTTCCGATCTTGAAATAATTCGCCAGATATTTTCCGTTAAAAAAGAGAAGCTCGACTCTCCCGGTGCTATCCTCGACATTTACCTTAAGAAGCCTGCTTCTGCTGTATGGACTTCCCGAAAGGCGCGCAGAAACAACCCTTCCTGTTATCAGCACATCTGTATCCGTAGGCGCCTGCATTATGGTCATGATATTTCTTCGGTCTTCGTATCTTCGCGGATAGAACCTGAGCATATCATCTATCGTCTCTATATTCAGTTTTTTCAGGGCTTCCGCCCGTTTCTGCCCAACACCGCCAAGGCAGAAAATGTTATCGCTAAGCTTCATATTTTTTTACTATCTTTATATTGCGCTTTGCGATGCGCTTTGTTCTGATTCCCTTTGTTCCGACTATTCTCAGAGTAATGGTTGCGCCCTTTTCCGGGAAAAGGCCTCTCATTTCATATTCGATATATTCCAGGATTTCCTTAGTCGTCTTTATTATGCTAGCACCGAAAAGGGTTACTATATAAAATTCGAGGTGAACCTTTTTCTCATCCTCGCGAATTTTGATATTCGATGCAATCTCTCCGATGCCGGTCTTTATCCCTTGATTTCCGAGTATTTTGCCCTTCTCGGATGCGTGAAAAGCGCGCCCTTGGCATTTCAAAATCGCATTGCGCACGATTTGTGCAAATATATAGTCATCTAGCTTTATTATTCCGATACTATTTTTTCGTTCCAGCGCCATTTTTCTTCCCCTTTTGTCATATACCTTTATTGCTACAGGTGTTGCTCCGCTTCCTCTGGTTTTGTGGCATCCTGCGGAATCAAGAAGCTAAACGCATCATGCATAACTTCCATTTCGACTCTGCCTGCATCGACGATTTCACCGTCGGTGCATAGCCGCATTGTTCCCTCATTTGGGGTTATCACAACTTTTTTCGCCTGCGCGGCATATAGAATCTTATCAATATCCGGAAGCTCCATATGGGTGCCCTTCGAGTAATAAGGGAATTTTTTTATAAATTCCCTTCGCTTTACGTTATATATGATATTTATATCCAGCTTCCCGTCCGAAAGGCTGGCATTAGGCGAGCTTTTTACCCCGCCGCCGCAAAAGGAGCCGTTTGCAACCGCCGTGAGAAGCAGCGGTCCGTCATATTTTGCCCGGCCATCGATTTCGATCTTGAGGTTTGCGCCTTTTTTCCTGACCAGAATGGCAAAAACCGCCATGAGATATGCCATGGAGCCTGCCAGAAACGGATATTTTTTTAGCGTGGCAGTCAGGTCAACAACATTGCAGTCAAATCCGATATTAAACATATTGGCGCAATATCTTGTCTGCTCCTTCCCTGCCAAAAGCCCGCTGTATCTGATGGCATCGCATTTTACAGGATGTGAACTAAGCTGGGATACGATATCCGAAAAATCTCCCGCCTCCGGAAAGTTTCTGCAAAAATCGTTGCCCGTGCCGATGGGAACAACGCCCACCGAAATATTCTCATTTCCGATTATACCATTTAGGACTTCGTTCAGGGTGCCGTCGCCTCCGCAGGCAAATATTCGGATCTCTTCTTTGGTATTTTGGGTATTTTGGGTATTCCCGGTATTCTCGATATCCTCTTTAATATTATCTATGACCTCCTCCGAAATCTGCCTTGCAAGAATCTCGGCGTCGCCCACCCCTGCGGTTGTGTAAATTTCAACGGTAGCCCCGGCTCTTTCCGCTTTGACTCGTATCTTATCCGCGAACTTTGCATTCCCTTTGCCCTGCCCGGCCTTTGGATTTACGATAAATATATTTCGTATACTGCTCTTTATTTCCATGGCAATCCCTTATTACTTGTCATCCTCGTTCTTAAAAATATCCCAGTCGTGGGTCACATATAGGGAGTAGTCCTTCTGTCTTTTGCATTCCTATCTACAAATCAAGGCTATCCGGATTCAACAGAAAATCCATGATACCCATAACAACGATGCCTTTTTCATTGCGCCACAGCTTAATTCTATCTTTCACAACAATGATCTTTTTGAAGGAATCATCAATGCGAACCAGTGAATTTTGTTCCTGTTCCATTTTTTCTTGGTCAGGAATCGCAAAAGCAGATTGAATATAGTATCTTCGGCTGCCGAGATTGCAGACGAAATCTACCTCCAATCGCTTACGGACAACTTTCCCTTCTTCGTTTTTTTCTGCGTGTTCCACAACACCCACATCTACATTAAATCCTCTTACAAGCAGCTCGTTGTAGATGATGTTTTCCATGATATGATTTTCTTCCTGCTGACGGAAATTAAGCTGTGCATTGCGAAGTCCCACATCCGTAAAATAGTATTTGTACGGTGAGGCAATATATCGTTTGCCTTTAATATCATATCGCTCTGCCTTGCTGATAAAAAAAGCGTCCAGCAGATAGCCGATATAGGTTCCAATCGTCTTATCGCTGACCGGCATACCATTGCTGCTGAAGGTTTTTGCAAGCTTCGTCGGATTTGTCAGTGACCCTACCGCAGATGCCAGAATCTTGAGCAGTGCAGACATGACATTATCACCTCGCAGGTTGTGGCGGTTTTCAATATCCTTCAGGTACAACTCCTGACAAAGGGTGGTCAAATATCCGGATTTCAATTCATCTGTTTTTCTGCTGAGAATCAGCGGAAGCCCTCCGTATGTGTAATAATCAACCCATGCGTCATACTTATCGCCCGAATATGCACAGACATACTCTGAAAAAGAAAGCGGATATACGCGCACCTCGTCTCCGCGTCCACGAAATTCTGTAAGTACATCTGACGAAAGAAATTTGGAATTACTTCCGGTCACATAAATGTCCACATTGTCCCGTCTGTTTAGTCCGTTGAGTACCGCTTCAAAGTTTTTGCACAACTGAACCTCATCCAAAAACACATACCACATACCGTCATCAGTAATTCGTTCTTTGATGTAGGCACTCAATTTTTTGCTGTCGTGAAGCTCCTCAAAGTCATCATCATCCAACGGAATAGTTATAATTCTGGATGACTCTACCCCTGATTCGATCAGGTATTGATAATAAAGCTTAAACAGAAGATATGACTTCCCGCATCGACGAATGCCTGTAATGACCTTGATCATGCCGTTTTTTCTACGCTCTATCAATCGATTCAAATACAGATCTCGCCTGATTTGTTCCATAGTCTCACGCTCCTCGTTTCAGGAAAATGTGAAAAGTTGCATTTTCCCGTAATAATATTATACTCGCAGCCAAATGAATCGTCAATATCCCGCCACTTATTTTATCTTTTACCTGTCGTTCTCGTCTTTGAAAATGTCCCAGTCGTGGGTCACATACAGGGAGTAGTCTATTTGCCTTTTGCATTCCTGCCAGCTTGCTTGCGAATCCTTTCTTGAAGAACCTGAGCGGAAAAGTCCTAAGCTGCGTATATCATAAAAATTTATTGGATTTTCAGTGGCCTTGGCCTTAGCAATATCTGCAATAAAATCGCTGACCGTTTTGTTTTCCAGCTCAAATGCCGCGGCAGCCGGATCTTCGATACCATATTCAATCGGATAAGTGTTGATCAGAACTTTCATTTCAATATTATCCCAGGCATTTATATTCATTTTCGTGGCGCTTTTGCCGGCAATGCCCATGCAAAGTCTGTTCAAATACTCTTGTTTCTTTAGCTTTTTTGCAACACTGCCGCTTAAATCTCTGAGGATATATCGGGTTATTCCACTGCTTCCTCCGAGGGTTTCATATTTTCTGAGATAAAAACTGCCGTCACAGTCTTCCAGCAGAAAGTAATTTTCTTTTTTGTATGACATTTCTCCGAGAATCTTAAGTTTCTCCTTTGTGCTTTCGCAATCTGCCGGACAAATTTTGCATAGATACTCTGAGGCTCCCTCGGATTTGCGCTTGTAGTGTATCCGCGGCCTAGATCTGCCGTCTTTTGTTTTGTCTGTCAAAATCATTATCACAAACGAGAGGCAAAGTATAATTGCACCAATTATCACAATAAACCAAAACAGCATAAATACCTCCTTAAATTACTTGTGACTGTATTTTACTCTTTAATATTTATTCTCGTCCCATATAAGGTCTATATACATCTGTCATAGTGCTTTTCTTTTCTTCGGCAGTCTCTTTATCAGGGCTGCGCCGTTATCTTTTAGCCATTTGTGCCATTTTTTATATTCCGGAAAGACTCTTTCCACCTCGGCATAGAAAGCCTTGGAATGATTCATGTGCTTTCTGTGGCACAGCTCGTGTACGACAACACTGTCGATGACCTCGGGGGGCGCTAGCATAAGAAGACAGTTAAAATTCAGGCTCCCTTTTGAGGAGCAGCTGCCCCAACGGGTTTTCTGGCTTCGGATCGTTATTCTCCCATAGTCTACCCCGATAATCGGCGCATAATAGCGAACCCTCTCGGGAATGACCCGAAGCGCCCTTTCTTTGAGGGATTTTATTTCTTCTTGCGTAAATTGTGGAAAGCGTTGGAGCTGCTTCTCATGAATTCCTTCATATTTAAAGTTGATGTGCATCTTTTTTCCTTCTCGTGTCATAAAAATCAATACAATTCATAAAACATCCCTCTTCGTGGGAATATATCACGCCCACCGCCTGTAAATAGGCGTAGATGACCGTCGTTCCCACGAACTTCATGCCGCGTTTTTTCAAATCTTTTGATATGGCATCTGAAAGCTCCGAGCTTGTGCGTCCTGTTTCATAAATCACTTTGCCATCTGACCACTTCCAAAGATAGGTCGAAAAGCTGCCGCATTCCCGCTGAATCTTTCGAAATACCTGTGCATTGGTAACTGCAGCCTGTATTTTCAGCCGGTTTCTTATAATCTCCGGATTGTTTATAAGCACCTCTAACTTTTCTTCTCCGTAGCAAGCGACCTTATCTATGTCAAATCCATCGAATGCCTTTCGGAATGCTTCTCGCTTGTTGAGAACGCATTCCCAAGAAAGACCTGCCTGAAAGCACTCCAAAATCAGCATTTCAAAGAGCTTTGAGTCGCCAAACACCGGAACGCCCCATTCCTCGTCGTGATACCTGATATATCGTTCATTTTTAGAATTCGCCCAGCGGCAACGTGTTTTTCCGTCTGTCCAACTCATGTACTATGTGTCTCCTTTAGTTTGTAAGTCCGAAGTCGTATTGCAGATAATCCGGCAACTCGTTTTCCATCATTATGTCAAACAGATATGTTACGACATTACTTTTTCTTTCCTTATCAAATGCCTCCTGCCTGCGAGGATTTGTCAAATGTCCTTTGCCTACGAAGGTGAAAGGCATAACTATGCCATTTTCGTCCGAAACCTTTCGTATGAACAGAAGTGCCTCTTCGCTTTCTTTTAGCTTTTGCAAATCAGAAGCGGGCACATTCGCCATGCTCTCCCATTGGAATATCGCAGAACCGATGAATTTATCCTTATAATTCAGCCGTTCGGCAATCGATGCATCTTTTTTTAGAGAAGCAAATATCACCACGGTTTTGTCATAATAATAAGTTCCAACCTGATTGTGACTCGGGTTTTTCAATAACTTAAGCTGCACCTGATCCATGCGGTAGCTATTCCAGAGTTTGAATCCCGTCGCCTCACCGTAATCAGCAGCAAAGCGGGTTATGCCATACTCGAGGAGGTCCTCAAGATAGTCGATGAATTGGTCATCAAGGGAAACATCAGCCAGAGTGCAGGAATCGCCATCGGCTGTTAAAAATCCCTTTTCTTTTATGTACTTGAGAGCGTGATTTAGCTGTTCTTCGTCAAAATCACCTGCTGCCTCTGCAATTCGGTTTTTGATCGCGGCGAGACTGCAAGAGCCGTGAATTACACTATCAAAGATGATATATTCGTGCTGTCTTACAAGCGGAAGCATCGAAGATAAATAATTCGCAAATGCGATCTGCCTTTCTGTAAATACCGGCAATAGCTTTGCTTCTTCATCCCTATCAGCTAAAATTCCATGGAGGAAATTGTAATAGGATACACACTTCCTTCCGCCTATTTTGATGTTCATAAATCGAAGCAAGTCCGGAGCGCAGTCATTGTTGAGATAATCCATATGCTTTGGATATGATTCGGCACCGATATACTTCCTGAAGTTGAAATAATCCTGTTTCAGGTATGTAAGGCTATTGAAATTTTCGTGCTCGATGTGGCTTATGATTTCTTCCTTGCTAAGATCATCAATATGAATCTTAACGCCGTACTCCTCAAGCCCAATTGCCTTGAAATCGTCCCGTACGAGGTCCATCATCAGTCGCTTTTCGAGAACAAAATTTTCTGCAAGTGATGAAAGCGCGAAGGCAATCTGTACGCTTCTCTTGTAGCTGTTTCCGATGAAGTCAAGGACAGTAACAAACTGTTTGTTGTCATATTTTCGGAGTCCACGGCCAAGCTGCTGAATGAAAATAGTAGAGGATTCCGTTGGGCGTAGGAACAGTACCATGTTCACTCCCGGAATATCCACCCCTTCGTTTAATATATCAACGGTAAACAAAATTTCAAGTTCTTTCTCATCGCTCTGCAGGTCGTTATATGCGCGGATTCTTTCTCCAATATCATTTCTCCCTGTAAGATATGCGGTATTATAGTGCTCGCTCATTATTTCGCTCATCATTCGAGCATGGGTAACATTTCGGCAAAAAGCAAGGGCCTTTAATTTGCCATCAGGACGATGCTTTTCTATCTGGCGAGTGATAAAATCGCTGTGCTCAGGTGTTGCCAGCTGAGCCACCATTCTGCGCTCCTGGCTCTTGTTAAAACCGTAGCTTACAAGTTCATCTCGAATGCCATAATAATGAAATGGCACAACAAGGTCACTGATAATCGCATCCCTAAGTCGCAGCTCATAAGGGACATTCTTGTCGAACAAATCAAAAACATCCTGATTGTCCATTCGCTCAGGTGTTGCCGTAAGTCCAAGCAAAAATTCCGGTTCAAAATATCCTATGATTTTTCGATATGTTTCTGCCGTTGCATGGTGGCATTCATCCACTATGATATAGTCAAACGTATCTTTCGAAAAAAGCTCAAGGGATTTAGCCATCGTTATATTAGTCGCAAATACGAAACTCGCGTCCATCTCCTTGCTCTCACCGCTGAAAATCCCGTAACTTACAGAGCTTCCGAAGACATCTTGAAATGTCTCAAGGGATTTTTTGAGAATCGAGCCTTCGTGAACGATATATAGCAACCTTTTGGGTGAGAAATTCAAGGCGTCGAATGACGCAAGATAAGTCTTGCCTGATCCGGCTGCCGCAACTACCAAGGCACGAGATATTCCCATCGCACGATAGCGGTTGAGCTCTTTCAGGGCTTTCCGTTGCATAAAATTGGGCTTGATGTTTGCATTGTGTAAGTCATAATCCATATCCCAACGCTCAATGGCGAAGTTCAGCTTATTTGAATACAGATTAATGATATCTGCGTTTAGAGGATGGGTGGCTTCCCACTTGTCCTCAAATTCACACATTGCATCTGTAAATATCTCATTTGGCTTTTCAGATGAGACGGCAATGTCCCACTCAATATTTTTGAGAAGCGCATAGCGTGTGATGTTGGAAGATCCGACAATTATCTCGCATTGATCTTCGTATTCGAAAATATAGCCCTTGGAATGATAACCGAGCCTCGTATATCCGCTGTCATGGAAACACTCGTAATCTAAATGACAGGCAAAGTTTTTGTATCTGCCCTGCAACGCCAAAAAACTTTTCAGTGACTCAACATCCGTAAAATTCTGATAAGTAGATGTGATGATTCGTCCTACAGCTCCGCGCTCCACTGCCGCTTCTATATCCTTAAATAGCAGAACAAGGCCTGCTTTCTTTATAAAACTGACCGAAAAATAAAAGGCATTACAATGCCTCAGATTATCCCTGATTTTATCGAGGAATGTTGTATCTGTATAATTGGTCAAAAATTGATTGGACATGAGTACCTTCTTTCTATGGCCTATGGCAATTTTCTCTTCTTTAATTTTCATGTACAACGTCCCTTACTTCAGTTTCTTTGGTTCCCTGCAAAAACCTGAAATAAGATTATATTCCAAAGCGGAGTTTTTTCAATATCTCTGTATCCGCCGGGCAGAAATCATATTGCGGGATGTCCTCCGGGTTAATCCAGCGGATGTCGTTATGCTCCAGCATTTGCGGAACACCTTCTGCAATGGTGGCCTGAAAGAGCGTGAGCCTTATTGTGATATCGGGATACTCGTGGATAACCTCCATGAATATCGAACCTACCCGAATAGTTACGGCAAGTTCCTCTCTGCACTCGCGAATCAGCGCCTCCTCTTTTGCCTCTCCGGGCTCAACCTTGCCACCGACAAATTCCCACAGAAGCCCCCGCGCCTTATGAGCAGGGCGCTGGCAAATCATGAATTTATTATCATCCCATATAAGGGCTGCAACTACATCAGTCATGCTGTTTCTCCTTTTACCTCCCGCTTATCCAATCTGCTTGCCTTTCTTTTTTTTAGAAATTATATATATTATAAAATGCTTGCAGCCCGCAGGAGAATGTGCTATCATGGGGTCAAGAGAAGGGTCTTAATCTGAAAACACTTTCGCGTTATCGTGATCTTCATTGTTAGTATTGAACAAATGTTCTTTTGCGATTTTATTAATCTCAAAAGATATTCTCATCCTCATATCGCATTTCAAAACTAGTATCGCATTCTGCTTCAGCCCCATAAATTATAGCACTTTTTTGCTTCTCCGTAAAGACATACTATAGTTTAAGCCAAGCCATCCTTAGTCCTTTCCTTAGTTCTACCGGGAGCTATCTCGAGCTGTTAAAATTAAAATTGAGCAAATTAAAAATACCGCAAGGTGTCCCTTGCGGTTAGCGGTTGTTGATGTTTATATAACTTTACGGTATGATGTTTTTTCCTTTAAAGCGCCTCGATTTCGGCGAGTGACAGCCCCGTATTTTTTGCAATCACGTCCGACGAGATGCCGGACTTCTTTAAGTTTTTGGCAATCTCGCGCTCTTTCTGCGCTGCGCCGAACTTTTCGCCCTTTGAGAATCCGGATTTTTCACCCTTAGAGAATCCGGATTTTTCGCCCTCGTCATAGGCGTCTTTGGCGGCTTCCCGTGCTCTGATTTCCGCAAATTCCTCTACCGTAATCTCCTTGAATAACATACCCGTGACCTCTCTGCTGTGTTTCCGTAAGAAGTCCGCAATCA
>CAVCFO010000005.1:0-82640 GCA_963601575.1 bacterium
TAAGCTTAAATTTTCTGTGAAGCTTAATTTCTTTGGAAATGGTTGAAGGATACGGAAGTGAACTTAATTGTGCAAGAACTTAGTGTACGACTAACTTTACTTGTTTGAATCTGTTCCGTGAATTAACTTTTACATTTGTCCCGGCAGATGTTAAAATCGGCGTACCAATTTTTTACTTGACTTTAGTATGTATAGTGTGTATAATGTAACCGTAAGGAGGTTATGATGAAACTTATTTATCCTGCTTGTTTTTATCCTTGTGAAGAAAAAGAGGGTTATACCGTTGTCGTTCCGGATCTTCCGGGCTGTGTTTCCGAGGGAGATTCTCTTGCAGACGCAATTTTGATGGGGACGGACGCCGCCAGCGGATGGCTGCTCGATGAACTGGAGGACGGGAATCCGCTTCCGAAAGCCTCGGACGCAAGGGATGTTCACCCCGAGGAGGGCGGCATTGTGAGCCTGCTTGTTCTTGATATGGATTCCTACGCCGAAAAATACGGCAAGAATGCCGTTCGCAAGAATCTCACTATCCCTGCGTATATGAATACTTATATTGACGCCCACGGTCTTAGCCTCTCGCAAATTGCGCAGGAGGCTATCAGCGAAAGAATGCGGGTGTAAATTAGCCGTGTGTGGTGGTGTTTGAGGTTTATTCTTGAAATCGCAATGTTTCGAGGGGTTTTCAAAAGAATATTAGTTAGCCTACGCTAACCAATATTTGAGCAAGATATTTGATAGGTAAGAAATAGAGGAAGGTGAAAAAGAAGTGAAATGGCTTATCATACCCGCGTTTTGGCTACTTTACTGGGGAATATGTTTTCTGGGCACGGGAACGGACAAGAAAAACCTCGCCGGGCTGCGGTCTTATCCGGATAGAGTCCAGGCTATTGTTAGAGAGCGTCTCGATGGCAACGCGCCAAAGGTCAAATCCCTACCGATAGTATTGCTGAGCAATCTTATATTTTTCACGACAATATTCTCAGGACTTGGCTTTGCTTGCAAGAGTATACTCGCATTTGAGGGTTATCTTTCGGCATTTTGGTATTTTCTCATTCTCGGTGAAGGGCTGGGGCTATTCGATCTTTTGGTCATCGACCTATTATGGTGGCGAAACACAAAGCGCATCCGCTTCTCGTTCCTGCCGGAGAAGTCCTACTATCAAGACCCGGCTATGCACATCGGATCGTTTCTGCGCGGCATTCCGCTATTTGCTGTTGTCGCAGCCCTGAGCGCGTGGATCGTTACATTTGGCTGATCGCCGGAGCTTGTGGCTCTACTTTTATAATGAGGTGATATCTTGATATTCAACACACTTGGGAACAAAGAAAATCCCGCCATTCTGTTCTTTCATGCCATGGGCGTCACGGGCGCCAGCAGCCGGCCGGTGGCGGAGCATTTACAGGATAGATATTTTTGCATCTTGCCTACTTCCACGGTATACTGTCCCGGTCAGAAATACATAAGCAAAGCAGACGAAGTTAATCAGGTTGAGACTTTTCTTCGCAAGCAAGGCATAAAGAGCCTTGCCATGGTTGTTTCATCCTCCATTGGCGCCGACCTTGCTACGGCATTTTTGGCGCAGACGAAGCTGCCTGTAATGCATATTTTCTTTGACGGCGGCCAGTTTGCGCAGATATCGCGGATGCTGCGACGGGTTATGACTCCAATCCTATATTTTGCAATAAAAACCCTGTACTGGTCGAAAGGCGGCACGCTCAAGAAGATTCTCTGGTGTGATGACGAGGCTATAAAGCCCTATTTCATTGCCGCAGGAGAGGCTCTTACATACGGCAATCTCAGACGTCAGCTTGCGGACAGCTTGGAAGATAAGTCCTATCCTCCCCTTTCAGAAGATCTTCAAAAACTTGCATATTTTGAATTTGGCAGTGTCGAGGAACATTATAAATATCGCGACGCAGTCATGGCAGCATATCCTTGTGCTAACTTTCCGGTTTTTGAGGGACATAACCATATGGAGTATCAGATTCGCGACCCCAAGGGATTTGCGTCTATGCTCCGAAAGATTATCGAAGAAAACTGCCTGCCCAAGCTGCCATTTTTGAAGAGGCAGGGCTAATCCATTTATGAATGCCAATGTAAAATGGGTCAGAAATTTGTAACGGCTACGTATTGCTGGTTCTTCTCACTCTCCGCCATCACCCGATGGTCAAACCACTGGCTGACATAACGCTCAAAGCTCATTGTATAATAACCGTCCTGACAATGATCAGATGTGTCATAAGGATCTGCAAATACCAGTACATCATCGAGCGTACTATCCGGCGTTCCCATATCATCGTAGCCTATAAGCACCATCCAGTGGCCGCCCCACTCCACGCTTTCCATCACTACCGGTTTCTTTGCCTGTAGCTGATTGCAGATAAACTCCGTCAGATCCTCCTCGGAATAAAAAGAATAACCCTCCTCATCCTGCGTATCGGCAGAGGTCTTAACTTCAATGCCTCTTGCTCTGAGCGCCTCCGCTACGGAAGCTGTCGATGCACCGTAGGAACCGTCCTCGCGCGCGTTATCCATATAGCGAATATCCATTTCCTTGTCCAAAGTATCCTCGCCCGGAGCCTCTCCGGTCAGGTAATTGACTACCATAAGCACGCAGGCCGCGCCGCAGCTACGTTCAGATGTTTGCTGATATGTCTGGAAATGATCGATCAAAACCAGCGTATCCGAAATATCTGTCCCGTCATAATAATTGATTGCCTCAAAGTAAGGAGAGTCATCTACATTACCCCAGTCTAGCATGGACGCTGCACCTCCGATCTCTCCGTCTACCGGCTCGACCGGCGCAAGTCGCTGCACATAAGGGTATTCTTTCTGATCGTTTGCAATCTCTGTTTTGGAAACGGTATCTGTACTCCCCGAAGCGCAGCCGGCAAGTAGCACAATCAACATAGCAACAGCAAGTAAGACAGATAGTTTCTTTGTTCCTTTATTCATTTTTATAACCTCACCTTTATTTGCTTGAGTATAATTATAGGCAGGATGAACAGGCCTGTCAATATAATTGAATAGAATCCGGCAACTCGGCTCCCCTTTCGGTCGCCTTCGAACCGCGAGCTACTCGAATGTCCACCGGACATTCTCGCTTACGCTCGCGCCCTCCCGGGTTCGAGCCCCCAGTAACATTCGCATAAGAATAAAAAAGACACATATCTCATCTTGTTAGGGTCCCCGGAAAGCGTTAGCTTTTTGGGGAAAAGGAGCATAGGGGCTTGACCGCACGCTTCGCCGTTAGAGCCATTTTTTGGCTACATATATGGCTTGGCTACACTTTTCGCGGTTCGAGCCTTTTTAATTGCATAGGGGGCTCGACTGCACGCTTCGCCTACCGTCTCGCGTGCTGTCTTCTCGGCTCCCCTTTCGGTCGCCTTCGAACCGCGAGCTACTCGAATGTCCACCGGACATTCTCGCTTACGCTCGCGCCCTCCCGGGTTCGAGCCCCCAGTAACATTCGCATAAGAATAAAAAAGACACATATCTCATCTTGTTAGGGTCCCCGGAAAGCGTTAGCTTTTTGGGGAAAAGGAGCATAGGGGCTTGACCGCACGCTTCGCCGTTAGAGCCATTTTTTGGCTACATATATGGCTTGGCTACACTTTTCGCGGTTCGAGCCTTTTTAATTGCATAGGGGGCTCGACTGCACGCTTCGCCTACCGTCTCGCGTGCTGTCTTCTCGGCTCCCCTTTCGGTCGCCTTCGAACCGCGAGCTACTCGAATGTCCACCGGACATTCTCGCTTACGCTCGCGCCCTCCCGGGTTCGAGCCCCCAGTAACATTCGCATAAGAATAAAAAAGACACATATCTCATCTTGTTAGGGTCCCCGGAAAGCGTTAGCTTTTTGGGGAAAAGGAGCAGCAACGGAGCGCATGAAAAAACCGGCCTTACGGTCGGTTTTTGATAGCAGCGTAGTTTGCTGCGACGTGGTGGAGCATAGGGGGCTCGAACCCCTGACCTTTTGACTGCCAGTCAAACGCGCTCCCAGCTGCGCCAATGCCCCGAATTTTTTTCATTTTACCACAGTTTGGCTCGCATTGCAAGGCTTTACGAAAAAATAGTGGTTTTTCGCCAGCTTGACTTTGGGGTGCCGGAAGTTTAGAATATAGTTACGGATATATAACAGCTATATGTCCGTACAAAATCACAAAAGAAAGCGAGGTTCTATTATGGAAAAAGTATATGAATTTTTGAAAAACGCAGGTGTTTATTACCTTGCTACAGTTGATGGTAATCAGCCACATGTAAGGCCTTTCGGCACAGTCAATGTATTCGACGGCAAGCTCTATATCCAGACGGGCAAGTCAAAGGATGTTTCGAAGCAGATTCAGGCTAACGGAAAGGTTGAAATTTCGGCAATGGTAGGTGAGGACCGCTGGATCAGACTTTGCGGAAGCCTCGTAGAGGACGACCGCAGAGAGGCGAGAGTTTCCATGCTCGATGCCTATCCGCATCTCAAGGCGGCATACGACCCTGACGACGGAAATACCGTTGTTTATTATCTCAAGGATGCTACGGCTACTTTCTGCTCCTTCACAGAGGCTCCGGAAGTTGTAACCTGGTAGTGCAGCTTAAAAAAAACAAAGCATCGGCTCTCATTATGACATCCGGTGGTTTGTTTTTTGCATATGCCAGGCATTGTGCACGTGTACACACAAAAAAAGCAGCTAACGCTGCTTTTTTTGTCTGTTTGTTTTTATTTATATTCTTCTCTAAGTTTTTTGATAAGCTCGTCGATTCTGTGAACGACCCTTACGAAGTCTTCTTCGTAATATCCTCTGGTTGTCATCGGAGCCGTTCCGATTCTTACGCCGGATGTTTCTCTCGGTGATCGTTTTTCGCATGGCACACAATTTTTGTTGAGGGTGATTCCGATTTTGTCGCATTCCTCCTGAAGCACTCTGCCGCTGAATGGTTCGTCCGAAAGGTCAAGGAGAATCAGGTGGTTGTCCGTGCCTCCGGTTACGACCTTGTATCCAAGTTTGATGAACTCGTCGGATAGTGCCTTGCAGTTCTTTACGACCTGGCGTGCATATTCTTTGTAATCAGGTCTCATGGCTTCTTCTGCGCAGATCGCCTTGCCTGCGATGATATGTTCAAGAGGTCCGCCCTGAGCGTAAGGGAATACCGCGCTGTCAACTTTCTTTGCAAGGTCTTTTCTTGCGAAAATGAGGCCGCCGCGAGGCCCTCTGAGGGTCTTATGGGTGGTGGTGGTGATGATGTCCGCATAGCCGAATGGCGTTGGATGAACGCCTCCTGCCACGAGCCCCGCGATGTGAGCCATATCAACCATGAAATATGCTCCGACTTCCTTTGCGATTTCAGCAAACGCAGGAAAATCAATGATTCTCGAATATGCCGACGCGCCCGTAAGGATGAGCTGCGGTCTGCAAGCCAGAGCTTTCTTGCGAACGTCCTCCATGTCGATATAGCCTCTTTCGTCTACATCATAAAATACCATGTTATAGAGGTTTCCGCTGAAGTTTACGGAGGAGCCGTGTGTGAGATGCCCGCCGTTATCAAGGGTCAGGGACAAAATCGTGTCTCCCGGTTTCAGCACTGCCTTGTATGCCGCAAAGTTAGCCTGAGAACCGCTGTGAGGCTGCACGTTTACATGATAGTCCGTATCGAAAACTTTTCTCCAAACGTCGCAGCAGTATTCTTCGAGCTGGTCTACAAACTCTGTTCCGCCGTAGTAGCGGCTGGTATTGCCGGAAGTGCGTACATAAGGATAGCCTTCTGCATATTTCCAAGAAAGACAACTTCCACATGCCGCAAGAACTGCCTCAGAGCAGTAGTTTTCGGAAGCGATGAGCTCCACATTATTTTTCTGGCGACTATACTCTTTTTCGATGAGTCCGCCTACTATTGGCGATGTTTTTTTGATGAATTCGAAATTGTCAACATTATATGTATTGTTGTCATTTCCCTTAGCGTCGAACATTTTGTTTTCCCTCCGTTTGTAAATATGTTAAATTAAAGTTTCGCACAATTTTTTGCGATGTACTCATTTTAACACAAAATTTGCACTGTAGCAAGGACAATTACACATCAATATTCTTTTCAGCCTAAGTATTATATTCTTCATCTATCCGCTATTCGCTGCGGAGTGCGTCGATTGGGTTGAGCCTGCTTGCTTTTCTTGCCGGCGCCCAGCCGAAGATTACTCCCACAGCAAGGGAGAAGCCAAAGCCCAGGGCGATTGCCGAAACATTTACCGAAAATTCGGTTCCTATGGCATTAAGCGCCACAAAGGAAAGGATTTCTCCCGTTATGATTCCGATGATTCCGCCGATCAAGGACAAAATCACCGATTCTATCAAAAATTGTAGCTGGATGATCTTCGGCTCTGCGCCAAGTGCCTTGCGAAGTCCGATCTCCCGCGTCCTCTCCGTCACGCTTACCAGCATCATATTCATAATACCTATGCCACCTACCATCAGTGAAATAGAGGCTATGCCCGCCAAAAGCTTTGTCATCATATCCGACATGGTGTCCATCATGTCCACAAGGCTTTCCATGTTGATAAGGCTGTAGGCGCCATCCGCATCGTTAAAGGTGTTATCAAGATAGGCTTCGATCCTATCCACAAGCGCGTCGGTTTCGTCGGTATTGTCGATATAAACCTCCAGACTGTTAACCTTGTTAACCCCGTTCATATTAAGGGCATTTTTGTAAGGAATATATATGGTCCCGTCGCTTTCGGTAATTCCCACCATCATGGCGGTCATGGTATCGTCGGGATCGCAAAGTCCTACCACGGTATAAGTGATGCCGCCTACTCTGATGGTCTTTCCCAGCGGATCCTCCCCGAGGAAAAAGGTTTTTGCAAGCTCATCGTCAATCAGGCATACATTCACCGTTCCGTCCATATCCTGAGGGGTAAATGCCCTGCCGTAGGTGACCATTTCGTCGTTCTTTTGAAAATAAACTTCGTTTTTTCCAGTAACCGTCACATCGTCGCTGACATAGTCATTTCGCACTACCTTTGCGATAACGCTGACCGATGGGGCGATGCCCTTTACGTTTTCCATGTTTTCTATTTCATCGAGGTCATTTTCCGTCAAGCCGTATTTGATAGGCGTTCCCGGTGCGGTAATGGTGAGGGTTCCCGCGCCTAGGCTGGAAAACTCGTTCATCATATAGTCCGTAACGGCAGAAACCGTTGTAATCAGCGCGATTACGGCTCCGACTCCGATTATGATTCCAAGGGTGGTTAGGAAAGTCCGCATTTTGTTGCCGATTATGTTTTGCACCGACATGATCACGCTCTGTTTTAGCATTCCGAGTTTAGGCATCTTCAAGACCTCCCTCGCTTATGTTTCCGTCGAGGATACGCACGATGCGCTTTGCATGGCTTGCTATCTTTGCATCATGGGTAATCATGATTATAGTCCTTCCCTCGTCGTTAAGCTCATTGAAAATATCCATGACCTGAGCGCCGGTCTTTTGGTCGAGGGCGCCGGTTGGCTCGTCTGCAAGGAGTATGGTCGGATTTGTGGAAATTGCCCTTGCGATAGCTACCCGCTGCTGCTGCCCGCCGGACATTTGATTCGGAAAATGGTACATCTTGTCTTCAAGTCCCACGCGGCTGAGCATTTCCTTTGCACGTTCTTCTCTATCTTTTGCGCCCATTCCTGCGTAGATCAAAGGCAGCATCACATTATCAAGCGCCGTCTGCCGCTGCAGGAGGTAGAAAGACTGGAATATAAAGCCGATTTCTTTGCTTCTAATATGCGCGAGTGTTTTTTCGTCCTGATTAAATATATGTCTGCCGGAAAGGTAATAATCCCCCGAGGTCGGAGTGTCGAGGCAGCCAATGATATTCATAAGGGTGGATTTTCCGCTGCCGGAGGGCCCGAGAACTGCCAAAAACTCACCTTCACCAACGCTGAGGTCAATCCCCTTAAGCACGGTGGAAACTTCGCCGCCCATGGAATATTCTTTTACGATTTTTTCCATTCTCAAAATTTCTTTTCCTGCCATCTTACTCACCCAGCATCATGGAATTTCGCGCGTCCCGCATGGAATCCATGTCCTCCATGTCAAAGACTAATTTCTGCGGGTAGAAGATTATGTCCCCTTCTCTTAGTCCCTCGGTAACCTGAACATAGACACCGTCTGAGGCTCCGAGAGTCAGGGTCTTTTCAATGAGTTTGCCGCTTTCGTCCTTTAGATAAATATATGCGGTATTGTCATCATTATATTGAAGGCTGCTTTGGGTAATACTAACAGTATCGAGCTCATTTACTCTTGTTACCTTGACTTCTACGCTCATTCCGCTCTTCACATCTTCGTCCGGAGTGAAGCTGACCTTTGCGTTAAAATACGAAACTCCGCCCTCTACGGTTGCTGTCTTATCCACTTCAACCAATGTTCCATCGTACTCCTTTTCCAGTGCATCGATATATATTTTTACGGTATCGGAAATTTTAACATTCTTCACCGTATATTCGTCGACCTTGATCTCGACTTCCATTCCCTCGAGGTCGGAAATTTCGACCACAGGCATTCCCATGGTAACCGTCTCGCCTTTTTCTAGGTTAAGCTCGGTAATCGTGCCTGCGGCTGGAGCCTTGATGGTATAATCCTCGCGGGATGCCTTCAGCTGCTCAAGCTGAATTTCGGCTGCGCTTACGTCGCTGAGAGCCTTTGTCTTATCATATGCAGCCTCATAGCTTTCTAGCTGCTGGTCTACCTGGAGCTTTGTAATATCAAAATTTTTTACCGCATTGTTATGCGAGGTCTGTGCGGTTTCTATCGCATCCTCAAGCTTATCCAGTATGCTCTTCTTTGTATTGTTATATGCCGTGCATGCATCGTCATAATTGTCTCTTGCGCTGGAAGCGGAGCGATCGGCAGAGTTCATTTGAGTCTCTGCGGACTGCATCGCAGATTTCAGCTGACTTGCGGTAGCCTGAAGATTAGCTATGGTTGTGGCATCCGTACCATTTGTCTTCGCGGCGTCCGCAGCAGCCTGTGCCGTTTGGTATGCATCCCTTGCTTCTTTGTAGTATGAATAAGCATCAGAAGCTGCATCCCTTGCATTCGTATAAGTTCTATATGCTTGCTCGCGCTGCAAATATACGCTTTGGATGCTTTCGTAGCTTCCGTCCTCAACTGATTTTTTTGCATCTTCATATTCTTCCTGGGCGTCCTTCAATGCCTTTTCGGCGCTTTCTTTCTGCATTCTCGCGCTCTCTAGGGAGGCGTTAAGACCTTGATCTATCGTCTCCTTGTAATTTTCGTATCCGCGCTTTGCATCGGAGATGTTATACTTGTTGCTTTCTTTGGTGGTTTTTAGGTTAGCCTCCTGAAGCTTTATATTATAGTCGATGGTGGTAGTATCGAGTTTTGCTATTATGTCTCCCTCCTTGACCTTGTCACCTTTTTTTACGAGGACCTGCTTGACTTGTTCCGTAGTCTGTGCCGTGATTTCGATGTCGGAGGCAGGAGCCACATTTCCAACAAAGCTGTTATAGGTTACAATGTCTCTCTTCTCTACCGTTTCCTGGACATAGCCCTGAGCCTCGTCCTTAAAAAGCAGGCTTCTTGCCGCTATCAATATTGCCGCAATGATTATTATAGTTATGATTTTGTGCTTTTTTATCCAAGTCAGCATATGTTTTGTTTGCTCCTTTCACTTTGCATTTATTTTAGCACAAAAATAATTCACAAATGTGGCTAACTTGTGAATTATTCCTTCAAAACTTCATATTTTTCTTAAGGATTTGCCGGCTTCCCTTCATATACAAATTGTTTGCGATAGCAACGCATACAAAGCCCAGCGCAATGGCAAGGGCAATCATAAGCGCATTCCTGCCATTCTGTTCGAACATAGCAGGATCATCTGAGACAAGTCCCAGCATCGTATAATAAAGGCTTCCTCCCGGTATCAGCGGAACAGCTCCCGTTGTAAGGAAAATCGTGGCAGGCGCCCTGTTGACCCGCGCCATGATTTCCGCATAAATTCCTACAAAAATGGAGGCAATGAGATTCGGGATGAAAACTCCGCCTATGCTTGCCTCAAGTCCCAGGAACAGCGCCCATGTCAGGCCGCCTCCCACTCCTGCCATCAAGATCTGGACTCCCCGCATTTTGAAAAAAACCGCGAAGCCCAGCGAGCCTACAAGAGCTACGGTAATTTGCAATATCATATCAAACCGCCTCCCGTCACAAAGAGTGAAAGAGCAAAGCCGCAGGCGATGGCGATGGCTATGAGCAGGGCGTTTGCGACCCTTAGCATTCCCGTGGCAATATCCCCGGTGAGCATGTCCCGAACGCCGTTTGTCATTGCAATTCCTGGGATCAGCAGCATTATGATGCCTATCATTATCTTGTCTGTATGTTCTCCGATTCCAAGCCAGACGGTAAATACGGAAATGATTCCGCTGAAAAATGATACCGTAAAGACATTTGCAAGAGCATTCTGTCCGAGTCTTGAAATCACCGTGCTTAGCATGAGCACCGCAAGCCCGCAAAGAGCTCCTGCTGCTCCATCCCAGGCACTCCCGCCGAAGAATATTGCAAAGCTTCCGCCAATTGCCATGCAGCCCAGTGCGGTCACCGCAAATGGTTGCTGCTTTCTTCTCATGACAATTTCGAACCTGTCTTCAAGCTCCTCCGGCGAGGGCTTTTTTGCGCATACAAATCTGGATAAATCATTGAGATAGTCCAGCCTGTCAAAGTTTACGTCGTTTCGAATGACCCTGCGTATCTGGGTGATGATCTCGCCTTTCGGGTCCTGCATGGTAACCTGAATGTTTGATGTAATTACAAAGACATTTATACGGTCGCAGCCGTAGGCCTCGCACATTCGCTGAACGCTGTCCTCCACGCGGCTTACCTCAGCTCCTGCAATCAGCATTTCCTCGGCAATATCCAATATGCCTTGCAAAAGCTTATTGTAATTTATCCCCTTTTCTTCCATAACACCTTACTTTTCTTCTGTATAACATATTTATAATCTTTTTTATTCCAGTCTCAGCTTCATTATTTCCGGATGACATTCTGTGCCATACTGAGGGCAATATTTGCACTCAAAGAAATTCGGAGCGTTCTTAGAATCGATCGCATCGAATCCCAGCTTCTTAAAAAACTCCGGTGCTCTTGCCACCAGATAAATGGAATCGCCGCCACGATCCTTTACCTCGGATTTCGCTTTGTCTATAAGGAGCTTTCCCAGCCCGAATTTTCGCATGGCCTTGTCAACGGCGATTCCGTCGATGATATATTTGCCCTCGCGCCTTGCAAGAACGCAGCCCGCGACAATGTAGTCCTTGCCATCTGCCCTGCCTGCGGTGATGTGGGAAAGGTCGTCTCCCTCTGCCTGGGTTATCTTCCAGCATTTTAGAATGTCAGTATCTACTTCTTCGTCTCCGTCAAATTCGAGGCGGTTTTCCACGAAAAATTTTACGAGTCTGTCATATTCGTCTGTGGAGCGCAAAATAAATTTCATATCGTCCTCCTGATTATACCTCGGATTTCTCCGATGAGATATAGCGAGCCTGCGGTGAGAATTACGTCATATTCTTCTTGCATGCTGCGGGCAATTTCAAAGGCCTCCGCAGGGGAGCCTGCGGCTATCACATTGCCGCCGAGGGCCTCTATCTTTGCTCCAAGCTCCTCTTTTGGCATCCTGCGGGGATTGTCAGGCTCCGTAACGATGAAGTCCCCGGCAATTTGCAAGAACTCTCCAAGTATATTATCGGTATCCTTGTCCGCCAGCATACCAGTTACCATCAAGATCTTTGATCCGCTGCAGAACCTGTTCACGGCCTCTCGCAGCGCTTTGGCTCCGTCGGGATTGTGGGCTCCGTCGATGATGTAAATAGGCTCTTTTCCGGCGCCTGATATGATCTCGAATCTGCCGATTTGCTTCGCCTTGCGCAGGCCGCGGCGGAGCGCTTGCGCGGGAAGCGCAGCTTCCCCGGTCTCGGCGACTTTGACAAGCGCCGAGACCGCCGCCGCGGCGTTACGGATCTGATGCTCGCCGATCATGCCGATTTCGAGATTTTCAAAGGTTTTTTCGCCGATTTCAAGGTCGAAGCATGAGCCGGCGAGGGTTTCCGATTTGATGCGGCAAGGCAGGTCGCGAGTCTGTATGTATTCCGAGCCGCGTTCTGCCGCAGCCTGCCGCAGAACGGCGAGAGCCTCCTCTGAATCCGCGCTGGTGACCACAGGGCAGCCGTCCTTTATGATTCCCGCTTTTTCCGAGGCAATTTCCGCAAGGGTATTGCCGAGGCGGTCCGTATGGTCGTATGAAATCGAGGTGATTACGGAAATCAGCGGTTTCTTGCAGACGTTGGTTGAATCGCCTCTGCCTCCAAGTCCTACCTCAAGCACCACGAAATCGGCTTTTTTCTCTGCGAAATACAGGAAAGCGATTGCCGTAATCACTTCAAATTCCGTTGGCGACTGCATCCCCGCCGCAGTCATTTTCTTTACCGCAACAAGCACTCGTTCTGTGTACTCAGCCAAGTCCTCGTTACTTATATACTCCCCGTCAAACTCGATTCGCTCGTTAAAGACTTCAAGATATGGCGAGGTATATAGCCCGACTTTGTAGCCGCATTCCTGCAATATGCTATATATAAATTTGCAAGTCGAGCCTTTCCCGTTGGTTCCGGCAACATGAAACACCTTTAGCTCATCCTGAGGATTTCCGAGAATTTCAAGGAGTTTAGTCATTCGCTCCAGTCCGAGAATCGAACCGAATTTCTCAAATTCATGTATTTTGTTCAGCGCCTTTTCAACAGTATAGGCTCCGTTTTTTATTTCTATCATCTGCCGTTCCTCGCATGAGTAAATTTATTTCAATTTTGCGTTGATAGCTTCAAGCTGTCCGCTGACCTTAGCCAGCATATCTTCGTACATGGCGAGCTTCTCTCTTTCTGCCTGAATCTTCGCTTCCGGAGCCTTGTTTACGAATCCGGGATTTCCGAGCATTCCCGTGGAGCGTTTCACTTCGCCCTCAAGACGCTTCTGCTCTTTTTCCAGTCTTGCCTTTTCCTCCGCAAAATCAACAAGATCGTCCAGCGGAATATATATCTCTGCTCCGTCGATAACCGCAGAAACCGCATCCTCCGGAATATCTGCCCTCGAATCCGTAAATACAAGCTCCGTTATGTTCGCAAGATTCTTCAGATATGCTTCTCCTGCCTTTGCAATTTCAGCCTTTTCTCCATCAGCAAGTATAATAGCCTTGATCTTCTTTGACGGCGCAACGTTTTTCTCCGCTTTGATATTACGGATCGCCTTGATGGCCTCCATGGCGATTTCTACGGTCTTTTCTGCCTTAGGATAAATGTACGCAGGGCTTGTCTTCGGCCATTCCGCGCTGATCAAATACCCCTGCTCGTCCTCTCCGTGAGGCAGGAAGCCCCAAATTTCTTCCGTGATGAATGGCATAAACGGGTGCAAAAGCTTTAGCATATTCTTCAGGCACATTACCAGCACGAAACGAACGACTTTTTTGTCTTCTTCGTCCTCGCCCCAAAGTCTCGGCTTAACAAGCTCGATGTACCAGTCGCAGTATTCGTTCCAAATAAGGTCATAAACCCTCTGTCCCGCCAGCGCAAGGTCATATCTTTCCATGGCATTGTCAACATATTCTATCGCCTCATTTACCTTTTGGAGCATCCACTTGTCTTCGTCTCTCAAAGCGATATTGGCAAAGTTTGTGGTATTTGCGCAAGCGCCGCAGCAGCAGTCCTCGCAGCATTTTGCCAGCGGTTTGAACTCTCCCTCTTCGTCCTGAAGATTCATAATAACAAATCTAGATGCATTCCAAAGCTTGTTGGCAAAGTTTCTGGAATTTTCCAGTCTGTCCTCCGTAAAGCGCATATCGTTACCCGGCGTAATTCCTGTGGAAAGCATGAAACGCAAGGCGTCCGCGCCATATTTATCTATAATCTCTAGCGGGTCTATTCCGTTTCCGAGGGATTTTGACATCTTCCGGCCCTGAGCGTCCCGCACAAGACCGTGAATGTACACATCGTGGAAAGGCACCTCGCCCATGTATTCCAGTCCCGAAAATACCATTCTTACTACCCAGAAGAAGATAATATCATATCCCGTTACCAGCACGTCCGTCGGATAGAAATATTCAAGTTCCGGGGTCTTCTCTGGCCATCCCAGAGTAGAGAAAGGCCACAAGGCCGAGGAGAACCATGTGTCAAGCACATCTTCGTCCTGGGTAAGGTGTGTGCAGCCGCACTTCGGACATTTTTCCGGCATATCATAGGCAACCACGGTCTTGCCGCATTCATCGCAATAATAAGCCGGGATCCTGTGCCCCCACCAAAGCTGCCTGGAAATACACCAGTCCTTGATTCCCTCAAGCCAGTGCAGATAAATCTTCTCGAATCTTTCCGGAATGTGTCTCAGCTTGCCGTTTTTTGCAACCTCAATAGCAGGTTTTGCAAGCTCCTCCATCTTTACGAACCACTGGTCGGAAACCATGTCCTCGATAACCGTATGGCATCTATAGCAGGTTCCCATCGGAATAACCTTTTCCTCGGTTTTTACAAGATATCCCGCAGCTTCAAGGTCAGAAACCCAGTTTTTACGGCACTCGTAGCGATCCTGTCCCTCATATTTTCCCGCAAGCTCGTTCATCGTAGCATCCTTGTTGATACAGGAAACTACCGGAAGTCCTGCCCGAAGTCCAACTTCAAAGTCGTTAGGGTCGTGAGCCGGAGTGATCTTAACCGCGCCGGTTCCCTTTTCAGGATCAGGATAGGTGTCTGCTATAATCGGAATTTCCTTGCCAACAAGCGGCAGGATAACTTTCTTTCCGATGACATTTCTATATCTTTCATCATCAGGATGTACCGCAATAGCCTCGTCTGAAAACATGGTTTCCGGTCTTGACGTTGCTACCACGATTCCGTCGAAATCATCCGTCGGGGAAGCGGCCGGGTACCTAAAATACCAATACTTGCCGTTCTTGTCCTCGTGTTCTACCTCCGCGTCTGAAAGAGAAGTTCCGCATTGCGGGCACCAGTTTACAAGCCTGTTTCCCTTGTAAATCAAACCCTTTTCGTAGAGCTTTACAAAAGCCGCTTTTACCGCGCTGCTGCAGCCCTCGTCCATTGTGAATCTTTCTCTTGACCAGTCGCAAGAAGCGCCTAATTTTCGGCACTGACTCGTGATTCTTCCGCCGTATTCGTCTTTCCAAGCCCATGCGCGTTTGAGAAATTCCTCACGCCCGAGGTCTTCCTTTTCTAGTCCCTCTTCGGCTCTGATTTTTTCCACTACCTTAACTTCCGTCGCGATGCTGGCGTGGTCTGTTCCCGGCATCCACAGCGCGCTGTAGCCCTGCATTCTCTTCCATCTGGTAAGTGCGTCCTGCAAGGTCTGGTCAAGGGCATGTCCCATATGAAGCTGCCCCGTGATGTTTGGCGGCGGCATTACGATCGTAAAAGGCTTCTTGTCCTTGTCAGGCTCTGCCCTGAAGGCGTCGTTTTCTTCCCACATTTCATAAATTCGATCCTCAAAATCCTTTGGACTATAGGTCTTTGCTAAGTTTTTTCCCATCTTGCATTTCCTTTCTCTTTTTGCGGCCTGCTCGCGGACAAAGAAAAATCGCCCTTTGCAAGTCCATGCTCACAAAGGACGAAATAATATTTCTATTCTCTGTAAAGAGCAAATCCTTTTATCTTCATCTTCGTCACCGTTTTTATTGAATTTACAATAGATTTATTTTATATCGCGGCACGATAAATGTCAATACAAAAGCGGTAATTTGCCCGTAACTTGCTTATAATTTGCTCATCACATAATCCGAAAATTCCCGGCAGGTTGCGCCATCTTTCATTCCGGTAACGACAACCTTTTTCTCTGTATCACAGCATACATGAAGCGCTTCTGCCAATTTGTCAGCCTTTTCTATAAATCCGATGTGACGGAGCATCATCTCTGTAGCCTTGAAAATGCTGGACGGGTTCGCATAGTCCCCTAGGCCTTCTTCTATCATCCTTGGCGCCGAGCCGTGAATCGCCTCAAACATCGCATAGCGGTCACCGATATTCGCACTGCCTGCGGTGCCTACGCCTCCCTGAATTTCCGCCGCCTCGTCGGTAATGATGTCGCCATAAAGATTCGGCAACACGAATACCTGAAAACTGCTGCGAATCGCCTTGTTTACAAGGTTTGCGGTCATTATATCTATGTACCAGTCCTCTGCCTGGATTCCCGGATAACCTTTTGCAACTTCGCGGCAAATAGCCGAAAAGTTTCCGTCGGTTTTTTTCATTATGTTCGCCTTCGTTACGATTGCCACGCTTGTCTTGCCGCTCTTCTTGGCATATTCAAAGGCAGCTCTTGCGATTCGCTTTGTCCCCTCCTCTGTGGTGACCTTAAAGTCAACCGCAAGAGTTCCCGGAATTTCAACGCCGCGGCTTCCAAGCACATATTCGCCCTCGGTATTTTCCCTATAAAACATCCAGTCAATGCCCTCCTCTGGCACGCATACCGGACGCACATTGGCATATAAATCAAGAGCGCTTCTGAGAGCTACATTTGCGCTACCCATGCTTCCGCCCTTCGGTGTGGTGGTAGGACCCTTGAGGATGACGTCGCAGGCTTTGAGCTGCTCCATGACATCATCCGGAACCGCTTTTCCGCAGGCAAGCCTGTTTTCCAAGGTGAGGCCCTCGATTTCTTTCAAAACCACCTTGCCCTTTGCGATTTCCTCTGCAAGGATGGCACTGAGCAGCTTTTTTGCCTCTGCCATGATAATCGGGCCGATGCCATCGCCGCCGCAAAGACCTATGGTGATCTGCGAAAGACCCTCAAAGTCCTTGGGCTTTGCAGCATTTTTCATGTCCTCGGCGCGCTTTATCTGCTCCCGCAGAAGCTCCTCAAATTTTGCCGAGGCTTCTTTTATGTATAATTCTTTGTCTGTATTTTCGCTCATTCTAATTTCCGCCCTTTCCGACATATTTCAGCAGCCCGCCGTCTTTCAAAATTGCCTTCTGTCTTTCGGTAAAGCTGCAATCAAGGGATATCTTTTCTCCCGTTGTAAGATCTTCCAAAATCATTTTGCCATTTTCCATTCCCTCAAAGACGCTCGTGATTCTGATTTCGTCCTCTTGCGAGATTTTTTCGTAGTCCTTCGGATTTTCAAATGTCAATGGCATGATCCCTGCATTTATAAGATTTGCGGCGTGGATTCTGGCAAAGCTCTTTGCGATAACCGCTCTTACTCCCAAATAGAGAGGCACCAGTGCCGCGTGTTCTCTCGATGAGCCCTGTCCGTAGTTGTTTCCGCCGATGATTATGCTCGTCCCCATCTTCTTTGCCCTTTCCGGGAAGTCGCGGTCGCATACTTCAAAGCAGTACTGCGAAAGGTGCGGAATATTCGAACGATAAGGCAAAATCTTTGCCCCTGCCGGCATAATATGGTCTGTGGTAATATTGTCCCCAACTTTCAGCGAAACCGCGGCGGAAAGCTCATCTTCCTGTGGCTTGCTGTCTGGGAAAGGCTTGATATTCGGGCCTCTGAGGATTTCCACAGAATCCGCCGCAGAAAGCGGCGCCGGCGCAAGAATTGCGCTGTCGTCAATCTTGAAGCTTTCCGGCATTTCAACGCTTGGCATATCTCCGAGCAGTCTCGGATCCGTAATTTCTCCCGTGAGAGCTGCTGCAACTGCTGTTTCAGGCGATACGAGGAAAACCTTTGCGTCCTTTGTTCCGGAACGTCCCTCAAAGTTTCTGTTAAAGGTTCTAAGCGATACGCCGCCGGAATTTGGCGAAAATCCCATTCCTATGCAAGGGCCGCAGGCACATTCAAGCACCCTCGCCCCGCTGGCAAGGATATCTGCCAAGGCTCCGCAGTCTGCCAGCATTGCAAGCACCTGCTTTGAACCCGGCGAAACGGAAAGGCTCACATCCGGTGAAATAGTTTTCCCTTTCAGCAGCGCTGCAACTTTTAGCATATCATATAGTGATGAATTTGTGCAGGAGCCGATGCAAACCTGGTCAACCTTCGTGCCTTTTAGGGTTTCAACCGCGACCACATTGTCCGGGCTGTGCGGGCAGGCGGTCATAGGCTTTAATTCCGAAAGGTTTATATTAACAACTTTATCGTAAACTGCATCTTCATCGCTTGCAAGAGGGGTGAAATCTGCTTCTCTGCCCTCAGCTTTGAGAAATTCGCGAGTCACTTCATCCGACGGGAAAATCGAGGTCGTAGCCCCAAGTTCAGCGCCCATATTGGTGATGGTGGCTCTTTCGGGAACAGAAAGATTTTTTATGCCCTCGCCGCCCCATTCTATAATGGCGCCGACTCCGCCCTTTACGCTTAGTATTCTGAGAATTTCAAGACTGATATCCTTTGCGGTCACAAAATCGTTAAGCTTTCCTGTTAGATTTACCTTGATCATCTTCGGCATTGTGATATAGTAAGCGCCGCCGCCCATGGCAACCGCAACGTCAAGACCTCCCGCGCCCATGGCAAGCATTCCTATGCCGCCGCCGGTAGGAGTATGGCTGTCTGAGCCTATAAGAGTCTTTCCCGGCTTTCCGAAGCGTTCCAGATGAACCTGATGGCAGATTCCGTTTCCGGGTCTGCTAAAATACAGCCCGTGTTTCTTTGCCATCGACTGGATAAATCTGTGATCGTCCGCATTTTCAAAGCCCGACTGGAGTGTGTTGTGATCTATATATGCCACCGAAAGCTCCGTCTTTACCCGCGGCACTCCCATGGTCTCAAATTCCAGATATGCCATGGTTCCCGTGGCGTCCTGGGTCAGGGTCTGATCTATTCTGATTGCAATTTCGCTGCCAACGGTCATTTCTCCGCTGATTAAATGTTCTTTTATGATTTTCTGCGCTATGGTAAGTCCCATCTTACATGCCTCCCTTGATATTGATATATGCGTTGTTTATATGCTCAAGCATCAGCGCCTTTGCGGCGTCTTCGTCCTTCGCTTCTATCGCTGCGAAGATTTTTTTGTGTTCTTCCACTGACTGGGTGCTTCTGTCGCTGAATTGCAACGAAACTTTTCTGAATCTCATCAGCTTGTGATGCAGCGGCGAAAGGATCGAAGCAAAGGTCGGGCTTCCGCTGGCTTCGTAGATTACATCGTGAAATTCCGTGTCCAAATCCTTGATTTTTTCCGCATTGCTTTTGGTTACATAAAACTCCTGCTCTTCGATAATTTCTTTAAGACGGGCGATATCCTCCTCCGTCATGTGCTGTATCGCAAGTACGGTGGCGTAGGGCTCTATCGCCTTTTTCACCGCATACATTTCGTCAACATCCTTTGAGGATATGCCAAGCACCAGCATACCGCTTGCCGTCTGTTTTATAAGTCTTTCGGCTTCGAGCCTGGTCAGCGCCTCCCGCACCGGCGTCCTGCTGACCCCAAGCTCATTTGAAAGTTTCGGCTCTGTGATAAGCTCGCCTGCCGGATAAACTCCCGTCAAAATATTTTTTTCAATCAATGCAAATACTTGATTTGCGAGGGACGTGTTCTTATAATCTATCATTTATGAGCTTCCTCCATTCCTCAGATTCCTTCAGCCTTGCCTCGATTTCTCCTGTAGAAAGGCTTGTGGTTCTGCCACCTGCGTACATCGTGTCCACCCATCCTTTCAGTTCTTTAACCAAAGGATGGTCTTTATGTACTTTTTTGTCCCCTTCCAGCCTGAAATGCTCGTTTATCCAGTATGCTATACCTGCAAGTCCCGACGTGTTGCTGATGGAAACTCCCGGCGCCCGTTTGAGCAATTTTTTCGTGTTGAATATATTGTAAATTTCCTCGTCTTTCATCAATCCGTCGGCGTGGATTCCGGCTTTCGTCACGTTGAAGTTTTCTCCCACAAACGGAGTCATCGGCGGAATCTCATAGCCCATCTCCTTGCGGAAATATTCAGCTATTTCGGTTATTACCGTCGGATCCATTCCGTCCATGGAGCCTCTCAGTGAAGCATATTCGAAAACCATGGCCTCCAGCGGAATGTTTCCAGTCCGCTCGCCGATTCCAAGCAGCGAGCAGTTAACCGCGCTTGCCCCGTAGAGCCATGCCGTGGTAGCATTCGCAACAGCCTTGTAGAAGTCGTTATGTCCGTGCCACTCGATCATATCGCTTGGAACCCCCGCGTAGTGCTGCAATCCATATATAATTCCGGCTACGCTTCTCGGAAGCGCCGCACCTGTATACGGCACGCCGTAGCCCATGGTATCGCAGGCCCTAATCTTTACCGGCATCCCCACTTCGTTTGACAGATCCATGATTTCATTTACGAAAGGAACCACAAATCCATAAAAATCTGCTCTTGTGATGTCCTCCAAATGGCATCTTGGAACTATACCCGCATCGAAGGCGTCTCTTATGGTTTCGAGATAAAAGTCTATCGCCTGCCTTCTGGTCATGCCCATTTTCTTGAAAATATGATAATCGCTGCAGGATACGAGAATGCCTGTTTCTTCGATTTCAAGCTCCTTTACCTTCCGAAAATCCTCTTTTTTTGCGCGGATCCATGTGGTAATCGCCGGAAACTTGTAGCCAAGCTCCATGCACTTTTCGATTGCTTCCTGATCCTGCTTGGTATATATGAAAAATTCTGATTGACGAATGATTCCATAAGGCCCGCCCAGCCTTGCAAGGTATTTGAACAGATCCACACGCTGCTTTACCGTATAGGGCGCCATGGACTGCATTCCGTCCCGAAAGGATGTGTCCGTGATCCAAATATCGGTAGGCATATTCATTGGCACCCGCCTCTGGTTAAATGCGATTTTGGGAACTTCCTCATAATCAAACATCTCCCTGTAAAGATTCGGTTCTTCCACATCTTGCAGAGAATATTTATATATATTTTGTTCTAAAAGATTTGTCTTTGATGAAATTTCAAGCATAGCCAACCTCCCTGGTAAACATTTTTTATACTTGTATACAAGTATAACACTTTAGTTCATTAGCGTCAAGAGGCGATATGCGTAAAATTTTTGTAAAGAAAAACGGAGCCGCAGGCTCCGCTAAGTTCTCAATTTTATATTCTTTCTGCTACGAGCGAGGCGGCTCTCGCTGCCCGGACAACATGGTGCATGAGCAATGCAGTGGTCACGGTTCCGACTCCGCCGGGAACAGGGGTAATCGCCGCAACCCGGTCTTTCAGTGCCTCAAAATCCGCATCACCGCACATTTTTCCCTCATCGTCAAAGTTAATTCCTACATCCACGATTGTTTGCTTCTCTCTTGCATGGTCTGCTGTCAACATATTGCGTTTTCCGGTTGCGCAGACTATAATGTCCGCATCCTTGCAAAGATCCGCGATATGATCCTCTTCGGTCTTGCTGTGGCAAATAGCGACAGTGGCATTCTTTTCCATGAGGAGCATTGCCGCAGGTTTACCTACCACCAGGCTACGTCCCACTACCACTGCTCTTTTCCCTGCCGTTTCTATTCCATAATAGCTGAGGATTGCCATCACAGCCTCGGCGGTGCACGGCGGAAATCCGGTTTTCTCTCCCGTAAAAATTCCGCCAAGTGCCCTGTTTGTGATTCCGTCGATATCCTTTTCCGGACGCAGATGGTTGCATATTCGCTCCTCATCCACCGATTCCGGAAGCGGACGCAGCATCAGCACTCCGTGGATGTTTGGCTCTTCGTTCAGGTATTTTACGATGTCCAAAATGTCCGATTCGTCTGCCTTCTCGTCCATTATAAACTTTTCCGTATGTATTCCAAGGCTTGCAGCCTTCTTTATTGCGCTATTTTCGTAAGCGATGTCGCTCGGCTTTTTGCCGACGCGCAAAATTGCCAATGTAGGTGCGACTCCCTTATCTTCCAGCAGGCTTAGCGCCTCGCTTCGGGTCTTTTCGTCTATCCAGTCCGCAACGGGCTTTCCTTTGAGTATCATAATTTTTTAAGTTCCTTTCCGGCTGTATCTTCCAGTAGTAGCGCATTCTCGAATGCATCCTTCATATCGGCACCGCAGACTGCCATTCCGTGGTTTGCCATTATTGCAGCGCGGCTCTCGCCCATTGCGCTCACAACATTTTGTGCTATAGCCTTTGTCCCTGCTGCGGCATATTCTGTGACCGCCACAAAGCTTCCAAAAACCTCTGTCGCCCTTGCATTTTCCTTAGGAATTTCCAGTCCTGAGTGGGCGCAGGCATATACCGAAGCGTTTGCAGAATGCGTATGAACCACTGCCCCTGCCTCTGGCTTTGCTCTGTAAATTGCGGCATGAAGTTCAAGCTCCGAGGTTGGCTTGTTTTCACCCTCGTAAGCCAAGGTTGCAAGGTCCACTTTTACCAGATCCTCCGGCTCGATCTTTGCATATTCAACACCTGATGGAGTGACTATAATCGTATTCTCGTCAAGTTTTGCGGATATATTGCCCCAGGTTCCCTGAACGAGTCTTTCGCTTACAAGCCTCCTGCCGTACTTTGCAATTTCTGTGCGAAGCTCGTATTCAGCCTCGGAAAAGTCCTCTTTTTTCTTTGAGCTTGCCGCTTTTTTCTGGGTCGAATAGCTTTTTTCGTATTTTTTTCGCAGCAGCGAGCGGGTTCTGCGGTCAAACCGTGAGCAGCCGCCAAGATTCTTTGCCTTTAGCTCAACATAGGCTGCTTTTTCCGCTACCAGTGTCGTAATCGCCGCTTCTTTGAGGTCTTTTCCCATGGCTATTGTATAGCCGATTCCCTTGCCTTTTCCGTCCACGCCTTTGAGCACGAAGCAGGCATTTGACTTTTTGAAGGCTTTTTTTAGGGTCTTTCCGGACTTGCGATCGGCGGTTCTGCCGTCTGCTATAAACATTCCCTTTCCGATTATCATCGCCATGTCATCCAGCGCCGCACCAAAGGGAACAGCCTCCGCCAGGCATTTCTGGCAATAATATGTCTGGGAATAGATCATAGCCTTTTTCCCATCGCTTTCGAGTGGAAGCCTTTCGATATCAAGTTCTTCGATATCCTCCTCTTTCAGCTTTCCCAAGTTGGCTTCCATCCTTGTGGCATAGACCTTTCCGCCCTCCTGCAAAATCAGCCGCATCCCGTCAAATTTCGTGATTCCGCCTGCTTGCAGACATTCCATGCAATCCTTAAATTTAGGATATTGCTCTTCTATCGTATTTTTGCTCGTTTCTTGCATCACATACCTCTTTTTTCAATAACTCTTATCATTGTATCACAATTTCGTCGCTCGCAAAACCCCTCGTCGCATAAAATATACAAAAAAAGACTGCACGCCCGGCTTTTTACCAGCGCAAAGCAGTCTTTTTATTTTTTGATTTTAGTCTATCCTGAGAATTCCTGACAAATTCCCGAAAAATTATTTAGGCAGAGCGTATTTTTCTTCGTATTTGTTCATCTTCACATCAAAGTCGCTGTGTCCGTAGAGCTTCAGATCGTCCAAATAGTGGTGCATGTCGAAGTTGCCTTTTTCGCTTTCGATTACGCAAACCGCAAGATTCGAACAGTGGTCAGCAACTCTTTCGAGGTTCGTGCTAAGATCCGAGAGTATAAAGCCAAGCTCGATGGTGCAGGTTCCGTCTTTGAGGCGCTTTACATGGCGGCTCTTTACTTCGTTGTGGATGGCGTCGATTACGTCCTCCAGCGGCTCAACTTCCTTCGCCATCATAACGTCATCCCTTTCAAAGGCGTCCACCGCAAGGTTTACGATTTCGTGCACCGCGTCCATAAACACGGTAACCTCCTTTTGAGCGCTCTGTGAAAAATCAAGACCTTTATTATTCAGTTCCACCGCAGTCTCCGCAATGTTTCGCGCATGGTCGCTGATTCTCTCCAAATCGCCCATATTGTGCAAAATAATCGTCAGAGTCTTGCTGTCTTCTTCGCTTACGTCAAGCCTTGAAAGCTTAACAATATACTCTCCAAGCGCGTCCTCGTAGCGGTCGATTTTTTCTTCCAGTCTGAAAACTTCGGCGCACTTTTCTTTGTCAAAGCCTTTAATCAAATCCATCGCCTCAAAGATACACTCTCTGGCGTGGTTTGCCATTCTCACCGCAACGGTTTTGCACTGGGTAACCGCAAAGCCCGGAGTCTCGAAGAAACGCTCGTCCAGGAAGTTTAGGGTCTGATCCGGATTCTTTTCTTCCGGAGCGTCCTTCACAACCTTGTTTGCCAGCTTTTCCAGCGCCTTTGTAAAAGGCAGCAGCATCAGCGTACATCCCACGTTGAACATACTGTGAATGACCGCTACATTCGCCGGATTTACCGTATTTCCAAGGAAATCAAAATGTATGAATGCGTTTGCTGTATAGAACAGTGTCAGAAAAACCACAGTTCCTATGATATTAAAGGAAAGGTGAACTGCTGCAACTCGCTTTGCTCCGCGGTTTGCGCCTATGGAGGACAGAATCGCCGTTATGCAGGTTCCTATGTTCTGACCCATGATAATCGGAATTGTTGTCCCGTAGGTAACCGCCCCGGTCTTGCAAAGAGCCTGCAGGATTCCCACGGAAGCGGAGGAACTTTGGATCGCCGCAGTAAAGATTGCTCCTGCCGCAACTCCAAGCACAGGATTGCTGAACATGGTAAGGACGTTTACAAATTCCGGCACATCTGCCAGCGGCTTAACTGCCGAACTCATAATATCCATGCCGTACATCAAAACCGCAAAGCCGATGAGTATCAGCCCGATGTCGTATTTTTTCTCGCTTTTCATGAACATCATAAAAACGATTGCAACCGCCGCAAGTATGGGTGAAAATGCCATAGGATTCAGCATCTGAATGATAAAGCTGTCTCCCTGAAGCCCCGAAAGGCTCAGCAGCCACGCCGTAGCAGTCGTTCCGATATTTGCGCCCATGATAACCGGAATCGCCTGCCTTAGGGTCATGATTCCCGAGTTTACGAAGCCGACCAGCATTACGGTGGTAGCCGAGGAGCTTTGAATCACAGCTGTCACAGCCGTTCCCAGCAATACGCCCTTTGGTACGTTTGAGGTCAGGCGGCTCAAGATTTCTTCAAGCTTGCTTCCCGACGCCCTTTTCAGTCCGTCTCCCATGGTTTCCATGCCGAACAGGAATAGGCAAAGCCCTCCCAGAAGTTGCAACACTCCGAAAATGTCCATATTATTTTGTCTCCTTTAAATTTTTCCCTTTGTTTATTTCATCTCGTCATTTTTCTTCATTTTCTATTGTAACTGAAAACTTCGTAAAGAAAAAGTTAAATCTAAGTTAAATATATAGTCGGCCCCAGTCAATCGTATTTTTGCTTTATTTTGTCTTTTTTTCACGGGCCTTCTTTGTGACAATTGCCGATTCGACCCTATGCTCCTTTATATTTTCGACTTTTATCACCAAATTGTCCGTTTCGAGTTCAAAGGCACTTCCGTCTGACGGAATGCTGCCGAGTTCTCCAAGCACATAGCCCCCAAAGGTGTCATATTCCTCCGCCGGCAGTGCTATTTCAAGTTCCTCCGCCACATCCTCGATATCGGAAAGCCCCTGTATTCTCCATGTGTTTTCGCCGCAGGCTTCGATTTCCGCCGGTTTCGGTTCTTCGCCGAACTCAAAAAGCTCTCCTATCAAAAGCTCCACAAGGTCGTGCATGGTTGCGATTCCCGTCATTCCGCCGTATTCGTCGATGGCGATGGCAAAATGCACACCGGTTTCCTTCATCTTTTTGCAAAGGACGTCGGCTTTCATGGTCTCCGGCACGAAAAACGCTTTTCTGAGGCACTTTTCCGAGACAATTTCTTTCGTAAGATTCTCTTTCCAGTCCATTCTGAAAAAGTCCCGAACGTCCATAACTCCGATGATGTCGTCGCTGTCCTCGCCGCATACGGGCATGTAGTTGTGCCTGCTGCCGGTAATAGTCTCTTTCCAGTCCTCGATGGAATCCTCCATGTAAAGCATTACCGCGTCGGTTCTGTGGGTGCAAAGTTCCTCTACCGAAATGTCGTTGAAGTCAAGCACATTCTGAATCATCTCATTTTCTTCGGAATCGATCACACCTTTTTCGCTTCCGGCGGTGACCATCATTCGGATTTCTTCCTCGGTTACCGTCTCGTCCTCCTCAGGGTTAATTCCCATGAGCCTAAGCACAAGGTTCGTGGATGCCGTAAGTAGCCATACAAGCGGCTTAAATACAATGGAAACAATTGACAAAATTGGCGAAACTGACAAGGCGATCTGCTCAGTCTTATTCATTGCCACCCGCTTTGGAATCAGCTCCCCGAACACGATGCTGAAATATGCGATTATAATCGTGATTACAAATACGCAAACCGAATTAAGCACCGAAACAGGAGCTTCTACCCCGGCTTCTGTCAGCTTTTTCACCAGCGGCTCTGCAAAATTGTCCGCGGCATAGGCGCTTCCCAGAAAGCCTGCCAGCGTGATGGCAACCTGTATGGTGGCAAGGAATCTTGCAGGCTGCGCCGTCAGTTCCACCAGTTTTTTCGCCCGGCGGTTCCCCTTTCGCGCCATATTTTCAAGTTTTGTATCGTTCATCGAAATTACCGCGATTTCTGCGCTGGCAAAAATCGAATTGAGGAATATTAACACAATCTGTAATAAAACTGCCCCTATCATTCTTCTTCCCTTCAATCTTATCAATTTTCTTTTTTAAACACAAAAAGGCATGACCATGCTCTGTGGTCATACCCTTTTATTTTTATAATTTAGTTTTTATATATAAGCTACGCTCTTTACTGACAGGCCCGCTGTCGTCCATGGGTTTTCACCGCCTTCTTCCAAATTATGAAAAGATTCTACATGAAAATTCACGCGCTGTCAAGCAGAGCCATATTCAGAAATTGCTAATTTATTTTTCTGAATCAGAACAATCCCGTGATGACGCCGTTTTCGTCGATGTCAATCTTTTCTGCGGACGGCACCTTCGGAAGTCCCGGAAGCGTCATGATGTCGCCGGTCTTAACTACCACAAATCCGGCTCCGGCGCAAACTTTTACGTCCTTGATGGTAATCTTGAATCCTCTCGGCGCTCCGAGCAGGGATGCGTCGTCGGAAAAGCTGAACTGAGTCTTTGCCATGCATACAGGGAGATTGCCAAAGCCAAGTCCCTCGATGGTTGCAAGCTGTTTCTTCGCAGCCGGAGTAAACTCAACGCCATCTGCTCTGTAAATCTTCTTTGCGATGGTTTCAACTTTTTCTTTGATGCCAAGTTCGTCCCCATATACGAATTTGAAGTGGTTTTCGCTTTCGCAGAGTCTGAGTACTTCTTCCGCAAGCTCGATTCCTCCTTCGCTTCCTTTGCCCCAAACTTCCGAAAGGGCAACGTTTACGCCAAGCTCCTTGCATTTTTCTCTAACCAGTTCCAGCTCTGCTTCTGTGTCTGTCGGGAATCTGTTGATTGCAACGACGCAAGGAAGTCCGTAGTTTTGCGTTACGTTTTCCACGTGCTGAAGCAGGTTTGGAATGCCTTTTTCGAGAGCTTCGAGGTTTTCGCCGTTAAGCTCCGCCTTTGGAACGCCGCCGTGGTACTTCAGTGCTCTGACGGTGGCTACAACAACCGCCGCATCCGGTTTCAGTCCCGCCTTGCGGCATTTTATATCTACGAACTTCTCCGCACCCAGATCCGCTGCGAATCCGGCTTCCGTGATAACTATATCTCCCAGCTTGAGCGCCATCTTGGTTGCCATGATGGAGTTGCAGCCATGGGCGATATTTGCAAAAGGTCCGCCGTGGATGAAGGCAGGAGTATGTTCCAGGGTCTGCACAAGGTTCGGTTTCAGCGCGTCCTTGAGAACTGCCGCCACAGCTCCCTGTATTTTCAGGTCTGCCACCGTAACCGGCTTATCGTCATAGGTGTAGCCTACTATAATCTGCGCTACCTTTGCTTTCAGATCCGCAATGTCATTGGAAAGGCAGAGGATTGCCATGATCTCGCTGGCAACGGTGATTTCGAATCCGTCTTCACGAGGAACACCCTGCATTCTGCCGCCCAGACCGTCAACGATGTTTCTGAGCTGTCTGTCGTTCATGTCGATTACACGTTTCCAAGTGATTTTCTTGACATCTATTCCCAGCTGGTTGCCCTGCTGAATGTGGTTGTCAAGGCAGGCTGCAATGAGGTTGTTTGCGATTCCGATTGCGTGCATATCCCCTGTAAAGTGCAGGTTGATGTCTTCCATAGGAACAACCTGTGCATAGCCGCCGCCTGCTGCGCCGCCTTTTACGCCGAAAACAGGCCCCAGCGACGGTTCTCTGAGGGTTGCGAAGACATTTTTGCCAAGCTTATGAAGTGCGTCTGCGAGGCCCACCGTCGTGGTTGTTTTTCCCTCTCCCGCCGGGGTCGGTGAAATGGCTGTCACCAGCACCAACTTTCCATTCTGAGCGCCGGCTTTTTCCTTTAGAAGGTTGTAATCGATTTTTGCCTTGTATTTGCCATACTGCTCGATGTATTTTTCATCGATTCCCGCGTCCGCTGCAACTTTGGCGATGTTTTCCATAACCGACTCTTGTGCAATCTGAATGTCGCTTTTAAATTCCATTTTGTCTCCTCCTGCTTTCGCTTATATGTTTTTTAGAAATGTTTTCCTGTGGATGGGAGTTATGCCCTGCCGGTAAATCCCCTCGTAGTGCGCCCGTGATCCGTAGCCTTTGTTGCTTTCAAAGGCATAATATGGATACTCTTTGGCATATTCTATCATCATGCGATCTCTTGTAACCTTTGCAATGATAGAGGCTGCGGCGATGGAAATGCTTTTGGCGTCACCCTTGATAATTCCCGTCTGTGGCAGGTTAACTTCTTCCAAGGTCAATGCGTCAATCAGGAGATGCTCGATGTGCGCCCCGCAGTTTTTTTGGAGCGCCTCGTCTGCGTTGACAATTGCCTCCGCCATCGCCCTTTTCGTCGCATTGAGTATATTTATTTCATCTATTATATCATTGTCGCACATTCCAATGCCATATGCAAGAGTTTCTGATAATATTTTATCAAAAAGTTCTTCCCGCTTCTTTTCTGAAAGCTTCTTGGAATCGTCCACCCCCAGTATGTCGAAGTCCGCAGGCAAAACCACGCAGGCGCTGACAACGGGGCCTGCCAATGGGCCTCTCCCTACTTCGTCGATTCCCGCTATGTATTCTATGCCATTTTCCCTAAGCTCTCTTTCGAACTTCTGCATGGTAACGAGTTTTTTTCTGAGCATTTCTTCTCTTTCGGCTTTTGTCATTTTGCGCCCTCCCGTACCTTCTCCAGGGTGATGTTTCCGATTTTTCCGCTCCTAAACTCATCAAGCAGGGTCTTGCCGCATCTTTCGTAGTCGATTCGCTTCCCCGGCAGGATGAAGCCTCGTTTTAGGGCGATGTTTTCCATATTGGTAAGGGCGTCCTCGTCTATTTCCTCTAATTTATATCTTTCCTGCAAAAGCTTGGGATAATCTCGCTGCAAAACCTTGATAAGTTCCAGTGCAAGGGTCGCCACGTCCAAAATTTCGTCCTTGATGGAGCCGCAAAAGGCAAGGTTAAGTCCGACCTCCGGGTCTTCAAACTTGGGCCAGAGGATTCCCGGCGTGTCCAGAAGCTGCATTCCATTTTCCAGTCCGAGCCATTGTTTCCCTTTTGTGACTCCGGGTCTGTCTCCGGTCTTTGCGCTCTTTTTGCCTGTCATCCTGTTGATGAGAGAGGATTTTCCCACGTTCGGCACGCCTGCGATCATCATCCTGAGCGGTTTTTTTCTGATCTGACCTTCGTTTTTTTCGTCCTGAAGCCTGCCGAGGAGCTTGTACAGCCGGCTTACCCCGGCGCCGGACATGCAGTTCATGGCAAGGGCAATATTTCCCTGCTTTTTGAAGAAGTCTGCCCAGTCCTTGTTTGCCTTTCCGTCGGAAAGGTCGCTTTTGTTTAGAATTATGATTCGTTTTTTTGTCTTTACCAGCTCGTCGATTATGGGATTTCGGCTGGATATGGGGATTCTGGCGTCGATGACTTCGATTACGATGTCAACCATTTTCAGGTTTTCGGCGATCAGCTCCCTCGTTTTTTTCATGTGGCCGGGATACCAGTTTATGTTCTGTATCATTTCCGCCTCCTGTCTCCTGCGAAGTCTCCGCAGGCGTTGCATAGTATGAAAAAGGGGAACCTTTGCGATTCCCCGAAATTCTTAGTCTCTTGTTTTGATCTTGGCAGCTTTGCCTGTTCTTTCGCGCATATAGTTGAGTTTTGCTCTTCTAACCGCGCCTCTTCTGGTCACTTCGATCTTTTCGATCTTCGGTGAATGAAGCGGGAATGTCTTTTCCACGCCTACGCCTGAAGAAATCTTTCTTACCGTGAAAGTTTCGCTGATGCCGCCGCTTTGTCTCTTAAGCACGAAGCCTTCAAAGATCTGAATTCTTTCTCTGTTTCCTTCTTTAATTTTGATGTGTACCTTTACGGTATCGCCAACACCAAATGCAGGGATTTCAGTCTTTTCGTATTCCTGAGTGATTGATTTCATTAAATCCATTGTATTTCCTCCTTCCCTCCAAGACGTTCGTGGCTTCGCCGTCGCACTTCTCGCAAGGCGCAAGTTCTCCCAGAGGACCGCCCGTATTAACTGCTATATTTTAGCACAGCTTGGACGGTTTTGCAAGCAGTTTTTTTGAGAATTATCCGTGTGATTATCCGTGAATGTAAAGTGCAGCAACAATTTTTATCCCATTTGTTCATCCTTCTTTGCGAACACACTGTCGAATAAAGTATACCTGAAAAGCCATCCAAGTGCAAAGCATCACCGCAAAGCCAATCCAGAAAGTCGGAAGTGCTGCCGAAAGACTCACTTCCACGTTCGGCTCATCGCCCGTAATGCTGCACGGCCAATAAAAGAACGCATATACATAGATACCCAGCAGCGAAAACAAGGCAGCTTCTGCAAGTATGATGCTTCCTATATTGTCGGTTTTCCATTTCGTGTTTTCCAAATTTTTCATGACGTTCTCACCTCTCGATTGCTAAAATAGATGATAATTCTTTTCATTTCTTCACCTCCTCCCGTTTCAGTATCAGAAGTTCCCCTTCCTATATCTTTACCTCCCAATCCCTATCGCAGCTTTTCTTCGGTAAACAATCTTATCAAATGTCCGTAGCGTCAATGCTTCTTGAACGCTTTTACTTTTATGGATTAGGTTTTAAATCAGCCAAATCGGTATAATCAAATTATTTCTGTCAAATGCCCCAAGGGACTGTGCCATGCACAAAACACCCCCGGTTCCGATTTCAAGCGGCGTCTTTTCTAGCACTCCGAAAGTCTTTACAATGCGCTTATCCGGTGAAGCTGTCTTTTTAATCTCAATGGGATGCAGCTTGCCGTCACTTTCAATAATCACATCAATTTCCTTTGCATCTCTATCTCTATAATAATAAAGATATGGCTCTTTTCCGGAGTTCTGGTAGCTCTTCATGATCTCGGAAACCGCATAGTTTTCGAGCAAAGCACCGCTCATTGCCCCGATTTCGGCAATTTCGGGTGAAGTCCATTTGGTCAAATGGCAGACAAGACCCATATCATAAAAATACACCTTTGGCGTTTTAACCGTCCGTTTCAGCACATTGTTTGAGTACGGATGGAGCATGAAAATAATTCCGAGAGTTTCCAGTATATTCGTCCATGCCTTTGCCGTTGCAACATCTATATCTGCATCTTCTGCAAGCGCCGAGTAATTCAGCATCTGCGATGTTCGTGCCGCCATTGCCGTTACAAACCGATTGAATTTTAGAGCATCTATATCTCCCGAAAGCTCCCGCACATCCCTCTCAATATAGGTTGAAATATACGAAGAATAATAAATGTCTCTATCGCTAAATCTTCCGCTTACAATTCCCGGCATACTGCCTCTCCATAATCTTTCAAAAATTTGCGGTGCTGCTGCCGGTCTGATATGTTTGCTTTCTGAAACAAGTGTATCAAGGTCGATTGTGAACGGAAGCGCGCCCGTCTCTTCTATTTCTCTCTGAGAAAGCGGAGACATGTGCAGCAAAGCCACACGCCCTGCAAGCGACTCGCTCACACCTCGCATAAGACGAAAGATCTGCGAACCTGTCATCCAAAAATCTCCCGTATTATGATATTTATCAATATGAATTTTTATATATGTGAACAGTTCCGGCGCAAACTGAACCTCGTCAATCAAAATCGGCGGCTTATGGAGCTGAAGAAACAACGCCGGATCGTTTTTCGCCATGTCCCTTGCTGACAAATCATCCAACGTTACATACTCGCGACCGATCCCCTCCTTTTCGGCAAGTCTTTTCAGCATTGTGGTTTTGCCCGATTGTCTGGGACCTGTCAGCAGAATCGCCGAGAAAGTCTTGGAAAGCGAGATTACCTTTTCCTCCAAATGCCTTTTGATATAATCCATGTTTACGCCTCCTCTGTTTTTTTATATTATTTTCACACTTGACTTAATTATACGGCAGATTTTTGAAATTCGCAATATTTTTTCGGCAGATTTTTGTTTTTCTCATAGATTTGCCGAATTTTCTCTATTAAAAAGGAGCATACTGCCTGATATGCTCCTTGATTCTCTCCGAACTAACGGAAGCTGAGCGGCAGCTTCTTTTTGCCTAAAATTCTTTTTTTCGTAAAATTTTCACGCTGATTAAATACGACAGCAGCACAATCAGTATCACTGCCGCAATCACGCCCGCAAGGATGAGTTTTACCTGTGCATCCGTAAACACCATGCTCGAAAGATCCACCTTATCCAGCACTACATATGCCAGCACCGTCGGAATTGCAATCACGCCCATCATTATGAGTCTTGCCTTTTCTGCCCCGAAGTAGGTGAGAAGCGGGATAATGAATGCTCCGAACAAAAGACAGATTCCAAGTGCCGCGGCGCAGACCGCAAGCAGTGCGGGAATATCTACCGTATGTTTATATGCCCGAAGCAAAAGTGCGATTACCGCGCCGATTGCCACGCCCGCCGTGCAAAAAATCAGATTTACAAGATACTTTGCACCCACATACTGTTTCGCCGAAACAGGCATTGCCATCGCAAACCGCTGCCATCCGTACCTCTCGTCCAAGGTATATGTAGTTACAATCATCGTCGCGCACATGATAGCAACCGCCGCAATGATTCCTTCTGTTCCTACCGAAAAGAAGAAGCATGCACTTATGATAATAATCGACATCAAAGTACCTTTTAAAAAGCTCTTAATTCCAAATATATCTTTTAACACTAATCCTTTCATATGCTTTTCCCCCTGACATATTCATTCATAATCATATCCACTCCGCCTTCTTCACAAATCTCCCTGCTGCTTTTGGTAAATACTTGTCTGCCCTGATGTATAAAAACAATTTCATCCGCAATTTTTTCGAGATCCGAGCTTATGTGCGAAGAAATAAGAACAGCTTTCTTCCCATCGCTGACGAAGTCCTTGAAATCTTCGAGAATTTCCTCCCTTGCAACCGGATCGAGGCCGCTCGTCGGTTCGTCGAGAATCAAAATTTTCGCGCCGTGGCACAATGCAGCGGCGAGCATCAGCTTGACCCTCATGCCTTTTGAGTAGTCCTTGATGGGCTTTTTCATATTTATGCCGTATTTATTCAAGAAGTTTTCGTATTTTGCGCTGTCCCAGTCTTGGTATACGCCTGCACATATTTTCCCTGCTTCCTGCGCGTTCATTGTCTGATAAAATTCGCTTTCGTCGAGCATCACGCCAATCTGATTTTTAAGCGCAATCGGGTTCTGGTCCAGCGGCTGTCCCCAGAAAAGCACCTGGCCTGCATCGCTTCGAATCAGTCCGAGTGCCGCTTTCATCAGCGTACTCTTGCCTGCACCGTTTTCGCCGACCAAACCCACGATTTCTCCCGGTTTTATTCTCAGGCTTGCATTATCCAGTCGAAATCCTTTGTACTGTTTTGTCAGATTTTCAATTTTCATTACATCCGTATTCCCCATTTTATCATCTCCCTTAGTACTTTCTGCTTAAAACGAAATAGCACGCCCAGTAAAGCACGAGCAGCAAGCACATCGCCATCGAGCAAAACAAGCTGAGTTCTTCTTTACCCATGACTTTAAATACGACCGCACCGACTGCTCCTGTCAGTACGCTTATGTATCCTGCCCACGCCCAAGCCTTGTTTGAAATAAAGCGATTTCTTTCGTCGTTTGCGCTCGTGTCAAATTTCTCTCTGAACTCCGAATTGCGGTGATAACGCACCCATCGAGCAGTCTGAAAAAGTCCTATCGCAAGCAGCCCGGTTCCCATACCGCTCCAAAACGAGTCGATTTTATCAAAGCAGCCAAGCCCGAACAGCACCGCACCCAGCAAAACCCAAAACAGCGATAAATATATTCTCTTATTCCAATCTCTCATTTCCTGCCTTCTTTCTATTCTTCAAAAATAAAAACCTCTTCAATCGTCATCCCGAAATATTTGGACAACTTATGCGCGAGTTCAATCGATGGATTGTACCTGCCGTTCTCAAGTGAACTGATTGTCTGCCTCGACACGCCCAACACTTTCGCAAGCTCTTCCTGATTGATTCCCCGCACTTTTCTGATTTCTTCAATCCTGTTTTTCATATGTACTCCTTTATGTAAAGCGTCCTTTACATTGCCTATTATAGCACTTTAACTTTGAATGTCAAGCATGCTTTACATTTTTTCTTTTTTACTTCATTGTCGCTTATTTGCTGTTCTGCACGCATTGAACAATATGGACCGTGACCTTTTGCTCGTAGCGGAGGACGACCGAATGGGAAGAGAAATGCAGGACTTACAGCTGGTTACACGTAAGCGGGCTTCACGGACTAAGGGTTAAGTGTCTGCTATTGAAATTCTTTTCTCTCAAAAATGGAGAAACTGCAAAGCGTACACCCACTTTGCAGTCCCCATTTACATCAATCCTTCTTGTATCCAAAATTTCTTGTGAGATAATTTAATTGTGTGATCGATTTATGACATACCTCCACCAAGCGCAAATTCCCGAAACTCCCCGCAAAGTTCCTCTGCAAGGTAATCGTCGCTCATGCAGTGCATATCGGAAATCCCGTGGCTCATCAAATCGTAGGTGCAAGAAGCATAGAAAAAATTCAGTGCTTCTGCAAGGGTCAGTTCTGCCCGCTTCGCAAAATTCGCCACCACCCGCGCATATTTTTTCTGCAATAGAATCGGATTCGCATTCATATTTTTTCACTCCCCACGAATTTCAAACTTTTATCGATCAATGCCTGCGAGCGAAAACAGTACTGCAAATTCGGCTGTTCATACCGCAGTCGTTTCAACGCTTCTTTCTTTTCAATCAAACCGTCAAAATAAAGTTCAATCGTATTAAACACCTTATCGTTTGCCGCGCCGCCTGACACGAAATCAAACTCGCTCATATCCTTTCCGCTGCGACAGGCTACAATAAAATCAAGCCATTCTTCCGAGTATTTCTCGAAGTGAAGCACTTGAAATTGCGCAAGATTTTCCTGTGAAAATTCGTATCTGCTTATAATTCCCGCTTTTCCTTGGCGCAGAAACTTTCCGCACCAGTTTTTCGCTTGCTCGCGAAGCGGCGTTGCATAGAAGCCTCTCCCAAAATCGACCCGTGGCCTGGAGTGAACAATGTCCGGGGACTCTATCTCTAAGTACGAACCGTGATATATTATCATACACGCACACCTCTTTCCTCCATAACTCCCAGAATATCATCGACAATGTACTCCTTATCCTGTGTATGCAAAGCCTCGTAGCAAGGAATGATGTAGTCATATAGAATATTGCTTGTTACCGTAAGAGCATAGAAAACTTTTTCGCCGCTTTCGCCAAGCCGCCCGGCAACATTTTCTATACAAAAAATAGCAAATTCCAGTTCCCGTATATTTTTAATTTTTTCGCATCCGTTCTTTGCCATGCCGCCTCACCTTTGCGCCTTGCCGTATTTTCGTTCACATATCTTAAGGTCAATTCGCCTCGTTCTCATATGCTAATTGTATTATAGATTCGGGCAGAATGCAAGAGGGGGCAGTAATTATCGCAATTCCCGTACTTATAAATCTCAAACCTTTTGAGGAGTTCCCTATTCAGGTTTGCATCAGTAGATTTTAAGAATCGCAATATTTTTTAGGCAGATTTTTGTTTCTATCATAGATTTGCCGAATTTTCTCCATCAAAAAGGAGCCTGCCCTCCGATCAATGTCATTAAGTTGTGCTGACATTGACCCTCCGGTATGCTCCTTGATTTTTGATTCTCGGTTTTTTCTTATCTACAGTCTTACGGTTTTTGAAAGCACCTTCGATACCGTGCCTGCCGCGATAAAATTCACCGCAGCCTCCACGCAGCCGTTTACGCCTATGAAAGCTACCAGGAACGGCCAAACCGCATCCGTCGGCAGATTCCAACCTGCCATCGTGGAGATAAATGTGCTGTTACTCCAGAAGAGCAGGATAATGCAAAGCATAAAGAACAGCGTGTTAAGAAGCGCTGTCGCAAGGGATGCGACGAAATACGGCGCGGTCTTCATCTTGCCGCTTTTTTTCATCGCCTTGAACAAAAGCCCCGAAAGCCAGCCGCACAGGATCCTTGGAACTATGCAGGTTATGAGAGTTGCTACCGGGTTGATTCCAAGAAGCAGCGCGCCAAAAGCCGAGGCTCCGAAGCACTGGATAAAGCTTGTTACTCCGAAGATCCCGCCAAGGATTGCTCCCGCTGCGGGTCCTAAGATAATCGCTCCGATGGCAACCGGAAGGATCATAAAGGTAATTTCGATGGGACCTGCCTTGAGGTACCCCAGAGGTGTGTACGCGAAGATCAGCATAACCGCTACAAGTATGGCCATCTGTACCATCTTTTGCGTCCGCGTATTGATGTTTTTCATTTGTTTTTCCTTTCCGCTGTCGCCCCGCTGCTCGCGGGTGCAACGCTTACTTTAATTTATTTTTATGATACAGGATTTTTAGCCCCTCAAGGGTCAAATCCGGTTCATACTGTATTGGTGTTTCGCAAAGCGGCAGGATTATATCCGCAAGCCCGCCTGTTGCGATAACGCGCAAATCGCCTGTTTGCAGCTCCTTTTGTATCTTTGCACGGAATCCGTCGATCATCAAGGCGTGTCCGTTCAAAACGCCCGAATTCATTGACTCACGGCTGTTTTTTCCGATGAGCCTTTTCGGCATTGCGATGGAAACGTCCGGAAGCTCAGATGCCTGCATTGAGAGCGCGTCCAGGGACACTCTGACTCCCGGCGCGATGATAACTCCTGCAAGTGCGCTATTTTTGTCTATGACGGTCAATGTTGTTGCCGTCCCGAAATCTATGATTAAAAGCGGAGACTTGCCTTTTGACAGCGCCGAAACCGCATTCGCCACGATATCTGCGCCAAGCTCAGTCTGACTGTCTATCTTGATATTCAGTCCCGTCTTGATTCCGGGCCCTACCTCCAGCGATTTTATTCCAAACAGCCTGTCTATGGCGGAGGCAACCGCAAGGGTAAGAGGCGGCACCACCGACGCCACAATGCTGCCGTCTATGCTTTCGAGGCTAAGGGTATTAAGTTCAAAGATTCCCTTTAGCAGCACCGCATATTCGTCTGCGCTCTTGGCTCTGTCTGCTGAAATTTTGCTCCTCAGTTTGAGGCTGCCGTCTTTCGAAAAAACTCCTATATCTATGCTGGAATTTCCGATGTCAAGTGCAAGCAGCATGGCTTTTCCTCCTGTATTTTCTGTTCTATATATTTTATGCTATATTTATCCTATGCTCTCGGACTATGCTCTTGGATGCGCTCTGTCGTACACATCCTTGATTCTGTTTTTTACCACCGCAAGATATGCCTGTGTTGCGGAAATATCCTCGTGTCCCATAAGCTCTTGCAGGGATTTGACGTCTGCGCCGTTTTGGAGCATGTGTACCGCAAAGGAATTGCGGATTACCTGAGGGGTCAGACTTATCGGAAGCTCCGCCGCCTCGCCGTACTCTTTGAGCACCTTCCAAAGTCCCTGACGTGTTATGGGTTTTCCTGCATAGTTGACGAAGAGGAACTCGGATTCGTTTCTCCTGAGCAAAATCTCGCGGGCGTTATCGCAATAGTTTTCGATCGCTTTTCTGCAGATTTTGCCCATCGGTATTATCCGCGCCTTGCCCGTCTGAGGGGTGCATTTGACAAAGCCCATCCGAAGGTTCAAATCATCCATACGCATCTGGATCAGCTCGCTTGCACGCATTCCGGTCGCATATAGCATTTCTAGAATCGCTCTGTCGCGGATGCCTTTCGTATCACCCTTCGGCATTTGCATGAGCCTGTCTATATCTTCAATACTTATGTACTCAATTTCTTTCTTTTCCACCCTTGGCACCTTGATCCCATCCACAGGATTTTCCCGAATTATGCCCTTTTTCACGAGAAAGCGGTAGTAGGCTCTGAGGGATGCAAGCTTCCTGCTGAGCGTCGCCCTCGACATATCATCGCCTCTAAGCTCAATCAAATATGCCATAACCTCGGTACTTGCAGCATCCTCGGGATTCTCGACTCCCCTCTTTTGGATAAAATCCCCGTAGCTTTTGATGTCCCGGATATACGCTCTCTGGGTGTTCTGGGACATATTTTTTTCTTTTGAAAGATAATCTGCATATTCCGGATAATTTATCATCTTGCGTCTCCTGACCGTTAGTTATGCTAAAAGTATAATACTTATGGCCTATAATTTCAACGAAAAAATAGTTTTGTGTCGAATTTTGTCAAAGCGCGCGGTGCACTGCTTCTGTCTATTTCCCACGCGGTGCACTGCTTCTGTCTATTTCCTGCGTACCTTGAGCTTTCCTTCTTCTAACAGGTTTTTTGCTGTCATAATTGCGATGATGGTCTTGGCATCCTGCAATTTCCCTTCCATCGCCATCCTATAAGCATCCTCGATCTCATATTCTTCGATGTCAATTGCCTCATTTTCGTCGAAATTCGTCTCTCCCGGCGCAAGCTCCTCGCATAGATAAAGATAAAGCACCTCCTCCGAGTAGCCCACAGACGGATAAAAGCTCATCAGAAAGCTGATTTTGCCTGCCGTATATCCCGTTTCCTCCTTGAGCTCGCGCTTTGCTGCAACCTCTGGCAACTCGCCCGGGTCTATCTTTCCTGCCGGAACCTCCAGCATTACACGGCCTGCTGCCTTGCGATACTGTCTTACCATAACGAGCCTTCCTGCGTCCGTTATTGCTGCCAAAACCGCACCGCCGTTATGTTCGACGATTTCGCGCATCGATGTTCCGTGCTGTACGCTCACCTTATCTCTGCGCAGGTTTATGATTGTACCTTCGTATATTCTTTCGCTCTTTATCGTCTTTTCTTCGAATGTCATATTATATCTCCCTGTTTTTTGAAGTAAGTTTTCTTTTATTTCTTTGCTAATATTATCACATATCTTTCCAAAAGAAAAGAGCTTGCTGTCAAAGAAAAGCATACTGAAAGCATGCCGGTTATAGATTATATGTACAATTATGTGTCATTTTTTTCGATGGAGGCGCAAAATCGTAACAATTTTTTTCGGATTTAAAACTTTTTTCACATTTTTTTCACAGAAACACTTGCAATTTTCCAGTTTTATGACTATAATAAGAACGTGGTTATCCCCCCTGATAACCTCATAATCTCAAATCCAAAATACCCCTTTTGAACAAAGTAGACTGCTCCCCTGCAGTCTATTTTGTTATCAGGCATTATAAATATATATACAAATAAATGTATACGAAAGGCGAAATTGTCTATGCAGATTTTCGAATATGAACACCAAGCCGAATATTTTAATTCCAAAATCTTAAATAAGTATCTGGGCGATATGCGCCTTGGGGTATTCGATATAGAAACTCTTGGGCTTTATCCGAAATATAATCCGATCGTTCTTGCGGGGATCATGAGCGTTTCGCCTGACGGCGATTGCAATCTTTGCCAGCTTTTTGCGGAAAGCAGCAGGCCCGATGAGGAGCGACTTTTGCTAAAAGCCCTTGAAGATGAGCTTTCGAAGCTTGATTGCATACTCACATATAACGGCAGATATTTTGATATTCCCTATGTTAAGGAACGAGCGGCAAAGCTTGGACTTTGTGGCTACCAGATCCATCCCTTCAATATCGACCTGCTGCTCTTCCTGCGCCACCATAGCGCACTTCGAGACACCATCGGCAGTCTCAAGCAGAAAAATGTCGAAAGCTACATGGGTCTTGCTCCCTGCCGCGGCGACGAAATTTCCGGTGGCGACAGCGTTATGCTCTACAAGGAGTTTGAGAAATGCCCGGACGAAAACAGAAAAGCCGCCCTGCGTGAAAAAATTCTTCTTCACAACCATGACGACCTGCTTCAGCTTTATAAAATTCTGCCCGTGATTTTGCAAACGGATATACATGGGGCGATGAATAAGCTGGGATTTCCTGTCAAGGGCGAATGCGGCTGGGGGAATCTCCACATAAAGTCAATCAAAGTCACCTCAGGTGGGCTTTCGGTAAGCGGAACATACTGCGGAGATGGCCTCGCCTTTCGGTCTTTTGCCACCCGCGAAATGCCATATAGCTGCATTTTCGATACCGACCGTAGTTTCACCGCCGAGCTTCCCCTTCACGGGCTGAAAGCCAAGCTGACAGATCCTATGGAAATAAACGAGCTTGCAAAGGCGCTGCTTGTCCGTTTCATGCGTGATAATCCAGTCAACGCTTATATGTCAGCGCTTCTCGACTGTTAAGAGCTCAGGCCTCCTCTGCTGTGCTTCCGTAAGAAGTCCGCAATCAGTCCCTCGTCCGTGCAACGTTTCACCGCAAGACTGATGGCTCCCGTTCCTGCATAGAAAACATAAAATTCCGGTGCGGTCTTTGTGGTGTGGGGATTCACATCTTCACGCGCATTATTTGTTCAGCAAAACGATTCCCACAAGGCAAACTGCGATTCCCGCTACCTTGGTGGCTGTAAGGGCTTCGTGATAAATCAGCACGCCCACGAGGAGCAGGGCGATTGCAACAAAAATCGCCTGAACGATATTCCCTAGGGAAACTTCCCAACCCGCCTTGTACATGAAGATTGCACCAACTTCAAGACCAACTACCGCAAGCCCAAGCACAAAGGGCGTCCAGTTAAGACTCGAAAGCTGAGAGCTTATGCTTTCACCGTTTCCTATGGTCAGATAAAGAGCGATGGAAACTGCCGCCCCTACGATATAGGTTATCGCCATACAAAGAAACGAGTCAAGCCCCGCAGGCAGGGATTTTGCGGTGATGTGATAAAATACGTTGGAAAGTACCAACAATCCGATGGGCCAATAATATGCAAACATTTTTCTTTACCTCCGTTTTTTTAGAATCCATAGCAAAAGCGACGCACCCCGTATCTTCTAAGGCCTAACGATACGAAATCCGTCGCTTATAAGCGTTTCTCACCCGGCGGCGAGCATGGTCTTATTTTTCTTTGTTGTTCTTGAGAATCAGTCTACCATACTTTGAGGAATATGTCCAGTAGGTTGAACTGAGCTTCGGGCAGTTTGCCGAAGTTTGCCGAAGTGATCTTGGAAACTTTCTTTGAACTTGCAAGCCCTAGCTTCCATATAATGCCTGCTGCTCTTGGCGCAAGCTGTCAGATATCTATGTTCAAGTCAAGATGTTTTTGAAAAAAATCCACGGCGAAATCCAAAAATTTTTTTTCGGTTTTGCTTAATAGTTTTCTTTCTTTATATACAAGCCCCAGCTCCCGAAATGCGCCAGGCTCTACCGGAAGTTTTTTTACATTTTCGCTGCTGCCCCGCAGTACAAGTTCGGACATCATGCTCACCCCCATGCCCCCTGCCACCATTCCGATGATAACCGGGTCGTCCGCCGTAGCCGGAAGCAGTTTCGGGGTGATTCCGTATTCCGCAAATAGTTCATGAACCTCCACATCTTCCCCATATGAGGGCATGATAAAGGGGTATTTCTCAAAATTTTTCAGCGGAAAACTTCCCGATTCTTCGCTATTTTGAGGCAGAACCGCGAAAAAGGGATCCTGCGCAAGGGGCATAAAATTATATCCGCTGGACTTATCCTCACAGGCAAAGATCAAATTATATTTTCCGTTTTTCATGCTGCGATAAAGCTCCTGTCTTCCCACGACCTCAAGTTCCACTGTAATTTCGGGATGTTTTTTGGAAAAGGCGCCTATCAGCTCCGGCATCCAGTTCTTTGCTATGCTTGCGTAAGCGGCAATATGCAGAGTTTCCCCTTTCTTTTTCCAAAGCCTCTCCGCTTCCTTTTCCAAATCATTATAGGCATTCACGCATTTTCTGAGATAGGGAAGCAGCCTAAGTCCTTCATCACTGAGAGCGATTCCCCGATTGTTTCTGTCTGCCAGCTTAACACCCAGTTCATCTTCCAGACGGTGCAAAAGATGGGAAAGTCCCGATGGGGTGTAGCCGTTTTTTTCGGCAACTCCCATCAGGCTTCCGGATTCCATCGCTTCAAGTAAAATTTCAATCTTCTTCGGCTCCATATCTCTCTGCCGCCTTTCTTTTGGTGTGAATTTTTATCATACCAATATTATAAACCGTCGCTTTTCAACTTACAAGAAAAAGTGTAAAATTAAAGCATTAATTTTCAGAAAACTTTAAGGAGGTATCCGCTATGATAGGAACCATTTACAATACAGTCATGATTATCGTCGGAAGCGTCGTAGGCAGCCTGATGAAAAAGGGCTTGAAAGAAAAACAGCAACAAGTCCTTTTCGATGCTATGGGACTTGCCGCCTGCGGAATCGGTATCAATTCGATTGTAAATAATATGCCAAACAGCGATTTTCCGGTGCTTTTCATCGTGAGTCTTGCCCTTGGCAGCATTGTCGGCACGAGCCTCGATATAGACCGTAGGTTCCAGACTCTTGTTGACCGCAAAGGGGGAGATGGTCTGGGTCAGGGGCTTTCCACCGCGATACTTCTCTTTTGCATAGGTACCCTTTCGATTCTTGGCCCGATCCAGAGCGCTATCTACGGCGACGAGACATTTTTGTTTACCAACGGAACTCTCGACCTTGTAACCTCCATGGTTCTTGCTTCCACCTATGGCATCGGAATTGCGGCAGCCGCGGTGGTTCTTTTCCTGTGGCAAGGCGGAATCTATCTCGGTGCGGGATTCCTTGCGGACTTTATCTCGGATCCGTTCATGACGGAGCTTTCGATCGTTGGCGGCTTTCTCATCGCTGCTTCCGGGGTTTCGATTCTCAAGATCAAGGATTTCAAGACCATGAACCTGCTCCCTTGCCTGCTTGTTCCTGTGCTGTTTTTCCTGATAAAAAGCGTTTTCTAGAAAAAAATTTAAAAGAAGTGAAAAAAACGGCACTCTTATGGATAATACAAGTAGAAAAGCTTTTCAAGGGAGAAATTTAATGCTTGGTACGGAAGAGTTCAAATTGCTTGCAGAAGAACATATGGATATGATTTTTCGTATTGCCTTCAGTTTTCTGAAATCGCAGTCGGATGCGGAAGATGTCACACAAGATGTGCTTCTGCGGCTGTACGAAACGGACTATGTCTTTGAAAGTCAAGCTCATATCAAAAACTGGCTTGCAAAGGTCACTTGCAACGAATGTCGTAAGTTTTGGCGCAGGCTGCCTCACAAACAGGAAAATATCAGCGACTACGCAGATCGTCTGGCGTTTGAGGAAAAATCCTATCAGGATTTGTTTACAGCTGTTATGCGGTTGGACAAAGCAAAGCGCATTGTGGTAATTTTGTATTATCTTGAGGGGTATCAGATACATGAAATTGCAGAGCTTTTGGAAATTCCTCAAGGAACGGTCGGAACAAGGCTTGCCCGCGCAAGAAAAGAGCTCAGAAAGTGCTTGGAAGATGAGGTATCCATATGAGTGATAAGGAAAAAATGAAGAAGGCCTTTCAAAATCTGAAAGCTCCTGAGGATACTCCGGAAAGGATTTTGGAAAAAATGAATCAAAAAGAAAACAGCCGTAAGCCGACAGTTTCGAGAAAGTGTCTGACGCTTGCAGTCACAGTTGCGCTGATTCTACTTTTGGGATGTGGAAGCGTTTATGCCGTGAAAAAATTCAGTCTTGGAAATTTATTTTTGCCGGAAACGCCTGCCGATGCTGCCTCTTTTAAAATCAGCTTCCCGTTTGGAGCGAAAAATGCCAATATCCAAGAAGTCCCGGCACATGACGGTATCGATTATATTGCTGAAGAAGGGACTCCTGTGTTTGCCGCAGCGGATGGCAAAGTAAGAACCGCAGAGTTTAGTGCATCGCGTGGAAACTATATCATAATCGATCATACCGACGGTTTCAGTACAGTCTATGCCTGCCTGAAAGAAATGCAAGTTTCCGTTGGAGATAAGATGAAAGCCGGCTCGCAGATTGGAACCGTCGGCAGTACAGGTATGTCTACCGGTCCGCATCTGCATCTGGAACTTTGGCTCGACGACGAACCGATAGATCCGGGGGAATACATGGAATAAAGACAAAACAGGGGCTCATACGAGCCCCGTTTTTAAGTTTTCACAATCCCCTGTGTTTCGTTATGTAATTTTAAAATAAGGAAATAATTGCTGTAATTGAGAAGTAAGCAAGAACGATGACAACTAAATATTTATAAAGGACATCAATCCATGCGCCCCATTTAACAGAGGAAGTCGTATTGTACCATTCTTCTCTGATTTTCTTTGCTCCGATAACCCATGCGCCAATAATCGCAATACCCAGTGCAGTTACAGTATAAAGAATGTTGCCGCAGACATTATCAATCAGCGCGAATAAAGTATCGCTCCATGTACATGGAATTGCAGCGATGGCAGCAATAATGACAACCGTTATGATGGATTTATTTCTAGACATTTTCATGCCGTTTTTATCTTCAAATGCCTGAATACCTACTTCCAGCTGACTGATATGCGAGGAAACACCTGCGAAGAAAACAGCCAGGAAGAATAATGCCATAAAGATTGCACCACCGCTCATTGTTGCGAAAACTTTTGGAAGTGCTACAAACATGATGCCCTTTCCCATCAATGGATCCATGCCGAAAACTTTTACCGCCGGAATGATAATGAAGCCGGACAGCAGGCAGATAAAGAGCTGTACCACATTTACCGTTACGAAATCCGTTGCAATATCCATGCTGTCATCCGTATAACGTCCATAAGCGAGCAGGATTCCAGGCCCAAGACCTACAGCAAACAGTGCCATGCCGGCAGCCTGTGCCCACATTTCCGGATTTACAAGCTGTGACCAGTCAGGCTTGATGTAATATTCAATCCCCTCTGCAATCCCCGGAATAAAGCATACACGAATAGCCAAAATTACCAAAATAATAAACAGGCCCGGAAGCATGATTTTGCAAATTTTTTCGATACCGCCTGCTATACCTTTCATAGAAACAAGTCCCACTAAGATGAGCAGAACCAACACAATACCGTAAATTAAAGGACGATTGCCATTAATATCTGTAAAAAGCACTTCTGCATCTGCCGCATAGGACATTCCCTTAAACGACTTAAAGAAATAAACAACTACAATTGCGATAATTGCCGGGAAATATCCGAACTGAATCGTCTGTTCCAGAGAGCAGACCCAGCCTAATACTTTACCTGGAGTGCCTGCAACGCTGCCCAGCGCTGTAACATTTCCTGCACGGAGCTTTCTTCCCATTGCAATTTCAGCGAAACCGGCCGGAATTACAATTAAAATACAGATTGCTGCGAATGCAAGAACAAACGCTCCGCCTCCCCATTTTGCGCACATCATAGGGAAGCGCCACATTGCACCCACTCCGACCGCCATTCCGATAGTGGAAATAACAAAACCAATTCGGGAACCAAATCCATCAGCCTTACCATCAAGAGAATCCACAGATTTTCCGCCGTTCATCGACTTGGAAATCATAAAAATACTTCCTCCTCCAAATGCAACCAGATAAACCAGAAGCATTATAATTGTTGTTATCGACATTTTTTGTCTCCTTTCTTTTTCAGAACTTTAATTTATTTTTCGTTATTCATCAGTCGAGTGATAACTTATACTCCCAGCAAAAATCCTTCAGGGAATGGATCTTTTGGATCCAGAATCCATGTTGCGAAACCGATCACGCATGCATTTCCCGTTACGCGGGGAACAACTGCAGGCAAACCTCCAACGGTGGTTTCTTCAACAATTTCGCATTTGAATAAGGACCCGGTTACACTTTCATGCACAAAACTTTCTCCGACATGCAGTTTGCCTTCTGCCGCAAGCAGTGCAGATTTCGCAGAGGTGCCGGTTCCGCATGGAGAACGGTCAATGACCTTCGGCAGGGCAACGACACAGTTCTGAATGTCAGCACCTTCTGTTTTCGGAGGGCCTGCAAACTCCACATGAGTTACCTTATTCACGAAGCAGAGCTCAGGATGTTTAATTTCAATTTGCTCATTGATATCTCTTCCAATAGAATTTGCAATTTCAATAAACTTCGGGCAGTTTGCCGGACAGATCTCCAAGCCTACACTTTCTGCAGGAAGGATGGCATAAACATTGCCGCCCCAGCAGATATCCATGGTAAGCTTGCCGTATTCTTTTGTATCTACTGTAACAGCCCTGTTCAGTACCAGTGCCGGAGCATTGGTAAAGGATACTTCCTCTACTACACCATCGGTCACTTTCGCTTCTACCGATACAACCCCCGCTGCAGTATCCAGCTTGATTGTCGTAATCGGCTCTGTCACTTCCACAAGTCCTGCTTCAATTAAAGCAACCGTTACACCCATCGTATCGTGTCCGCACATCGGCATCCAGTCGCTGGCTTCGAAATACAGGACGCCCACATCGGTTCCCGGTGTACAAGGTTCGGTAATAACAGTTCCGGACATGATGTCATTGCCACGCGGTTCGAAAGAGAGAAGCTTTCTGAACCAGTCTGCATTTTCTTTCATATATTCAAACTTTTCTGCCATTGTTTTTCCCGGAATCTTCGGAAAGCCTCCCACAACATTTCTTGTTGGCTGTCCAAGCGTGTGAGTTTCAATGGTTCTGAACATTTTTCTAGCTTTCATTTTTATTGTTCTCCTTTTGAATTTTTCTTGATTTTTCAACTGCGCTGTTGATTGACTCCATTATTGATGATGCGAAGCCATTATCCAACAGTGACTTAAAGCCTTCAATTGTCACACCGCCCGGTGAGCACATTTCACTTACCCTGTCTTTCGGATTTTCTCCGGTAACATCAAGAATCGTTGCCGCACCCAAAATATTTTTTATAGTAATCTGTCTTGCCTGCTGACGGCTGAAGCCCGCATATACACCTGCGTCTACCAGTGCATCTGCCATCAGGTATACCCACATCGGTCCGGAGCAGCTGTAAGCGGTAAACTCCGCAAACAAGTCTTCGTCTAAATACATTACTTGTCCCAACGCACCAAGAAAAGCATCAACAAATGTTTTTTCCTCTGTTCCGATGTTTTGGTTCAGCTTTACTGCACTGTGACCATTGCCTGATTGTCCCATCGTGTTCGGCATAACCCGCACGATTTTCTTTTCAATGCCCAGATGTTTTTCCAGTGTTGAAATGGTAACACCAGCTGCAATCGAAATGATTAACACATCCTTTTTGCAATGTTTTTTTATATTTTGCGAAACAGCTTCTACAATTTGCGGAAGCACCGCAATTACGATGACATCGGCTTCTGCAATTGCCTCATTCCCGTCTGTCACAGCTTTTACACCATATTCCTTTTCCAGATAATCACATCTGCTCTGATTCAGGTCGTTCACCGTTACCAGTTCTTTCTGCACTACACCTTTTTTTAAGGTGCTGCGAAGGATTCCTTCGGCCATATTGCCGCCTCCGCAAAATACAATTTTCTTATTCATCGCTTCTCCTTTTTTTCGCATATTCTGCAATGGTATCCACCAATGTATCAATATTGTTTTCTACATTAATTCCTAAAGAAGTTAATTTATCACGGACATCAACCGGAACATCACTTCCTCCGATTGCTTCATTTAATCTGCCTCCCATAAGGACTTTTATATTTTCCACGCCGCTTTTTTTCAGGGTCTCGAGCAAAGCCTTGCCAAAGCTTAATGCCATTCCGTTATAGGTACTCATGCATACGATTTTGCTCCCGGACTCTATGACAGTATCCAAAATCTCAGTTACAGCAACCGATGTTCCGAGATCAAACACATTGGCTCCTGCCTCGCTGAGAACATTTTTTACGACTTCCTTTCCAAACTCGTGTACATCTGTAGAACCGACCACTATATTTAAACCTTTTAGTGCTGATTGACTCTCATCACTGAGCTTTGCCAGTGCATCATCCCTAATTTTAGTTATAGTCCGAACAATACTGGTTCCTCTGATTTGGTCATGTCCTCTCATAGCTCCTTCTCTAGCTTCGCCTGCACCAAAATTCACTTCCAGCTGTTCCGGTCCGATTGCCTTCAGAACGGCTGCGATCTGACCTGCGTGCTCAATATCCACACCAAGATCATCCAGCGCATTTAATACTCTTTCAAAGAATATGTTTGCCCCTTCTGCAATTCGGTCTGCTTCCACCTCAATTTTTTCCCAGTCAAAATAGTCTGCATAATACGGTGCCTTTTCAATCGCCATATCCATTGCCAACTGGCATTCAATAATTTCATCCGCACTTGGAATCCGCAGAGCTTCCGAAAATGGAATTGCATTAACCGCATACCCGGTCGGATATTTTATCTGACAGGCAATGTCTGCAATCGCATAAGAAGGAAGCACTGAGTAATTTCGCGGCATGCACATTCCGTAGTCGATTGTATTTCCATTGACGAATGTGCCGGGAGTCTGATACTTGTCAATTCTGCTAAGCGCCCGATTGAAAACAATTCGAAGCATCGGATCGCTGAAAAGGTTCCCGTAGCAGTGTGCCACTCTGCCGCCGGTCAATTCTTCTGCTATATACTTCTCCAGTTTAGCCCATCCAAGCAGATTGGCTACATCGTGGAACTGAGCGCCATATCCATCGTCCAGATTACAATGGATGCATACACCCCGCTCTTTAAATTCGCCCATAACCGCCATTGCCTTGATATAGTCTTCTGTTCTGTACTCTTCTAAATCCAGTCCCGGATACTCATAAGTGAAATACTGCGCCAAATTGCCGATGGAAGTTACTCCGGCTCCTAAACCATGTTTTACATTTTCTACACTGTTTAAAGAGCCAATCATATGATCACCCAGATGCGGACTGATCGGTGCCACCTGTCCGATTTCATTCCATTCTTCAGGACTGTTAAAAATAAGACTTCCGCTTGCCTGGAATCGATCTCGGTATTCTTCCGGCACCCCCATAATCCAGTCGCAGATCATACCCAGTCTGTCAATATAGGAGCCTTCTCTTTCTAGTGTTTCATATACTTTTCGTACACCTTCTGCCGTTGCTTCCCAGGAATTCCATCCGATGACACCGTGCTTCATAATTTTTCCGGCTTTTATCATTTTTTTCTTATACTCCGATTCCGATTGAACGCCGTATTTTTTCATGAACAAGGTTTCGGTTATATGAATTCCGTCTGCAATTTTCTTTGCATCACTTTTAATCGTTTTCATATCGGGGAGATTTTTTTCGTCAAACCTCCGCTTCACTTTGATGTCCATTACATACTCCTAATCTCTTTGCTTTCACAAAACATATTGCTTCTGTTTTTTCATTTCATTCATTCCAAAAGAGTTTTCATAACTCATTAGTGAGCTGTGTTGTGTTATTTATATCACATATAGAATTCTCTGTCAAGCCCGTTTTTTGAGTTTTTGCGAAAAAATTATCATACTTTTTTCATTAAAAAATTTTATATACATATTATTCTTGAGCTGTGTTAAATATTTTTTTATCTGTGTAAAAGCTAACGGCAAAGCGAATATATGGTTTTGATTGTACGAAAAAAGCACAATCTTCGAAAACTCCGCTGATTGTGCCTGTTTTCCAAACTATTTAAATTATAAACGCTCCTTGCCCTTATTAATTCTTCGTACTCTTTTTCACAACCTGAATCAGATTGTCAATGTGCTTTTCCATTGCGGCGGCAGCCTTCTTTCCGTCTCCTTCAAAAAAGGCTTGCAGGATGACCTCATGATCTACATGCGAACCTGCCTCACCCTGCCTGCTGACAGAAGAGAAAAACTGGTACACATTATTTTCCGTGAGCAGCAAACGCAAAACCTGAAAAATCGCGCTGTTTCCCGAAAGCTCAGCGAATTTTAGATGGAACCTAAGATCCTGCTCTGATCCCCTTTCTCCTTTTCGGAGCACATAACGATGCTCAAAATCCAAATCCCGTATCTCGTTTTTATCTTCTTCTGTTGCATTTTGAGCTGCCAGCTGCACTGCATAAGGTTCAACCAGCTTCCGCAGCTGCAAAATATCAATGGCATGTTTCACATCCTCACTGAATACAAGCGCAATCATTTCTTCAGCATTCTGAAGGATCTCAACCTGCGTATTCTGACTTTCTAAAAAAGCCTCTCCTTTCGCGGTCAGGATTCTTCCTTTATTGCTTACGCTTTCCGTATAACCTTTCTCCTCTGCCTGCTTCATCATGCGTCCAATGGTCGCAGTCGATGCCTCAAGACATCTGCTCAGATATGCAGCACCTACCGGGCTGCTACATTCTTTAATCGCTTCCAGCAAAGTCAACATAGTCAATTTTTTCATTTTTTTATCTTTCCTTTTCGTTCATTCACAGCTCATTTACGCTATAATCATAATACATCACAACTCATTTGTCAATTTCAAAAAATAGTTGACAATCGATAAATATTATGATATTACTATGTTATCATAAATCATTCATGAGTTGTGTTGATTATTTTCTGAAATTAGGAGGATGAAAATGTACGATCTTAATTCGAGAAGAAATTACTGGAAAGGATCTGAAGCGGGCAACAGAAGAACCATGTATAAGGCTGCTGGTTTCAGTGATTATGATATTAAAGAAAAACCTCACATCGGCGTTGCGAATACCTTCTTTGAAGGTTCCCCCGGAACCGGTCATCTCCGCCAGCTGGCAGATCACGTAAAAAACGGCATCTGGGCTGCCGGCGGCATGCCAATGGAATTTGGTGTTCCTGCAACCTGCGGCAACGTTGCAACCGGCTCTGTCGGACTTCGTTATGAGCTTGCCATGAGAGATGTGGTTGCTATGTCCATTGAGGGAGTTGCAAGAATCCACAGTTTCGATGCTCTGGTTATTTTAGCATCCTGCGATAATATTATTGCAGGTGCTTATCTGGCTGCTATGCGTCTGAACATTCCTTGCATCATCGTTACCGGTGGTCCGATGTATCAGGGCAGCTGCGGCGGCCGCAAAATCGTTCAGGCAGAAGTTGATATTGCGTCTATCCGCGGCGATGAAGAAATCCTGAAAATGGCAGAAGAATATGGCTGCCCTTCTTTCGGAGCATGCCCTTCCATGGGAACTGCCAATACCATGCAGATTTTGGGCGAACCGCTGAACATGGTTCTCCCGGGTACAGCTACCATTCCTGCGGGCGATAGCCTGAAGCTTCGTAAATGCACCGAAGCGGGAATGTACATTGTGAAGCTGGCAAGAGAAGGCGTTACACCGAAAGAGTTGGTAACAAAAGAAGCTTTGCTGAACACCATTATGGTCGATATGGCGATTGCCGGATCGACCAATGCAGTTATCCATATCCTTGCTTACGCAACAGAACTTGGAATTAATCTGACCCTGAATGACTTCGATTCCCTTGCTTCTCAGATAAAATGCATCGTCGGAGTAATTCCGACCGGTACCTATTCGGTTGTAGATTTATACAACGCAGGTGGTGTCCCTGCTGTCATGAAGCAGATTCAGTCCAAGCTTTATACCGATACAAAAAATCTGCTCGGTATTTCCTGGGGCGAATATCTGGATGCAGTTCCTGCTCCGGAAGGCCAAGATGTAATCAAATCGCTGGAGAATCCGATTAGTACCCTTCCCGGCATGCGGATTCTTCACGGAAATCTGGCAGCCAAAGGTGCTGTATGCAGACCGACCGGTATTCCTGAGAACATGTGGCACTTCAGCGGCCCGGCAAGGGTTTTCCATTCTGATGAAGATGCCCGTGATGCCATTATGAATGATGAAATTACCGGAGGAGAAGTCGTTGTCTTAAGATATGAAGGCGTAAAAGGCTCGCCCGGAATGAACGAACTCATGAAAGCAACTGACAGCCTCCTCGCGAAGGGACTGGAAACAAAAGTTGCTCTGATTTCTGACGGCCGTTTCTCCGGATTCAATCACGGCTCCATTATCGGACATGTTTCTCCGGAAGCCTATGTCGGAGGCCCTCTGGCACTGGTCGAAGACGGAGATATTATCGAATACGATATTACAGAAGGATATCTGAATTTAAATGTTGATGAAGAAACCCTTGCAGAACGCAAGAAAAACTGGGTAAAACCGGAACCAAAAGTGAAATCAGGTCTGCTTGCTTTATATCAAGCTACTGCAAGACCGCCGGAAGAAGGCGCAGCAATGCAGATCATGGAGGATGAAATATTATGAAAAAAAGAAAATTTGCGATAATCGGAGATGGCTTTTTAGCCACAAATGTTGTAAACGCCTATGCGGATGGCAAAATGCCCTGCTATGAACTGACCGGAATTCTGGGCAGGAATGACGATAAATTAAAAGAGCTTTCTGAAAAAGCCGGCTGCAAAGCAGTAAAAACCTTAAATGAACTGCTTGCTGACCAGCCGGAAATCGTTGCCGAAATGGCGGCCGTCGAAGCGGTCCAGGAATATTGTCTGGATGTCCTCAATCAGGGCATTTCTTTCATGGCACTGTCCATCGGTGCTTTTGCAGATTTAGACTTTTTCGAAAAAGCCAAAGAAACCGCTGCTGCAAACGATGTTAAAATCTACTTCTCGTCCGGTACCATCGGAGGCTTTGATGCTATGCAGTCCATTACTCTGATCGGCGGTGCGGAAGCAGAGCTTACGCTCAACCGCTGGGCTGGCTCCTATAAAAACACACCTGTTTACAAGCCGGAAATCGAAGAAACAGGTGTAAAGGATACATTATTTGAAGGCAATGCTGCAGAAGCGATTAAACTGCTTCCGCGCATGATCAATATCGGTGTTGCAACTTCCCTTGCAACCGTTGGACCTGAAAATACGCATATCAAAATCACCGGGGAACCAAACATGCCGCATAATGACGATAATGTCCACATCCATGTACATTCCGACCAGGTTGACATGGAGTTTAAGGTTTATTCCAAAAATCAGATTTTAACAGGCTGGAGCGTTGTTTCCTTCCTGAACAATCTAGCTTCACCGGTATATTTCTATTAGTGCACAACAGGGGCTCACAAGAGCCCCTGTCAATTCATATCAAACTTCTTACATGCGGATTCAAAATCTTAATATACGTACCCTTCATCCCGAGCGACTTTGTCTCGAGAATCCCCGCGCTTTCAAGCTTCTTAAGCGCGCTTACGATGACCGAATTGGTCAGCCCGTATTTTGCTGCGATCTTGCTGGCGACAATATTCCCCTCGTCTCCGGGCATCTCCGGAATTATCTTCTCAAGGGCATCCTTTTCGGAATTTGACAGGGTGTAAAGAGCCATTTTTACCGCCGTTTCCAGCGCCTGCTCCTTCTCTTTTTTTAGCCTTTCGTTTCTGCGAATTTCAAGGCCGACAACCGCCGCTCCGTACTCCGCAAGGACAATTTCCTCATCCGTAAAGGGCTCGTCGTATCTTGCAAGGAGTATAGTTCCCATGCGCTCGCCGCCGCAAACCGAGGGAACCAGCGTATGATATTTGTCCGTCATCTCATAATTTTCGCCAAACATGTATTTTAGCTTTTCGCCGATCATATTGGCATAGGTTTCTTTGATACCCAGCATATTCGAATTGTCGCTTTCGGATATCTTTTCCACCCCCGGCTCGTCCTCAAATGTCGATGTGTCAGAAGCCTTCGTATATGCCGCTCCCAGCACAAATCCGTTTCTGTCAAATACATAAAAATTTGCGTTTACTATTTCGCTGAGGTTTCCGCAAAGCTCCCCATATGAAAGTTTCCCCGTTGTGCTTTCGCAGAGAACCCAGTTGAGCCGACTTATCTTTTCTAAAAAATTTTTTTCCATGGTCTTAGCTTTTCTTTTTTCTTCTTTATTCTCTATCTTAAACCTTTAGTCTTAAACCTCGACCCAAGCACGGGGCTTGGGTCTTGTATTTTATGCAATTATAGAATATATTTATCCAAATCCTCTGCATGGATCGTTTCCTTGAATTTGTCCTCGACATATTCCCGGTCGATGACGATTTTTTCTTCTTCCATTTCCGGAATGTTGAAAGAAATATCTTCTAGGAGCTTTTCCAGCACCGTATGAAGCCGTCTTGCACCGATATTCTCCGTCTGCTCGTTCATCACATAGGAAATCGTCGCAATCTGGTCGATGGCATCCTCCGTAAATTCCACTTCGATGCCCTCTGTCTCAAGCAACGCCTTGTGCTGTTTGATCAAAGCGTTCTCAGGCTTTGTGAGGATTTCCACAAAATCTTCTTTTGTGAGGCTGTCCAGAGTCACCCGAATCGGGAAACGCCCCTGAAGCTCCGGAATGAGATCCGTCGGTTTTGCGGTATGGAAAGCTCCTGCGCCGATGAACAGGATGTGATCCGTGCGAACCGGGCCGTATTTTGTGTTGATAACGCTGCCCTCTACGATAGGCAAAATATCTCTCTGCACGCCTTCTCTGGAAACGTCCGCACCGGAAGTCATTCTCGAACCGGAAGCGATCTTGTCGATTTCATCTATAAAGATTATGCCGTTCTGCTCGGCGTTGGCAATTGCCTCGTCCGTCACCAGATCCATGTCAATGAGCTTCTGAGCCTCTTGCTCTCTGAGGATTTTTCTGGCGTCCTTGACCTTGCAGTTCTTTTTCTTGGTTCTCTCAGGCATCATGTCCCCGAAAATGTTTCCGATGGCGATGCTCATGCCCTCGTTGCTCATGTCAAGCTGGTTGCCCTTTGGAGCGTCCGTCACTTCGATTTCAACATATTGTTCTTCTAAAAGTCCCTGCCGGAGCTGCTCTCTTACCTGCTGCCTTGCCATTTCAACGCTGTTATCCTCCGGCTGAGCTTCCTCTTTTGCCGCCTGACTCTCCAGATACTGCTGCTTCTGACTGGTGTATCCGCCGCTATTCATTATGAAATCAAATGGATTCTTCGGCTGTCCAGGTTTTTTCTTGTTCTTTCCCGGAATTATCGCTTCTACCAGCTTTTCCTCCACGATCTTATCAGCTACGGAGTATTTTTCTTCCAGCTTGCTCTGTTTTGTCACTCTCATGGAGGCTTCAACCAAATCTCTTACCATGGAGTCCACGTCTCTGCCTACATAGCCTACTTCGGTAAATTTGGTTGCCTCCACCTTTACAAAAGGTGCGTCCATGAGTTTTGCAAGCCTTCTTGCGATTTCGGTTTTGCCGCAGCCGGTAGGTCCCATCATAAGGATGTTCTTCGGCGTTATCTCCTCCCGCATTTCTTCTGAAAGCAGACTTCTTCTGTATCTGTTTCTCAGGGCGATTGCCACCGATTTTTTCGCTTCGTCCTGCCCGATTATATATTTGTCAAGCTCGCTGACGATTTCCTTGGGAGTCATACTATATAATTTACTTGCCATTTTTTATCCCCCTTATAACTTTTCAATCGAGATATTGCTGTTGGTATAAACGCAGATGGAGCTTGCAATTCTAAGGGACTCCCGCACGATTGCCTCCGCATCCATATCGGTGTTGTTAAACAAAGCGTTTGCCGCAGAATATGCGAAATTTCCGCCGGAGCCTATTGCCACGAAGTCCTGATCCGGCTCGATTACCTCTCCGTTTCCGGAAATAACCAGCATATTTTCTCTGTCTGCCACTATCATCAGGGCTTCCAGGCTTCTCATTCCCTTGTCGGAGCGCCAAATCTGAGCCAGATCAACCGCCGCCCGTTTTAGGTTGCCGGAATGTTCGTCAAGCTTCTTTTCGAACTTGTCCGTAAGGGCAAAGGCGTCCGCGACAGAGCCTGCAAAGCCTGTTACCACCGTATTTTTATATATCTTCCTGACTTTCTTTGCGCCGTTTTTCATAATTGTATGTTCGCCCATGGTAACCTGTCCGTCGCCGCCGATACAGATATCGTCCGGGCCCCGTCTTACCGCGCAAATTGTGGTTGCATGAAATTCTATCATCTGATTACCTCCCATATTACTCTTTATATCCACATTTAGCATTTGAACATGCGTATTTCGTGGTTTTTGTGTGTTTTTCAAGTAAAAGTTCGCCGCATTCCGGACATTTTTTGTTTGTCGGTTTATACCAGTAGGCTCTTGTGCATTCCGGATATCCACTGCACCCGTAGAAAATTTTTCCTGATTTTCCTCTCTTTGCTACGATATCTCTGCCGCAATCCGGGCATTTTACGTTGATGGATTTTACGATGGGCTTGGTGTTCTTGCACTCCGGATAGCCTGTGCAAGCTAAAAATTCTCCGAATCTTCCGGTTTTTATCGCCATCGGTTTTCCGCATTTTTCGCAAACCTCATCGGTTATCCTATCTGGAAGCTTAACCTTTTCAAGTTCCTCATCCGCAACGTCCAGTTCTTTTTTGAATGGGCCGTAGAAGTCTCTTATGATTTCTTTCCAGTCCGTGTCCTTTGCCTCCACGTCGTCCAGCTTATCCTCCATGTCCGCGGTAAATCCTGCGTCCACGATTTCTTTGAAATATTGCTCCATCAGCTCCGTTACGAGGAAGCCCAGATCCGTCGGAATCAGCGTCTTTTTCTCACGGGAGATGTATTTTCTGTCCAGAATCGTTGCGATAATCGGCGCGTAGGTACTCGGCCTTCCGATATTTTTTTCTTCCAGCTCTTTTACAAGGCTTGCTTCTGTGAACCTCGACGGCGGTTCGGTGAATTTCTGCTCGCCTTCTGCCTTTTGGGCTTTCAGCTCCTCGCCTTCTTCGATTTCCGGCAGGAGCTTATCCTTGTCTTCGTCGAAATTCGGCGAATAAATCCTCTGATATCCGTCGAAAATCAGCTTTGAACCGGATGCCTTTAGCAGATAGCCGCCGTTCTTTATATTTACCTGCATTCCGTCGAAGATGGCAGGCGCCATCTGGCTGGCAAGAAACCTCGTCCAGATGAGCCGATAGAGGCTGTACTGGTCTTTTGTTAGGGAATCCTTGATTTTTTCCGGATCAAGTGCGATATTGCTGGGTCTGATTGCCTCGTGAGCGTCTTGAATGTCCTTTTTCTTGTTGGTATAAATATTATTTGCGGAATATTTGCTTCCGAAGTTGTCTTCGATATACTGTTTTGCCGCCTGCTTGGCTTCTGCGGAAATTCTTACGGAGTCGGTTCTGATGTAGGTCACAAGCCCCACGGTGCCTTGACCCTTTACTTCCACGCCCTCGTAGAGCTGCTGAGAAACCATCATGGTCTTCTTTGTTGTAAATCCCAGCTTGTTCGCCGCATCCTGCTGCAGGCTGCTGGTGGTAAACGGGGCGAAAGGCTTGCGGCTCCGCTGCTTTCTGATGATTTCCGCTGCGATATATTTGCCGGCCTCCAGAGCCGAAAGCGCCTTGTCCACTTCTTCCTTGCTTCCTATTTCTATCTTTTTCCCATTAAACTCGGCAAGCCTTGCGGTAAAAGTCTTTCCTTTTTTAAATTCTACGTTTATGTTCCAGTACTCTTTCGGTACAAAATTTTTGATCAGGTTTTCTCTGTCGCATATTATTTTGAGTGCGGCAGACTGAACCCTGCCTGCACTGAGTCCCCTGCTCACCTTGCGCCAAAGAAGCGGGCTTATCTGATATCCCACAAGCCTGTCAAGAACACGTCTTGCCTGCTGGGCGTCAACCAGTCTCAAATCGATCGCTCTCGGATTCTTTATTGCGTTTTTGATGGCGTCCTTTGTAATCTCGTTAAAGACGATTCTGCACGGCGTGTTTGCGTCGATTCCAAGAAGATATGCCAGATGCCAGGATATGGCTTCTCCCTCTCGGTCCGGGTCGGTTGCCAGATAGACTTTTTTCGCAGCCTTCGCTTCTTTCTTCAATTCTTTGATCAGGTCGCCCTTGCCCCTGATGGGAATATAATTCGGCTCGAAATCATTTTCTATGTCGATCCCAAGCTTGCTCTTTGGCAGGTCGCGAATATGCCCCACCGAGGCGATTACCTTATATGATGAACCCAAATATTTGCCTATGGTCTTCGCCTTGGATGGCGATTCCACTATCACGAGAGTCTTTCCACTCGATGTGCTTTTCGTCTGCTTCTTGGCAGTTTTGCTTGCAGTTGCCATTTCTCCTCCAAAATTTCGTTCTTATAAAAACATATAATAGTATGAAATTTAGAATTTTGCAACAAAAATTTTTCCGAGGCTATAATTTACCAAGCCCTTTATCTCCAAAATACCCACTATTCCAACGATAAATGAGGCATCTTTTTTTAATTTTTGGCAAAGATAATCCACGGTGGTCTCACCGTTTTCCTTAACCGCAAGATATACCTCTGCCTCGTCTTTTCCGAGGCTTGCAAGTTCTTCCGGCGTGCTCCTTGGGCAAATTCCGATCTCCGTAAATATGTCATCGATGACTGCGATTGCTCTTGCTCCGTCCATCAGGAGTTTATTGCTACCGAGGCAGCATGCGTTTGTGATATTGCCGGGGACGCAAAAGACTTCCCTCCCCTGAGCCTCAGCAAGTTCTGCTGTTATAAGCGCCCCGCTGTTTGTCCCTGCCTCCGTAACCACCAGAGCTTCTGACAGTCCCGAAATTATCCTGTTTCTGCGAGGAAACATATAGGGAAGTGCCATTGTCCCGGGTTCTGTCTCCGAAATCACAAGGCCTTCCTGCTTTATTTGCTCATAGAGCTTTTTATTTGCCGGCGGATAGCATATATCGACGCCGCAGCCCAGAACCGCTATGGTATCTCCGTCCTTTTGCAGTGCACCAATATGTGCAAATGAGTCTATTCCCAGGGCCATGCCGCTTACCGTAACTATATCATTTTGCGCCGCGGCTTTGCCGATTCGCATGGCAACCTGCCTGCCGTATTCGGTGCATTTTCTGGAGCCTACTACAGCGATGCATCTCTTTTGTAATAAGTCGATATTCCCGATACAATACAGCTTTTCCGGCGAATCCGGGAGTATCGCCAGGCGCTCCGGATAGGCCGAATCTCCCTTTTTTACAATAATTATATTATTTATTTTGCTCATGACTATTTCCCTGTTTTCTTACATTTTTAGCTCGCGCAAATTTCACGAATTTCTCAAATCAGAAATTTGTATATCCAAAAGCCGACGATAGATGAGAAATCCCGATATCCTTGCATCCTGCAACATCGGCGATGGTTCTTGCAGTCTTGAGTATTTTGTGGTATCTGCGCGGGCTGAGATGATGTTTCTCATAAATTTGCCTCATAAAATCAGCTTCCTTTGCCCCCAGCTCACAAAACTCCTTCAATTCGCCTTCCTGCATCCTGGCATTCAGGTTGATTTTTCTGCCCCTAAAGCGTTCCTTTTGGATTTCGCGCGCCATCCTCACGCGCTCGGCCATCTCTGCGCTGGATTCTGATGAGGCTGAGGTCAGCTCGCTATATTCAACTCGATTTATCTGCAAGAACATGTCTATTCTCTCCGCAATAGGTCCCGAGAGCCTGCTTCTGTACCTTTCGATCTCTCTTTGCGTGCATTTGCATTCCTTGTGCGGGTCGCCAAGATAGCCGCATTTGCAAGGGTTTGATGCTGCCACAAGCGTGAATCTCGATGGGAAAACATAATTTGTCCCGCGCCGGTGGATAACCACCCTTCCTTCTTCTATGGGTAGCCTCAGAAATTCGATTTGTTGCCTCGAAAATTCCAGAAACTCGTCCATGAAAAGTATGCCGTTGTGTGCGAGCGAAACTTCCCCCGGCACCGGCTGATGACCGCCTCCGAGAATTGCCATGCGGGTTGCTTCTTTATCTATTTGCCTAAATGGTCTTTCTTCTATAATGGGACGGTTGTCGTCCAATTTTCCAAGCAGCGAATAGAGCATAGATGTTTCCAGCGATTCTTCTACGGACATCTTTGGCAATATTCCGGGAATTCTTCGGGCAAGCATGCTTTTGCCTGTGCCGGGAGAGCCGCAAAGAAGAAGCCCGTGTCCACCCGAGATCGCTGTTACGATAGCCTCCTTTGCCGCCCAATGCCCCTTCACATCCGCAAAATCGAGGAATTCCCGCTCATTAACATCTTCCTTTTGCTGCGGAACAAAGTTTTCCTTGGGCTTATATCCGTTCAGCACGTCTACTGCATCTCTCAGGCTCTCCGCTGCGAATATCTTTGCACCTCCTATGGAGGCCGCAAGACTGGCTTCTTTGCAATTTCCCTCCGCAAGATAGATTTCCTCCACGGAGCCTGCGAGCGCCTTTACCATGGGCAAAATACCCTTTACCGGGAGTATTCTGCCATCCAGCCCAAGTTCACCGATAAAGGCCTTCTTTTCGAGGTCGTCGCAGATTATTATCCCCTCCGCCGCAAGGATTCCCGCAGCAATGGCAAAGTCATAGTGGCTTCCCCTTTTGTGGAGCCATGCCGGTGAAAGATTTACCGTTATATGCCCCTTCGGATAAGAAAATCCGCAATTGATAATTGCGCTGTGAACCCGGTCAGCGGCCTCCTTTACCGCCGTGTCTCCAAGCCCCGTCACATGAAAGGCCGGAAGGCCCTTGCCTACATCCACCTCTGCATTTACGCCGACTCCGTCTATCCCCATCAGAGCCGCTGTCTTCGTCATAAAGAGCATTTTTTAACCTCCTAATCAAACAAATCACAAATTTGAGCTACATGAACCTCGATTACCTGAAACTCGACATCATCATATCTAAGATCAGATCCTACGAGAAAATGCTTTGCGGCCATCCTAATCCGTCTGCGTTTGTCCTTGTTCACAGCTTCTCTGCCCGCTCCGAAGCCGTCCGAAAGCCGCGTCTTGACCTCGGCGAAAATTATTCGTCTTCCCTTGCCGGCAATAATGTCTATTTCTCCGTAAGGGCATCTGTAATTTCTGCACAGAATCCTGAAGCCTTGTCGCTGCAAAACCTCACATGCCAGGGTCTCTCCCGCATTTCCCGTTTCTTTTCTGTTCATGTTTACCTCACAATAAATTATTTAACTAATATTACAATATTTTGTTTCAAATGTCAAGAAAAATCTCCCAATAGATGGGAGATATGTTTTTTATTATTGTTTAGTGCGGTTTTCTTATATTTTTTCGAAAATAAGTTTGCGGATGGCATAGGCCACGCCCTCGTCATCGTTGCTAAGCGTAATGCAATCTGCCGCTTCCTTCACATCTTCTGTTGCATTCAGCATGGCGATTCCGATGCCTGCATCCCTTATCATGCTTATGTCGTTTGGGCTGTCCCCGAATGCCATGACAGCTTGCGGCGCAAGTCCTGCTTCCCTGCAGATTTCGCGGATCGCACTCGCCTTGCTGGTTGTAGCCCCGCCAACCTCCAAATTGTGCGAAAAAGAAGATGTAACGGTGATCCCGCTGAGCGAGGAGAGCCTCTCATGCATCGCATCCTTTTCCTCGAAAAATTCAAAGTGTATATTTATATTCTCGATTTTTTTGCAGTGTTTCGCCAGAAAATCATATATTCCGTCGACCGGTATGCGGGTCCTGAGCACATATTTCGGACTCATATATGTGGATCCATTCTTTGCAAGATCCTCATATACCTGTCTGTCTATGTATGCCCTGCCCTCGGTAAAAACCTCCACAGGATATTTTTCGTCTCGCAAGATCCCGCAAACCCGCATAACCGCCTCTTCGCTCGCATAGTTTGAGTATATGAAGTCTCCGGTCTTTGCGTCCGTGATATGCGCTCCATTTGATGTGATTATATGCCTAAGCCCCTTTATTTTGTGAATTCTCTCGGGCAAGGCGCTAAAGACCCTGCCGGTTGCTATTACCACCTCTATGTCCCTTTCGAGCGCATCCTCCAGGGTATCCTTCGTCCTCCGGCTCAGTCCATCCCGCGTCAGGGTCGTTCCGTCCAGGTCGAGTGCGATAAGCCTTATGTCCCGACTCTTTCGGAGAATTTCCTCATCTATTTTGTCTGCAATAAACTTGCTCATTTCTATCCTCGCCTTTATTTTCTTATTTATATTTATTCTACAATAAATCTTTGAGACTTGCAAATTGTTTAGAATATGCTAAAATATAGGGTGCAATATTGCATAGTAAAATTTTTATGATATATTGAATTTTGCTTTTTGGAGGGAAAAGATGAAGATTGCAATAATAGGTGCCGGAAAACTCGGACTGAAAATAACCGGAGCCTTGGTAGGCGGAAATCACTCAATTACCGTAATTGACAAGAATGAGGATATACTCAACAAGGTTTCTCAGCAGTTCGACGTCCTCACGGTCCTAGGCAACGCAAAGCAGATCAGCCTGCTTCGGCGCTGCTCGGTCAATACCTTTGACTTTCTCATCGCCTGTACCGACAGGGACGAAAAGAATATCGTCATAGCCTCCTTTGCCAAAAAGCTTGGATGCGCTAAGGTCATTGCAAGGGTTCGTGATCCGGAGCACATGAACCAGATGGATTTCATCAAGGACACGATGCACATAGATCACATAGTCAATCCGGACCTTTCCATCACCCACGAAATTTATAAATATCTCGTCGAAAAATATACGCTGACCAACGGCATTTTTTCCAGTGGCAAGGTTTCACTCGTACAATTCAAGGTTAAGCGTTTCCCGAAGCTGCAAAAGCTTTCGATGGTTGAGGTCAGCAAGGTTCTTCCAAACATGCTGGTAGTTGCTATTTCGCGAAATGGCAAGATCATCATTCCGCACGGACAAAATACCATAGAGCCGGATGATACCATATATTTGATCGGCGAGCGTTCGGAAATTGCCAAACTCCACAGCCGTGTTCACGAAAAAGGAAAGTATACGAACCTGCAAAAGGTTATGATCGCAGGCGGCGGGAAAACAGGATTTTACCTTGCGGACAAACTCTCCGAGTTTGGAGTCTCCGTCAAGCTCATCGAAAAGAGCAAGGAGCGTTGCTACTACCTTTCTTCGCATCTTGATGATGTAATGATTTTGCACGGCGATGCCACGGACAGCAATCTCCTGGACGAAGAAAATTTCGACGAAATGGATGCTTTCGTTGCGGCTACGGGACTCGACGAAGAAAATCTCCTGCTTGCGCTCATTGCAAAGCAGCGCAATATAGAAGATGTTATTTCCAAGGTAAGCCGCCAGAGCTACAAGGATTTGATCGAAAAAATGGGCGTCGACATGGTTCTCAATCCGCTGGATATCGTTGCAAGCAATATCTTGCGCTATATTCAAGGGTCGAAGCGTATCGTCTCATACCTTCTGATACAGGGCCAGGCGGAGATCATGGAAATTATCGCAACCGACGATATGAAGCTTGCAAATGTGCCTCTTCGGGATGTCAAGCTCCCGGAGGGCGTTCTCATCGCAGCGATACACAGGCGCCAGGAGGTTATCATCCCAAATGGCAATACAAAAATCATGGCAGACGATAAGGTTACTATCTTCTGTCTGCTTTCGGATATCGGAGAGCTGGAAAAGCTCATGACGACGAAGAAATCTTTTAGTGAAGGCTTATTGAAATAGGATACGAATAAATTATCCGAACAGAAAGGCAAAAGAATGCTTGGTAGGTTCAGCGATATAATCAGAATACAGAGTTATTTGCTCTACGGACTTGCGGTTGCAATGGCTATTCCCCTTGTCCTTGCTTTTGCATATGGCGAAAGAGCATCGATTCTTGCCTTTGCAGGGGTTATCTGCGGCTGCATACTTTTCGCAAGTCTTGCACGCTTTTGCTCAAAGCCTGTCTCCGGCAGCTTGAAACTGCGACAAAAATTCTTTGCGGTTAGCTTTTCGTGGCTTGTCGCATCTCTCATCGGCTGCCTTCCATTTATATTATCAGGGACCTTGCCGTCTTTTGCGGACGCATTCTTTGAGTCTTGTTCGGGATTTACGACAACCGGAGCGAGCGTGATTAGCGATATAGAGGCGTTGCCGCGCTCGATCATATTCTGGCGCTCGCTCACCCAGTGGCTGGGCGGGCTTTCCGTCCTTCTTTTCGTATCTTCACTTCTTCCCGTACTTGGTAAGAATGGTCAAAGTTTTCCGCTTTATAAGATATATATAGGGCTGAGTCTATCTGAGGCCTTGCTCCTTATTCTGGGAGGAATGGGCATTTTTGACTCGCTGGTTCATACATTTTCTACCGTTTCCACGGGTGGATTTTCGAGCTATAATGATAACATTGCTCATTTCGATAGTATTTATATAAAATTGACTATCGTTATCTTTATGCTCCTTGCCGGAACGAATTTCACGCTCTTTTTCCTATGGAAAAGGCGGGGATTTTCGGCCGTTAGCGGAGACGAAGAGCTTAGATTTTACCTGACGGCTACGGGAGTCTTCTCCCTGCTTGTCTTCGCTGCCAACGGAGTTTTAGGCGGTTTTCGGGATTTTACAAGTGCCCTGGCAAATAGCATATTTACGGTAGTTTCCACCATTACAACCACGGGATTTTATGTAGCTGATTACGGACTATGGCCGACATTTGCACAGATGATAATTTTGTGCCTGTTTTTCTTCGGCGGCTGCCTGTTTTCTGTTTCCGGCGGAGTGAAGTGTGTGCGCATTTTGGTGGGCCTTAAGCTGATTCATAGGAGCGTTTCGCTGCGCATCCATCCCAGCAGAATAGCCCCCGTAATGATTAGTGACTCAGAAATACCAACGGATGCGGTCATTCGTATAACGGGATTTATAATGACATATATAGTCGTATTTTTCTCGGGAATGCTGCTCATTTCGATAGATGATTTTGACTTTGTTACATCATTTAGTGCCTCGGCATCTTGCCTTGCGAACATCGGCACGGGATTTGGTCTGATAGACCCCGAGGGTAATTTTGCGGCATTTTCGGAATTTTCGAAATTCGTCTGCTCATTTTTGATGATTGCCGGAAGGCTTGAGCTCTTTACGGTTCTCATACTTTTTTCGAAATATTATCGCCATCCTAACAAGGCGAGCTAGAGGTTGCTATGCATATTAACGCAAAAGTTTTGATCAAGACATTGGGAATATTGACACTTTTTGAAGGAATCGCCATGGTGCCTTGTACGGTAGCTGCGATGTATTTTGAGGAGTGGGCTGCTGCTTCTTCGCTCTTTGTTACGGGGCTTTTTTGCATTTGCCCCGGTTTTGTAATATTGACCTTGCTAAAGTTTGACAAGATCAGCCTTCACGCCCACGAGGGATATCTCATAGCCTGTATGAGCTGGGCGCTATGCTCGCTTATCGGAGCCTTTCCCTTTTATTTCAGCGGACAGGGATATTCATTTGCAGGCAGTCTTTTCGAATCGGTAGCAGGCTTTTCTACCACAGGCTGCACCGCATTTGACTTTGATACGATGCCGCGGGCGCTTTTGCTTTGGCATGCGGTCTCCAACTGGCTGGGTGGAATGGGAATCCTCGTTTTGCTCGTGTCTATTTTCCCTGCTCTTGGCATCAGCGGTCAGTCGATAGCCTCTGCGGAATCCACGGGTCCTTCCCTTGTGAAGGTCGGCGCAAAGTTCTCTGATACAGGAAAATTCCTCTATCTTACATATGCGTTATTTTCCCTCGCGGAATTGATACTTCTTTGTATGAGTCCTATGGGATTTTTTGATGCGCTCGTAAATACCTTCAGCAGCGTAAGCACGGGCGGGCTTCTCATCACGCCCAAAAATGCAGAATATTTTGCCTTGCCTTATGTACGCAGCGTAATTATGATTTTCACCCTGCTTTCGTCACTCAATTATACTTTGTTCTACTTCCTGCTGCACGGCAGGCCTGAAATGTTTTTTAGGAATATTGAGGTTCGTGTCTTTGGTGGGATAATCCTTTTCTCGTCACTGCTGATTGCCCTCTCGCTGAAACTCAGCGGTACATATTCGAGCCTTTGGCAGGCGATAAAGGATGCCCTTTGCCAGGTAATAGCCTTCATTTCGACCTCGGGATATTTTGTATGCGATTATACGAAATGGCCGACATTTGCTATTGCTACGCTTTTCACCTTGCTCTTTGTCGGAGGTTGCTCCATGTCAACCTCCGGCTCGCTGAAGGTCATTCGAATCATCGTTCTTTTCAAGCTGATACGCCGCAGCATATTCAAACAGATTCATCCGAATTCGGTAAAGGCTGTCATAGTAGACGGAAATGCGGTCCCTGCCCCACGGGTTTCGGCAATCACATCGCATATCATGCTGTTTTTTGCGATATTCTTCTTCTCATCTCTGGTTTTATCGCTAAATAATTTCGACCTGGAGACAACCCTCTCCACGGCGATCGGGCTGTTTACGAACACTGGTCTTGGCCTCGGCGAAGTTGGTGCAAGCGGATATTTCGGGATGTATAATTCCTTCTCTCTTATTTTCTTATCGCTTCTTATGATCGCCGGAAGACTCGAAATTTATGCATTGCTGATTCTTTTCACCGGAGATTTCTGGAGGATCGATAGGGTAAAAAATATTTAATAATAAATTATATTCGAGCCCAAAAAGGCGGTGCGCTATGCACCGCCTTTTTGGGCTTATTGGGCTATTCCAATATTTCAAAGTCGATCTGCCGCTCTGCAGGTCTTGCGTCAAGGACTCGGATTCGCACCTTTTCGCCAAGCTGATATGCTCGCCGAAGGTCCCTTGCGAATGCCATTCCCTCAACAGTATTATCAAGCTCCACATAGATGCCAAACTCGGTTATGCCGCTTACGATTCCGTCGAACTCCTCGCCGATATACCGGGCAATAAACTGGCATTTTTTTAGCTTGTCTACCTCTCTTTCCAGTTCCTGAGCTTTTTTCTCGGCACGTGAGGAAGCCTCGGCTGCATTTATCGCGTCGATTCTGTATTTTGCAAGCTTCTCCTCTGTCATTCTTCCCGTAATGGCCTTCTTGATCACTCGATGTATGAACAGATCCGGGTATCTGCGAATCGGGGAAGTGAAATGACAATAGTATCTAAATGCCAGGCCGAAATGCCCATCGCATTCCGTGCTATAATAGGCCTTTTTCATGGTTCTGAGGATCAGCCGGTTGACAACTGCCTCATAAGGCTCGTCCTCGATCTGCGTGATAATATCCGCAAGAGTCTTCGGATTTATATTGTCCGCGCTGCCCTTCAGATGTATGCCAAAATTCATAAGATATGCCTTTAGGTCCACCATTTTCTCGGGCGCAGGCTTCTCATGAACACGGTATATGAACGGATATTGCATCCAGCAGAAGTGCTCTGCCACGGTTTCGTTTGCCACAAGCATGAACTCCTCGATCATGCGGTTGGCAACGCGTCTTTTCTCCGGGCGAATGTCTATAGGATTTTCATCCTCATCGAGGATAATCTCGACCTCCGGTATATCAAAGTCAAGGCTCCCGCGCCTTTTGCGCTTGTGCCTTAGGATCGCTGCCAAATCTGCCATTTCTCGCAGATCATCATAGATAAAATCATATTTTGCCCGTAGCTTCTCTATTCTCAGCTTTTCTGAGTCGCTCGCGCTTTCGAAGGCCTCTTCCTCCAGCATATCCGAAACATCATCATATACCATTCTCGCCTTTGAGCGAATCACAGTCTCGCAGATTTCGTGAGAAACCACGTTTCCTTCACTATCGATTTCCATGATACACGAAAGAGTCCGTCTGTCCTCGCCTTCGTTTAGGCTGCATATACCGTTTGACAATGCCTTCGGAAGCATGGGAATCACGCGGTTGAGAAGATATACGCTGCTGCCGCGTTTCATGGCTTCGCGGTCTAGATATCCATCCTCCTCCACAAAGTGGCTCACATCCGCGATATGAACCCCAAGGAGCCTGTTCCCACTAGGCAGTCTGTCGATGGAAACCGCATCATCAAGGTCCTTTGCAAAAGGCCCATCAATAGTTATCGTATTCTTATTGCGAAGATCAAGCCTAAACCATGCGCCCTCGCTATCTATTTCTTCCCGCGAGCGTGCCTTTGCCTCTGCGTTGCACCTGCTCGGGAAGGTTTCGAAAAGGCCTGCTGCGCGAATCATCGAAAGCACATCGCCTCCTATTTGATCCTTTTTTGCAACGATTTCCGTAATTTTCCCTTCGGCGCCCGAGTTTTTCTCCGGATACTTAGTTATCTTTGCGACTACCTTGTCTCCGTCCTGCGCGCCGCGGAAAAAATCTTTTTTGATATAGATATCCTCCAGTAGCTTCTTGTCATCGGGAATTACAAAGCCAAACTTGCGATTGTTTTGGAATGTCCCCACGACCTCAGAAGTATTTCGCTCCAGAACTCTTGTAATAATTCCCTCTTTTGAACGCGTCCAAAGATATGGCGGCAGCATATCGACCTCCACCAGATCGCCGTTCATAGCGCCGAGCATATCGTCTTTTGCAACGAAAATATCTCCGCCTTCTTCCATCCTTACGAAGCCGAAGCCTTTTGGATGCTTTTCGAGGATACCGCTGCGAATTTCGCTGGTGCCTGATTTTGGCCTCTGCATCCTATCATACATCCATTTTGTACTTTTTTGATAAAAGTTTTGCTTTCCTTGTGATTTCTTTTTCATAAAAAAAGTATAGAAGATTTTTGGCTCAAAGTCAAGATTTCATGACCTGCCTCTGAAAATTTGCGCCGGCAAGAGAACATGAAAAACCGGCCACACCTCCTGCGCGTGGTTTTATCTATACAAAAAAGAGGGACTCCCGCCCCTCTTTTGTAAAGCCGTAAACCGGCAATCTTGCGATTATTCCTCGTCTTCTTCTGCTTCTTCTTCGCAGGCTTCTGCCTGCGGAGCTTCGAGAGTCTGCTTGATGCTGAGGCTGATTCTCTTTCTCTCGGTATCGATTTCGAGAATCTTGGCTTCTACTTCCTGACCGATCTCAAGCTCTTCTGCGATATCGTTGACTCTCTTGTGAGCAACCTCAGAGATATGTACCAGTCCATCAAGACCAGGTTCAAGTTCAACGAAAGCACCATATTCTTTGATCTGAACTACTTTGCCAGGTACAACCTGTCCAACAGCATATTTTTCGTTGATTACGGACCATGGTTCCGGTGTAGTCTGCTTGAGTCCGAGGGAAATCTTGCCCTTTTCTTCGTTCATTGAAAGGATCTTAACCTTGACTCTGTCTCCGATTTGGAGAACCTCCTGTGGGTGTTTGAGCTTGCCCCAGGAAATTTCGGAAATATGAAGAAGTCCGTCGATTCCGCCCAGATCTACGAAAGCGCCGTAGTCGGTGAACCTCATAACAGTACCTTCGACGATATCGCCGACATTAAGGCTGTTCCAAACAGCTTCAACCTGCTTCTTCTTTTCTTCGATTAGGATTACCTTGTGAGAGAATACTGCTCTGCCTCTTCTGAGGTCAACTCTCGTAACCTTAACCGTTAATTCCTTGCCTATAAATTCGTCTGCATTTTCGACAAATTTGTCCGAAAGCTGCGAAAGCGGAATGAATCCAGAAACTTCTTTGTATGCTGCGATTACGCCGCCGTTTACCTGTCTTACAACCTTGACAGTAATAGTTTCCTTGTTCTCGTAAGCTTCATTGATTTCGTTCCAGTGTGCATTGACTTCGAGTTTTTTCTTGGAAAGTGTAATAACGCCTTCGCCGTCGTCAGTCTTAACTACTTTAGCTTGGATTTCATCGCCAACCTTGAATAAGTCAGTCAACTTCTGGTCTCCTTCCAATGTTACTTCTTCTTTCGGAATAATTCCGTCTTTTTTACAACCCATGTCAACGATGACTCCATTTTCAGTAACCTGATGTACCGTTCCGTTAACAACTTCGTTGAGTCTTGGAAGTCTCATAGCTCCGTCCAAATCATATTCTTCGGTAGCAAGCAGTTCTTCCATGCTCATTTCATTTTTTTCAATCATGGTAGCAATAACCTCCTTAATTACGCATTCGGGCGTCGAGGCACCCGCTGCAATGCCTATTTTATCATATCCGGCGAGCTCGTGCAACGGCAAATCTTCGATTTTTTCTGCAAAAAAAGTTTTTTTGCACCTTTTTCCCGAAATTTCGAATAATTTTCGCGTGTTGGAGCTTTCGCGGCCTCCGATTATGAGCATCGCATCGCAATTTTCCGCAAGACCTGCGCAGCTCTTTTGGCGAAGAGCCGTGGCATTACAAATCGTATTATCCACTTCGACCAGTGCTTTGCGTCTTGCAAATACCGATGTCACCTCGTCAAAGAGCTCTTGTTTTATGGTAGTCTGGGCTACTAAGAAAAAGTCTTTTTCCCCGCATTCCTTTAGCATCCGTTCGGCCTCATCCGCTGAATTTACAACGATTGCGCTATTTTCGCACCAGCCGTTTATGCCTATCACCTCAGGATGCGTGCTGTCGCCTGCGATAACGACCTGTTTTCCGCGGCGGTGCGCATTTTCTGCCAGATGCTGGATTTTCTTGACGAAGGGACAGGTTGCATCTATTATCCTGCAGCTTGTCTTCTCAGCCTCTTCAAAAAACTTTTTTGTTTCACCGTGAGATCTGACGATTATAACATCTTCCGGGCGCACATCCTCTAGGTCGTCGATTATATAGACGCCCTTTTCCCTGAGTCCATCCGTTACTGTCTTGTTATGAATGAGCGGGCCCCATGTATATATCCTGCCTTCTGACTTATTTTTCGCTTTTTTTTCGATTTCAGCCTCGGTTTTTTCTATTGCCTGTTTTACACCAAAGCAAAATCCCGAATGCGGAGCCGTCAAAATTTGTTTTGCCATTATGCTTTCCTTATAATTTATTTTGATTTATATTTTATTTCTTGTTATTTTTTCCTTGCGCATCTCCGAACTTCTGCAGGCTCTCAAGATATCTTTTGAATGAGGCCTCGGAGCCGTTTTCCGTCGGATTGTAGTATTTTACGCCTTCTCTATATAGGTTATCCGGCAGATATTGCTGCTTTACATACCCGCCGAAGGCGTGAGGATATTTGTAGCCGCCGCCGTATCCGAGCTTTGATGCACCCTTGTAGTGAGTGTCCTTCAGATGCGGCGGAATATCATCAATTTTCTTCGTTTTTAGATCCCGAGTCGCCGTCTCAAGCGCCATATATGCGGCATTGGACTTAGGTGCCGATGCAAGAAGTACCGTCGCCTGGGCTAGGTTTATCCTCGCCTCCGGGAGCCCCACCATATCCGCCGCCTGCACGCATGCCGTAACTATCGAAATCGCCGATGGATATGCCATTCCCACATCTTCGCTTGCCATGACCATAAGCCTGCGGCCGATCATCCTTAGATCCGCGCCTCCGTCCAGGAGCCTTGCAAGATAATGAACTGCCGCATCCGGATCGCTCCCGCGCACGGACTTTTGGAGTGCGCTTAGAAGATTATACCGGTCTTCTTCCTTGTCATAAAATCCGATCTTTCGCTGCATTGCCTCGGAAACTATTCGGCTGTCTATAGTCTGCCCCTCCGAAAGGTTGTCTACAATAAAGCCTATGGTGTCGAGTGCCACCCTTGCATCTCCGTTTGTCATTTCGCAAAGCGTCCTTATTGCCGCAGGATCGTATTTTATCTTGAGCCTGCCAAAGCCAAGCTCCTCATCCTCCAGGGCGCGCATTACGATCGTAAGCAAATTATCCGTGCTCAGCCTGCGAAATTCATATATGTTTCTCACGCGGCTTATGAGGGCATTATTTATTGAAAAATACGGGTTCTCCGTGGTGCTTCCTATGAACTTTATAACTCCCTCCTCAAGTGCCTTGAGGAGACTGTCCTGCTGAAGCTTGTTCCAGCGGTGAACCTCATCCACATATACATAAGTCGTCTTCTTTTCGAGTCCGTAGAATGATAATTTGGCCTTTTCGATTAGCTCTTTCAGTTCCTTCGTGCCCGTAACCGAGGCATTCAGCTCATAAAATTCGCCGTCCATTTCGCGGGCAATTATCCTTGCCAGCGTGGTTTTGCCGGTTCCCGAGGGTCCGAAAAAAATTGCCGAGTCGAAGGTCTTGTTTTTTATGGCATTATAAAAGAGTGAGCCTTCGTACATGAAATGCTCCTGTCCTACAAAATCTTCGAGTCTGTCAGGTCTCATCCTTGTTGAAAGAGGTATCATCTTCAGTTCTCCTTGTGTCTTTTGATAGAACCATTATAACGCTGCCCCCATTTTCCCAAGCTGCGTTTCAATGGTTCTTACCTTACGGCAACGCCGCTCTTATGTTTATGATCGGTAGAACCATTATAACGCTGTCACGATTTTCCAAGCTGCGTTTCAATGGTTCTTACCTTACGGCAATGCCGCCTTTATACTCTTATAATTGATAGAACCATTATAACACAGCCCCGAGCACATTTTCATCCTCGAATTTTCTGTATTTTCATTTTCTCCTTATTTCCCATTATTTTATCCCGCAAATACGGATTTCTTGCTTCATTTTTTCTATAGCTCCGATGAGCTCTTCGCTTCTCATGGTGCCCGTTTCTATGAGATTTCGCAAGGCATCCAGGTATCCTGCGCCGCCTATGCTTGTATATCTTTTCATAGAACCTACGAAGCAGGCGAGCGATTTTTCTGGTCGTTCTTTCTCTACCGGAATGTAGGCAATTTTGAATTTTTCGAGTCTTTCGTCTGTGAATATCGCATCGACAGACAATATGTATTCGCCGGGAAAGAACAAATTCTTTTGGAGTTTATCCTGCATCGCAATCACTCCTCCAGCTGCAGACAAGACCTGCCTTGCGCTCAGCATTCCGAGGCTGCTTAGCTTTTGATATCCGTCGGTATGATAGACTCCTCTCTGCCTTTTCTTATCCTTGACCACAGAAAGTGGCAAAATTTCTTCGCATATACCCATCTCGAGCTTCTGCACCTTGTTTTCGTAAAGCCGAGGGCTATTCTTAAGGTCAATATAGACTCTGCTCATTTGTCTTTTCTCCTCCTCCGCAAACGCTGCAAGGCGCGTATCCCTTTGCCTTTGCATCTTCTTTTTCGAGCATAATTTTATATTCGTTGCCGCTATATTTTTGTATGACATATCGGCAGCTTTCGCTGTGAAATTTCTCTCCGTATCTTGGAAAAATCACCACCGGATTCGACGCCTCGTTTTTTTGAAACTCTGAGAGCGAAAGGGGCTTTGAATCTTCTGTCTTTCCCGTAAAGGCTCTTGTCAGGAGCTTCTGAGAAAATTCGATTTTTCCATTTATGCCGATGGAATTTACTACCTTGAAATTTGACTTTGTTTCAAGCCCGATCAGCTCGTCGATGCCGTTATCCGAATATTTGTAGCGAAAGTCCGTAACCGCAAAGTCTCTAATCTTAGGATTCTCAGATGCGACAGCGCTCCGGAGGGCAATTCTTTGCAATGTCCCGCCACCTTCGCCGGCATATGCTTTTTCGCTGATTTTGTGCAGCTCTTTTGCGCTGCTATATCCGATATTTTCGCATATACCTATGGTATTTATAATCAGCGCGATGGCAACTATGCAAAGTATAAAAACGGGCATACTGAGCGCCGCCTCTACTATATAGCTGCCCTTCTTAGTATTTTTCATCAAATTCATGTTTTTTCCCGTTAATCTCAATGGAATATCTAAGGCCGGTATGATAATCGCTTATCAGAAAATACTCACAATATAGATATTTCATATTTATCTGTATCAGGTCTAGGATCCGGAGCTTTTTTGTTTCTTTTGGAAGCGCCGTTACGAATATCCTCAGGTAATCCTCATAACTCCTTCCCTCGACCTTAGGCGGCAAAATATAGCCTTTGCCTTCGCTGCCTGATGGCTCAGCATCGTTTCCCGATGCATCGCATCCATATTCTGCGGCGAGGACGCTTTTTAGCGAAATCGCCCAGTTTTCATCTTTTTTTATCAAGGGCACTTCTCTGCCTGCATACAGCAGCTTCACATCATTTTGCGCCTCCATAAATGCCCAGCTCTCCATTATCAAAGCCTGAAGCAGAAGAGGAGAAGCCGGCATCAAAATCTCGGCAGCCGCCAGCGTTGCCTGCCTTTTCTCTTCGCAGGAATAAAGATAAGCCAGGTTTAGAACATTTCTTAGTATCGTAAGATTTGTTTTTACCTTCTTCTTTGCTGCCGAATCGTCGAGCTTCCCCGTCACAATGTATTCGATCTCGTTTCTGAAAAAGGTTTCCCCAAGTTCCCTGTCATTCAAGCAGTCCTTGAAAAAGCGAAAGATATAAATGTTTTCGGCGCTGTCATCTATGAGATCCTCCGCATCTTTGATTTCTCGTATCTTTTCCGCAAGGGCAGTTATTTCAATGCCTTTGTCGCTTCCTCCCGAAGGCAGCGCACTTATGATTCTTCGATTTTTTATATATCTATCCGAATCCTCATCGCTATACTCCGGCAAAGCATATGAAGATATTGCTTTCGCATCATACAGAACCGCTTCCTTGATCTGGGCGAAAAAATTTTCCGATTCGCAAAGCTCATAGCCTGAGAGGCTGCACTCGCAGCTGTCAAGGGTAATATATTTTTTATCTTCGCATGAATATTTCACATAATTTTCGAGCTTTTCCTCAACCTGAGCTTCGTTGCCGCTATAGGCAAATATACCATACCTGTCTTTCAAATTAGTGTCATACTCCGCCAAAATACTCCTTCCCCACAACACTCCGAAGCTCTCTGCGGTGCTTGCGATGGCATTTTCACCCGCCGCATGAATTACCGCTGATGCAAGAATCATCACAGAAGAAAACAGAATAGAAGCAAGTATCGCATATGATCCTCTTTTGCTTATCATCTTAATTTTTCTTTTCATATCTAAGCCTGTCCCATACTCTGATTCCTACTGTCTCGGAGATCTTGTACTCCTCCTTGATTTCCACCTCGTGCTGCTCAATTTGCGCATTAAGATCCGAATAAAAATTCATCATCAAACTTATCAATGCTGCCACAATGAGAATAGTCAGGGGTATTATCAGGGTCGCTTCAATCATGCGCATAGTGCTTTCCTAGAATTTTGCATTGCTAAGTGAGCCGAAAGTGTTGTTGACAAAGCTCGTGATCTGATCCTTGAATATCAGTCCGATTGTCACTGCGATTGCGACAAGTATCGCAACCTGCACCATTTCCATTCCTCTTTTGTTGAGTAATCTCATCTCTTACCTCCCTTTTCATTTATATTTGAAGCATCGCCGGCGCTGCCGTCACAATTATCAATGCCATCAACAAAATCCCCAGTGGAAAGCTCATCTTGCTTTCCGAAAGCCTGATTCTGCTGAGCGCATTTCTTTTTCTTTCCTCCCAGAGAGTTTCGCTCTGCTGGGCAAGTTTTTCCCAGAGGTCGCTTCCCCTGCTCAAATTTTCGCTCATAATCGATGCGACTCTTGCAAGTTCCTTTACATTAGATGCCCTGGCGAATTTGCAAAAGGCCGCTATAACATTTTCTCCATTTTGCTGAGAAGCTACATATATGTTATAGACCTGACGCGTAAAATAGTTTTTCCTCTTCTCATCCAAGTTTCCATAGCCCTCCGCAATTCTGCAAAAGGCGTCCGTAAGGATCACTCCGCTATGCATAAGTAGCAAAAGCTGATTGATAAAGCAAGGCAGAGCGGTGATAATTTCGTTTCGATTTTTTTCCATCGTCTTTTTAATCTTAGATTTCAATTCTGTTTATCCTTTCTGTCATCAAAATCGACACTGCCATGAGCAAGAGCGCGATCGTAGTGATTGCAAGCCCCTGCCCGGTTTCGAACATGGGGCTGATATAATCCGGCGCGGTAATTCTAATCATAAGAACGATCAGAAATGGCGATCCGCCCACAATTCTTCCTTCAAATATCTTTTGCGCAAGCTGAGTTTTGAGCTCGTCTTCAAGTTCGATCTTATCTCCGATAAGATCTACAGCCGTTGATATTGCTGCATTTAGATCTGCACCGCTACTTTTGCAGCTTTCGTATACCCTTGCAAAATCCATAGCATCATCCAGTCCGCTTCTTTGGGCAAAGTCATAAAGCACCTCCGTATCCGTCTCGTTGCCGTTGGCAAGTCTTGATGTCATATGCTCAAGCTCTATCATTATGTAGTCTGTTTTCTCGTAAGATGCCCCGCAAAAGTCCTTTGCCTCCGTTAGCGCCTCCGCCATGCTCCTCCCGGAGGAAACAGATGCCGAAATAGAATATAGCAAATCCTTGAATTGCATCAAAAGCTCCCGCTGGTGCTTTATTACCATTTTCTCCTTGTATCCCGGCAAGGCCAAAATCAAGGCCGCGGAAATTATCGCACTCACAAGGAGGCTATTATAAAATAGTATCCCTACCGCAGCACCCGAAGCAATTATCCCCGAAAAGAAGGCTGCTTTCTCGTTGCCGCTAAGATTCGGCTTCCTATAATCTCTCAATTTATTACCTCGACTTCTCCTTTTATCTTTTGGATTCCGCATCCCAAATGGCGCAGCTCACCTTTTTCGTCAAGCCCCATGAGTTTGTTCAGCTTGAATGCTCCCGCCTCGTAGCCGACAAGTTCGGTTATCTCGCTCACGCGCCTTTTGCCATCCTTTTGCCTTGCGATATGCACCATTATATCAAGCCCCTGGACTATTTGCTCCCGTATGGCATCAACGCTGATAGGCATAGCCGCAAGATACAGTGACTCCAGCCTTTTTAGCATGCCCTCCACAGAATTAGCATGACCCGTAGAAAGGCTCCCGTCGTGACCGGTATTCATCGCCTGCAGCATATCGATCACCTCGCCGCCCCTCACCTCGCCGACGATGATCCTGTTCGGGCGCATTCTGAGGCTGGATTTTATGAGATCCGACATGCTCACCCCTCCTTCGCCGCGGGCATTGCTATTCTTGCACTCCAAGTGGACGATATTTTCTATATATTTCATCTTAAGCTCCGTGGAATCCTCGATTATGATCACGCGCTCATCTCTTGGGACCGCCTCGGCAAGCGCATTCAGTAGTGTGGTCTTGCCGGATGATGTACCGCCGCTAACAAATATATTATATCCGCATCTTACCAAATGGCGCAGGAGCTCCGCGCCCTCTCTGTTTATGGTTCCGTTGCTTACCAAATCATCCATTTGCATATAGCTTTCGGAAAATTTTCTTATGGTAAGTATAGGTCCGTTCAAGGCTATATTCTTATATACGCCATTTACACGAGAGCCGTCCGCAAGCCTTGCGTCCACGATGGGGCTGCGCTCGTTGATTTCTCTTCTGACTTCTCCTGCTATGTTTCGCATGACCTCTTCCAGTTCCTCCGTAGAGTCAAATTCGGCATCGTATTTTTCGATTTTGCCATTTCTTTCTATAAATATGTCCTTCGGCCCGTTCACCATAATCTCGCTGACATTTTCATCCTCTATAAGCGGCTGGAGTATTCCGAGTTTTCGCCTGGTTTTGTAAAATATTCTGTTTATCACTATTTCGATATCCTTATAGGAAAATGAGTTGCACCTTTCGTCGTCAAATATCGTTTGAATTATCATCCTCATTGCCGCAAAATCGTCGACTTCCTTCTCGCTGCCAAGTCTGTCTCGCACCGCCTTCATCGTTTCGTCTGCGAAATTCCGTGCTCTGATGCTTATATCCATTCTCTGCACACCTTCCCTATATTCATGGCATAGTAGCCATCCATTGCAATCTGTATTCCTGTCTGGCAGCTTGCGAAGCTCTCACGATCATCCGGGATTTTTAGCCGTCCTTCATCCCATCCCGAAGAAGCGCTGCGATTTATTATTTCTGTCACTTCTCCTTGATTTTCTCCCGCTGCAATCTCATTGCAAAAGGCTGATCTCTTGTCTTTGTCATTTCTAACAAAATATAGTCTGTCAAAGCTGGTATCGCAGGAAAGATCCGGGCTATCAACTATAATAAATTCATATTTTCCCGACTCGCATAGCTTTTGCAATACGATCTGGTTCTTTTCAGTCCTGTCGAGGTAGGATAAGCCGTATCTATCACGCTGCAAATAGCAATCGAAGCCTTGCAAGGCGTCATTTTGTATGAGATGCGGGATTTCTCCTGCCGGTCTGTGAGGCTTTGGAAGATCCGATATATAGAGCTTCCAGCTTTCTGAGCCGCCGGCATTCAGATAAAGAACCTTCTTGCCATGCTCCGATGCGAGCAGTCTGCCGCAAGTTATGGCAGCAGCAGAAGTGCCGCTGCCACCTGCCTTGGAGGAAAATATTATGGTTTTGCACGAATAATTATTATTACCCATAAACAGTTTATGGTTATTCCTTTCGAAGATGCGAAGAAGTGCCGCAAATATTTCGTCTGCCGCAGCAAATGCGCTGAGGGTCTGACCTTCTTTTTCATATTTTTCGTCAAATTCAAAGTTGACATTGTCCGTAAAGACCAGCGCCTTGGGTTCATATGTTCGAAATTCACTTCTGTCACTGAGTATAATATCATATCGTCCTACTTCCGAGGCTCTCTGGTATAGCCTTCCCTCGAGCAATGAAATTTCAAGGTTGGTCTGCATGTCCACAAGCGCCCTTGCAATATCCTTCGCATGTTGCCTGTTTTTTAGATATATTCCTAATTTTATCATTCTCATTTTATACCACCTATTCCTTTCACTTGCATTATAATCTTCATATAATTACTTGTCAAGGCTTTTTTAACAGAATTTAACTACAAATATTTTCCGCGTCCTGTTTCATGTCAAAGAAGATTTGCAGCATCCATGACAATGGATTATAATAGTATGAGAATGGGAGAAACGAAATGATTGCATCTTGGAAGAAAACCGCGACGGCGCTGCTCTGCCTGCTGATTGCAGGTTCGGTACTCTGCTCCTGCGGTGAAAAAATAGATATAAACGAAAAATCGGGCGAATTTGCGGTAGCAAAGGAGACTTTCTTTCTAAAAACAGATGGGGGTTATTTGATGGCGGAAGCCGTGTATCCGGAAGGTTTTGGCGGTGCTATGCCGCTCGTTGCAATAGGTCACGGCTTCAAAGGAACTCTTAACAGCGGTGGAGCCCCGGAGCTTTCCGAGAGGCTTGCAAGCGCTGGATTTGCCGCAATTCGCATGGATTTTAACCCGCGCACCTCCCCGGAGAAAGATGCAGAAAAGACGAATGTCTATGACCTTGCTAGCATGGAAGATGCCATGATTTGTGGAATCGAATATATGTGCAAAAATTATGATATCGACAAGGCGCGCATCGGGCTTTATGCCCGAAGCATGGGCGGCAGAGTTGTGATGAAAATGGCAAACGAAAGCGCCGGAGGCTATGATTATAAGGCGCTTGCCATGGTTGCGCCTGCCGGTAACGAAAATGCGATGATCTATTACACAGGCGGCCAAAAGAGTTGGGATAGACTGAAAGAAAGCGCCGGAAGGTACGGTTTTGTCAAGTTTCAAGGGCTAAAGCTTACCGAGGATTGGTTCAGGGAGTTTGAGGATTATAACCCTTGCGACTTCGGTTATAAATTTGGAGCAAGGCCTGTGCTTGTCATAACAAACACCCTCGACCATGTGGTGACAGAAGAAACGAGTCGGGAGTGCGCCGCCGCCTACGAAAATAGCCGCATAATCACGGTTACTACCGAAAATTATCACGGCTATGAAATGAGCTATAAAGAGTCCAAATTGAAGGACTATCTCATGGGAGAAATCGCAGGTTTCTTCAAAACTGAACTGTAAGGGATTGAATTATAAACTTGCATAAAAGCGCCTGCCTACCGGCCTGCATTTTTCTTTCCGTTGGTATAGGCGTTGATAAATTTTGCCTTGCGCTTCGAATACATGATCATCTGGCTTGAGTAAATTCCGTTATAGCCCGACATCATATAGCATATGCAGCAGGCTGCGGCAAAGTAAAGCATCCCTTCCGCCCCGAAAAGCTCAATCGAAAGAAAAATAGACGAAATCGGGCAGTTCGTGACGCCGCAAAATACGCAAACAAGCCCTATCGCCGCACCGAAGCCCGCCGGGATTCCAAGCAGCGGCGCCATCACGCAGCCAAACGCAGCACCCACGAAAAATGACGGAACGATCTCTCCGCCCTTAAATCCGGCAGCTAGGGTCACTGCCGTAAAGATAAGCTTGAGCAGAAATGCAAGTGGCTCTGCCTTTCCTGCCTCAACGGCATTAGCTATTATGTCCATTCCGACTCCATTATAATCCCTTGTGCCGAGGGCATATGTCAATGCTATTATAACTATTCCTCCCGCGATCGCCCTGATATAGGCATTTGGGAAAGCCTTCGCCATGATTTTCTCTGCAAACTGGATCGCAATGCAAAAGAGAATCGAAACGATGGCGCAAAGTATGCCCAGCAAGGCAACCTTCAAAAACATTTCCGGCGCGATTTGCGGCACAGCTATGCTGAATTTGACGGGCTTTGTATCCAGCGATGTGCTGACAAAATACGCGCAAAGAGAGGCGATAAGGCATGGAACAAGCGCTACATGATAGAGGATCCCGATGCTGATTACCATTACCGCAAACACGGCCGCGGCAAGAGGCGTACCGAATATGGCAGAAAAGAATGCCGCCATCCCGGCAAGCGTTGCAATCCTAAGGTCACTGTCGTCCAGATGAAGTCCCCTGCCGATCCACTGACCTATGGTGCCGCCCATCTGAAGCGCCGCACCCTCTCTGCCGGCACTTCCTCCGCAAAGATGTGTAAGCACGGTTCCAAGGAAAATAGCAGGCATCAGCATTACAGAAAGTCTCTTGCCCTTGTGTACTGCCCTGATCACATGGTTCGTATTCAGTCCCTCGGTTCTTGTCAATTTGTAGAATCCAACTATTATAAGGCCGGCAAGCGGAAGCAGCAATAGCAGCTGCGGATTGGCATTTCGCGTGCTTTCCGCCGCCTCGATACTGTGGTGAAATATCGCACCCAGTATGCCGCCTGCGCCGCCTATGAGCCCGGCAACCACAACCCATTTCAAAAATGTTTCTATATAAAGTCCCCACTCCTTTGCGGATTTTGCAAAGGAATCAGCGAAACTGTATTTTCTCATTCTGCCATTTCCTTTCTGAGAAGCTTCTTAAAAAATAGCACGTTTGCCATGCTCGTCAGCACTTCCGTAACACCAAAAGTAAGCCAAATTTTCTGTCAAATCTGTGATGACTGCTATAATATAGCTTGTTATGGGCTGTTTGTCAATCGGATTTGGACAGATTTCAGAAAAAAAGCGGCGAGCACAAACAGGAGCCGGCAGACATAAATTGCTCGGACGCGCGTCCGCAGGTGCGAAGGCAAATGCAAAAGCGGCTCTTTCGAGCCGCTTTGTTGTTATTTAACTCTGCATGCGTACCTGCACTGAGTAAGTGCCGTCTTCGCAATGAGCGCGCCCTGTGCATCATATACCATTACGCGGGCTTTGTAGTAATATCTGGTGCCCTTCGTGCCGGCTGTATTGGTATATGTAAGGCCTGCTTTTTCATACTTTGCCTGGTAGCCTTTCGCCTTCTTTGTGCTTCTGTAGAATTTGTATTTTACAGTGTAGCCGAGGTCTTCGATTGCTTTGATGTCGTCTGCATTCACTGTGAGGGTAACCTTGATGCTACCCTTTTCGGTTTTGGCGGAGCGTGCCTTGAGCGTCAAACCGCCTACCAGCTTCTCAACATTTTTGGTTTGCTCTGCGATCACCTCATCGGCTTCTTCCTCTGCCATAACGGCATATGATGAGAAGTGGCCTGTTACAAAGGTGTATGTGCCGTCGGCATTCTTCTGGCCGCTCACCTTGTGGTATGTTCCGAAGTCATCGATATATACGCAAACTACCGGTTTTGCGGCGAGTGCCGTATTCAGCTTAACGGTTACGCTTACGTTCCCTCCCTTAAACTCGGTTACGCTTCCCTTGGAAGTTACAAGCTTTAGGTCAACTTCTACCTTGCTCTCGGACTGAGCAACAGTTTCCACAACGAGGCTGACGGTTCCGAGATCTCCTGACTGATCCGCGAGCGCCTTAACGGCCTCCGTATCTAATTTCACCTCGGCTGCGTCGGATCTTATGGTTACCGCCGCTTCGGTTTCCTGTGCGATAGCTTTGACGGTCTGTTCAGGCAGGGCAACTTCTGTTTTGGTTCCCGCCGCGGTCTCGGTCACCGCAGTGGTGCCTGCTTGCGATGCAGCTGCTGTATCTATAACCACTTCTTCGGATTTATTTTCCACTGCTTTCTCAACAATCTTTGTTGCGGTTGTCGAGTCAACCGTTGCGGCAACCGTCTTTGTTCCGTCGGCATTCGTCTTGGTTTCTGACTTTACGGTTGCTGTGGTTTTCTCAACCTTACTCGTCTCTGTAGTCGAACCGGTGCCTGTTGTCTTGTCCTCGGTGGTGTTTGTTACGTTGTCCGTGGTTGTGGTTGTGGATGAGGACGAGCTACTTCCGCTCCTATAGCTTACTGTCCAAGTCCCTCCTTTGTCATTTGTTTCGCTGATATAGAATCTTCCTGTCAATGCGCTGCTTGGATCAGTCAGATACACGCCGGTTGTTAAGTCACTTTTTGCTAGGACTGTGTAAGTGTAGCTACCCTCGCTACCTTCACGTCTTACAAAATAATTCGTGCCATTTTCTTCCACATGATCTGACGGGTCGGTTGAGAACATGCCGCCTGTGATGGTGATTTGCCCTTTTTTGTTTTCGTCAACGGCTCCACCATCCGCTACATTGTCAAGTATCGCAACACCGCCGGTAAAGGTTCCGCCTTTTATTGCTACATTAGCCTTCCCTTTATATCCGCCATTAGCTTCAATATTCATGACAGAAACTGCATATCCCTTTGTAGATGATCCATCTCCGTTATA